>NZ_JAPDPJ010000080.1 GCF_026013605.1 Plebeiibacterium sediminum
AATAGCCTATTCATTTTTTCCAAAGAAACCTGCTATTAAAGTTGAGAAAATTAAGTCTGATCAATTAGCCTTATTTTAGAATCGAACTGAGGTTAAAACTTATAATTTACCCCAATAAGAAGTCCCAAAGAGTATGGTTTGTATTCATATTCAGAAGAGCTAGTTATGGAGTTAATAAAATACTTAAAACGAGGTTCCACATTAAAGTCAAAAGATGAATTGATGGGAGTACGTAAACCCAAACCAAAACTAGCACTATAACTTACAGCGTTAATTCCCTCTATCATTCCAATTTTATTTCTGGTGTTATTGCTAATGTTATAAGCATTATTTCCTACCAATACATTTGTACTTACTCCTCCATTTACAGAAAGAGCAATGCCTTTATTTATGATATCGTATTTTAAAATAAAAGGTATCTCAATATATTCTAATTCTTGCTGGATTTCGACTTCTGAATTTCTAAAGAAAGCCATATTAGAAATAGTTCTGCTTGCTTCAAAATCAGTTGAAGGAGCGGCATCAAACATTTTTCCTGAAGATGAGCTTTTAGGCACTATATTTCCCATCGAATTTTGGTAACTATTAGCTGAGGGAGCTGGTTGTATGTTATCTTCTAGCAGACCAAAGGCTACTGAATTACTTGGCGTATAAGAGGAATTACTAAATTTTTGACCAACTTGGGCATACAAAAGTCCTGTTTCTATTCTAAAGCGTTTACTGGTCTTAAAATTAACATTTACTCCTCCTGTTAATTTAGTGATCCCACTTTCATTCTTTGCACTGTTATTATTTCCATCTCTATAGGAATACGAAGGAGCAATTTGTCCACCTACAGATATGGCAGCAAACAATTCTTTTTTTATTTCTTCTTCGTCTTCAGAATCTCCAAAGATCATGTCAGCCATACGTTTGTTGTCCATATCGCTATTTTGCAAAAAGAACACTGTAGATGGATCAATAGTTTCTGTATGCGTAATCACATCTTTATTGGAGATTGCTTTCAATAATACCTCTTTTTTAATTTGAGTATTATTTTGTGCAGATAGTAGATTTGAGTTTGTATATTCCTCACTGTTTTTGAAAGCAACCGTTTTTATCTCTTTGTTAATATTTGAATTTTCTTTTTGGTTTTGTAATTCATGAACATATAAACTTTCTTTTTGCTCAACATCTTTATTTGTAGAGATTGTATTGCTTATTGAAGTTGCTCCTGTTTCGTTGGTTTGTTTGTTTTCGTTTTCAGATATAATCAGACCAGAATCAGGTTGTAAATTTGTTAGATATTTTGGTGATTCAGTATTACTTGTATGTAACAATATTCCTGCTAAAATAATAACACCAATAAATGCAGCAGCTGCAGAACCCTTCCATAAAAGCAAAACCATTTTTTGTTTGCGATTGCTTTTTATTTCTGCATTAATAGCATCCCATACATGAGTAGGAGGTGTTGCTGAGAAATCAGACAAGCCTTCCCTGAATAATCTATCTATGTTGTTTTCCTTGCTCATGCTATTATTGAATCATTTTTTTTTATGGATAATCTATCCTTTAAAATTTTTCGTGCTCGTGATAAGTTAGATTTAGATGTACCAATAGATATTCCCAGTATATCTGATATTTCCTGATGTGAGTATCCTTCTAATGCGTAAAGGTTAAAAACCAATTTGTATTTGGGAGGTAATTCCTCAACAAACGTCAGTAATTCTTTCGGGTTAATCGTTTCTGTGTGTTCACTGATTTCAGGTGCGTCTTTTGCAATGTCTTCAATCGAATCAACAAAATATACCGGATTTTTCTTTCTAAAGGTTTCGATAATTGTATTTACCACAATTCGTCTCATCCATCCTTCAAATGAACCTTCAAATCTGTATTTTTTTATGTTAGTAAATATTTTTATAAATGATTCTTGAAGATGGTCTTCAGCCTCCGTTTTGTCTTTACAATATTGCAGACAAACACCATAAAGCCAGGGCGAAAAACAATCATATAATTGTTTTTGAGCCTTGCCATTATTCTTTTGGCATCTTTTTATTATTTCTTCAAGATTCTTCACGCAAAAAATTATACCACCTAAACTAAGTAAATCATAGATTATGGTTATTTTATTATTCTTCTAAATTAAAGATTTACCATCTCATGTCAAATTTAGGAAGTATTAATCTGTTCTTATGATGTTAAATATATAAAGGGGTTGCGTAAGCTTTTAAAAATTTAATCAATAGATTATATTTTTTGCTGAGAGTAAAGTTTCTGTTTGGCTGGCGATATCTTGAAAAAATTACTGGGATGGGTTTTATGCAAAAAAAATGCCAGCAATAAACTGGCATTTTCTGATCTTTATTAATGAATTTTCTTCATCTTGTCCATTTCTCTTTTGGCATCCTTAAGTTTTAAGGATTCTCTTTTGTCATGACTTTTCTTTCCTTTAGCTAGGGCAACTTCAACTTTAGCCCAACCACGGTCATTCAGAAAAACTTTTAAAGGAATAATGGTCAACCCTGATTCTTTTGTTTTTCTATCTAATTTCTGAAGTTCTTTTTTTTGTAATAACAACTTTCGCTCTCTTAGAGGCATATGGTTGTTATAGGTTCCAAAAAAGTATTCAGCTATATTAAACCCTTTAATCCAAAGCTCGTTTCTAACAAAGTAGCAATAAGCTTCAACTAAACTGGCTTTACCTAATCTCAAAGATTTTATTTCAGTACCGGACAATTGAATGCCGGCAACAAACTTTTCAAGGATTTCGTAATCAAAAAAAGCTTTTTTATTTCGTATGTTAACTTTATTCTGTGTCATATTATTCCCAATCAAATCCCACTAAAACGGATAAACATTACCCATAACAAATAAGGAAGAAACAAAATTAGTAAACTAATAATAATTGTAAGAACAATTCTGAAATCTTTATTCTCAAATTCTCCAATATGTTTGGTTGAATGCCAAACTAAGAATGCCGTATATAAACCTGCTATTTGTAAAAAATAAATTTGCGGAATTAAAAGTGTTGTTATTCTTAATATAAAAATAACTACCATTGAATAAGCAACCGTTTTTATAGCAATATCTTTTACTTGTGCTGTTTTGGGTGTTTTTGCAAATTGAGGGATAATCTTAATTAAAATGTAATAGGAAATAAATAGGGTTAAAAAGAAAGCCGTAAATTGACCTATTGCATTTTTAAGCGCAAAAGTAAAATCCGGGTCCTGATGAGCCATAATGGAATTAATAAAACTTATCAGTGTAATAACAGCCAAATAAGGCAATGCAAATTCACTTAAAATCTTATTAAAATCACTTTTCTCATTATGGATGGTCTCCCATTCATTTTGTGGACTAATAATAAGGTTTTTTGTTCTTATAAAAATGTTTTTATATCTAGTGATCAGACTTTGTGGTTGATTTTTAGAATCCATAAATACTTTATTAAATGTGCTGTGAGTTAGATTTGAAGCTATTTTAATTAGTTTTGTGGTGTCAAAAATATAAAAAATCAATAGAATTAAAGTTTGAGTACTTTAAATTGATGTTAATAACATATATTCATGAAAAAAATGTCACCATATAATCTGGTCGTTGTATTAGGTCCTACTGCAAGTGGTAAAACAACATTAGCAACAAAACTGGCACATAAAATTGATGGAGAAATTATAAGTGCAGATTCCCGTCAGGTTTATAGAAATATGGATTTAGGTACAGGCAAGGATTTAGATGATTATATTGTTGATGGAACACAAATACCCTATCATTTAATTGATATTGTAGATGCTGGATATAAATACAATGTTTACGAGTATCAAACTGATTTTTTTAAAGCATTTGAAGATATTAAAAGTAGGGGTAAGTTTCCTGTTATGTGCGGTGGAACAGGAATGTATATTGAGGCAGTGCTAAGTCATTTTAAAATGGTTCATGTGCCTTCAAATCCTGAATTAAGAAAAAGTCTCGAAGGAAAATCTCTTGAAGAACTGACTCAAATATTGTCCTCTTTTAAGAAGTTACATAATAAAACTGATGTTGATACTATAAAAAGAGCCATTCGGAGTATTGAAATTGAGACATACTATATGGATAATCCAACTATTGAGGTTGAATTGCCAGAATTAAACCCATTAATTATAGGAGTGGATATAGATCGGGAGTTGCGAAGAGAAAAAATTACCCGAAGATTAAAATCCAGATTAGAAGAGGGAATGATAGATGAGGTAAAATCTATATTAGATAGTGGCGTTCATCCCGATGATTTAATCTACTATGGCCTGGAATATAAGTATCTCACGCTGCATGCAATAGGTAAGTTGTCGTACAATGAGATGTTTGAGAAACTAAATATTGCGATACATCAGTTTGCTAAAAGACAAATGACCTGGTTTAGGAAGATGGAAAGGAGTGGATTTAATATCCATTGGATGGATGCAAAAGATCCTGAAGACGAAAGAGTTCGTGAAATAATAACAATGTTGGAACAAGCGTTGTAGTTGGTGACTTTTTATTGCTTTGTTGTACTCTATTTTGAAAAAGACTGCGAATGAAATATTTGAGCATAAGCATATTGTTTTTTTTACTTCTATCTAGTGCCAAATCATTTGGACAGCAATATGATTTTGTGAAAATTTTACCCGGAATCGGAATAGTTTATAATAGTGACTCCATTTTTCTAAACAAGACTACAATAACAGAGCTACATCAGATTTTGAAAATTAAAGAGAATTCCAATCCAAATGTATTTGTAATTACAATGTGGGATGGTTATGATTCTGAAACTTTAGAATCTATATCTGGAACTGAATATACACGAGAAATTAATTTTAAATCAATCACATTTGAATTTGCAGACGAAACAGATAAAGATAACCTCAAACTGAGGTGTATAACTATGAAGGAAGACAATACTCTTAAAATATACACGGACAATGGCTTAATGCTCGGAATGACAAATCCTGAAATTAGAGAGTTCTATCCGTTAACAAGAAAAAAAGATTTCATTTCAGAAAATGGATTGAATTATAATTTATACAAATACGGGATTTCCTTACAATTGGAGAAATTGGAAAATAACGATATGATGTTAATTGAGATATCGACACATGTAATCTTTGAATAAAAAATGACCTTCAATACATTACTTATTGTAGGCTGGAGGTTGGAGGTATGCCAACTGCGAAACGAGAATCCGGCCAGACAGCATGTGCTAACCTATAAGCTGTATAAATAAGTAAATATTTACTGGTATTATTTATGCATAAATGTGCGTAAACAATCGGTTATCATGTAAAATTGTTAGTTTATCAAAGAATATGATACTTTGGTAAGGAATTCTGAAAAAAAGGCCTTTATAGAAAAACCTATTAACACTTTCGTCGTAATTATATTATCTGATAAAAAATTAGAAAAGTTATTAGGCTAAAAAGCATTTCAATGGATAATATAGAGTTGTATATTGACAGAATTTCAAAACTTGCAAATAGAAATAAAGAGTTAAATCGGGAGATGAATGAGATTGTAAGCAGATACAATTTTATTCAGAAGCAAAATGACAAGTACCTTAATCTATTATCGAATTTTTCATTTGAGGATGAAGAGAAAAAAGTAACTCCTAAGCAAAAAATTCGTCGCTTTACAAGAGCATCTCTTTTATATGCTTCCGTTGAAGGTTTTCATAAGTTAAGTGGTCATCCAAAAGCCGAACTGTTAATGGACAAATTGGATGAACTTCAACTCAGAATGGGTGATATAGCTAAGAAATACGATATTGTTAAGATAAAGACAGTTGGTGATGTGTTTATTTATGGTGGTGGTATGTTGGAAGAAAACAGAACCAATCCCATAGATGTAATATTGGCAGCTCAGGAAATGCAGCAGGCGGCCATAGAAATAAATGGAGGTGAAGATGGTACTGCCTTTTGGGAATTAAGTATAGGAATTCATACCGGTCCTGTTTTAGCTGAACCAACCGGAAAAAAATCCGCACCTTTTCGATTAGCCGGCGATTCCGTGAATTTTACCAGTCGTTTGGGTAAAGCTTGTAAAGCGGGTTCTATCAATATTTCTGCGATGACATACGAATTGGTTAAGGAATTTTTTGATTGCTCATCGTCAGGTCAGATGCCGGTAAAATATAAAGGTATTATGGAATCCTTTTATGTGGATGGACTGCTGCCAGAATTGATTCAAGAAGGAACAAAAAGGAAAATAACTAAAGACTTTCATGTAAAATACTCATTAATCCAATTCTTAGATATTCAGGAAGAAGTATTGGATATGATGGAGCAAAATCTTCCGGATAGTCTGTATTACCATAATATCAAGCATACAATTGACGTAGTGACAGAAGTTGAGTTAATTGGTTGGGCAGAAGGTTTATCTGAGGAAGAAATATTGTTGTTGAAATTAGCCGGATTGTTTCACGATTCGGGACATGTAATTAGTTACGATGATCATGAATTTCATGGAACAGTGTTAGCACGTAAAATGTTAAAAAAATATCATTATCATCCGGATATACTCGACCGTGTTTGCAGTTTAATTATGGCTACTCAATTTCCTCCTGAGCCTAAAAATTTGCTGGAAAAAGTAATTTGTGATTCTGATTTGGATTATTTGGGAAGGGCTGATTTTATACCTGTTTCAAATATGTTATACGAAGAGCTTAAGGTTCGTAATATGATTGGATCATACACTGAGTGGAATATTAAACAACTTACTTTTATACGTAAACATCAATATTTTACTGATACTGCACAAAATCTTAGGGAAGTAAATAAGAATAAACAAATAGAAAGACTGGAAAAATTATTGTCTGTTGAGGCTAATGAAGAGGAATAGAATTTTCATATAAAAAGGACTGCACAGACTATAAGAAAATCAGTTATATGGTGAAAATATAAATATTTCTCATTAGAAGCACAGAGAACAATTACTTGCTTTTTTTCATTGATTTTATATATTTGATATCTTGCATTAAAATATTAAAGTATAGAATGATGAAACGAGCCATAAGAATTCTTTCTTTTACAGGGAAATGATTCAGTTTGGCGAGTTACATGTGACAATAAAAATTAAATTATTAGCATATGAAACGAGTTTTTTTGTGTTTTCTTGGTGGTTTGTTTATGGTTACTTCATGCAAACAATCATCAAAATCAGTTACAGTTTATGAGCCTTCAATTCCTGATGTGAAAGAAAAAGTTGAGGAGTTTATCCCTATAGAATTAAAAACAGATCTATCAAAACTAAGCGAGAATGAGCGCTCTATGCTTCCCATTTTATTTGAAGCTGGTAAGATTATGGATGACTTGTTTTGGAAACAAGCTTATGGTGATAAAGATGCATTGTTGGGTAAGATAGAGGATGAGTACTTAAAAAAGTTTGTAAAGATTAATTATGGACCTTGGGAAAGGCTCAATAATAATACTTCATTTATTAAAGGAATTGGCGCTAAACCCCTGGGAGCTAATTTCTATCCGCAAGATATTACAAAAGATGAATTTGAAAGTATTCAGGATTCTGATAAAACCAGTTTATATACGCTTATAAAAAGGGATGAAACCACAAGAGAACTAAGTGTTATTCCATATCATGTTGCTTATAAAGAAGAGCTTACCAAAGTTTCTGATTTATTAAAAAAAGCTGCAGCCTTAGCTGATGATGAAGGTTTGAAAGATTATTTGTTAAAAAGATCAGAAGCTTTATTAACAGGTGAATACTTTGAGAGCGATTTGGCCTGGATGAGCATGAAAAACAATACCATTGATTTTGTTGTGGGTCCAATAGAAAATTATGAGGATGCACTTTATGGAGCAAAAGCAGCTTTTGAGGCGTTTATCTTAATTAAAGACAAAGAGTGGTCAGGAAAATTAGCATATTATGCAACGTTATTACCACAATTACAAGAATCATTACCTGTAGATAAAGAATATAAAAGTGAAGTGCCGGGAAGTGATTCTGATTTAGGTGCCTATGATGTGGTTTTTTATGGTGGAGATTGCAATGCAGGAAGTAAAACCATCGCCATAAATTTACCAAATGATCCTAAGGTACATATCGAAAAAGGAAGTCGAAAACTGCAGCTAAAAAATAGCATGAAAGCTAAGTTTGATAAGATTTTAGTTCCTATTAGCCAGTTATTAATTGATGATGAGCAACAGGCAAATGTATCATTTGACGCCTTTTTTGAGAATACGATGTTTCATGAAGTAGCTCATGGTTTGGGGATTAAAAATACCTTGAATGGAAAAGGTACTGTTAGAGAGGCGTTAAAGGAAACAGCTTCGGCTATGGAAGAAGGAAAAGCGGATATATTAGGTTTATACATGGTTGATATGTTAACCAATATGAATGAACTGGGAGATGACCAGGTTCTTATGGATAACTATGTAACTTTTATGGCAGGATTGTTCAGATCAATACGTTTTGGAGCGTCAAGTTCGCATGGTAAAGCAAACATGATCAGGTTTAATTACTTTAATGAAAAGGGAGCTTTTACTAAAAATGAAGAAACAGGTAAGTATCGTGTGGATTTTGATAAGATGCATCAGGCAATGATTGATCTTTCAAAAGATATTTTGGTAATGCAAGGGAATGGAGATTATGAAAAGGCTCAGGAATGGATTAAAGAAAAAGGTTTTATCACTCCTGAACTGCAAAAGGATTTAGATAGAATTGCAGAGGCCGGTATACCTCGCGATATTGTATTTCAGCAAGGAGTTGATGTTTTAGGATTATAAAATCATATATCTAATGAAAAATGGCTTCCTGCATCAGGAAGCCATTTTTTATTTAAAGTTTAAAGTAAATTCTATAATCTCAGGTCTGTTCCCTAACCTTACCGGAGGTCCCCAGGTACCAAAACCATTACTCACATAGAAGTGAGAATTACCCTTCTTTTTGTATCCGCTGCTCACTTCAAATATTTTTTCAGTAATATAATTGAATGGCCACAATTGTCCGTGATGGGTATGGCCACTTAATTGAAGGTCAACACCTGCGTTTTCAACTAAATCTAAATGATATGGTTGATGATCCAGCATAATGATAGGTTTAGTTGGATCTAATTCAGAGGTTAATTTGCCTGGTGTTTTTCGTTTGATCCCTGTAAAATTTGTTTTGTCCCGATCTTCTCTTCCCGAAATATAAAAACTGTTTTTTACCAGAATTGAGGTGTCTCTTAAAATGTCAATACCATGTTCTTCTAGATATTTAACAGCTTTTTCTGCGCCTCCAATATACTCATGGTTGCCAGTAATTCCATACACACCCAAAGGAGCTTTTAAATTCAATAGATTTTTACCCAGGTTTTGTTCTATTACAGGCTTGATATCCTCATCAACTATGTCACCTGCAAAAAGAATAATGTCAGGTTTTAACGAATTAATAGTATTAACCAGTTTACCTGTTTTTCGGGGTCCTATTATTGTTCCAAGATGTATATCAGATGCAGCGACTATTTTTAAGGATTTAAATTCACCTCCATCTTTATTTATATCAATCGTTTTTCTGGTAATTTTTGGAGTCCATGCATTAATGTGTCCTATAATTACCACTAAAACAACTAAAACAGTAGTGGCATAGGTTGTTATTAATTTTGTTTTCGAATAGTTTTCCATCCACTTCATTGGTAAAAAATCAAATAAATGATTACCCCATCGAATGAGATCTAAAGAAAATATAGCGATGACAAAATATAACATGCCGGCAAACCAAAAAGCTCCGGTCCAATGAAAGAAATGGGCAATAGGTGAGTACCAAACCTTTTCTAAAAAACGACCTAAAGGATAGGAAACAAAAAGCAGGATAATGATCACCCGTAACCAGAATAGCATATGAGGAACTGCCTCAATACCTTGCGCTGCTCTTTTGTAGATATAAAAATTTACCAGAGCATGTATACCGAGAATTATAGAGAAAAATACAATCATTCTTAATTTTAGCATAATAATTTATTCTTTACAACATTAAGGTAAAGATATTGTTTACAATGATTTAATTGTAGTGCTAATATTCTGAGGTGAGTATAAAACGGATTGAAATGTGTTTTTCTTTTTGTAAAGTGACCAATTATTGTTTTTCAATAAATATTCTCCTAAATAGTTTTATAGCCCAATGTTTTTCTGGTTTATGATGGTATTTCAACCATTCTGTCAAGTTGTTCATTAACTCTTCAGTATTATATTTTCTTTGATTGATACCTGTCTTTAAAGTGTGTGTTATTTCTTCATAAGTCAATTGACGAGGAGGGCGTTTAAAACGTTCTTTGTATATGTATGGGGATAATATATCAAAAAGCTCCTGATCAACTTTTCTGGGTTTAGGAATTGGGTAAGTTAACTGCAAGTTTATCATAACCTCAGCATTGCAATCATACAGCGGTTTTTGCTTTGATAATATTTCAAGAAAAGTAACCGTAGTGGCAAAAATATCAACGGACTCATTAAATAAATCTACTCTTTTTAATATTTGCTCAGGTGGAGAGTAAATCATAGAAAACCCTTTATATTCTATTGTCTTTTGAGATTTGAATGGAATCGCTCTTTCATAATCAATAATGGTTATATTTTTAGGATTCCACTTGTTGATTTTTTCTCCGGGTTTATGTTTTATTAATAAGTTTGATGGTTTAATATCTGTATGTAAAATACCTTCCGAATGTAATTTATGGAGCTGATTTAATACCTCAATCAGGCATTGGATTACAAACTCTTTAGATAATTGAGAGAATTTAATAGGGCTACTTAATACGGATTTAAAATCAGTGCCTTCCATGAAATCTCTGACGATAAAGTGTTTGTTATTTGTTGTAAAATAACTTGATGTAAGAAAGTTTTCTTCTTCGATAAGATTTATTTTATCAAGCATATTCAGAGCGTGTGAAGAAGGTGCAGCTCGTAGCTCTTTGATAACAACTTTACTGTTGTTTCTGGTGTCAAGGCCCTGATAAGTAATACCAAATTTATTTTTGGTTAAAGTTCTTTCAATTTTAAAATGTAGAATGCGCTCAGCCTTAGACATGGTTTTGATTATATGATATAAAAAAATTACTTTAAAAGTAATACCTGGTGAAGATATGCCTTTTAAAGTAATTTTTAAGGAGTAATTAGCCTTTATTTCAAGTATGCATCAAGCCATCTGAAAAATTCACGATGCCATAAAATACCATTTTGAGGACTTAAAACCCAATGGCATTCTTCTGGGAAATATAGAAAACGAGCTGGAATTCCTCTCATAATTGCAGTGTTAAATGCGCCCATCCCTTGTGTATAAGGAATTCTGAAATCTTTTTCTCCATGAATTACTAAAATTGGCGTATCCCAGTTTTTAACAAATTTATGAGGAGAGTTGTCAAATGATTTTTGAGCAGCTTTATTGTCTTTATCCCAATAATTACCTTTCAAATCCCAGTTTACAAAAAACATTTCCTCAGTAGTAGAATACATCTGTTCAAAATTGAAGATTCCACAATGTGATACCAGCGCTTTGAAACGCTTTTGGTGATGACCGGCAATCCAGTAAACAGAAAATCCACCATAACTGGCACCAATAGCACCTAATTTAGTTTCGTCAACATATGGCTCTTTCGCAAGTGTATCAATTGCAGTAAAATAGTCTTTCATATTTTGACCACCATAATCTCCACTAATCTGTTCGTTCCATTCCTGACCAAAGCCTGGTAATCCTCTTCGGTTTGGAGCTACAATAATATAGTCATTAGCTGCCATAAGTTGAAAATTCCATCTTAAACTCCAAAACTGACTAACAGTACTTTGAGGTCCACCTTGGCAATATAAGAGAGTAGGATACTTTTTATTAGGATCAAAATTAGGAGGATAAATCACCCAGGTTTGCATTTTCTTGTTGTCAGTAGTGGTAATCCATCTACTTTCAACTTTTCCCATTTCCAGTTGCGCAAGCATTTCTTTGTTTTCAAAAGATATTTCTTGATCATTGCCAGTTTTAGGGTCTACTACAAATATTTCAGTTGGGAACATCATAGAACCCTTTGTGGCAACAATTTTATCCTGAGCAGGAATAGCAGCATAATAGTTATGAACACCTTCTGTTATTTTGCTGATGTTGCCATCATTTGTATTGATGCTGTATATTTCGTTTGTGCCATGGTAATTACTGATAAACCAAATTTTATCACTTTTTTCGCTCCATACAAGGTTTGCTACATTTTGATCAAAGCCTGTACTCAAATCCTTTTTCTCACCACTGGCTAAATCTAAAATGAATAGTCTGTTTTTATCAGATTCATATCCATCTCTTTCCATGCTTTCCCAAGCCAAATATTTTCCATCCGGAGAGAATGTCGGATTTAAATCATATCCCATCATACCTTTAGTAAGGTTTTGGGTTGTTTGATCCTGTACGTTGTATAAATAAATATCTGCATTTGTAGAAAAGGCGTAAGCTTTACCAACCAATTTTTCACAGCAGTATGCTAAACTTTTCGAGTCGGAACTCCATGTAATTTGCTCAACGCCTCCAAATGGTTTCAAAGGACTATCGAATCTTTCACCTTCCATAATGTCAGTACCTGATTCAATTAGTTTGTCTGTAGGTGCTACAAAAACATGACTGTAATCGTCATCTTCCCATGTATCCCAGTGACGATACATGATATCATCTTCAATTCTTGCGTTAGCTAAAGGAAGATCCGGATATAAATCATGAATGTTTTCATCTATTTTTATTTCACAAGTAAAGGCAAGGTGTTTTAAATCCGGTGAATATTGGTAGTTGGTAATCCCATTCTCAATATTAGTAACTTGCTTCCGGTTGCTTCCATCAACATCCATTTCCCATAGTTGAACTGAACCTTTTTCAGCAGATAAAAAGTTAATTTTTTTTCCATCAGGTCTCCATGTTACTGCAGATTCATTACTTTTTGTATCTGTAATCTGAGTTTTTACACCATCTTTTACCGAGATTGTATAAACGTCTGAATATGATTTGTTTTCTTCAATGTTAGTGTACGAAACCGAGTAAAGCACTGTCTCTTTGTCTGGAGAAACAGAAACGTTCCCAATTCTACCTAAAGTCCATAGAATTTCTGGTGTAAGTCTGCTCCCGGAAAAAGTTTTGCCTTTGTTGGTAAATCCTTTTTCTACCACAGAGTTTTGACATGAAGAAGCAATAATCAGAATTGCTAAGATAATAGAGTATTTAAGCTTATTCATTATTTAAATTTTGAATATGTTTTTTAAGCGGCCAATTTACAATCATATGTATTTAATCACAAATACGTTAGAGTATGTATTTTATGACTTTTGTTAGGTTCTGTAATCTTTTTGCAGGTGTAATAGAATATGTAACTTGTTTATATATAATATGATATGTGATGATTTAATGAGCTAGTTCTGATATTTATAAATTTTCATGAAACTTTATGCCAATTATTGAGTAAATAACTGCTTAATTCAATATTGTAAATGACGTAAAAGCACAATAAAAACATATTATAAGATAATTCTTATTGCATCTAAGAAATAGATAGTATAGATTATTGAGAATAAAAATTAGTGACTAACTAGGCTTTTTATCCATATAGTTAGTAACTTGATATAGCAAATACCTTGTTGATTTATTTATTACCTGACAAAAGACTAACATATGAAGTGGAATTACAGATTTAGATTCAGGACAATTACAGGCCAAATTATTACTGTTAATATGTTGTTGCTCATTGTGATGGCATTAGCAATAACTGTCCCATGGGGAGTTTTATCCTATAATGCAGAGATGAAGAGACTGGATGCTTTGGAAGAAATATTGAAATCTGATTATGATAAGCAAATAAAAAGCGAAGTAGAAACTGCATATAGTCTTATAGAAGGTGTTTATAAGAAATATGAAGAAGGTGAATTTACTTTGGATCAGGCAAAGAAATTGGCTGCAGATGTGGTAAGAGAGTTGTCTTATGGGGAATCAGGATATTTTTGGATTGATACGCAGGATGGAACTAATGTGGTACTTTTAGGAAGTGCAACAGAGGGTACTAACAGACTCAATTTGAAAGATGAAAAAGATAATTACCTGATTAAGAACATTATTAAAGTTGCAGTTGAAGGTGGCGGTTATACGGAATATTGGTTCCCTAAAAAAGGAGAAACAGAAGCTTTACCCAAGCGAAGTTATTCAATGTATTTTAAACCATGGGATTGGATTGTAGGAACAGGAAATTATATTGACGATATTGCCTCAAGAGTTAATAAGGAAAGAGAAGTTGAAATTAGTGAATTACAGTCCTTATTGTGGCTAATGTTAATTATTTCCATTGGAGTTTTGGCTTTAGCAATATTAGGAACAGTAGTTTTTGGACGTAGTTTTTCTCGTCCTTTAGTAGCTTTAGCAAAAAAAACAGAACGTCTAGCCTCAGGAGATTTAGATCTGGCTATTGATAAGAACAGGGATGATGAGATTGGAACGTTACAAGCTTCCTTAATTACCACATTACAAAAACTTCGGGAAGTCATTACGGAAGTTATTGACGGATCTTCAAATGTATCCAGTGCCAGCTCTCAGATGAGTAAAACGGCAGAACATATAGCTCAGGGGGCAAGTACGCAGTCTGCTTCAACAGAAGAAATTTCGTCTTCAGTTGAAGAAATGGTGGCAAATATTCAGTCAAATACTGAAAATGCCAGAATTACAGAAGAGATTAGCGTTGATTCGGAAAGTAGTATGAATAAGCTACAGGAGACTCTTAAAGAGAATCTTGAAGCTATGAAAGAAATTAAGGAAAAAACAAATATCATTAATGAGATCGCAACGCAAACTAATTTATTGGCCTTAAATGCCGCTGTAGAAGCTGCAAGGGCAGGAGAATATGGTAGAGGGTTTGCAGTTGTGGCAACTGAAGTAAGAAAGTTATCTGATTACACTCAGAAGGCAGCCAATGCTATTGATGGTTTAACCGCCTTAAGTTTAAGAACAGCAGAGGAATCCTGGGAAAATCTTGAGCAGTTACTTCCGGAGATAAAAAACACAGTAGAGCGAATAAGGGAAATCTCATCCTCCAGCAGGGAGCAGGATATTGGTGCAGGACAAATCAATAACGCAGTACAAGAGTTGGTTAATGTAACTTCACAAAATGCTGCATCATCAGAAGAGTTAGCGTCCAGTTCTGAAGAATTGTCGCGCCAATCAGATCAGTTAAAGGATACTATTTCCTTTTTTAAACTAGGTAAAAAGATTAAGAAGTAAAGAAATTAGTAGGGTCAATTTCTTCCAGAATTGACCTTCCTTTTGAAAAGTCCTTGCTTGTCCATTGCCAATCTTCAATAATTCTTAGTTTTCCGGTATCTAATCGTTCTACTTTCGATCGGCAAATTCCTGTTAATAATTGATTGTTGAAATTGGTGTGGTGGTATTGCATGTCTATATTGCCATCTCTGTCAATAGTGCCATATAAATTGCCGGATTTTATTGTGCCGCCTTTATATTCGGCAGTTACAACGCTTTTGCTTTGTTTGTAAAGAAAAATTGTTTCTTGATTGGTGTCCCCGTGTTCAGTATTACTTTGTGTAATAAATGCCTTATTGTTTAGGTTTATCATTGAATTGTTCAGGTTATAAATTAAAGATCACATAATGTTGGTTTACAGTGCGTAAATATAATTTATCTTTTTGTAAAAAATAAAAAGGTCGAAAGAAAAATCTTCCGACCTTGAAAAATATATTTTTTATATTATTTCTTTGAACTGGCTTCGATAATTAGCTGTTCAAGTTCATCCATCAATTCCGGATTATCCTTAATAACATTTTTAACAGCCTCTCTTCCTTGTCCTAATTTTGTGTCTCCATAACTAAACCACGATCCACTTTTCTTAATAATTTCAAGTTCAACACCAAGGTCAAGAACTTCTCCAACTTTCGAAATTCCTTCTCCGTACATAATGTCAAACTCAGCCTTTTTAAATGGAGGAGCAACTTTGTTTTTAACCACTTTAACTCTGGTATGGCTACCAATTACATCTTCACCATCTTTAATTTGTGAAGCTCTACGAATATCAAGTCTTAATGAAGCGTAGAATTTAAGCGCATTACCACCGGTTGTCGTTTCCGGATTTCCAAACATAACACCAATCTTTTCACGAAGCTGGTTGATGAAAATACAGCAAGTATTTGTTTTGTTAATGCTTGAAGTCAATTTTCTAAGTGCCTGCGACATTAAGCGAGCTTGTAATCCCATTCTGGAATCACCCATTTCACCTTCAATTTCAGCTTTAGGTGTTAATGCAGCAACCGAGTCAATAACAATAATGTCAATAGCAGAAGATCTGATTAGCTGGTCAGCAATTTCTAAAGCTTGCTCACCGTTATCAGGTTGAGAAATCAATAAGTTTTCGATGTCTACACCAAGTTTTTCAGCATAGAATCTATCAAAGGCATGTTCTGCATCAATGAAAGCAGCAATTCCTCCGTTTTTTTGAGCTTCAGCTATGGCATGAATTGCTAAAGTTGTTTTACCAGAAGATTCAGGACCATAGATTTCAATGACTCTACCCCTTGGAAATCCACCAACGCCCAATGCCATATCTAAAGACAATGAACCTGTTGAAATAACCGGAATATTCTCAACTTCATCATCTCCCATTTTCATGATAGTTCCTTTACCATAGGCCTTGTCAATTTTGTCCATGGTAAGTTGTAGTGCCTTTAATTTTTCTTTATTAACTTCTTGTTTTTCTGCCATTTTGTTAATTCTATCAGAGTGTTATCTCTTGTTTAATTATTTTTTATTCAATATTTAATTCACCGTAAATCTGGTTTGTATGGTCTTTGGTTTTAACCTTATTAATTATTTTTTCAATAATTCCTTCCTCATTAATAATGAAAGTAGTTCTTATTACTCCCATATATTCTCTACCATACATTTTCTTTAGACCCCAGGCATTATATAGCTCCAGAATTTCATGTTCTGTATCCGCAATTAAATCAAATTCAAACCCAAATTTATTGATGAATTTCTGATGAGAAGCCTCACTGTCGGGACTAACGCCAATTACTTCAAATCCTTTACCTGTTAAATCGGAATAATTATCATTAAGATTACATGATTCAGCAGTACATCCCGGCGTATTATCTTTGGGATAAAAATAGAGAATGACTTTTTTACCTAAGTAATCAGATAATGAAATATCCTTGCCATCTTGATTTTTTCCAGTAAAATCGGGGGCTTTATCGCCTTCTTGTAAAATGTTCATTGTTTTTAATTTTCAGGTTACAAATATATTCCATTAAACGAATACATTAAAGCTTGGTTCAAAACTTATTTATAAAATTTTCAAGGAAGCTAAAGATATAAATAAACTTTGGTTTAATATAAATACGCAAAAAAATATATTGAATTGATATAAGGTAGTTTGAATAACTTTAAAAGTTAACAGCCATATTGAATGGCTATTTATTTAGGTAATTGGGCTTATATTTATATTTTTGGCAAGGATTTAATTTTTACAAAAGATATGATTAAATATTATTTAGGAATAATTGTTTTAGTTGTTTGTTTTTCTACCTCCAATGGGCAAAATGGAGTTGATAATGTAGAGTATACACCTCAATTAGGACTAGAATATTTTAAGGCAGGGAATTATGTTGAAGCTGAAAAAGTATATGACTTTTTGCTGGGGAAATATCCTAAGGATGGTAGATATAATTTCTATATGGGGATCTGTGAGCTAAAGAACAGACGTGATTTATCAGGAGCCATTAAAAAATTAAACTACGCAAGAATCAAAGGAATTAGTAAGGATGTATATTACTATTTAGGAAGAGCTCATCAACTATCATACAATTTCGAAGAAGCTATTTCTAACTATAAAACTTTTATTAAAAACGCATCATCTAGTGATGCAAGAGTAGATAAAGCCAATACATTTATAGAAGAGTGTAATAATGGAAGAAATATATCTTCGAAAATATATCAGCTTGAAGTATTGAATAAATCTAAAGTTCATAAAAATTCAATATTAAGTAAATATGCACCGGTAAAAGATGTGGGTAAATTATTGAGAAATGGTGACTTTTTTGAGTCTGGCGTGGATCCTGATAATGTAATGTTTGAAACCGAAAGAGGTGATGTGGTATACTTTTCAATGAAAACCAATGCTGAAGATACCATGAGTATCTATAAAATGGTAAAATTGATTGATGGTTGGGGAAAAAGTGAAAGAGTAGGAGAGCCTGTTAATTCAGTTTATAATGATGCCTATCCCTTTTTAGCCACCGATGGACTAACTTTTTATTTTGCTTCGAACCGACCTGGAGGTATGGGAGGATATGATATTTATAAAGCATATTACGACAATGAATCCCATAGCTTTTTAGAGCCCATTAACCTTGGTGTGCCTTTTAACTCACCCGATGATGATTTCTTGTTCGTTTCAGATGAGTTTTCAAAAGTAGCCTGGTTTGCATCTAATCGTGAAATCAGAGGGGATAGTGTTATAGTTTATAATATTAAATGGGACGGAAGACAGGTTCGAAATATGGTTGAGGATGAAAATCAAATTAAAGAATCTGCAAAATTGTCAATAGCTCAAGATGAAGATAATGGTGAAAATAGTTACAGGCAGCAAAATACTACCACCAATGTTGTGGATCAAAGAAAAAAAGGTGCATTTTCATTTGAAATAAACGATACATTAGTTTATACCCAATTTGAACATTTTATTGATGATGAAGCCCGTGCATTGTATAAAAAAGGTTACCAGTTAGATCAGGAACGCGATAGCTTATCCTATTTACTAAAGAAAAACCGTGCAAAATTTGGTGTTGTAAAATCAGAAGTTGAGCGTAATGAGGTTGTCAATGAGATTTTACGATTAGAGGGTCTGGTTTATAGTTTAGAAGATAAGGTTCAGGAAAACTATATGTATGCCCGACAAAAAGAAATCAATGAGATAAGCGACAGAATTGCAAAAGGAACCTATCAGTCTAATCAGGAGGTGAAACCCAAAAACTCAGAAGCAACAAATATTGAAGGGATATTTATACCCGAAAAATATTCAATGTACACTTCTGAAGAATTTGAAAAGCATTACCTAAAGAATGCTAAAATGTATGAATCTCTTTTTTCGGCTAATGATATAAAAGTTTTAAGATATGCCGATTCGTTATATGTATGGGCAAATATTTTAAATTTAGAGTCATCTCAGTTACTAGCGAAATCAACACAACAAGAAGAGGACAATTCCTTGAATCTTGGAAAATTAATCAAAAGAGGAGATGATGCATCAGGAGAAGAAGAAATATCAACTTCTGCTGCATTGATTAAAGAATCTAAAGAATTAAAAATTCTGTCAACAAGAATTTATCATAAAGCATTGGATAAAAAATATCCTGTTTATTGGTTAAAATTAAAGGATATATCCTCAAAGTTGGATGAAAACAAAGGTAAGGAGATTGAAGAGTTAACTTATCAGGGAAATGCCTATTTCAGAGAAGCTAAAAAAGCACTAAGCACACTTGGTGGATTAAATATTGAAGATTTTGAGAAGGCTGGAGCCATGAAAAGAGCTGGTATAGAAAGCCAGGAGAATGCTTTGAAATTATATAATGAGTTGATTAATGAAGGTTATCAGCCTAAAGAATCCGTTTCAAAACCGGTAAAAGGTGTGGTACAAAAGTCATATAGTGAATTACAAAAAGGTAGTGATGCTATAGAAGCGCCTAAAAAAGTAGATGCTGTACCTGAAAAACAAAAAGAAGTGGAGCAAGTGGCACCTGTTAAACCAGAAAGCACAGAAACAGTAAAAGAAGAATATAGAATTCAAATTGGGGTATTTAGAAATGCTCCCAATAATGAATCTTTATCTAAGATACCAGAAGTATCAAAAATTGAATTAACAGGACGAGGATTAACAAAATATTTTAGCGGGCATTATAAAACCAGACAAGAAGCCGAAGATGCAATAGAAACTGTTGTAGAGTCAGGATTTGCAGGTGCCTTCGTGGTTTATTTTAAAGATGGTGAATTATCATCTCTTCCAAAAGAATAACTTTAAGTAAATAAATCTGTTAAATAGAGAATTTTTGAATAAAAAGTGTTATTTTGGTTTTAAATACGCTAAGTGATGGAATCTTTTGGAAAAAAATGGAAAAGTGGTCGTTTAAGCAAAGATGAAGAACAGCTTAAATCATTAACATTACATAATGATGATATTAATTCTTTTGAATTTGTTATTCAGGCATTATGTGAAGTGTGCGACCATAATGATGTTCAGGCAGAGCAATGCGCTTTTCTGACTCATTTTACTGGAAAATGTCAAATAAAAATAGGTACAAAAGAAGAATTATCGCCTATTCATAAACAACTACAAGACAAAAAATTGTCGGTTACAATAGAATAAAATATGTCTTTAACAATCATTATCCTCCTGATTATTCTTGGGTTATTTTTACTGATACTTGAATTTTTTGTATTACCCGGAGTAACTTTTGCAGGAGTAGGAGGTGCTCTTTTTATTGGGGCAGGAATTTTCATGGCCTATAAAAACTATGGGTCAGTAGGTGGAAATACCACTTTAATAGCAACAATTGTTGTTGCTCTTTTCGTAATTGTTTGGTCGCTACGATCAGGAACCTGGAAAAAATTAATGCTCACTTCTGCAGTAGATGGTCAGGTTGAAGTAAAGGATGACTCAGCTATAAGTGTTGGCGATGAAGGTACTGCAATTACCAGATTAAATCCTGTTGGTAAGGCTTTGGTAAACGGAGTTACAATAGAAGCACGATGTCCGGGAAATTTTGTAGATTCAAACACCAGGCTCGAAGTAACAAAAGTTTTTAAAACATATATAATCGTTAAACCTAAAATTTAATAAGTATGGTAGATATGGGAGGCCTTGGATTTATTGGCCTATTAGCAGTCATTATTGTACTGTTTTTCTTATTTCTGTATTACGTTCCCGTGTTGTTGTGGTTCTCAGCCTTAGTGTCAGGGGTTCGTATTTCATTAGTACAACTTGTTTTAATGCGTGTTCGTAAGGTACCGCCGTCAGTTATTGTTAGAGCATTAATTGAAGCGACTAAAGCAGGTTTGCAGAATATAAAAAGAGATGAGTTAGAAGCGCACTTTTTGGCAGGAGGACATGTAACAAGTGTAGTTCATGCATTGGTATCTGCAGCAAAAGCAAATATTGATCTGACATTTCAGATGGCAACAGCAATCGATTTGGCAGGTCGTGATGTATTTGAAGCGGTACAAATGTCTGTAAATCCAAAAGTAATTGACACTCCTCCTGTGGCAGCTGTTGCAAAGGATGGAATTCAGCTCATTGCTAAAGCCAGAGTAACAGTAAGAGCAAGTATTAAACAATTAGTTGGTGGAGCAGGAGAAGAAACTGTTTTAGCACGTGTTGGTGAAGGTATTGTATCTTCAATTGGTTCTTCGTTATCGCATAAAGCAGTTCTTGAAAATCCGGATTCTATTTCTAAAGTAGTATTAGAAAAAGGATTGGATGCCGGTACAGCATTCGAAATTTTATCCATTGATATTGCTGATGTCGATATAGGTAAAAACATTGGTGCTGTTCTTCAAATGGACCAGGCGGAAGCTGATAAAAATATTGCTCAGGCAAAAGCTGAGGAAAGAAGAGCTATGGCGGTTGCATTAGAACAAGAAATGAAAGCAAAAGCACAAGAAGCAAGAGCTAAAGTAATCGAAGCTGAAGCTGAGGTACCATTAGCTATGGCAGATGCTTTCAGATCTGGTAATTTAGGTGTGTTAGATTATTTAAAAATGAAAAATATTGAAGCAGATACTTCAATGAGAG
>NZ_JAPDPJ010000081.1 GCF_026013605.1 Plebeiibacterium sediminum
ATTCTTTGAACCATATGATCAAAGTTAAGATTTTTAGAAGCTAAAGCAAGATGCACTAAAGTGCATAGTTTTAACTACTTTTGAGACCAATAAAATTCCCGATTTTAAAAGTAAAGGTCAGGAGATAAACAACATCAGATATGGATAATTTTTTATTCACCTACTAATTCTTTTACCGTATGAACTTCTCTATAAAAAATTACAGCGAGCTGATTAATTATCTTAATCAAATCTGGTCTGACATTGATTATTCAAAATTACTCAATACACCTGATTACAACCTAAATAATTGCAATAATCCACTTTGTTTCAGTAATCAGTTTTATTGTTTTATAAAAGCACCTCATCTTAATTACATTTCCTTTTCTCAAAATATCTCATCTATTATTGGAGTTGAAGACACAAACATGCACTTAAAAGATTTCTTAAAAAAGATCCATCTGAAAGATCAGGAAAAAGTAATTAAATCATATTGTAAAACATTCTACAACTTAAAGCAAAACTATCATAACCTGAAACCATTAAAATGCCTGTCTCTAATTGATTTTTACATTAGAAAAGAAACCGGAGAATACATTAAATTACTACAACAAACCTGTATCTATAATTTCAATAGATACAGCAAGGAATTAATACTACTTTTTATATTTACTGATATTACAGACTTAACACCCCACTTTTTTATCAATCAATCCACTTCTTCATCAGCTAATCATAAAGCTTTAGATTTATTTACCAAAAGAGAGCTGGAGATTTTAGATCTACTTAGCAATGGAAAAAGTAGTCATGAAATTGCAGATGACCTGAGTATTAGCAAGCATACGGTGGATACTCACAGAAGAAAGATGCTATCAAAATCGAAATTAGGCAACACTGCTGAGTTAATTGCCTATACATTTTCAAAAGATTTTGTGCAATAAACAATCTATTGTGTTAAAGTATGTTAATGTAATTTTAAAACCGTACACATCTTTTGCCTGACACACAGCACATAAACACCTATTGTTCAGTATCGTATATGGACAAAATTAAAATCATATTGTAATTTTATACTGTCTTTAATTTTCTACCTCAGCATAAATACTGTCGTCATTAATTTAAACGTAGTCATACAAAACAAAAGGCT
Organism: Plebeiibacterium sediminum; assembly: GCF_026013605.1. Classification (GTDB taxonomy): domain Bacteria; phylum Bacteroidota; class Bacteroidia; order Bacteroidales; family Marinilabiliaceae; genus Saccharicrinis; species Saccharicrinis sediminus. The sequence goes on from NZ_JAPDPJ010000081.1 coordinate 1,127, forward strand.
TGTTTGTGTAAATGCAATTTGAAATAAAATTGATGTTTTACTAAAAAATGAATACGTTATGGAAAAGCTAGGTTTATTAACAGGATTATTACTAGTGGCAGGATTAACTTTTGCTCAAGTTACAAAATTAGAAGAAACTACTGTTGAACCTCCTAAATTTGTTGGTCAACAAATCATGGATTCTGATGAAGAAATGACCTCCTCTCCTATTTGCTATTATTTAAAAAACAATTTACAAAGCCAGAATTACTCTGAAGAAGGTGTTGTTACAGTGTTATTTACCATAAACCCAGATGGAACCTTATCAAACTTCACTGTTAAAAACTCCGTTGATGCAACCAACGACAATGCTGTTTTAAACTGTTTAAAAAGCACATCAGGTCTTTGGCAAGCCGGACGAGTAAACGGAACACCTGTTGAAATGGAAAAGGAAATTTACGTTCATTTTGTAAATCCATCCACTACTTCATTGGAAGAATTAGCTCAAGAGAATATTATGGCTGCCATCAATAAAGTTGAAACTGCCAAAAACGTAAAAAATTCAATAAGATTATCGGCTGAAAAGGCAAACAAAAAAGCTACTCGTAAATTACACTCTGCTCTTTATTATTTAGATGAAGCTACAAAGTATCAACCTGAAGAAGCTTCCATTATTTTTTGGCAAGCCTGTGCTTACGACGAGTTAGGCAATGAAATAAGAAGAGCAGAAAAACTAAATCAGTTTATGGAAATGGTAGACTTACAATATCAAGCCCAAGTTGAATCTGTAAGTATTTTCTTAAACTAAGAAGAACCCCTAATATGGAATATTATATTCCCCTGATTATCATAAATCAGGGGATTTTTTTGTGTTACTTGAGAAAGCAAATTTTGAAAACTACAATTTCTGAAATAAATATTCAGGTTGTAATTCTGGATTAAGAGAAGCTAAATAATCCTGAATCTTGCTAGGTGTCAGATAGATTTCTCTTTTTAACTTTTTGTACTTGTGACAAGCATTAGAATCATACAATACCGTATGAGCCCAATCGTGCAACTGCCAGCCTAATCCCCTATCAATGGTCATTTGATCAATTTCTTTCTCAAACTTAGCTTTACTTCTTTTATTGGTATAACTAACCAGTCGTTTAAAGATTCCCCAAATTCCTTTTTCAGAATAATCAATAAAGTGAGAAAATTCATGCGCTAAAACGCCTATTTGAGCATTGTAAGAAACTGAAGACAATTCAATGCTACTGTCTTTTTTTGCACTATTGATTCTCACTACATATCTTCTGTTTTCTTTTTTCTTAAAAAGCAACGAAAATATTGTTGGACGTGCGTTTAATGTAGTTTTAATATTCTCATATTTAAATTTAATATGAGTATTTTTCAATTCAGGAAAATACGCAAGAGCATGATAAATTGATTTCTCAAATTCGGGTAAAACATTTTTGTTCTCTCCCATTTGTTCCTCAATCAACTTAACTTCCTTTTGTGTTAATGGCTTAAATTCCCGTTCTATTTTTTGCTGTCCTAAAACCATTCCAGCATTTAACCCCGCTAAAATCATAATCAACCTGCACATATAAATTAAACATCTCTGCTGTAGTGATGTATTTAACTGTAAAGTGCCTTCTATTGTTACATTTTTAATTTTCTTTAACAACTATCACTCAATATCTTTTCGGTATTTCTTTTGAATACCAAATAAGAATTTACGTAATATTTGATCTTTACACATCCTAAACTGATTTTGATCCGGCTTACGGAAAAAGGCACTTAACTCATGCTTGCTGACTTTCATGTCAACCAAATCCAATATTTCAAGCATATCTTCATCTTTTAATGAGAGTGCAATTTTTAACTTACGTAAAACCTGGTTATTGTTTAGTTTCTTTTCGTTTTTAATTTCCTTTCCCTCCTGCTTTCCTCTTTTTAAAACAATTAATCCATTTAAAAAGGCAGACAAGTATGAATCAATGATTGTTTTAAATTCCTCGTCTGTATCCTTTTTTAGCCAATCACTCACCTGTGCCCTGGTTACCTTTTCATTTCCCAACGAAAAAATTTTAATCATGGTATCATCGTTAAAATCAAAAGTAAAACGCAGACTTCTTAAAACAATATTATTATTCATAACTATTCTCGGATTTATTAATGAGTGCAAACTTACAAAACCTTATATCAAATACTTGTATTTTAATTTATTTATCGACTGAAAATACTTTTTACTATCTTTACGCCGATTACGCACCTGTGAAAAAATGGGATTTATCGTTTAATCAGCGCATCAGTTGAGTATTATGGGAAAAAAAGATAGCCAGCAAACAAGAAGACAACTTCGAAATTCATACCTAACTACTGTAATAAGCATAGCGTTAGTATTATTTTTACTGGGAGCTGTTGGTTACCTGATGCTAAATGCACAACGACTTTCAAATTATGTAAAAGAAAACATTGGTTTTAATATTGTTTTAAAAGATAACGTTAGAGATGCAGAAGTAAGAAGACTTCAAAAATATCTGGACGCATCTTCATACGTAAAATCCACTGAATATATTGATAAAGAAAGAGCTGCAGAGGAATTAAAGAAGCAATTAGGTGAAGACTTTGTTGATTTTCTTGGTTACAACCCATTACTCTCTTCAATTGAAGTAAAGCTGTTTGCCGAATTTGCAAATCCGGATAGTATTAAAAAGGTTGAAGAAGTATTCGTTTCATTTCCTCAGGTTAAGGAAGTTTTTTATCAGAAGAATTTGATTCAGAAGGTTAATGATAATGTTAATAAAATCAGTTTTGTTTTATTGGGATTCAGTGCCCTCTTACTATTAATAGCCATTGCTTTAATTAACAACACTATCCGTTTATCCGTTTACTCAAAACGCTTTTTAATAAACACAATGCAACTGGTTGGTGCCACCAAAGGATTTATACGACAGCCATTTATCAGCACAAGTTTGTTACACGGCTTTATTGGTGCTGTTTTAGCCAATGGATTACTGGCCGGAGGAGTTTACATACTGCATAGAGAATTAGGTGGTTTTATAGGATTTGACAACATCGAACTTATTGGTATTTTATTTGTAATAGTAATCGTGATTGGTATGTTACTTTCTTTTGTATCTACCTTTTTTGCTGTTAACAAATATCTAAGATTAAAAACCGATCAATTATATTTTTAATAATTAATTATGTCGAGCAATAAACAAGAAAAGAAATTTGAATTTGCACTTTCAAAACAAAACTATATGCTAATGGCAATAGGATTTGCTGTAGTTATTTTAGGTTTTATTTTAATGATTGGTGGAGGAAGTGATGATCCTAATGTATTTAACGAGGACATCTATGGTTTTCAAAGAACTACACTGGCACCAATGGTTGTTTTATTAGGTTTCATTTTCGAGATCTATGCTATCATGAAAAAACCAAAGCAATAGTTTTACTTATAATTTAATTTCCACAATATTTTATGACTTGGTTTGAAGCTTTAATCCTTGGAATTATTCAGGGATTAACGGAGTTTTTGCCCGTAAGCAGTAGCGGGCACTTAGAAATTGGCAAGCAGACTTTAGGGGTTGAAGCCCCTGATAACCTTACCTTTACTGTTGTTGTTCATGGTGCAACTGTACTTAGTACCATATTTATTTTCAGAAAAGATTTAGCCAATTTAATCACAGGGTTTTTCAACTTTTCGTGGAACGAAGAAACGCAATACCTATTTAAAATTGCGGTTAGTATGATACCGATTGGTATTGTAGGTGTTTTCTTTAAAGATTACGTTGAAGAACTTTTTAATACCGATAAAATTTTATTGCTCGTAGGAATTATGTTACTGATTACAGCAGCCCTACTAGCATTTACTTTTTATGCTAAAGCCAAAGAAAAAGACATTTCTTTTAAAGATGCTTTTATCATAGGTATTGCTCAAACTATTGCAGTATTACCTGGAATCTCAAGATCCGGATCAACCATTGCTACCGGATTATTGTTAGGTAACAAACGAGAAGCTGTAGCACGTTTTTCTTTTTTAATGGTGCTAATCCCAATCTTAGGTGAGAATGTTTTAAGTGTACTTAAAGATGATGTAACAGCAACAAGTAGTATTGGAGCTATTCCATTGACAATTGGTTTTATAAGTGCATTTATTTCAGGCTTACTTGCCTGTAAAGCAATGATTAATCTGGTAAAAAAAGGTAAATTAATATATTTTGCGTTGTACTGCGCCATTGTAGGTGCAATTGCAATAATTTGGGGACTATAATAGATGGAAGATAAAATTATTGAAGGATATAATTTTAAAGAGGGAGAGGTGTTATTATTTGACAAACCATATGAATGGACCTCATTTAATTTAGTGAGCAAAGTAAGAAAGCAAATCTGTACTGCTCTTGGCGTAAAAAAATTGAAGGTTGGACATGCCGGAACTTTAGATCCATTGGCCACAGGCTTACTGATTGTTTGCACCGGTAAAGCAACTAAAACAATCGACAGCTATCAGGCTGAAGAAAAAGAATATGTTACCACTTTAAAGCTGGGAGCTACTACCCCATCTTTTGATTTGGAAACAGAAATAGACGAGAAATTCCCGACTGAACATATTACCCGAGAATTAATTGACCAAACGCTAAAAGACTTTATTGGGGAACTGGATCAAATTCCACCAGCATTTTCAGCTGTTAAAGTACAAGGAAAGCGTGCATATGAATACGCACGCGATGGTAAAGATCCGGAATTAAAACCCAAAAAACTTATTATTAAAGAAATTGAGGTACTTAATTTTGAATCTACCGAACTTACTTTACGTATTGTTTGCAGTAAAGGAACCTATATTAGAGGTTTAGCCAGAGATATTGGTAAAGCACTTAATAGCGGAGCTCATCTAATTGCTTTAAAAAGAACTCGTATCGGGAAGTATCTCAACTCTGATGCCATGCCTCTGGAGGCTCTTGAAAAAATATTAAAATAAAATGTAACCTTTACTAAATTGCCCCGTATAAGGTTGCTTTGTGCGTTTTTTGCTTTACATTTGCAAAAAGTATTTGATATCAATCACTTTATAGGTGTTTTGATATGATTTGAAATAAAATATAATCTGAATTAATTATAAACGGATTTCCATATGAAGTTATCAAAGTTTAAGTACAACTTACCTGAGGAACTAATTGCCCTACACCCAACTCAAAACCGTGATGAATCAAGAATGATGGTTATTGACAAAAAGACAGGAGCCATTGAACACAAACTTTTTAAAGATCTTATTGAGTATTTTGACGAAAAAGACGTGATGATATTCAATAACACAAAAGTTTTTCCTGCTAGACTTTATGGAAACAAAGAAAAAACCGGAGCTGAGATTGAAGTATTTTTATTACGTGAATTAAATCGCGAACAAAAACTTTGGGATGTTTTAGTTGATCCGGCAAGAAAAATAAGAATTGGTAACAAACTTTACTTTGGCGATGATGATGAAATGGTTGCTGAAGTAATTGACAATACTACATCAAGAGGACGTACACTACGTTTCTTACATGATGGACCATACGATGAGTTTAAAGATGCTTTATTTGCACTAGGTGAAACTCCTCTTCCTAAAACAATTAACCGTAAGGTAGAACCTGAAGACAGAGATAGATATCAAACTATTTATGCAAAGCACGAAGGTGCTGTAGCTGCTCCTACTGCAGGTATGCACTTTAGTCGTGAATTAATGAAACGCCTTGAAATAATTGGTGTTGACTTTGCTGAAATTACACTTCATGTAGGTTTAGGTAACTTCCGTACTGTTGACGTGGAAGATTTAACCAAGCATAAAATGGATTCAGAGCAGATCTTTATTACAGACGAAGCTTGTGATATTATTAATGCAGGTAAAGATGCTAAGAAAAGAATTTGTGCAGTAGGAACAACAGTAATGAGAACTATTGAAAGTTCTGTTTCTACATTTGGACACGTTAAACCATTTGAAGGATGGACTAACAAGTTTATCTTCCCTCCTTATGACTTTAGCGTTGCTAATTGTATGATTTCAAACTTCCACTTACCATTATCTACTTTAATGATGATGACAGCTGCTTTTGCAGGTTATGATCATTTAATACATGCTTATAAAGTAGCTGTTAAAGAAAAGTACAGATTTGGACCTTATGGTGATGCAATGTTAATCATCTAAGCATACTTAAAGATATACAAAAGCCACATCCGATTAAGATGTGGCTTTTTTTATTTTACAGCGTTCTTATAAGCCTCTAAAACTCTTTTCCTGGCAAAATCATGATCGATAATTGGCTGTCCATAAGCCAATGTTCCATATTCAGGCACCCATTTAATAACATACTCCGACTTTGAATCAAACTTTTTATGCTGAGTCATAGGATTAAAGACTCTAAAATAAGGAGCTGCATCACAGCCTGATCCGGCAACCCATTGCCAGTTTCCGTTATTTGCAGCAAACTCATAATCGCATAATTTTGAAGCAAAATAAGCTTCACCCCACCTCCAGTCAATTAACAGGTGCTTACATAAAAAACTAGCAGCTACCATTCTTACTCTGTTATGCATATATCCAGTAGCATTTAGCTCCCTCATTCCTGCATCAACCATCGGGTACCCTGTTTTCCCTTCCTGCCATTTCTTAAACTTAGCCTCATCATTTTCCCACTTAATAAAATCATATTTCTTTTTAAAACTGCCATCAATTACATACGGGAAATGATACAAAATCTGAATAAAAAATTCTCGCCAGATTAGGGCACTTAGAAAAACCGGATCAGTATTTATAACCGAGAGTACTATCTTCCGAATACTAATCGTTCCGTGTCTTAAATGAGGACCTAAAAAACTCCCGGTATCCATACCAGGAAAATCTCTGGTTGAACCGAATTCATTAATATGATCAAGTGTGAAATCTTTCACCTCAAAATCACATGCTGTAATTCCTAAATCATCCAATGAAGGCATCTCAGCTTTAAATTGATAAAAATTACTTGCTGCAGAACCAGCCTCCAATTGTGTTAAATCCAACTGTTGGAGCCATTTGTTTTTGTAGGAAGTGAATACCTGATAAGGAGTACCATCTACTTTTAAAACCTCATTGGGTTCAAAAATAACATGATCTTTAAACAACTCAAATCTCACATGGTTATTTGTACAAAGTTCATCAACCTTTCGATCTCTGCTTATTGTATATGGCTCATATTCTTTATTTGCAAATATGGCTTTAACATTGAATTTCTGTAGTATTCCCTTAAATACAGTAACCGGATTACCTGCTGTAATAAGTACAGAACTACCTTGTTTACCCAATGTTTCATTAAGCTTTTTCAGTTGCTGATAAACAAAATTTAATCCCGGATCATATATAGATTTGTTTTTAACTAACCCATCATCAAAGATGTAAACTAGCAAAATCGGATTACCATCCTTTGAGGCCATCTCAATGGCTTTATTATCCTCTAATCGAATATCTCTGCGTAACCATACGACATTAACAGTCTGACTATTTTCTATCATAACTTAAATTAAAACACCTTTCTTTAAACTAAATGTACCAATTAGTTTACTATGGCTCATATTTTATTTAAATTTATAAACATTACAACTACAGGTTTTCAATTTAGTTCATTCAAAATTGAAACTCACAAAGGGTTAAAAATATCTATTATTCATCAAAAGGAGATGCAACATGTATATTCGATTTTTAATTCCCATAAATTTTGAACCTTATACCTTGAATGCCATAAACTATAGCTCTCTGCTTGCGGAGAAATTTCAGGGAGAGATTACCTTACTTCATGTTTTTACTCCTTATTTTGATGAAAATGAAGAGACCGACGACAATCATAAAAGATTATCAACTATTGAGGATACCTACAATGAATTAGAAAACATTAAAGACCAGACCATAAAAGATTTTAACAATCCAAATATCACCATAAAAACTAAGGTAATAGAAGGTTATCCCGAGGATGCTATTCCTTTATTTTGCACAGATTATAGTCCTGATTTAATTGTAATGGGAACCAAAAGCAAAGGTGAAACCATTAAAGAACTCTTAGGAAGCGTTACATTGGATATCATCAGAAACGTAAACTTTCCGGTACTTGCAGTTCCTACCGACTACGATCTGAATCTGAATAAATTAAACAACATATTATTTTTAACAGACTTTTGTAAGGGAGAATATACCTCACTACACAAGTTAGTTCGTTTAACCATGTCTTTTAACACAGTCATTCATAATGTTCAGTATCATCCGGAAGGAAAAGAAAAGGCAGATGTAAACTTACTCAACGAATATTTGGAATACTGTGCTACAACCTATCGGAACCAAAAGATGGAAGCTGAATTTATTTATGGCGATGATGTGCTTCAGGCAGCTACCGAATATATTAAAAACACAGATATCGATTTATTGGCAATTACAAGAAAGAAAAGAAATGTAATATCGAAGTTACTGCACCCCAGCATTACAAAAACAATGCTTTTTAACATTGATATACCCATGTTATTCTTTCATCAGTAGATGATTTCTTTCTTTAAATATATTTTTAAATTAAATTTACGCATTCAATTAAATCACAATAATCATGACTGATAAAAAAACAAAAATAGGAATTCTATCCGCAGGTGGTGACTGTCCAGGTATCAATGCTGCAATTCGAGGGGTAGGAAAAACTGCTATTGTTCAATATGGAATGGAAGTAATTGGTATCTCTAATGGATTTAGTGGATTAATTGACAGAGATTACGAACCTCTTACTGAAGACAAGTTATCAGGTATCTTAACTTTAGGAGGTACAATTCTTGGAACCTCAAGAATGAAACCTTTTAAACCTCAGGAAGGAGATACTGTTGAAGATAAACCCCAGGTAATTATAGAAAATTACGAACTGCTAGGACTGGATGCTTTAGTTTGTATTGGTGGTAATGGTACTCAAAAAACAGCAAATCTTCTTTCAAAGGAAGGATTAAATGTTGTGGGGATTCCAAAGACTATTGATAATGATGTTTGGGGAACCGATGTTACTTTTGGATTTGATTCCGCAGTAAATATTGCTACCGATGCTATCGACCGTCTTCATACTACAGCCAACTCTCACAAACGGGTTATGGTAATTGAAGTTATGGGACATAATGCAGGATGGATTGCATTACATTCAGGTTTAGCTGCAGGTGGTGATGTAATTCTTTTACCTGAAATGGAGTATGATATGGATGTTGTAGCACAAACACTACTTACCAGAGCCGAAAAAGGAAAACCTTATTCAATAGTTGTTGTTGGTGAAGGTATTGGAACTCCTGGTAAAAAGAATGCTGCCAGATACATCAGTAAAGAAATTATGGATAGAACAGGCCTGGAAACAAGAGAAACAATTCTGGGTTATATTCAACGTGGAGGAAGCCCTTCACCAGCAGACAGAATATTGGCTACTCGATATGGAGCCTATGCTGCCAGTTTAATACATGAAAAGAAATTTGGTACCATGGTGTCTATAAAGGGAGGTGAAATTACATCTGTTCCTTTGGAAGAAGTTGGTGGAAAAACAAGATTAATTGAACCAGGTAACCACCTTGTTGAAAAAGCAGTCAACATGGGTGTTTGTTTTGGCAAATAAAATAATAGAAACATAAAAAACTAATTGCGGCTATTTTTGTTGTAGTACAAGAATAGCCGCTTTTTAAGCATTATACGATAAATGACAAAAGAAGAAATTTTAGAGCTGAACCAGAAGTATACTGATGCTGATCCAATAGAATTATTAACTTATTTTCTGGATAGATATCAGGATAAAATTGCTTTATCATCAAGTCTTGGTGCTGAAGACCAGGTTCTGACTCAAATGGTAACATCCATTAATAAAGACGCCCGAATTTTCACCTTAGATACAGGTAGACTATTTTCTGAAACTTATGAGTTAATAGACCGTACTTGTAAAAAGTATAAAACCAAGATTGAGGTTTTCTTCCCTAAATCAGAACCAGTTCAAAAAATGGTTCAGGCTAAAGGCATCAACCTGTTTTATGATAGTATTGAAAACCGTAAGGAATGCTGCTACAACAGAAAACTTGAGCCATTAAAAAGAGCTTTTGAAGGTTTAGATGTATGGATATGTGGGTTAAGAGCTGAACAATCAGTTACAAGAACTGACATTCAGGTCGTAGAATGGGATGAGAATAATAATCTGGTAAAAATTAATCCATTGGCAAAATGGACGGAGAAACAAGTTTGGGATTATATTAAAGAAAAAGGTATTCCATACAATCCTCTTCACGACAAAGGATATCCAAGTATTGGTTGCCAACCTTGTACAAGAGCAATATTGCCAGGTGAAGACATCAGAGCTGGAAGATGGTTCTGGGAAAATCCTGACACTAAAGAATGTGGATTACATAAAAAGTAAACAGAACTCAACGACTAGATAGGTTTGATCGTACAAATTTACAAACAGGAGAATGATCAAATTTATTGAAGCGTTTTATCTGACAATTAAAAGAAAATTTAAACACATGAAACGAGCCATGAGAAATTTTTTCTCAAACATGAAAATGATTGTTTTTTCGGCGAGTTCCATGTGGCAATTAAAAGAAAAGATAAACACATGAAAATATTCAAAAAACACAGCCGGCTAAAATGGATCAGTAGTGTACTGGTTGTTTTAGTACTTTCGGTTGGATTGGCTGGTTTTGTTAATGATGACGAGAGAAATTTCAGCATCGTTAAAAACCTCGATATCTTTTATACACTATTCAGAGAATTAAATACCTACTACGTTGACGAAACCAATCCGGAAAAGTTAATTAAAACAGGTATTGACAACATGCTTGAATCTTTAGATCCATATACTACCTATATTCCGGAAGATGATATGGAGGATTTTAAATTCATGACTACCGGTGAATACGGAGGTATGGGTTCCTTAATTTCCAAAAATGGCGATTACATTGTAATTGCAGAACCATACGAAGGTTTCCCTGCTCAAAAAGCTGGTTTAAAAGCCGGAGATAAGTTACTTGAAGTTAACGGAGTAAATGCTGTTGGTAAATCAAGTTCTGAAGTTAGCGAGATGCTAAAAGGTGCTCCAAATACACCATTAAAACTTAAGGTGGAACGTCCAGGAACAAGTAAGCCTTTAACAATTGAGCTGATCAGAGAAAAGATTGCCATCAACCCAGTACCTTATTATGGTATGGTAAATGATAAAACAGGCATCATCATCCTGAATAGTTTTACTCAGGATTGCTCCAAAGAAGTTGAGAAGGCATTGGTTGACCTTAAAGAAAATCAGGGTGCAGAAAGCATCATTCTTGACCTAAGAGGTAATCCCGGAGGTTTATTGGATGATGCCGTTAAAATTGTTAACCTGTTTGTTAAAAAGGGAGTTGAAGTGGTTTCAACCCGAGGTAAAATTAAACAATGGGACAAGGTTTACAGAGCTACATCAGAACCTGTAGATACCGTAATTCCTCTGGCTGTTTTAATTAGCAGGGGTTCTGCATCAGCATCAGAAATTGTTGCAGGTAGTATTCAGGATATGGACCGTGGCGTATTAATAGGACAACGTTCATTTGGAAAAGGATTAGTACAAACAACCCGCAATCTATCCTACAGTAGCAAATTAAAAGTTACTACAGCTAAATACTACATTCCAAGTGGAAGATGTATTCAGGCAGTGGATTACTCTCATAGAAACGAAGATGGAAGTGTTGGTTTGGTTCCTGATTCACTAATCAGAGAATTCAAGACTTTTGATGGTCGTTCTGTATTTGACGGTGGAGGTGTTTCGCCTGATGTTAAAGTTGATATAGAAAAATTTGGAAATATCTCATTTGCTTTAGTTGCTCAAAATACATTCTTCAATTTTGCTACTGATTTTTATGTGAAAAACAGTGAAATTCCGGCTCCAACAGAATTCAAAATTACAGATGAAATCTTCAAGGAATTTACCGATTACGTATTGGCTAAAGAAGATTTTAAATATGAATCTGCAACTCAGGATGCACTAAAAAAATTAAAAGACATCGCACAAAAAGAAGACTATTATGAAAAGTCGAAAACTGAGTTTGACCAGCTGGAAGAAATGCTAAAACTGGATGTTAAGAAAGACCTTAACATATTTAGAAAAGAAATTTCAGAGCTATTGGGTGCTGAGATCATTAAAAGATATTATTATCAAAAAGGAGCTATTAAATATAGCCTTCAGGATGATAAAGAATTAAAACAAGCTATTGAAATTTTAGATGATACCGCACGATACAACGGAATTTTAAATGGTAGTGTAATTAGTCATGCCGGAGATAAAAGAAGCATGAAATAATTTCAATTACTAAAGAAGATAATACAAGAAAGCCCGGCTAATCACCGGGCTTTTTCTTTTTTACTAACCTGAGGTAAATAAAAATTATTTATACCAACTTGAATACATCAAATAATTGTTGGCAATCTTTTCAATCATTTCTTTTGTTTGCTCAGGTTCAATATCCTTAACCTTTTTAGCAGGAACTCCGGCGTAAACACTATTTGGTTCAACAACTGTATTACTTAACACCAATGAGTTTGCTGCAATAATAGAATTACTTCCAATCACTGCATTATCTAAAATAGTTGCTCCCATACCTACAAGAACATCATTTTCAATTTTAGCGCCATGTATGGTTACATTATGCCCGATTGATACATTATCCCCTATCTCTAGGGTCGATTTTTGATAAAGCGTGTGTAATACAGAACCATCCTGAATATTTACTTTATTCCCTATTTTAATTGTATTTACATCCCCTCTTAAAACCGCATTAAACCAAACACTACAATCGTTTCCAATTTCCACATCTCCAACTATTGTAGCATTTTCAGCTAAAAAAACATTTTCGCCTATTTTAGGAGTAAACCCTCTTACTTCTTTAATTAAAGCCATAACTAATTATTTTATTTTCACGCAAAAATAAGCTTTTTAAAGCTATTTTGTGTGCTCTATTACATAGCTATAAAGCATCGATTCACAGCGATTGTTCAATTTTATTCGCATTTTACTATTTGTAAATATTTTTAATAAGAAAACTGAATTATTCTTATCATGCTAATAATCTTAACATAACGAACTTTGGATTAAATTTTGCTTAAAAATGTTTTTTATTAAAATATTGATATTCAATACTAAAAACTGATTTTAGTCAAGCATTTGTAAGTTATTCCTGCATTACCTTTACTTTAATATTTAACGACACATTTTACTTTAAGGTTATCCAATAAACAGAAACAAGATCTATTGCTTTTTTATACGAAATGCAGTGAGTCTTGTCTTTTTATATTAACTTAAAAGTGATATGAAAAATCCAGATATTTAAAAAGACACAAAATTATTATGGGCAGAAGTTCAAAAGTAATCGAACGCAATGAAGTGGTAGTTCGATTCTCAGGCGACTCCGGTGATGGAATGCAGCTAACTGGTACATTGTTTTCTAAAACCTCAGCTATTTTTGGAAACGATATTTCAACATTTCCTGATTATCCGGCAGAAATTAGAGCTCCTCAAGGAACAATTGGTGGAGTTTCAGGTTTCCAGGTTCATATCGGACACACAGAAGTATATACACCAGGTGATTATGCAGACGTATTGGTTGCGATGAATCCGGCCGCATTAAAGGCCAACTCCCGTTGGGTTAAGGCTGGTGGTACAATAATTATGGATGTGGACAGTTTTGATGAAAGAAACCTTGAAAAAGCAGGTTACAAAACTGACGATCCTATTGTTGAAGACAGACTTGGCGACTTTAACATTATCAAAGCTCCTATTACTACACTTACAAAAGAGAGTTTAAAGGATATGGGCCTTGATAATAAAAGTATACTACGTAGTAAAAACATGTATGCTTTAGGATTGGTTTACTGGTTATTCGACCGTCCTTTGGAACATACAGAAGAATATATCCGCAAAAAATTTGCAAAAAAACCCCTTGTTGTTGAAGCCAATTTAAAAGTACTAAAAGAAGGTTATAACTACGGTGTTATTATTCAGGCTGTAACACCTTCATACCATATTAACCCGGCATCCATTGAAAAAGGACGATACCGTAATTTAAATGGTAATACGGCTGTTGCATGGGGTTTGATTGCTGCCGCTCAAAAAGCAGGACTTGAATTATTTTTAGGCTCCTACCCTATTACTCCGGCTACTGAAATTCTTCAGGAACTTTCTGCACGAAAAGATTTGGGTGTAAAAGTGTTTCAGGCAGAAGATGAGATTGCTGGTATTTGTACTGCCATTGGAGCCAGTTTTGCCGGTGACTTAGCGGTAACTTCAACTTCAGGACCTGGATTGGCATTAAAAGGAGAAGCCATTGGTTTAGCAATTATTGCGGAACTACCTTTAGTTATTGTAAATGTTCAGCGTGGTGGGCCATCTACAGGTTTACCTACTAAAACAGAGCAAAGTGATTTAATGCAGGCTCTATACGGACGTAATGGTGAAAGTCCTTGCGTTGTTGTGGCTGCCTCATCTCCTATTAATTGCTTTGAATACGCTTTTTATGCTGCTAAAATTGCCGTTGAACACATGACTCCGGTTATTCTGTTAACAGATGGATTTTTAGCGAATGGTACACAACCATGGAAGATTCCGGATTTAAAAGACTATCCTGAAATTAAGCCTAAAAGGGTTACTACAGATCACGATGAATGGTTGCCTTACAAGCGAAGATCTGACACTTTAGTAAGATGCTGGGCTAAACCGGGAACTCCAAAATTAATGCACCAGATTGGTGGATTAGAAAAGGATGAATTAACCGGTGGTGTTTCATACGACGGTTTAAACCACCAGAAAATGGTTAATACCCGAGCTCAAAAAATCAAAAATATTGAAGACTATATTCCTGAACAAGACATTCTGGGATGCGAAGACAGCGACTTATTAGTAGTTGGCTGGGGCGGAACTTTTGGTCATTTATTTACTGCTGTTGATGAGTTAATTCACGAAGGTGTTAATGTGGCACTTGCTCATTTTAACTACATCAACCCTCTTCCAAAAAACACATACGAGGTTCTTAAAAAGTACAAGAAGGTGATTGTATGTGAATTAAACATGGGACAGTTTGCTAATTATTTACGCATGAATTTCCCTGATATACCATATCAACAATTTAACAAAGTACAAGGATTACCATTTACTATTGTTGAGTTAAAAGAGAAGTTTAAAAATTTATTGGAGGAGTAAATAATGAGTGAAAATTGCGAATTAAAATATACCGATTATAAAAGTAATTTAAATGTTAGATGGTGCCCCGGATGTGGTGACCATGCTATCTTAAATTCGGTTCAAAAAGCTATGGCCGAATTAAAAGTTGAACCTCATAACATTGCTGTTATATCAGGAATTGGATGTTCTTCACGATTCCCTTACTATATGAATACCTATGGTTTCCATACGATTCATGGTCGTGGAGCTGCTATAGCTTCAGGTGTTAAGGTGGCTAATCCAAACTTACATGTTTGGCAAATTACCGGTGATGGTGATGCTTTGGCTATTGGAGGAAACCATTTTATCCATTTAATACGCCGTAATATTGATATGAATGTGATCCTTTTTAACAACCAGATTTATGGTTTAACCAAAGGACAATATTCACCAACATCTAAAAGAGGATTTATTTCTAAATCGTCGCCATTTGGAACTGTGGAAGATCCTTTCCGTCCTGGATTGCTTGCCATTGGTGCAGGTGGTCAGTTCTTTGCCAGAACAATTGATAAAGAGCTGAAGCTTTCGGTTGAAATTATGACTGAAGCTGCCAAACATAAAGGAACATCTGTAATAGAAGTACTTCAGAACTGTGTGATTTATAACGACAAAACACACGAAGCTATTACTGATAAAAAATACAAGGCTGACAGAACCATTCTTTTACGTCATGGTGAAAAAATGATTTTTGGAGCCAATAATGATAAAGGTCTTGTGTTAGGTGAAGACATGAAATTAAAAGCAGTGACTATTGGACAAGATGGCTATACATTAGAAGACATTTTGGTTCATGATGCCTATGCTGAATTTCCTAACATTCACATGAAGCTGATTGCAATGGAATATCCGGAATTGCCAGTTGCTCTTGGAGTGATTAGATCTGTAGAAAGGCGCACTTATGAACAGGAAGTGAAAAAACAGGTTGAAGAAGTGCAGAACAGCACCAAAATTTCGAGCTTTGAAGATATGGTTAATTCAGGCGAAACCTGGGAAGTGAAATAAACTTACTTGATTTATATTTATTTAAAGGGGTGCAATGATGATTTAATAGTCTGATTGCACCTTTTTTATTTTACAAAAACAATCTTTTAACCACTTATTCAACTATTTCATTGTTTGTTAGCTCCTCAATTTGATATTAATCCGCATATATTGTAACTTCTCATCATAGTAAAGCGTCACACACTTGCAATTAAGATCGATATATATAATTCATTAATAATAACTATGATGAAACGATCATTTCAATTCTATTCAGGATGTTCTTTTTCAACCATGATTGAATTTGTTTGAGAGTTCAGGAAAATTTAAAATTAAACATATGAGAATTAGATTATTAACCCTTTGTATTGCTGTAGTAACAGCCACTTCCATCTTTGCACAGAATAAGGAAGTAAGAGAAACAAAATCATTTACTTCTGTTTCAGTAAGCTCCGGAATTGACGCTTTCCTTATACAAGGAGAACCTACTAAAGTTGAAGTGGAAGCCAATAAAAATTCACTACACCGTATTATTACCGAAGTAAAAGGAGAAACCCTTCACATCTATGTAAAAGGTAATTTTAGATGGAGTGCCAAGGACACCAAAAAAGTATATGTTACAGCCCCTACCTATAATAAAATAGATGCTTCAGGTGGTGCTGATGTGAAGAGTAACGGAACAATTAAAGAAGTTGATATGATCGTTATTTCTTCTGGAGGTGCTGATGTGTACTTAACTTCTGAAACACAATCGTTAAAATTAATTTGCAGCGGAGGTGCAGATATTTCTGTTAAGGGAAGTACCAATACTTTAGATGCCAATTGTTCTGGTGGCTCAGATATTGATGCAAAAAAACTAATGGCCAAATTTGCTGATGTGGTTGCATCCGGAGGAGCAGATATTGAAGTAAATGTTTCCGAAGAATTAAAGGCCAATGCCAGTGGCGGTGGAGACGTTCATTACACAGGCTCGCCTAAATTAAAAGATATTAACGAAAGTGGTGGTGGCGACGTCACCCGATTTTAATCATAAAACAAAAGTGTATAAGTTTGATAAGGCCTGGCTTTATCAAACTTTTTTTTATCTAATTAGTGGTCATACATTCTTCATAAAACAACGGCTGGTTTCCACATTAACATAGGGTTCATAATTAGGAATCAGCTGATAATTATTTTTCTCATAAAGTCTGATGGCTTCCGGCTGCTTAATACCAGTTTCTAAAATACATTTTTGGTAGCCCAACTCTAAAGTCCATTTTTCCAGCTCTGATAGCACCTTTGAAGCAATTCCTTTCCCCCTGTAATCCGGAAGTGTGTACATCCTTTTTATTTCCATGGTAGTATTATCAAACTGTTTAATGGCTCCACACGAAACGGGTATCTCATTTTCAAAAGCCACTACAACATGTTTTATCATATCGACTTTATTGTATTGGGCAAAAAAGGCATGATCCTCACCATCCCTTCTGGCCAAATCAGCATCTAAATGACTAACAAGTTCAATAAAATCTTTATGCTCAGAATTGGTTCTTAATATGGAAATCATCTTAATTCAACTTTATCATTTTGTCTGATAACCTTACTCTTTTGAGTTTGTATTGATGCCTGACGGACCATTCTCCGCGGCGTTTACATGAACATTAAATCCAGGTGTTTTATAATCTTCAGGTAAATAATCCTCTGGAATAGTAGTTTTGTTACCATCTCTGGCTGCTCTGTAATGTGGCGATAGTATTTCAATTCCTCTCTCGTTACAAACATCCTGAATATTCTGATGCAAAAGACTATAAATCACAGCCTGCTTACTGGCCTCTCTAACGTAAGCATTCACCTGATAGCTCACATAAAAATCATCCAGACTGGTTTGTAAAACAAAAGGCAACGGCTCTTTCATAACCATATCTGTACGCAAAGCTGCATCAATTAATGCCTGGTGCATATCTTTCCATGGCACATCGTAACCAATGGTAACTGAAGTATGGATAATTAATCCTGTGTCTTTAGCGCCAATACTGTAATTAATGGTATTTCCGGTTAAAACCGATGAATTAGGAATGGTTATAATCTCGTTTTTAATGGTTTTTATGCGAGTTACTAATAATGTTTTTTCTATAATATCACCTGTAGCTTCACCGATTTTAATACGATCTCCTATTTGAAAAGGACGCATGTAAGTAATCACAATACCAGCCACCATGTTAGCTATGGCAGATGATGATCCTAATGAAAATAATATACCGATAAATACAGAAACCCCCTTAAAAATTGTAGAGTCTGATCCCGGTAATTTTGGAAAGATTAGCACAAACATAAATGCATACAGCAAAAAACGAATGATACTATAAGTGGGCATGGCCCAATCGGCATGAAAACCTGAAATAACTAATTTCTCAGTTTCTATTTCACGGAAAATATACTTTACAAACTTAATTACATACTTCATTACAAAGTAAATAACCAAAATAGCGAACAGGTTAGGCAGATAATCCCACACTGCAAATAATATACTTTTAAAAGGAGACCAGATTAAATGAAACAAAGTATCAGCCCAGTCTCTTGAAAAAGGAAATATACTAAAGATAATAGGTAAGGTAATATAAAGCAATAAAATATATATAAACCATTTAACTGCACGCACAAAAAGCAAAAGTACTTGTAGTTCCTGATCGGCTTTTATAAAAGTATAATCCTTAAATGATAAATCTCTGAGCCATATATCTTTCTTAACATCAATATATTTTAATAGGATTGAATAGCCCTTGCCAATTAACCAGATAATAAAACGGGCAATAACAATGACTAAGAGAACCATTCCGATACGGCCCAAAATTTTAAGCAAACTGTTTTCTTCTTTGGCCTTGATTATGGATGCTTTAATGGTTTCTTTAAAGTCCTCGGCTAATACTGATGTGCTTTTACCATACCAAATTCCATCATTCTCAGACACACTCATTAAAATGATTTCGCCATAAACAATATCAAAGGTATTCTCTGATTTTGTTACAGAAATTGAATCTGGGTTGAGAAAGTCATCCTCATACAGTTTTTCTATTTTACGAGAGATATTTAAGGCTCTTTCAGCCGGTGTTGAAGCGCCTATTTTTGAATAAACCACAAAGAGCGTATCTTCTAAAACTCCAATTACAGGATACCCTTTTGCTGTATTTCGCAAGGAATTAATTTGGTCTTTTTTGTCTGTAATGCGCTTCTGTTCGTTTTCCTCAATGGTTTTAAGCTGATTGATTAAATCTTCTTTTTGTATGTTATCGGTGGTTTTTAGCTTTATCAACTGCGATTCCAGCTCTGACTTTTTTATGGAATCAACCAAACGCTGCTTTTCAACTTCCAAAAGCTTTTCCTGGTATTCTTTTAATACCGCAATGTTAATGGAATCATTTTTTTGTACCAGACTATCTGCTTGTCCGTAAGTAATTGAAGTAATAAGAAATAGTATAAACGATACTATAATTATATGTGTGTTCTTCATATTTCCTGTCAATAGATTAATCGCAATATCTTTCAATTTTGAAATTAAATCAAATCTAATGCAATTTTTTATTTAATTGACGGGTAATATCCTGGTTTAATATAACAGACAGAATTAACAGATATACATGTCAATGATTTACAGCTCGCTTTTATTAGACAGGATTTACAGAATTGACAGGATGAAATTTAATACTTGTAGAATATGTTATCCACGCGTGAGGAAACGCGAGGCAGCATTATGAAGCCATTATATAAACAACAAAGCGAGACGCTTTTCTCTACAATCCTGTTAATCTTGTTAATCCTGTCCTAAGACAATGATGTATCTGGTCTTTGATTTACAGCTT
>NZ_JAPDPJ010000082.1 GCF_026013605.1 Plebeiibacterium sediminum
CTTTTTTATAAGGTGGTTGAAACGTTTACCGTTTTGGGTGTTTCGTGGGCCGGATACAATGCCCAATTCGCCCAATGCTAATCCGTTCATATTTTCGTCCTCTGATAATGATTGCGTGGTAGTAAGAGTTTCGCCATTAACGCTGATGGTCATGGTGAAAGTCATATCAGCTTTAAGCTGCTCGGTATTGGAAAGCACGGAAAGAGTTAGACCTTTACCCATAAGGTTCAGGTATGGCACTTGAAAAACAATTTCAGGCTCTTGCGTTTTGCCTGCACCAATGGTAAGTCCTTTAATATCTGGGGTAGAATAAGCGACTGCCGAACCTTTGTAATTTGCAACAACCTGGTTAACAGCTAATGTGATGGGTGCTTTAGTGGGGTTGTAACAGCGAAGTTTAACAGCAAATTGAACTTCCTGTAAATTCATCTTGTGGATGCGAAATCCCAAGAGGGCAAAGTTCATTTTTGCCCCTGCCAGAAGCTTTTTGCCTTTCTTAATGAGGTAGAAACCTCCACCAACGGCTGCAACAGCAGCTAATGTGCCTAGTATTTTCTTTGTGCTTGCTTCCATAATGGAAACAAACATATAGTAGGCTTATGGTGGGGGTGTTGGGGTTTAATTGTACTTGAAGGGGCTTGTAAGTTTTTAATGGAACTTTTTGGGGAATGAGCATAAAAAAAACTCCCGATTGATTATTCAACCGAGAGTTTTTTTTGTTTAACAACAATCGCTTTTTTCGGTTTCAGTACAGTTTTACACTTCTCGCAATAATAGAAAAACTGACATGAATCCTCTGGCATGGTTTCCTCTTTTTGAAAACCACATTCAGGACAGGTTATTTTCGATTTTAGTAAAATAGGCTTCATTATTTCCCAAGTTGTAAAATTCTGATTGCCCCTCGTACTACAATCAAGAAAACAATTGAACCAATTATCAAATCAGGATATTTCGACTGAGTTAGCAACACCAATACTCCCGCAAGAATAACACCACCGTTTATTATTATATCGTTTGACGTGAAAATCATACTTGCCTTCATGTGAGCTTCTTTGCTTTTTGATTTCTGTAGAATATATAAACAAGCTGCATTTGCTATTAATGCAAGGATTGAAACGCCAATCATTATTCTGAAATCAGGCATAGCTTCTGAGCTAATAAACCGTCTGGTTACTTCAATAATCCCTAAAAGGGCTAATGATAGTTGAAAGTAACCACTTAATCGGGCTACTTTCTTCTTCCTTAAAACTGTAGAACCTACTGCCCAAAGACTTAATCCATACACAAAAGAATCAGCTAACATATCAAGTGAATCAGCAACTAACCCCATTGATTTTGAGATAAGACCTGTTGTCATCTCAATAATGAAAAAGGTAAAGTTTATTATCAATACCGACCAAAGGAGTTTTGACTGAACTTCTGAACTTTCTAGTATAACCTCACTTTCATCAATATTTTCGGTGCCAGATAACTTTGCTCCAAAATTTAATGCTTCCAACCGTTTTAGAATTTCTTCATCAGCTTCGGAATGAAAGACTGTAAGGTTCCGTTTTTCAATATCGAATTCGAGTTTTTTAATAACATTTAAACCATCCAATTTCATCCGAATCATATTTTCTTCGGACGGACAGTCCATTTTTGATATGTGATATTCTGATTTTAACATTTCGTACAATTTAAGCTTTCTTTTTCGAGCTGAATAGTTATATGTTTTATGCTGAACTGCTTTGCTAATTTTTCTTTCAATTCGTTCAAAAGGCTGTCGGTATTTTGTGTTGATGTTAACACATGAACAGACAAAGCATTCTCATTTGTACTCATTGCCCAAATGTGTAAATCATGCAAGTCTATTACTTCACTTGTTTCAAGAATTGCAGCTTTTACATTCTCAAATTTGATAGTATCCGGAACAGCATCCAATGCAAGCCTGATTGATTCGGTAAAAAGTTTCCATGTTCCCCATAATATTACAAGTATGATTATAAAACTCATTACAGGGTCAATCCATTGTAATCCAGTTTTTACAATCAACAAACCAGATACCACAACGCCTAACGACACACCAGCATCGGCTGCCATGTGTAAGAATGCCCCTTTAATGTTCAAGTCATCTTTCTGCCCTTTTAAAAACATAAGAGCGGTAATGGTATTTATAAAAACACCTATTCCGGCAACTATCATAACTTGTGTTCCTGCAACAGGTTCAGGATTTTTGAATTTTCCAATTGCATCCCAACCAATCGCAATCACTGCTCCAAATAAAAGAAAGGCATTTAATACAGAAATTAAAATAGTTGTTTTCTTAAAACCATAGGTAAAGCGTTTTGTTGGCTTTTTGGTTGACATCCATACGGCAAACCAGGCAAACACCAAACCAAGTACATCACTTGCATTGTGTCCGGCATCAGCCAGCAGTGCCGAAGAGTTTGCTATTAAGCCATAAAATACTTCAACTGCAACGAAAACTATATTTAACCCTATACCTATCGCAAACGCTTTGTTATAGCTGTTTGTATCTGAATGCGAATGTCCATGACTGTGATTGTGTGCCATAACTTAATTGATTAAAATATCCATCTTTTAACTTTAGACATATATTCCTTGTATTCATTACCAAGTTGATTCAAAAGAAACTCTTCTTCCAACCTAACCTGTACCTGAATTACAATTACTCCTGAAACTAAAATAACAACTGTGACAGCGTTTGGGATTATCAGAAATAATCCGATGAATACAATGATTACTCCAAGAAAAATAGGGTTTCGAGAAATGCCAAACATGCCTTTTGTGATAAGGTTTACCTTATTTTCATTATCAATTCCTATACGCCATTCGTTTGCCATATTACGCTGTGCAATAAATATTATTAGGAAAGCGAGATGAATCAAACCAAGCCCTACCCAAACTAAAATGTCACTTTGTAAATATTCAATTGGAACTAAATATTGCATGGTTGAAGTCAAAAAAGCATTTAACAGAATGGTTGCAAATGCAAAAGCTGAAATGATTTTGTAGGCTTTCCCAACATAGTTTATTGCTGTTTCTTCCTTGCTAAACTTGAAGGGATTTATCCCTGTTCGTTTGTAAGTTACATAGCTTGGCGCAATGAAAAGTGCTATTAAAAAGATGCAGTAGTATAAAAATAGATATGTGCTCATACGTTAAAGTTTATGATATACAGGCTGTCGAAATTCGACAACCTGTATAAAATACAACTAATTATTATTCTCTAAACTTGTTTTACACGGTATGTTTTTTCAACATCAGATATGTAAATTAGACCGTCTCCGGGATTTCCTGTGCGTCCTTGTTCCGATATTATGGAAATTATTTTT
Organism: Plebeiibacterium sediminum; assembly: GCF_026013605.1. Classification (GTDB taxonomy): domain Bacteria; phylum Bacteroidota; class Bacteroidia; order Bacteroidales; family Marinilabiliaceae; genus Saccharicrinis; species Saccharicrinis sediminus. Next base: position 3,336 of record NZ_JAPDPJ010000082.1, read on the forward strand.
TCCACATCTTCTTTATTACTTACAATTTCGAGTTTAGCCACAGGACTATCCGATATTGAAAAGTGCGTTGAAATGGAAGGGTCGTCGTTTTGAAAATTGCCAGTACCTTCTGCCATCGAAATGGTAATGTTTGGATATCCGGCATCCATTAGCTGATGAACAATGTCGTTAACCTTAAATGGTTTTACAAATGCTTTTATTTCTTTCATGATTTTAGTTTTTAATGTTCATGTGAAGTTTCTCCTTTTCCTATCTCAGAAAGTAAATAGTAGGCTGAATTCAAAACAACTTGTGTGTTTTCAGGTAAGCTGTCAACAAGGGTTATTTGAGTGTAACCATCATCTTTAAGCCCTGTAATAACTTCGACCATACGAAAAGCCATTTCTCCGCTGTTGTTATGCCCTGAGTCATTGTCTGCATGAGTATCAGCTTTTTCTTCTGTATCATGGTCGTGTCCTTCGTGTTCGTCATTATCTGCGTGAGCATCTGCTTTTTCTTCCACACCAAGGTCGTGGTCATCATGTTCGGCATTTTCTTTTGACTCCAACGCTTCGTTATCAACAATAAAAATGTACGATTTAGTTCCCTCAGTAACTATGGCATCGTTGGGTACTGTTTGGGTAAATTGTTTGTCGGTGTGCAAATGCCCTGAAATATACATCCCCGAAATAAGGCCGGAAACCTTTTCATTTAATTTGGCATGAATATGTACAGCTCTCGAATTGGCTTCAAATTCTTTTCCGATGGCAAAGACGGTTGCTGTTAACTCTTCACTTGGGCGGTTTGAAACCGTAAAATGAACCGTTTGACCTTCTTTTACAAGATGAACATCTTTCTCATAAATCATAAAGTCGGCATGTATTTCACTGTTATCGGTAATTGCAAAAAGTTTGTCTTTGGCATCAACATAAGTCCCAACTTTAATATTCACTTCATTCACAAAGCCATTTATTGGTGCTATGATATTTACAGTATTTGAAATATTCCCTTCTTCAATTTTATCAGGAGAAAGGTTCAGCAATTGCAAACGTGATTTTAATCCTTCGTACTTTGCTTTTGCTGTATTGTATTCTGATTTTGCCTGCTGATAATCTTTACCTGCTCCAACATTGTTTTCAAATAGTTCTTTCTGACGTTCGTATTCTTTTTCCAGGAATTCCAGTTTATTTGCTACTTCCGAAAACTGTTCCTGAAGAACAATATAATCGGGATGTTCAAGAACGGCGAGAAGCTGCCCTTTAGCTACTTTGTCACCATGAAACACTTTGATACTTTTCACATTTCCACCAACAATTGCAGTTACATCGGCACTGCTTGAAGGAGCTACTTCGAGCTGCCCGTTAGTTTTTACCACGGTGGTTAAATTCCGCATTTGAATAGTTCCTAATTTAATTTTTAGGGCTTCCTGCTGATTTTTATTAAGTATAACTACTCCCTCTGCACCACTCTCTTCATGTTCTTCACCTTCATGACCTTCATGACCTTTATTATTTGCAGAGTTACAGGACATCAATGTTGCAATGGCTATAATTGCTATAAATATTTTATTTTTCATTTTTTTCATTTTTAAAAATTATTTACCTGTTATATATTTTAATTGAGCAGACAATTCAAAGTATTCTGCCTGTTGATTTAGAAACTCCTGTTTTGTATTAATTGCCGATTCCATATTTTGAATAAACTGAACATAGTCAATGCTCCCCAATTTATATCCTAAATTAGATGCCTGAATTTGTTCGTCTGCCAATGGCAAGGCTTCATTTTTGTAATAATTAATAACTTCAAGCAATGCAAGGCATCTGCTAATCTGTTGATTATACCCTGCTTTTATTTCCAATTCTTTTTGTTGATATTGCTGACTTGCAATTTGTGCGTTTAAATTTGCAGCTTTCGTTTTTCCCGATTGAGAGAAAAACAGCAATGGTACAGTAACTCCTGCTTCCCATCCGTAGAACCCCGAATTGCCATCAACCGATTGCATTTTATAGCCAAGGTTTAATTTCGGCAAGAAATTGGCTTTTTCCGTTTTCCATTCCGATTCGGCAACATTAATGGCAGTAGAATAGTAATTCAATAAGGGACTTTCTATTAATGAATCGCTCTTAGAAACTACATCAAAAACGTTTTGCTCAAGATTTTGAATGTCAACATCAAACTCCGATGGATACAACAAGTATTGATTTAGAAGTTGCAAACTTGCCAAATAATTGCTTTCAGCTTTCTTTAAATTTACCAGCAATTCTTTATACTTTGCCGAAGCGGAAAGAAACTCAATTTTTGAGCTTGCCTGTGTTTTATACCTCAATTCAGCAGCTTTCTGAAAGTTGGCGTATAAGGTGTCAAGTTCCTTAAAAAGCAGCCATTGTTGTTTAAAATAAGCAGCATTATACCAAGCGATACTCACATCTCGCAAAAGCGTTTTTTCAGTTAAATTCAATCCCATTTCAGCCTGTTGCGTTCGTGCATCGGCTAATTTGCTTTTTGCAGGAATACTAAAAATATCAATGTCTGATTGCCCAATTCCTAGTCGGTTTTGAACTCCCGGCAACCCATTTCCAACTTCTTCTTTTCCGGTATAAATTGATGTGCTTCCAAAATCATAAGCTGTTGCTTTCAAAGCTTTTTGCTTGTCAATCTCCATTTGAGCAGCCTTAATTGAAGGATAGTTCTCATTAGCCCTTTCAATAACCTGTTGAAGTGTTAAACTTGTACTTTGAGCCTTTAGATTACCTGACAAACCTACACCTCCAATGATTAAAACCATTGCTATCACAGCCGTACTGGGTACAGGAATTTTAACTTTAAATTTACCTGTTTCAACAAAACGATACAGGATAGGTAAAACTATTAAGGTTAGTAAAGATGAAGTAAGCATACCTCCAATTACTACTGTTGCTAAAGGTTGCTGTACTTCTGCACCTGCCGAAGTTGAAACAGCCATTGGGATAAATCCTAATATATCGGTAGAAGCTGTTAGGAAAATTGGACGAATACGTCTTAATGAACCTTTTTTAATAATGTCGTTAATATTAAGGTTGCCTTCTGCTTTAAGTTCATTAAAACCAGAAATAAGCACCAATCCATTTAACACTGCAACACCAAACAAAACGATAAAACCTACTCCTGCAGAGATACTAAAAGGCATATCACGTAGATATAACGATAAAATTCCACCCACAGCTGCAAAGGGAACAGCAACGTATATCATAAGAGTTTGCTTGAACGATTTAACTGCAAAAAATACCAGCATAAAAATTAACGCCAAAGCAAGCGGAACCACAAAGGATAAACGTTGAGATGCCCTTTCGAGATTTTCAAATGCACCACCGTATCGAATATAATAACCGGAAGGCAATTCCAGTTTTTCATCTAATGTAGTTTGAATTTCTTCAACCAGTGATTTTATATCCCTGCCTTCAACATTAATTCCCACATAAGTTCTTCTGTTGGTATTGTCACGGCTTATTTGCATTGGACCGGGCTGATAATTTATTTCAGCCACTTCCTTAATAGGCACTTGGTTGCCATCGGGTAAACTCACAAATAAATTTCGTATATCGTCAATATTTGTGCGATGTTCTTCATCTAAACGCACCACTAAATCGTACATTTTTTCACCTTCGTAAATTGTGCCTGCAACACCTCCGCTAAAAGCAGTTTCGATAAGCGTATTCAATTCTTTAATTTTCAGACCATATCGCCCCATTTTATTGCGGTTATAACGCACGGTTATTTGCGGTAAACCACGGGTTGCCTCGGCTTTTATTCCTGCAATTCCGTCTATACCGGCAATAAGTTTGGATATTTCTTCCGCTTTATTTGCCAATATATCCAAATCATCGCCATATAGTTTTACCGCAACATCTTCTCGAATTCCTGTTAGAAGTTCGTTAAAGCGCATTTCTATTGGTTGGGTAAACTCAAAATTGATACCGGGCAACACACTTACCTTTTCCCGCACTTTATCAATTAATTCCTCTTTTGTTTCCGCTTTTGTCCATTGGTCTTGTGGATTTAGAATTACAAAAATATCGGCTATGTCAATAGGCATTGGGTCGGTAGGTAAATCGGCAACACCAATACGGCTTTGGATACTTTCAATTTCGTCAGGAAAGTTTTCCAATACGATTTGTTCTAACCGTGTAGATGCTTTTTCTACTTCAGTCAAAGAAGTTCCCGGTTTAAGAAATGCCTGAAAAGCAAAATCGCCTTCATCGAGTTGCGGAATAAATTCAGCTCCCATACGAGAGAATAAAAATCCGCCAAAAATCAATAATATAACAGCTCCACTAATAACCCAACGGCTACGTTTAAGTGCCCAGGTTATGATTGGTTCATAAACACGCTCCATTTTACCAATAGCTCTATCTCCCCAACTTTGTTTTTCGTTTTTTGGTGGTTGTAGAAATGAAGCAGCCATCATTGGGATATAGGTTAAACACAGCACTAACACACCTAAAACTGCAAAACCAAATGTCATAGCCATAGGTATAAACATTTTGCCTTCGACACCTTGAAGAGCCAGAACAGGGATAAAAACAATCAGGATAATTAGCTGCCCGAAAAAAGCAGAGTTCATCATCTTGCTTGCCGATTTATAGGCTAACTCGTCTCGTTTCGTTTTATCCAGTTTTGTACCAATATAGTTTTTACTGTGCAGATAAAAAATCATAGCTTCCACAATAATTACTGCACCATCGACCAGTATTCCAAAATCAATAGCTCCCAAACTCATTAAGTTTGCCCATACACCAAAAATATTCATCATAATAAATGCAAAAAGTAGAGCTAAAGGGATGGTAGAAGCAACAATTAAACCGCCTCTTAAATTGCCCAAGAATATTACAAGCACAAAAATTACAATGAGCGCACCTAGCGATAGATTTTCAGCAACCGTGGATGTTGTACTCTTGATAAGTTTACTACGGTCGAGAAACGGCTTTATGGTTACTCCTTCGGGTAATGACTTTTGAATTAATTCTATGCGTTCTTTTACATTTTTTATTACATCATTGGAGTTTTCCCCTTTTAACATCATTACAATACCACCAACGGCTTCTCCTTTTCCGTTTTTGGTAAATGCACCGTATCGTACAAAACTGCCATATTTCACTTCGGCAACATCACGTACAAATACTGGTTGTCCATCGATATTGGTAACCAAAGTATTTTTGATGTCATCCAAAGAACGCATTAATCCTTCGCCCCGAATAAAGTTGGCTTGAAAGTTTTTTTCGATGTAAGCTCCTCCTGTATTTTGATTGTTGGCTTCAAGGGCATCAAAAATGTCAGAGATAGTTATGTTCATACTTCGCAGCTTATCAGGATTCACAGCTACTTCATATTGTTTTCCTCTACCTCCAAAAGAATTTACTTCAACAACTCCCGGTAACATTGCCATTTGACGCTTTACAATCCACTCTTGCATGGTACGTAGCTCCATGTCGTCATAAATTGTGTCGTAACCCGGTTCTACTTCAAGGGTATATTGGTAAATCTCGCCCAAACCTGTACTTATTGGAGCCATAAAAGGTTCTCCAAAGCCCTGGGGAATTTTTTCCTTTAGCTCGGCTAAGGCTTCACTTACCAATTGCCTAGGCAAATATGTTCCTGCACTCTCTTTAAATACAATGGTCACAACCGACAGTCCGAACCTTGATACACTTCGTATCTCCGTAACATCAGGTAAGTTCGCTACTGCCAATTCTACCTGATAGGTAACAAACTGCTCAATGTCTTCAGTTCCTAAGTTCGGAGCTAAAGTAATTACCAACACCTGATTGTTTGTGATGTCAGGTAAGGCATCGAGTGGCACTTTATTTATAGAATATATTCCTCCTAAAATCAGACCGATTGTCATCAGCCAGATAAGAGCTTTATTCTTTATCGAAAAAGATATAATACTGTTTATCATTTCATCTTTATTTTATTTGTTAGAGACTTTAAATTATTTACTTGATTTTGTTTCATAATATTTTTTAAAATTTTGTTCGTTTTTAAAATAAACGATAGGGCTTTCACCTTTTACTTTAAGCCCGATTATAGCTTTTGCCTTCAAGATAGAATCTCCAGTTAAAGCATCAATTGTTTTTGCATATTCATTAAAATGCTCACTTAATAAATGTTGGCATTTTGCACTGCACACATAGTAGGTTTCACTACTAAGGGTTATTGCATTACTATTGTGATACTTCAAATTATCATCACTTTCACAGACTAAGCATGGATTAATTTTTTTCCCAAACAACAAATGCTTTCTGATAAAAAATTTAGTATCGCACCAATGGATATAAAAAATGTTTACTAAAACAGCAACAACCATCAATCCTATCATCGCTTTTCTCAGATTTTTACTGAATTTCTTGTCTTCTAGCGCTTGCTTCTCTCTTATTTGCTGCTTAGACAGCTTTTTTCTACTCATGATAAAATGATTCAATTATGAGTCGATAAGTTTTTGATATTTTTTTAAGTGATACCCGAATAGATATTCTGCCTTATCAGTATGATGATGTGAGATGCACGAATGTCTGCAAGGTTTTGTTACAGCACTTGAATTCCTATAAGCTAAAATTGCTTGGTTAGAAGAGCAATCAATTATAAGATGATTAAAGGATGGTTTATCCAGATAGTCATTTATCGTGATAAGCAAATAGGCATATTCTTTGTTTTGCTCCTGAACACGTTTTAGAATTTCATCATCGCTAACAACAGCAATTTGTTCAACAAAAAATTGTTGTAGGTATTCTTGAGAGTATCCAGTTAATTTGTCAGAAATCAATAGCGTTTTTCCTTTTAAAGAATTTGCATTGCTATTTGCTTCACGAGCATACAATCTGTTATTCTTAAAAGAATTACCATCTTCAACAATATTTTGCAATTCATTTAGAGCAAAAGTTAAATCGAGTTCAGACAACTGTTCATCAACCAAAGGAATAGACACTATCTCTTTCTTGTTATTATACAGAGATAATTCATAATGCGAATAGTTATAGTAATATACTTGTTTATGAACTCGCCTATCAAAGAATCTATCAGTATGCTTGTCCAAAGAAATGTACCAAACATCTTCCTTATTCTTAATTTTAAGTGCAATCTCCTTTTCGCTTAACTCTGTGTGAGTATTGCTAAGATTCCAATTTTTACTTATAAGATTAACTAGGAAATCATTCTCGGATTCATACCTTGCTTTGACTGAATCTAAAGTGTTACTTCTTTGCAAATAATTGATTTGCTTTTCAGATAATTGCTTGGTTTGAATGTAAATAACTTCGGATTTAAGACTTGCTTTTTGTATTTTCTTTGTCTTTACAATAAATTGTGCGTTACTGACCTCTATGCTTAGAAGACATAGTGCCACAGCAATTGCTTTAATATATATTGATTTCATGATAATTCAGTTTTCATTAATAAATACAAGAAACCAGAACATAAGTCAGAAACTTATATTCGAAAAGGTAAAAAAGTATAAAACTGAATTATATTTTTGGAGGTCGCCAAAAAGGAATTACCTGATTAGCAATGTTATTCTCGATAAATGGAAGAAAAATATCAAGGGCAACGAAATTAACTTTTGCTAAGGTTGTAAATTCTGGATGAGACACAGATTGACAACAAGTACAAAAACAAAATGGAGAACATAAATCAGATTCATTTGGTGATTGATTCTGCTCGTGGTCTTGTTGAACTAAAGAAACACAGTCTGAAATATCTTCATGTGTATGTCCATCTGCACAAGGTACAAATGTTAACGCCATCACGTAAATAGATAATATGACTGAGATAAATTTCATTAATAAATCATTATTGTTTCTTCATATATAACGACAAATATACGATAAAGTTTGTGCAACCCAGTTGCAAAGTTAAGATTTACAGTTTGAACAAGCTCCTTTAACCACCATATTCACGCTTTCAAGGGAGAAATTTTTTGGTAAATTTATTGTAGGAACTGTAATGTCATTCAAACAATAGGTTTTTTTGCACCTGGTACATAGAAAATGAACATGGAGGTCTTCGGGATGACATTCACATGCATCTTGACATAGGGCATACTTAACAGAACCCGTTCCGTCATCAATACTATGAATAAGCTTATTTTCCTCGAAAGTTTTTAGGGTTCGGTATAAAGTAGCTTTATCAGCTTTTTCAAATTTACGTTCAAGTTCCGGTAAACTTGTAGCTGTTTTCTGCTCACTTAGGACTTGTAAAACCAACTCACGCATTGCTGTTGGTTTTATGTTTTTATCTGTAAGTTTTTTATCTATTTCGTTTTTCATTACTACAAATATACCGAAAATGAAAATCTATAATAAAATTTCTAAGATGTAAATTCATCCAAAATCCTCACAATACCATTTAGTAAACCTCTCTTTAAAGAAGATTCCGATGTTTGAATTTTCTGCCGTAAGTAATTTTGTGGTACTTGATTTTTTATCAGGGCTTTAGCAAGCTTTCTTAATTCGTTTATCAATTCCTTTTCCTCCGAGGTACTATTCGGTGAAGGAGTAACAACCTTACTTTTTTGCTGCATATTTAAAAGAAATTCTTTGTATTCTGCTTGCATCTCCTGAAAGTCACCAGAAGTTCCGCCCATATCGGGGTGTAGTTGCTTTGCTAAATTTCGGTAGTGTAGCTTAGCTTTGTCTAAATCGCTTATGTCATTGAAATATTTCATAGCTGTTCAAATTCTTCATGTGTTATACAAAAATGTTCTAAGATTAAGAGGAGTTGTTGTTTATTGTAATAGTGGCGTTTTGTATGCCCTGTATTTGCTATCTGTGCTTTTAATTCCGGACACAACTCAATATCTCTTCGTAATTGTTGCATAGCTGCATCAACTGAAACGCTATCAGGGTAAAGTTTTTTTACCAAATCCTGTTTTAATATGGTTCTGCGTACTGTCATAGGGTTGGATTTGGGTTAAAAAAAGAGCGATAACGCACCTGAAATATTGAGAAAAGCAGCCTTGTAGAGTATATTTCAACAGCTTTTGAAGGCTTTTTAATACTTTTTAGCTTATAAAAACTGCTTTTGAGGACTTTAAGACAATATTTTAAACGCTTTTTTGAATATTGAGAAAAATGAAGAGGGCTTTTTAAGTGGTTTGTCAAGCTTCCAAAAAATTGCTGCCAACTTGCCGAAGTATTAGGGGTTTTGTAGGTTGATTCGAGATATTTTGATGAAAAAAGAGACTGCTTTTGAAAAAAGTAGGTATTTCTATGAGAATACCACCATATTACCAGCGTATTGAAGAGAATAAAACAAAGTATAACGCAATAAATAGTAAAACCACAAACGGCTATAAACACGAAAAGCCCCGATAGGAGGCTCATTTTTAATGAATTGGAATATATATTGGGCATAATTAAAAACATTATACCCTTGACAATTAGCTATATAAAGATAGAAAAATTTAGCGAGATTTGGTTTCCAAGGAGCTTGTTTCCAACATTTTCAGAATCATAGATTGAATGATGGCATCTTCATCGGCATCATTACCCTCGGTTTTTAATTTGGCAATCAAATTTATCAGCTTCATTATATCCAAGTCGTATTCAGATAGCAATTCAACCATCCTATTCAATACATCTTTGCTTTTTTTCAGGAACTCCTTACTTGACGAAAAGACAATTTCATCAGCTCCGTCTTTTATGATTTCATTATCCAATAATTCAAGCGATTCGTTTACCTCACTTTGTAACCACACATATAAATCTTTCATATTGTTTTGTGTTGTAAAAAGGAGCGTGGCACTGAAACCACCAACAATCGAGGTATCGCCAAACACCCACGCAGTAAAGTAGTACAGACCACGCCCGTACCTACTCTCTTTACTGCAATTAAAATTTGGCGATTTTCGATTGTTAAGAGATTAAGTCTTAATATTATATGATTATATGTTCGCTTCCTTTATTCTTATTTCAAATTATTAGTTTTACTGTTATTATTTATACAAAAGTAATATTCAAAAGGCAATAAATAGTAATATATGGAAATAAAAAACCCGATACCAAAACTGATACCGGGCAATACTATTTTTGTTTTCTGTGACCTATGGTATTTTTCCATAACCGTCCTCATCCCTCATGTTTTAGTTATGTGTCTTATTATCAATAGAATAAAATGAGGACAATGAGGACAGGTGAGGGACAAGAGTCGTTTTTCCCTCACTCGTCCCTCATATATCCCTCATTCATCCCTCACCCGTCCTCACTTATTTTTAGAGTAAAAAAAATATATAGTATTAAATATCAATCTATTAATATCTATCCTCATAAAGATTGAGGAAATGAGGACGGTTTTTGCTTTAATACCATAGCTAAAGTAAAACTGCATAGTTTTGTATTTTATAAGGTTATCCTTTCCAATTCAATGCCCTGGTCTTTGAGCATGTCATAATTCAGTATGTAGGCACTTGTCCGGCTTTTGCCAAACAATACATTTTTCCTGCGGTGTTCGATAAATGAGCGGTGTTTCTTCAGGTACTCACCAACAACCGCCTGGTCAAGCGTAGTCAATCCTTCTTTCCGTGCTTGTTCTCTGTACAGTCCGTGTATCGAGCCAACTCTCAGGTAAAGCTGTTTGCTATTGTTTTCACCAACCACAATCTTGTAATGTACATCCTCGGTAAGTTTGTACAGGTTAACCAAAGATTGCAGCACATGAAAGTATTGCTCCACTTCATCACTTTGATGCTGTACGGATATGGTAAGTTTTGCTGAGCGGATTAAAGCTTGTTTTGCTGTTTGATAATCAAATGGAAACTCCAAATCGGAATGCTCCATTAGAATTTTCATTGGTGTCAGTACTGATGAGATATTGAGTACCGTTCTTCGGTCAACATTGCCGTACTCTCTGGTTAGTTCATCCATGACCTCTGAACTAACACCCGGTTCCTCTTTTGAGTAATGTTCTTCAACCAAATACCGACAATCAAAAACGGAACATGTAATATTGGTAAACTGTAAACTTTCCTCGGCTGCTTTAAATGATTTTAAATCGGAATAGTTCCCCCGGTTGGTATCATCAAATTCGCCCAATAAACTACGGCTACATAAAGCAGGGTCTTGTGTCGGTAAATCCTGACCGCTTATAATACCCGAACCCCTGGGCTTGGCAATACGTGTTTCGTTGCCTCCCGATTTTACACCTGTCAATTTTCCGTTACGGTCGGCAATACCTTTTAACGCCTCGATGGTATTCTTGTGAATGCTGTTTTTGTACTCATTGCCCCAAAACGGATGGTTGGTAGTGGAATCCATACTACGCTGCATACCTGTACTTGTACTCCCTGATGCGAGGTTAATACCGTCTTCCATCGGTGGCTTGCCGAACATATACATGATGCTCCGAGCTGCGGTACTCTTACCGGATTGCCGTTTCCCAAACAGGAATAACAAAGGGAAGTACCCGAAATTGGCTTTGTAGATAAGGTCACTAAAAACGGTTGATATGTAATAAGCAATCAATAATTCGGCATTACCGGGATAAACACTACTCATTGATGTTGCCCATTTTCCGAAGTTCCAATCGCTGCCTTTTAACGGCTTCACATATTTTGAATTTTCTTTGAATGGATTACCACCATCGGAACTACCTATTTTAAGAGCTTTACCATAGGGTAGATAGAAGAAATGCAACAAATGAACCTGGCTCTGTTTTATATTCTCCTTTAGCTTATCTTTTCCATACTTCCCGATAAATTCTGCTGTGGTATTAAGTACATGAAAGGTATCGTTAATTCGTATCTGACTTTCCGGAGGAATGTTTTCAAATTCATCCATGTTATTTATTTGTGTGGCATGGGTTGTGATACCGTATTCATCAATTGAATGAAAGTTTTTAGTGTAGTACAAGCCGTTTGCAAATACCCAAAAGCGGTTTTCCTCGTTGTAACCTACACGCTCCAACTCTTTGGCTTCGGGTATTCCAAGCAGTTTCACATTTTTAATATTGTCGAGCTGGCTATCGTTACCGTACCAAAAGAATCCATGACGGCGGTGTACCTGTTTCTTGAAAGATGCAGGGGTACAAAAATCATCGGATGAAATAATAGCCAGGCGTTTTCTTCCGTATTGGCTCATCAGGCGCAAAACATATTTCAGGTCGGTTCTGCCTTGTGGGTCTTTATGGAACACACAGAATAAGGCTTCAAAAGTAAAGTTGGATATTTGCTTCGGGTTCTTGCCTTCAACCGTCCAATAAGCTCCATCTTCTTCATAAAACTGATTGGTTAGAAGGTTCTCCTGTTGTTCTTTTTTTAGCTTGATTATATCACTGATATTTTCCTTTTTCTTGACCTTCTTCTCTGTAGGCTGACTATAATCCTTTAAAGCATCCTGCCATGCTTTCTTGGGTTTAATCTGTTCAGAAACGAAGTCCAGATAGACCTCCTGATTCGTTTTATCATAGCAGCATATCAAGGAAGCCATACGTTTTATTACTTCCGATTTCTTTACCGGGTCATTTGCAAAACGGTCAGCATATTCAGCCGTTTTGTAGATGATGTAATCCTCCTGTTGTTCATCATACTGAAGAAACGTTTTGTTGTCGATGAAAAGAGAATCAGGGTCTTGTTTTTCCGGGAGTACCAATACCGAAACGTGAAATTGGTTCTTAATCAGGATTTCAGCATTTCGGCACATGGCATTTCGCCCGGCACTATCGCCATCGTAAATAAGTGTAGCCTTATTGGTATATTTTTTCAGGAGATTTGCCTGTGCATTGGTAAGTGCAGTTCCGCAAGTCGCAACTGTGTTTACCACACCTATTTCGTGCATCCGAAGCACATCGGAATAACCTTCAACTATATATGCTCTGTCATTGTTTTTAATGGCAAAACGAGCCACATTTAAAGCATACAGCTCATTGCCTTTGATGTAGATGCTGCTTTCAGGTGTATTCAAATACTTAACCTTTGGATTTTCATTCAGGTCACGCCCTGCAAATGCAATCGTCTGACCTCGTGAGTTGGAAACAGGGAATATCAATCGGTTTCTAAAAAAGTCATAAACGCCTTTGTCATTGCTTTTGAGTACGCCAATTTCTTCAAGTATCTCTGTTTTTAATCCTTTTTCTCTTGCATGGGCCAGTAGAGCATTGTCAATTGGAGCATAACCAATATTGAAGCTACCGTTTTCAGGAATAGCCATATTACGCTCCTTGATATACTGCTGGGCATCTTTGTGATTAATCTGTTCCAAAAAGAACTTCTCAATAATACTACAAGCAATTTTCAGGCTTTCTTCATGTTTGAATTTGGCTTCATCCCAATTGGTGCTTTTCTTCCATTCAAAATTGAGGTTCAAAAGCTTTGCTCCAATTTCAACGGCTTCTTTAAACTCAACACTTTCATGCTCCTTAATAAACTCAATGGCATTCCCGCCTTTATCACAACCAAAGCATTTGAAAATTCCTTTTGCCGGGTTAACGCTGAATGAAGCCGTTTTTTCATTGTGAAACGGACAACAAGCTTTGTAATTAATCCCTGCTTTCTTTAGTGTGACAAAATTGGAGACAACCTCGTAAACTTCATCATTGATTTGCTCTATGACCCTTTTTGCATCCATCGGCTACCAATCTTTTCCTGTCAATAACTCACGGTTACTGCTGTCAAGGCTCATAAAGAACTCATAAACGTTACCCCTGAAATCGTAAAACTTATCTAACAGGTGGTAGCCCATATCTGAACCCCAAATCTTGTAAAAGAGAGCATTTAGCTCCAACTGTGAATCTTCAATCATTTTTTGAATTTTATTGCCATCAAACGGAACGTTGGAGTAGCCGTTTTTTTCATAGAAACTCTTTATGCGGTTATCGAAATAATATAACTTCGATACCGTATTAGGTGCTAATGCTGTCATGTGTTTTATTTTGGAAAGTCCAGTGATAATTGTCGTTTATTCATTTGCCATTCTTCAAAAGTCAACTCCTTTATATCGTTAAGTGTCTTTCGTGCGTCATTGAGCAGCTTCTTTTGGTCGCTATAATCATTTCGTATTCGTTCCACTTCTTCTAATTGCTTTTCCAAAGCTTTTTGCTTTTGCTCTAAAAACTCTCCCTGGTCGGTGAAATAATTGAAAAGGGCATTGTAGCATTCCAGCCTATACTTAATGATTTGTTCTTTAGCCTCAGACTTGACATTCTTGGGATTAATTGTAAATAGCCAACCAAATACAAGCTTAAAAGGAATGCAAGCCATTTCTCGTTCTTTCCCATCGGCAGCAACTATACCCCTGAGCGGTACAGTTGAACCCAAAATTTCATCACTCTTAATTTTTTCTAACTGGCTTGAGTAATTAACTTCTAAAGCTTGACATATTGGTTTAATGGGGACTAACTTTTCTGCATCATCAATAAGCATGATGCTAACATCTTTGATTCTTGCTACTGTCTTTGTCTTCATAATCGTTCTGAATTTGATACTTAAATAATGGCAGGGCTACCCTTGAACAACCCTGCCGGAACCGAGCTAATTGCCAAGGGCGGTTATTATTTGCTTTATCTCTTTGTGGCTCATCGGATGAAAAATGGTTTCCAACTTTAAGTCCATTGCAACAGTCAGCTCTATGCGTGACATTATGCTCTCTTTCCAATTGGGCAGAACATAAACCGCCTGGCTTTTCTTTAAAAGCTGAACACGGTTATCCAGTTTGTCAGTCCAACTCATTTTTGCAAAGGGCATTTCAGTTGGATTTACAACGGCACATTTCAATGACTTTAGTTTGGCTTTTATTTTATCGGTATCAACCAAGCCTTTGGAACTGTTTTCGGGTATATCACTACCGCATATATAAATAGTTGGCATTCTCTACTTCTTTACTATGTTCAAATGATTACATAACTGGCTCTCCGGCAGAACTTGAGTGTGTGATTTTTTCTTCAACAAAAGTTTAAAGAACGAGAACCTGATTTCCTGTTTTTTAACTTGAGACTTTCTTTCCTTCTTTTCCTTCATTGGAGTTTTAGATTATTAGAACTGCATATAACCAATTACACATTGCTCTTTATTTCCTCCAAGGAAGAATGACGGCCAGCTTTAATCCAATCCATTACTTCATCCAGTTTGAACAGTAATATCTTACCACCCGGTTTATAGAAGGGAATCTGTTTATTATACACCCTGCCATAAATGGTTTTAACACTTTCGCCCAATAGCAGGGCCAGTTCCGCAGCATTAACATAGTCAAAGCCTGTTCCGGCTTTATGTTGTACTTTTATTAGTTCTGAAACCTTTTTGTTTAGCTGTTCAAGATTCTTTAAAGTTTCAGCTTTGAAGTCGATTTTCTCTTCTATCTGTTCTTCTATTTGCTCATCCATTTTCTTGCTGTTTTTTTATTCAAATTTTCGATAGCAAGTATAGGATAGGCGCATAGCAATTTCCAACGTCGGACTATCCGACATTTTTCAATTAATTTTTATATCTCATGTTTTCAATATCTTACAAAGGCATTATTTAGCCTTGTCGGACACTTTTTGCTGTTTTTGTCGGATACTTTTTTAATTCAAATGGCAATAAAAAGCAATAAATGGTAATCGGTATTTTTGCAAATTATCGGGTTACAATTTCAATGATTACTTTTTCGATGTCACCTGTTGGTAAATTACGTTCCTGAAAATGCAACTTGATAACTTCAAGGTCAACCAAAAGATTCTTGTCATTTTTAATGTATGGAGCTTTATCTATGAGCCGATAGAAGTATGAATTTTTGTAATTATCCATATCAATACCATTTACCACACATAAAAATCGGGCAAGTGTTGAGTTTCCAACATCTACCCGGTGTTTTAAGCCCAAAAGCCGAAATAGAAAGTAAGCCCAAAGCACCTGCTGGGCACTAGAAAGTTTTAAGATTGCATCATGGGTTCTTGGCTTAATTTGTTGGAGGTTTGGAAACGCTTCAATGTTTCCGTTTGATTTGAAATACTTGAGAAACTGAAGTTTCCCAAAATAGTCGCAGAAAAAATTATAATAGTCCTGGGGATTTGTTGACGAAAGGTCAACGAGAGGTGAGTAATAATAAATCTCTAATGCCTTTATGTGAAAGGTCTTTTGCCTGAAATTTATTACATCTTGAAATTTGACTTGTTTGTTGCCGGGTATTAGCCATTGGAGTATTGCTTTTGGCTTTATTCGGATTTTACCGACCTGTAAATAACAAAGTTCTCCTTCGTTATTATACACTTCAAGTCTTTTAAGGTGAGTATTTGGAGGTAGAAATAAAAATGAGAAGTATCGTTCATTGATGGTAACATACCTCTTGGTATGCTTCATCCGCTCCCTGATAATAAGGGCTTTTTCAATAATGCTATTTATATCTTCCGATTGTACGAGAAAATCATAATCAAAAAGTTTCATTAACTCAGTAGGGAATGGAGCAGTAGGTAAATGTGTTAATTTCTCTACAAGGTTATCCATTTTAGATTCCCATACTGTCGATTCTTTCGCCTTCCTGTAGCCTTGCAGTAAATTCTCAAATACAGCAAGGCAATCCTTTTCAAAGTTCTCCGCAACAATTTTCTGATTTATCATCATAAGCTTCTTTTAAAGTGTTATAAAATAATGGCTTATGATTATCCTCAAGCTCAACCGAAAGTTGTGTTATTTCATCATATTATAAGTCTTATTTTTTGAATAAGTTTATTCCTGCCGTTCTCCGTTGTACCAATGAGTTTAACCATAAACAAAAATTTTGTGGTAAATAATTTTCATCGGCTGCAAAACTAATTTATTAGCAGAAAAAACCGGATTGAATGCAATTGAAATAAAATGGAAGGCAAAAACGGCTTGATTGAAAAAAAATCAAAAAAATTTAATTTCTTTTTTCTCCGTTATTTTGCGTCAAAAAGTATAGTAAAATGTATGATAGGCAGTTTTTAAACCCCACTTAAAAAGCTCTGTATCTTACAGTAATATAGCCTGTTATAAATTATTTATTTTTCGTTCGGATATACTTTTTATACATTGTGTGTGCCCTGCATGAGCAGCAGTGCACCCACACCTGAAGTTCTTGAAAAAGTTTAAAAATACAAATCTTTTGTGATAAACATCGGGTGTGGGTATAAATTTTATCCATAGGGTGCAAGTCCCAAGTGGACGGAGGTAACGCTTCGAACCATTAGCAAGTGACAAGCTGGTTGCTGGTGACAGCAGCAGTGAAGGAAGTCAAACGGCAAATTCCGGTACTGACGGACAGAAATCACATATGAGGCATTATAAACCGGATGAGCAAGCACACCATTGTGACGTCCAAACATCAAGGAGATGAGTGTTTATAATGTAGATGTGGCAGGCATTGGAAGAAGGATAAAGCTCTTACCAGGGGAGAGCTCTGTAATCACGTGCTGATAGAGCAGAGCAGTCAGCAGAGGCCATAGTAGCTTAAGAATACGAGCCGGTTTTACGAACACTACGCTAAAGCAGGAGGACTCACAGATAAGTGAAGGGCTGAACTTTACATCGCTACCCATCTTTGACGGAGGTAAAAGGATTTTGAGCCTTTCCAGCCCCAAAGA
>NZ_JAPDPJ010000083.1 GCF_026013605.1 Plebeiibacterium sediminum
TATTGTGGGAGAGTAGGTCGCCGCTGATTTTAAAGAAAGAGCAATTGAACAAGTTTCAGTTGCTCTTTTTGCGTTTATACACTTTATGTTGAAAGAAAAAAGTTGAAATAGATCAGTTACAATATGTGTTTAACTGCATGCTTACTAAGTAATAATATGGAGAAAAGTTTAAGAATATAATAAACTATATAAGGCAAAAAAAAAAGGATTAATTAGTAATACTTCTAGTTAATCCTTTTTTTTAGAGTTATTTATTTTTTCTTTTTGGGTTTCTTTTTCGATTTTGTAATAAAATCATCATGATCACTTATCAGGGTTTTCCAATCTGCATGACTTTCAGCTGAAAAGTCTATCGTATGTGTATAATCCTCTTTATCTATTTCAAGTCTTTTAATGGGTTTACCTAGAAAACTTTCAATTTCTTTCAATATTGGTTTTTCATCCTCACTACAGAAAGTAACTGCATTTCCTTTTTCTTTTCCTCTACCTGTTCGTCCAACTCTATGAACATAGTTTTCTGAAAGCTCCGGTAGGTCATAATTAACTACATATTGTACTCCAGGAATATCAATTCCTCTGGCACTAACATCTGTTGCAATTAAAACCGTAATTTCTCCTTTTCGGAATAAATCAAGGACTTTTTTTCTTTCGTCTTGTTCTTTACCACC
This sequence comes from Plebeiibacterium sediminum, assembly GCF_026013605.1. Lineage (GTDB taxonomy): Bacteria > Bacteroidota > Bacteroidia > Bacteroidales > Marinilabiliaceae > Saccharicrinis > Saccharicrinis sediminus. The sequence continues at coordinate 669 of NZ_JAPDPJ010000083.1, forward strand.
ATGTATGAATTGAGCTTCTATTTCGACCCTTTCCATCGCTTTTTGGACTCTTTCAGCTCTTACTTTAGTTCTAACAAAAACAAGTATCTTCTTATTTGGATTCTCTTTTATCAATCTTTCAAGAAAGAACCTTTTATCATCCATTTCAATAAATGTAACTGAATGATCAATGTTTTTGGCAACAGGATCCTTAGGAGATACCTGAATTCGAATTGCATTACTAACTAATGAATATGCTAGTTTTTTAATGGTTTCGTTAATAGTTGCAGAAAAGAATAATGTTTGTCTCTTTTTAGGAAGATAGGTCATTAGATCTTTAATGTCTTTAATAAATCCAAGATCTAACATTTGATCTGCTTCATCCAAAATAAGAATCTCGGTTCTATTAAGTTTAATGTATCCTCTACTTGCCAAATCAAACATCCTTCCAGGTGTGGCAATTAGGATATCGATACCTTTCTCAAGTTTTGCAATCTGAGGACCTTCTTCGACTCCACCATAAACACAAAATGTTTTAACCGAAGTATGCTTTCCAATAGATTCGAATACTTGGTGAATTTGCATTGCTAATTCTCTCGTAGGAACCATTATTAAACATTTAATACCGTCACTTCTTCGCTTAATTTTTTTTGTATGAAGGGTATGAATTACAGGAATAGCAAATGCTGCTGTTTTCCCTGTTCCTGTTTGGGCAATGGCTAATACATCTTCACCTTTTAATATGGGTGGGATGGATTTAAATTGGATATCTGTTGGTCTTCGGAAGTTTAACTTTGCTAAACTTTTTTTTATTTCATTTGATATGGAATAATCTTCGAATTTCATGTTCTATAAATTGTGTTTACGGTGTCAAAGATAGTTCTAAATGGCTGCTAATGAAAATATAGTTTAATAATTGTTGAACAATTAGTTCATTGAATAAAATCTGATTAAAAAAAAAAGTTTTTTCTGTTCTTAATCTTTTGTTTGAATTGAGATATTTGTAAATTGATTATGTAATTATAAATCTATTATACGATGGAAAAGTGGGCAAGAAACTTTCAGTTGATTATAAATAAGCGAGATGCATTACTTAATCAATTAAATCAGATCACAGGTAAGTATTATACCTATCAAAATCTAAAGCACATTAGTACAAAAGATTTTAAAACTACAGAGGCCAAGATTTTGTTTGCACAATTACAAAAATCTATAAAGGATTATAATGAAGCTCTTGAAAATAGAGATCAATTGATGTTTGGTAAGTTTTTGGACAGCTTAATCCATGAAGAAAAACCTACAAAAGAGAGCCAAAATTGGTGTGCTAATCAATATTGAATATCAATTCAGAACTTAATTTTCAGTAGGAAGTGAAATTGTAAATTTAGTACCTTTGCTAAGTTCACTATCTACTGAAATTGTACCTTTATTGATGTCAATCATTTCCTTACACAAGATTAAACCTAATCCAGTACCTTTTTCATTGTTTGTGCCTGGCAACGAAATAGTTTTATCTGAAGAAAACAACGCTTTTAATTGTCTTTCAGACATTCCAACTCCAGTATCAGAAACTTCAATAATACAACTGTGATCTTTCTTATATGCAGAAAAGTGTACATTTCCGTTTTCCGGGGTGAATTTAATGGCGTTAGATAATAAATTCCTTAATATGGTTTCAACCATTTGATCATCTGCAAAAGAATATAAATCTATATCAGATTGTACTTTAATATTTATTTTTTTTGCCCTCCACGATTCTGATTGCAGATCAATAACATCTTCTAGTTTCTGTTTAATATTAACTTTAATGGGAACAGGATCCAGCATATTATTTTGAGTTCTGCTCCAGTCCATTAAGTTAGACAACATGTTTAACGCATTGTTTGCCGTTTTGTGAATTGCATATATACTCTCCAAAATATTTTCTTTGTCCAGATTATTAAAATCATGTATAAGATATTCAGTTAACGAACTTTGAACACAGAGCGGAGAGCGAAGGTCGTGACCAATAATTGAAAAGAGTTTGTTTTTTGTGGTGATTAACTTTTCCAGACTATTGTTTTGTTCCAGAATAACTTCTTTTTGGTTGTTTAGTTGTTCACTTAATTGTTGTTCAATAATTAAACTCTGCATAGCCATGTCTTTTTTTTGAGTCTCTAAGGCAAGCTTTATTTCTATTTCGCGTCTTTCATTATTAGTGGCGTTTTGTTTCTCAACCAATCTATTTATCATTTTAGGAATACTAAACATGAAATATCCCATTAAGAGAAAATAGACACTTCTGTAAATAGCTCCTTCTGGTCCAGCAGATGCTACCTGAGTAAATAAATAAGGATCAATATCCTGATATCTTAAAAAGTATATTACGTTTGAGCATATAACCACATAAATTGTAGTAAAAATAACTAATCTTCCATCGTATCTTAAAACTGAAAGCATGATCAAAACAGCATATAAAAATAAGGAAGGAGCTGTGGATACTGCAATCGGTTTAAAGAAATAGGAATAGTTGAAAATGTGTGCAGAAAGTATGGTCACATCTATGGTAGATGATACATATCGTATCCAGCTTGCATTGTCAAATTTACTTAAGAGTATATTTATAATTGAGTTATAAAATATATAAATAAGAGCCAGTCCAAGTGAAATTAGTCCTCTTTGAGTATTTCCAGACAAGAAGATATAGCCAATCAATACAATTATAGCAGCTATTAATACCCAACGAAATCGAATAACTTCCTGCTCTCCCCAAGCAGCGTCTTCTTTTGATAGAAATGAATGATATCGCATTTAATAAGGAGCATTAGATAATGTGCTCAAAAATATATATTTATTTTATGATAAACAATACATGTATTGATTATAAAGTGATAGAATTCAATAATTATATATATTGTAGTTATTGTAATACTTTAAGGTGTATATTATAATAAGTAATTGATGTAAAAAAGTGATATTAATAGTTATTAATTTATTATCGTTCTGTATTTTATTAAAAAGGCGTATTTTCGCACTAAATAATAAATGAGAAAGATGAGTAATAAAGACAAAGAAGAAGAAAAAAATAATAAAGAAATGAATCTGTCCTTTTATAAAGATGGATATACTATAGCATCAAAAGAAGTTACAGATTTTGAAACTTTAACACCTCTTTTTAAAGGAATGCAATCTCAGTATTCTGCTATAAGTCAATTGACTCAATCTTTTGCATTAAGATCTCATCAAGAAGGTAAGCCCATAAAATGTGAAAATGGCTGTAGTTGGTGTTGTTACCAGCCTGTTTATATGACAACCCAGGAAGCTGTTTTGATTTTTGAATTTATACATCAGGTTTTTGATGATAAACAACGCAATAAAATATTATCAAATGCGCAGGCTAAATTTAAATTAACCAAAGGGCTAGAAGAAGAGCAGAAACAAAAAATTAAATTTGCTTGTCCTTTCCTAACTGAAGGTAGTTGTTCTATTTATTCAGTTCGCCCAATGGCTTGTAGAATATATCTTTCGTCTGATAAAGAATCCTGTAAGCGCAAATTTGATTCACCAGGCGATGAATCTGTTATCCCTGCTTTGTATGATTTTGTATTAAAGGTAGGAAGATATATGAATGAAGGTTTTGTGGGCTACTTGAAAGGTAAAGGAAGAAAGATGGAAGAGTTAACTATAGAGGAATTTATAGTTCGATTATTTACCGATGATCATTTTATTAATAATTGGTTGGTAGAAGATTACTTTGGTGAATCAGAAAGTAAAGACGCCTAATTCAAATAAATAATTTGCTCCTATTAAGGCAAAGAAAAGTCCAAGTATACCGTATAAAATGCGAGTACCAGTTATTCCAATTACTTTGGTAAGCATTTGAGCTTTTCTTTGCTTGAAAAAATATTGCCAGTTGAATAGTGCAGCAGCAAAAATAAGTAATCCAAAAATAAGTAATATCCAATTTAAAAAGTTTGATTGAGCCATAATTTACCAGTTTTCTTTATTGATTAATTCTCCGGATTTTGAATAATATTTCCATTTACCGGTTTGTTTTCCCTTTTTGAATTGACCTTCAGTTTTTATTTGTGTATTTCTATAATAGTAGAAAACATCTCCATTCCTTTCTCCATCATTAAATTCAATAGAGGCTTTAATGTTTCCATTGGTGTAAAATTCCTTGTACACACCGTTTATTAAATTCTCCTCAAAATCAACTTCAGCTCTAATAATGTGGTTTGGATTATCGTAATAAAAAACAGCTGTTCCATTTACTTCTCCATCATCATAATTAACTGCAGATTTAATATTTCCTGAAGTGTAAAAACTGCGCCACATTCCCTCTAAAACTCCTTCATCAAGGTTGCCTTCGTGAACAAGAACGCTATCCTGAACTCTTTCAGGATGGGTTAAATAATAAGCAAGATCTCCATCGAAGTTATTATATTCTTCACCCAAATCAATTTTAAAATCAAGATGTTCAAACTCATCTATAAAAAGATCTTCAGCAGAATGAAGATTTAGGTCAATCTGGTAATTTTCATCAGGACTTTCGGTTGAAAGCGTATGAATTTTTGTTTTTAGTAATTCATTTTCCGGATACAACTGAAATCCAACCCATCCCATATTTTGGATTATTTTTCTATAATCGTCAATATTCTTTCTTTCTTGTGAAGTACCAAAGTAATATAAACGATCATATAAACGAGGCATGTTTACAAATGAGGTGATCTGACTTTCTGATTTAAAATTTTCCATAAATACCTGGAAGTCCTTATTACGTTCAAGAGTATTTCCTATTAAATAATTGTCAATACATTGCTCAAGTATATCTGAAGAGTTGCTAAACAAGATATAGTAATTGATGATTGTGTAGTAAGGTTTTGACCTGTCAAGAAGAAAACCTCCCATGAATAGCTTAAAGAAACCTTTAATATTCAGATAATTGATTTCGTAATTTTTGTAATGTATTTGTTTGTACTTAAATGAAGTGCGATTTTTTATTTTTTTAGATATATCATCCAGATTTGTTTTGGCATCATCCATATCATTTGCAGCAACTACTACCAAAAAGTCATCCTTATGTGCATTGGGTAGTGGTTTAAATTGAGCTATTGCAATTTCTCCGGATAACCACGACAAAATATTTTTTTCTATGTCTATTCCCATATATGATTCTGTAAGTCTAATTCCAACAGAATAAGTTTGAAATCCTATGGGATTTATCTTAGCGTATTGATTCAGAAAATGATTGTAGAAACCAGTAAAGTCTGTTACATTAAAGTTCAGATACCATGAAATATTTGACGGAATAACTGCTTCTGTATTACGTTTTTCTGCAGTGGTGTTTTTTATCGATAAAAAAGGAGATGCAATGGTATCGTAAATACTTGAATAACCTTCCAGACTAAAGGAACTTTCAGAAAAATCAGCACCCAGAGCAGAAAAGGCCAAACCTTTAAAGAAAGAAGAGGAGTATTGGGCAAAATACTTTTGTATCAGATTATTGTTGGTGTAAATATTGAATAGATCTGAAGCGTATGTCTGATTAACTTCCTTACGTTTTTCTAATTCATGGGAGCTTAATGTTTCTTCTTTTTTAAGTGTTTTTTCCAATAACTGATATGAGGAACTGCATAGTAATAGATTCTGTACAGTGGCAAGATGCAGGTTTAAATCATAATCCTTTAAATAAATGGAGAATACTTTGGTTGAATCAATCGTATTTTCTCGTGTGGGAATCTTTAAAATACTACTTAATTTTGGAATGATATCCAGTCTGCCATATTTTTTTATATCCGTAATTACTAAATAGTCAAGTTTGTTTTGATGTAATGCATGAAGAGAAAAAGTTACCGACTGCTTTTTTAGAATAGGTTTCAGCCATTTATTTTTTTCAATACTTTCTTCATAACTAATAAGAGCTTCCTTAAAATCTTTTAATACGTTACTTTCTATTATGGATTTCCAATAATTGGTTTCTGTAATATCCATCACAGTTTCTGATAAATTATCTGTTTCCAGCGTAACTAAAGCATCTGAAGGAACCATTGTTATAGGTCTGTTATTGTCTTTTGTTCCTAGCTGAAAGTAAAGGATAACTCCAATAATGATAATGATAAAACCCAGAATAAAGTAACCTATGAATTTAAGAAAGAGCTTCATTGAAATGATCGACTATTTATTTTTATATATATGATTTAGATGTGATAAATTGTGACTCATAATTAAAAGAATCTCACACAAACCGGACTTTCAACTTTCGCGTTATTATTCAAGAAAGTAAGTTTTCCTGTTTCTTTATCTCTTTTGAAGACAGAAATATTATTAGAATCTCTGTTTGCAACTAAAAGAAAGTCTCCATTAGGCGAAATAGTAAAATTTCGGGGCCAGTTAATATTATTGGTAAATATTTCAACTAATTCTAGGTTTCCTTTATTTACGCTATAAGCAACAATACTATTTAAACCTCTGTTTGAAGCATATAAATATTTTCCATCAGGAGAAAAATGTATGTCAGCAGCTTTTGCAAAACCATCAAATGTGTCTGGAAGCATTGCTATTGTCTGTATTTCTTTTGAGTATATACTTAAAGAATCTTTTTTATAGGTGGTTACTGTACAATTTAATTCATTAACAACAGCCATTACCTCCTTATCAGGTGAAAAATCGATGTGTCTGGGACCTGCTCCTGGTAAACAAGAAATTGAATCTGTTTTTTCAAGTTTGTTATTATTGAATTTGTATACCATTATTTTATCAGCACCTAAATCACAGGAATATACATAGTTTTTATCTGGTGCAGTTCTTATAGAATGCGCATGAGGTCCTTCCTGTCTGCTTTCATCGGGTCCTTTACCGTAATGTTGTTGCGAATATTCTAAACTAAGTTTAGAATCAGTATAATCAAAGGAGCAGATATTTCCAGATACGTAGTTGGCTATTAGTATTTTTTTATTTTCCGGATTGTATTCAATAAAACAAGGTCCTTTCCCATGAACAAATGAGTTTGAAACAGGAGTAATATGACCTGTATTTTTATCTACAGAATAATTTACAATACTTTGAATTAGAGAGGAATCACTTTCGTTAAATGATTCTCCAATAAAATAAAGCATATTGTTAATTGTATCCGGATGAAAAAAGTTTGCCTTTGATAGATTTCCGGTGTAAACTGGGGAAGTCAATTCTCCTGTGCTTTCATTAAAGAAAGCATATGCGATACCTTTGGATGCATCTGATGTATTATTACCAATAAAAATTAACTTTTTTGCTTCAATGCTTTTATTCGAGCATGAAGTTATAGAAAGAATAACTACTAATAAGGTAAATAATTTTATAAAATATTTCATCTGTTTATAAATTGATTTTTATGGTCACATGGAACACCCAAAGAATAATCATTCTCTTTCCTGCGAATTTGCATTATCAAATTTGGATGTTTGCTTCATGTTAACTAATTGATTTTACGAATGGATAAATATAGATAAATATTAGGAGGAAAATAAAATACTTCCAAGTCTTTAAAGTGTACGTCTTCGAACATAAGATGTTGTTTAATCGTACAATTTTTAATGGTTGATTAATTGTTGTGTTCGATTTAAGTTGTTGATATATAAATTTATATAAAGTTTGGCGCAGGTCTTGTAATTATTTCATCGTCTAAAACAAAGAGTAATAATTTTAAAATATAAAACGATGAAAAATTTAGTAACAATTAAAACCGTCAGTTCAATTTTTGTAATTGTAATGTTAGTAGTTATATCTTCAGTAAGTGTTTATGCTTCCGAAAATAATTTTTTAGAATCTAAATCAGCAACATTGTTGACACCTACAAATTTAGATTTTGTAATTAACTATACTTCTCAACAAAATGTTGAAGATCCTTTAGAAATTGAAAATTGGATGATCAATCCAGAGTCATTTCTTGAACAGGAAAATGAGCAGGAGTTAAATTGGGATGAATCAGAAATGGTGATTGAGAATTGGATGTTGGATGTAAATTCGTTTGTAGAAGAAGAATTACAATTGGAAGCTTGGATGGTTGATGTGAATTCTTTTTTACCAGAAAGTGAAACAGAACTTGCAATTGAACCTTGGATGACAAATGTAGATAGCTTTTTAGGAGAAGAGTATACCGAATTAGCTATTCAGGATTGGATGTTAAATGTGGATTTATTTTTAGAAACAGAAACCTCAGCATATGCACTTAAATAATCATCAATAATAAAAATAGATATGTTACAACTATATTTTTAAAGCAGTGATTTACTATCTAAAATCACTGCTTTTTTTTATTATAATTGATTAAGTTTCTTTCCTTTATGTGAGCCAAATAAAAAGTTCTTAGGGCTTCCAATAATTTGCTCTCCATAAATTCCGGTATGACCCGAAAAAAGATAAGCCGTTGCACAGGCTATACCAATAAATACTCCCGATTCAGCACCAAAGAGTTCAATTCCCATTAATGTACATGCGATTGGTGTATTTGTAGCACCAGCAAAAACAGCCACGAACCCCATACCTGCTAATAATGCAACAGGGAGTGGAATAAATAATGATAATGCACTACCTAATGTTGCACCAGTAAAAAATAAAGGTGTTACTTCTCCACCTTTAAATCCTGCTCCCAGAGTAAATGATGTAAAAAGTATTTTTAAGATGAAATCGCTAAATGGTAACTGTTGTTCAAAAGATTCAACAATTACAGGTACTCCTAATCCAATCCATCTGGTAGTTCCAATAACCCATATGGTTGATGCAATAACAACACCTCCAATAACTGGTCGTAATGGTGGATATTTAATTGATTTCTTAAAAAAGTTACCCCAGAAATGTGTGGCATTTGAAAAAAGCATTCCCCCTATTCCAAAGAAAATACCAGCTAAAACAGCCCATAGTAATTCGGGAGCCCATAAATCAGGTACAGTAGGAATCAAATAATGTGTATGATGAATAGGCCATAAGTGAGCTGCCTCGTTGGCAAAAATAGCCGCTAAAAAACTAGGAATAATCGCATCATAGCGCATTCTGCCTACAACAAAGACTTCTAAAGCAAATATTGCTCCTGCTAATGGAGTTCCAAAAATAGATGCAAAACCGGCACTTACTCCGGTAACCAATAATATTTTTCGGTCAACAGGATTTAATTTGAAAATTTTTGTGAACTGATCAGCAATTGCGCCACCCATTTGTATGGCTGTCCCTTCTCGTCCTGCAGATCCACCAAATAAATGTGTAACAACTGTACTAAGCAGAACTAAGGGTGCCATTTTTAGTGGAATAATTTTTTTAGGACTATGGAATTCTTCCAATATTTGGTTGTTACCTTTCACTACACTTTTGCCAAAGTAATGATAAGTTAGTCCAATAATTAAACCTCCAATAGGTAGAAAGGCGATAATCCATAAATTATCTTCTCTCAAATTAGTGGCCCATTCAAGTGAAATTAAAAATATTGCTGATGCTGAACCAGCAAGTAGTCCAACAATACCACAAAGTAAAATCCATTTACCTAGATAGATCAAAGAAGGAATGAAACCTTCGGGGATGTTTTGCTTTATTCTCTTTTTTAAGCTCATTTTTTAAAATCCTGTTGTTGGATGTTTTAATAGTATAATTATTCGTAAAAGGCTTCTATGCCGGGATAGTTATATTTTTCTTTGGCCATATCTTTAGGAAAAATGAAGTATGTAACTTTTCCAATAGCACAAACTTTGCCTTCGTGGTTTTCAATGGATGTATTAATTGTTGCCAATCTTTTATTGACAGTATCAATTTTGGCTTTAATAACTATTTCCTGATCAGTTATGGCTAAAGGGTGTTTGTATTTAACATCAATGTTGGCTGTAACTCCTGCTGTTTCACACTTTGTATAAACGGTCCAGCTAGCAATTTCATCTAATATCAATGCCTGAATTCCTCCATGTAATATTTTTGTATAGCCCTCCATATGTTTATGAGGAACCCATTTACAAATTATTTCATCACCAGCATCCCAAAATTCAAGTTTTAAACCTGATTCATTTAAAGGAGAACAACCAAAGCATTTGTAATCATGCTTTTTGCTTTCAACGAAAGGATTAATTATTTTTTTCATCTGATAATAATTTATTTTCATTGGCCATATGGAACTCTCAAATAAATTTAATCATCTTCTTATGTGAGAGAACTTTCTATGGCTCGTTTCATTGAATTATTAACTTCTTTCTGTAATCAGAACAATCTCTATTTATAAATACCTATACTCGATTGAGATTCTCTTTAAGATATCTTTATGACATAACACCATGTAAATGTTAACTGTCATCAAATTTATTTATAACGTATTAAATTTGATGGTAGCTCTTTTAATATCAAGGTGGTAGAGGTGTGGTTTCAAAGTCTTTTTAATTCAGGTTGGCAAAAATAGGGCTTTTCATATAAAGAAAAAAGCTGGTATGAAATAATCACAACCAGCTTTTAAAATGTGTTTTATAATTGTCTTCGTATAATCAGAAGAGGGTTAATAAACTATTCGTTTATTGTTGGCTGCCAGGAACAGAACCTCTCATTCCAGCAACATCTCTGTCGAACATATATAAATTATGTCCGTCAAGTAATTTTAATTTATCAATAATTCCAGAAACAGAAGCTTCTTCTTCAATTTGTTCTGTAACAAACCATTGAATCCAATTGTGAGTAGTAAAATCTTTTTCTTCTAAACATACAGCAACAATTTCGTTAATGCTTTCTGTAACGAATTGTTCGTGTTCCAAAGTTTTTTCGTAAAGATCTTTTACATTTTCAAAATCTGCTGGAGGTTGAGCTACTGCAGGGATTACAGCTTTACCGCCTCTTTCGTTTACATATTTCATAAACTTAAGCAGGTGTATTTTTTCTTCTTCAGCTTGAGCATACATCCATTCAGAAACTCCGCCTAAACCATTTGTTTCTGCCCATGAAGCCATAGACAAATATAAATTTGAAGAGTAAGCTTCTCTTTCAATTTGTCTCACTAAAATTTCTTCTACAGCCTTTTTTAACATGATATTTTGTTTTTGTTTATTTTCTAAAAATCAAATTTAAAACAATTAAGGTAAAAAAGTACTGCTAGTCGAGGCCAGATGAATATTTAGAACGTATCTATATAAGTATTTGATAGGGGTAGTAAAGAATATTAAAAGAAAATTATAAGATAGATTTTATTTCCTCAGGATGAAGATATTCTAACTTTTTTAAATAATCGTTCAATCAGTAAACAAGAGAAATCATGAGTTGTTATTTATATGATATAGATAATGTAATTTAAATCAAATATGATATGAACGCATTAGAACAATTAAAAAAATATACTGTAGTTGTAGCAGATACTGGTGATTTTAATTCTATTAAATCTTTTATGCCACGAGATGCTACCACAAATCCTTCCTTAATATTAAAAGCCGTGAGAGATCCGCAATATATCTCATTAATGGATGAAGCTATCTCTTATGCCAAATCAAAAAGTGAGAACTTTGATACTCAATTAGCTATTGCAATAGATAAAGTTGTGGTTAATTTTGGAAATGAGATTTTGAAAATTGTACCGGGAAGAGTTTCTTCAGAGGTAGACTCGCGATTAAGCTTTAATACAGAAGCTACTGTTACCAGAGCGAGGAATATTATAAAATTATATGAAGAAATAGGTGTTGATAAATCGCAGGTGTTAATAAAAATTGCTTCCACCTGGGAAGGTATAAAAGCAGCCGAAATTCTAGAAAAGGAAGGTATTCATTGCAATCTGACATTGTTATTTAATAAAATACAAGCAGTAGCCTGTGCAGAAGCTGGTGTTAAATTAATTTCTCCTTTTGTTGGTAGAATTTATGATTGGCACAAAAAGAATAGGGGAGTAGACCATATTGAAGCGCATCTTGATCCAGGAGTGCAATCAGTAACTGATATATTTAATTATTATAAAAAGTTTGGCTATCAGACAGAGGTTATGGGTGCAAGTTTTAGAAATATGGGTGAAATCATTGAGTTGGCCGGTTGTGATTTGCTTACAATTTCACCTAATTTATTGGCGGAATTAGAGGAGAGTAAAGTAAATGTAATTCCTAAGCTTGTTGCAGATAACCATAAACAATTGGATATTGAAAAGCTAACATTAACAGAAAGTGAGTTTAGGTGGTTGATGAATGAAGATGTTGTTGCTACAGAAAAATTAGCAGAGGGAATCCGGAATTTTGCAAAGGATATTGTTAGTCTGGAAAAAATGTTGGCGGAAAAACTAAAGGAGTAAATCTGTTTGGATAGTAGGGATACAACTTATTATAAGAAAACTCTTAGCTACAAATTTATAGAGTAGCTAAGAGTTTTTTATGTTTTAGATCAGACCTCTGTCCCGTAGTAATGCATTTTCATCGGGTTCATTTCCTTTGAAATTTATGTACATTTCCATAGCATCTTCAGTACCTCCTTTTTCAAGGATGTTTGTACGAAATTTTGTAGCTGTTTCCTGATCAAATATTCCTTTTTCTTCAAAAGAGTCAAAAGCATCCGAATCAAGAATGGCTGCCCAGATGTAGGCGTAATATCCTGCTGAATATCCGCCAGAGAATACGTGTTGGAAATACGTACTTCTGTATCTGGAAACAATTTCCGGAATAAGATTCATCTTTTTAATACTTGCTTTTTCAAATTCATTAATATCACCTTTAATAGGTTCTGTTAAGGTGTGGTAATCCATATCTAATATTGCTGCAGCAAGATATTCTGTAGTAGCAAAACCTTGATTGAACTTGCCGCTGTTTTCAATTTTGGCAATCAATTCATCAGGAATAATTTCTCCTGTTTTATAATTTTTTGCGTAATATTTTAATAATGTAGGATGAGTAGACCAATGTTCCATTACTTGTGAAGGAAGTTCTACAAAATCACGGGGCACAGCTGTTCCTGATAAACTTCTGTAAGTACAATCAGATAGTAATCCATGCAGGCAGTGTCCAAATTCATGAAATAAAGTTTCTACTTCATCAATACTTAATAATGATGGAGTATCGTCTGTGGGAGAGGTGAAATTACAAACCATGGTAATTATTGGAGTAACATCCAGGCCATCTCTTCTATGTTGTTTTCTGAATGAATTCATCCATGCACCACCTCTTTTGCTTTCTCTTGGATGAAAGTCCATATATAAAATACCAACATGATAACCTGTAGACTCTTTTACCTCAAAGGCAATTGCATCAGGATGCGGTAGAGGTAATCCTTCTTTTTTCTCAAATTGCAAACCGTAAAGTTGGTTGGCTGTATATAAAGCTCCGTCAATTACATTTTTCAATTCAAAGTAAGGGCGAATTTCATTTTCATCCAGGTTGTATTTTTTCATTTTAACTTTTTCTGCATAATACCACCAATCCCAGGGTTGCAATTTAAAATTACCACCTTCGCTGTTAATGATTTGTTGCATGTCTTTGGCTTCTTTTTTAGCTACAACCTGTGCCTTATCCATTAAATAAGCAAGCTTTTTATATACAGCTTCAGGTGTTTTGGCCATGTTTCTCTCCAAAATAAAAGAAGCATGATTTTTATAACCTAGCAATTCAGCTCTTCTAATTCGCAGAGAAACAATTTCAGAGATGATCTTTTTGTTATCGTATTCATTATCGTTGTCGCCCCGGTTTATATATGCATTGAATAATTTTTCTCTTAAATCTCTGTTCTCTGCATATTGTAAAAATGGAATCATGCTTGGTTTATGCGTTGTGAAAACCCACTTTCCGTCATATCCTTTTTTTGAAGCTAATTGTGACGCAGCGTCAATAGAATTTTTGGGAAGGCCTTTTAGGTCCGCCTCATTATCAACAACCATTATGTAGTTGTTTGTTTCATTCAAAACATTGTCTCCAAATTGCAGCGTTAAAACGGCAAGGCGACCATTGATTTTACTAAATTCTTCTTTGGCCTCTTCAGGAAGATTAGCACCACCTCTTGCAAAAGATTCATAAGTTTCTGTTAATAATTTGGCTGCTTCTTTTGGAAGATTTAGCTGGTCTTTTTGATTATAAACTGTTTTAATTCTTTCAAATAAATCTTTATTTAAAAAAATTGCATCACTATGTTTAGATAGTAAAGGGGCTACTTCTTGAGCAATAGCTTTTATGCTATCATTAGTATTGGAGCTAGTTAAATTGTAGAAAACATTAGAAACTTTAGCTAAAATGTCATCACTATATTCTAATGCTTCAATTGTATTTTCAAAAGTGGGGGCTTCTTTGTTTTCTACAATAGCTGCAATATTTTTGTTTTGTTCTTCCATACCTTTTATAAAGGCTGGCATATAGTGATGGTTTTTTATTTCCTCAAAGGGAGCTATTTTAAATGGAGTGTTGTATTCCACCAAAAAAGGATTCGTTTCCATTTTGTTTTTTGTTGTGCATCCTACAATAAAGAGTAGTGACGCAAGTGTAAAAAATAACGTTTTTCGTTTCATAGGTAATATTAATTTATGCGTATTGCTGCAAAAATATGAATTATACTACCTTATTTTGATGATGTTTAGCATGAAAACAAATATAGTTGCTAAAAGAGCTTCGAAATTTTAATTATTTTATAATAATTATTAATAATCTGAAATATATATAGATTTGTTACTTACAATTTAGCTTCGGGGTTAAATTTGGATATTACTTAAAATAGTTGCTATTTGCCTGAAAATTAGCTATTAAAGAAATAATTCTTTAATTAAAAATAGTCTTTTTTTATATGCTTTGTGTTTTATAACATTCTGATATAGAAATAATTTACCCAGTTTATATTATGTTGTAAAACAATCTTTTTTTTAGCGTTATTTTAAGGTTCTGGTAATTTTATATTATAATTTTGTAGCTCAATTTTAGTAAACAATAAATTGAAATAATTAAATATGTTTAAAATCTCAGGAATTACTGTCACGAGAATAGTCTTTTTTGAGAGGATTGCATATAGATAAAATAATATATAACACATAAAATTTAATTAATATGAAGCCATCGCACATTGAGCACATTGGTATTGCAGTAAAAAGTTTAGACGCAGCAATTCCGTTTTACGAAAAAGCATTCGGTTTAGAATGTTATGCTATTGAAGAAGTACCTGAGCAAAAAGTTAAAACTGCTTTTTTCATGGTAGGACAAACTAAAATTGAATTGTTAGAGTCTACAGATCCGGAAGGACCAGTAGGAAAATTTATTGAAAAGAAGGGAGAAGGAGTTCATCACGTTGCATTTGCAGTTGAAAATTTAGCTGAGAAATTAGTTTCTATTCAAGAAGCAGGTGTACAGGTAATTGATAAAACTCCTCGTAAAGGAGCTGAAGGTTTAAATATTGGTTTCTTACATCCAAAATCAACATTTGGTGTTCTTACAGAATTGTGTGAAGATCCTTCTAAATAATTAAATCATTTATAATAAGATTCAATGTCTAATCAAGATAAAATTAAAAAACTAATTGATCTTCGTACAGAAGCTAAATTAGGAGGTGGTCAAAAAAGAATTGACAGCCAACATGCAAAAGGAAAAATGACTGCTCGTGAGCGTATCGAAACGCTTGTGGATGATGGTAGTTTTGAGGAGTTTGATATGTTTGTTACTCACCGTTGTGTTAACTTCGGTATGGAGAAGACAAAATTTTTAGGTGATGGTGTTGTTACTGGTCAGGGTACTATTGATGGAAGAATAGTATTTTTATTTGCACAAGACTTTACTGTTTTAGGAGGATCTTTATCTGAGACTTTCGCACAAAAAATATGTAAAGTTATGGATATGGCCATGAAAGTAGGTGCTCCTGTTATCGGAATCAATGATAGTGGTGGTGCTCGTATTCAGGAAGGTGTTACTTCTTTAGCAGGTTATGCAGAAATTTTCCAACGTAATATTGAAGCTTCAGGTGTAATTCCTCAGATTTCTGCAATTTTTGGTCCTTGTGCCGGTGGTGCTGTATATTCTCCAGCATTAACTGACTTTATCATGATGACTGAAAATTCTAGTTATATGTTTGTGACTGGACCTAAGGTTGTTAAAACAGTTACAGGAGAAGATATTACTACTGAAGATCTAGGTGGAGCTTCTGTACATTCTTCAAAGTCTGGTGTTTCTCACTTTATGTTAGAGAATGAAGAAGAAGGTATCTTACTAATTCGTAAACTTTTATCTTATTTACCACAAAATAACTTAGAGGAGGCTCCTATTTTAGAAGCTACTGATCCTATTGATCGTATGGATGAAGTCTTGAATACTATTATTCCTGATAATCCAAATCAGCCATATGATATGAAAGAAGTAATTTATGCTTTGGTTGATGATAGTGAGTTTTTAGAAGTTCATCGTAATTATGCTAAAAACATTATTGTTGGTTTTAGTAGAATGGGTGGACAATCTGTAGGTATTGTTGCTAACCAGCCAAGTTTCCTTGCCGGAGTATTAGACTGTGATGCTTCAAGAAAAGCAGCTCGTTTTGTTCGTTTCTGTGATGCATTTAATATTCCAATTTTAACTTTAGTTGATGTTCCAGGATTCTTACCAGGTAGTGGACAAGAGTATGCAGGTATCATTACTCATGGTGCTAAGTTAATGTTTGCTTATGGTGAGGCTACAGTACCAAAAATTACGGTAACATTACGTAAATCATATGGTGGTGCTCACGATGTGATGAGCTGTAAACAATTACGTGGTGACTTAAACTATGCATGGCCATCAGCTGAAATTGCTGTAATGGGTGGAAAAGGAGCTGTTGAAGTTCTTGAAGGACGTGCAATGTCTAAAATTGAAGATCCTGCAGAAAGAGCTAAATATGCAGCAGATAAAGAAGCTGAATATGTTGAGAAATTTGCTAATCCATATCAGGCTGCTGCTTACGGTTATATTGATGATGTAATTGAACCACGTAATTCTAGATTTAGAATTATCAGAGGTTTACAAGGTCTTCAAACTAAGAAATTGAATTTGCCTCCGAAAAAACACGGAAATATTCCATTGTAATCATTAAAATTAGTAAGAATGAGTTTTTTAATTGTTGATTCAACAACATGGACAATAACAATCTTAGGATGGATTATTGTTTTTGCAGCCTTGCTTTTTTTAGTGGGAATATTTTTGTTGGTGCCTAAGATTATTCAGGGTAGTATCAAAAGAAGTCTTAAAGAAAAAGGTAAGACCAATATTACTGACGATCAACTGGAAATTTCCGGTGAAACCAATGCTGTTATTGCATCGGCTTTATACATGTACTTGAACGAAAATCATGACGATGAAAGTAATGTAATTACTATTAAGCAAGTGCGCAGACGTTATTCTCCATGGAGTTCTAAACTTTATGGCATGAATAATATGGGATTTCCAAAATAATCGTAAATAATAAGAGACATGAAAAAATTTGATTTTACCGTAAACGGTAATAAATATCATGTAGAAGTAAAGGATTTTGAAGATTCTTTAGCTACAGTAGTGGTGAACGGAACAGCTTATGAAGTAGAAGTTCATCAGGAGGTTAAGAAAACTAAGACTCCAAAATTAGTGCGTAAAGAGGTAGAGCGTAAACCAGGTGAGGGTGCTGTACCAAATAAAGCAACTGGTGCCGGTGCAATTAAAGCTCCACTCCCAGGAAATATTTTCTCTATAAATGTAGCAGTAGGTGATGCTGTTAAAAAAGGAGATGTATTATTAGTAATGGAAGCAATGAAAATGGAAAACAACGTATTAGCAGAAAAAGATGCTGTTGTTAAAAACATTAAAGTTGCTGTTGGTGATGCTGTTCTGCAAAATGATATTTTAATAGAATTTGAATAGCATGAGGAAATTAGTAACATTTTGTTTTGTTGTAGCCATTTTATTCTGCTTTCAAGTTGCTTTTGGAACGGACTTAAATGCTGCTGTGAACTCTGCCGCTGCTGATGGTGGAGTTCTGAAAGGGTTAGCTTCTTTATGGGAGTTTACCGGATTTGCTAATGTGCACTATACGCACGTAATTATGATTGCTGTTGGATTGTTTTTTATTTTCCTTGCAATTAAATATGATTATGAACCTTTATTGTTGATTCCTATCGGAACCGGTATTATCTTAGGTAATATTCCTTTTTTAGCAGGTTATAAAATTGGATTGTATGAAGAGGGTTCTGTATTAAATTATTTATATTTTGGAGTTAAGCAAGGAATTTATCCTCCATTAATATTCTTAGGAATTGGTGCAATGACTGATTTTTCATCATTGATCTCAAATCCTAAATTGATGATATTAGGAGCTGCTGCTCAAGTTGGTATTTTTGGAACATTCTTGGGTGCTTCTGCATTGGGATTCCTTCCAAATGAGGCTGGTGCTATCGCTATTATTGGTGGAGCTGATGGCCCTACTGCAATTTTCCTTTCTTCAAAATTAGCACCAGACTTGATGGGAGCTATCGCTATTGCGGCATACTCATATATGGCTCTGGTTCCAGTGATTCAGCCTCCAATTATGAGATTGCTTGTTCCTAAAAAGGAGCGTGCTATCAAAATGAAACCGCCAAGAGCTGTTTCTACAACAGAGAAAATCTTGTTCCCTTTAATAGGATTGTTGTTAACAACATTTATTGCTCCATCAGCATTACCTTTATTAGGTATGTTGTTCTTCGGAAACTTATTAAAAGAATCAGGTGTGACTGAACGTTTAGCTGATACCGCAAGAAATTCATTAATTAATATTGTAACAATATTATTAGGAATTACCGTTGGTGCCTCAACTCAGGCTGATGTATTTTTAACTATGGATTCAATTAAAATCTTTGGATTAGGTGCATTGTCTTTTGTTATTGCAACTGCTGGAGGTTTATTGTTTGCCCGTCTGTTAAATTTAATGTTGAAGAAGGATAATAAAATTAATCCTTTAATCGGAGCAGCCGGAGTTTCTGCTGTACCTGATTCTGCAAGGGTAGTTCAACAAGAAGGATTAAAAACTGATCCTAACAATCACCTGTTAATGCATGCTATGGCTCCAAACGTATCAGGAGTTATTGGTTCTGCAGTAGCTGCGGGTATTATGTTGAGCTTTTTGATGTAATAACGTTTATTAAGTTAATGCTCTATAGTAAAGGCTGTCTTTTTTAAGACAGCCTTTTTTTGTGTTATTATAAATAGATGTATTTTTTAGGGGGTAGGGAGGTAAAAAGAGTAAAATAGTTAACTGGTTCTTGTTTTTTATGTGGGTTAAGTGTGAAAAAAAATTAAATTGGGACTATGTTGGGTTTGAGGGTTTTGTGTTTTGTAGACTTTGTAAGATTTTGTATGTCAATGTTCTATATTTATATATTTGATGTTGTTTTTGTAATACTATTTGTTATTTAAAGAAAAATTGGTTTGTCCAGTTTTTTGACATTTAGAATTTTGTTATATATTTGTCTATAAGTTTACAAATTATAAGTGTTCCCCCACTTTTGTGAATGAATTAGTAACTCACAAATTTATTTACCAATTAATAATAAACCTTTAATCTAGAATGAATACTTTAATAAGGAAATCACAATAATTTACTAGAGATTTTTTAAATAATCTCAATTGTTAGATGTATTCTTTATCTAACGAATTAAGATTCTATAGGTCATTTTGAATCTATGTATTTTTATCTCGAATTATCTAAATAATTAAATACACGATTATTAATTTAAACCTTTTGTTTTATGCGGAAATTAGCATTATTTCTGTCTATGATCCTATTTGTAGGATTGCAGGCAATGTCAGCCCAAACAA
>NZ_JAPDPJ010000084.1 GCF_026013605.1 Plebeiibacterium sediminum
TAGTTGTTTGACCCAACTAAGATAGTAAAAATATTTCAGATAGCAAACTCATAGTATTGTATTTCAATACCTTACACACTAACTTAATGACATTGCCCTCGTTCCTCGGGTACTCCTCCTTGGCTGGAGGAGAGTTGATTTGCAGGATGCTTAAATTTTGTCTGAAAACAAAAAGACTATTTCTAACTTTAGCATTTATTTTTCCCTTCTACCTATGCTCTCCGCTCTATGCACTAAGCTTTTAACTTTTCTCCTTGTTCCCTTGTTTTAAAAATTGGGATTATAGCGCCAACCCTGATCATCGTGATAAATCATTTGTTTGCTCATGCCACCATCTACTGTAATATCTTGTCCGGTGATAAAGCCACTTTTGGGATCACATAAAAACATCACAGTGTTCACAATATCGGCTGGATTGCCAACGCGTTTTACCGGATGTTGAGCAGCGTCAGAGCCTTCAAGATTAGAATCAGTAGTATCTATCCATCCCGGTGAAATAGAATTTACTCTGGCAATACCCGAAAGACTCACCGCCATGGCATGGGTAAGTGCACTAATACCTCCTTTAGCTGCCGAATAACTTTCTGTATCTGCCTGACTCATCAAACTTCGGGTAGAAGAAATATTAACAATGCTAGCCTGTGTGTTGAAATGATCTTTAAACAACTTAGTTAATAAAAACGGTGCAGAAACTCCAACCCGTAACACATAGTTAAAATCATCGTACGAACAGGAATTGATTCCTCCTTTGCTAATGCAGGCATTGTTAATCAGATAATCAATCTTACCATATTCAGCAATAACCTTGTTGGCAAATTGTATCAGTGTTTTTTCTTCAGCGATATCACCCACAAAATAATCATTATGCTGTATGTCAATAGTGCAAACCTTAACTCCCAGCTCCTTAAATGCATTGCATATGGCCTTGCCAATTCCCTGAGCTCCACCTGTAACTACGGCAATTTTTGTTTTATCCATAATCGTTAATTCTACCTAAAAAATACTGCGACTAATATACTAACGATTGTGTTTTGTAGTATCGAATAATTGATGATGATTTATTGATTTTCCATGAATTATATCATAAAAAAAGCTGCCTCAATTGAAGCAGCTTATGAAATTATATGAAATTGATTAGTTGTTGCTTATGCGTTTCCGTATAAACGGGATTCACCACCATCAATAGCAATGGTTTGTCCGCTGATATAACCGTTTTCCTCACTGATTAAAAATGCAACCGCCTTGGCCACATCAACTGGTTTTCCTAACGCTCTGGTTGGATTACGGGATGCATATTCGTGTTCTGCAGCTTTTGGATCATCAGGATTTACCTCCTTAAACGCTGTTTCTACCATAGGTGTTAATATAGCACCCGGGGCAATGGCGTTGGTTAAAATACCATCTTTTCCATATTCAATTGCTGCATTTTTGGTCATACCTGTAACGGCGTGTTTACTGGCTACATATGCTGTTTGATTGATTACTCCTCTGATACCACCTACAGAAGATACATTTACGATTCTACCATAGCCTTGTTTTTGCATAATTGGAATTACATAACGCATACCATAATATACTCCTAAAATGTTAATATCAATTACTTTTTTAAATACATCAACATCGTAGTCAACCATTGGAGCCTGCTTACCTTCAATACCAGCGTTGTTATACAGCCCGTCAATTCTACCAAATGTTTTTATGGTTTCATCTACGTAGTTTTTAACCTGTTGCTGGTCTGAAACGTCTGCAACAACTGTAAGTAGTTTAACTCCCGGATATTTTTGTTCTAACTGTTTTTTTGAAGCGTCTAAGGCTTCTTTATTATAATCAACTAGAGTAATGTTAGCTTCTCTACTTGCCAATTCTTCTGCTGTAGCATATCCTAAACCACTGGCTCCCCCTGTAATTATTATAACTCTGTTTTTCATGTGTTTATTTTTTCTTTTAATTGCCACATGGAACTCGCCGAAAAAAATCATTCTTCTGTCTGAGAAAAATTTCTCATGGCTCGTTTCATCTGTTTATATTTTTTTAATGTCAGATGAAACTCTCAAATAAATTTGATCATTATCTAATGTGTAAATTTGCAGTATCAAATTTACATGGGCGTTTCATTTTATTTATTCTTAATTTCGATGTAGACAGTCCAAATATGTTTGATTACTTTTTGTTAGTAAGTTTTAAATAATCAAAACCAGATGTGAGATTCCTTTGTATCGAAATTTTATATTGATAGTGTAATTACGTATTCTTTATATCGAATATTCGATCTGTATTATAAAAACGTTCACTAGTAAAACCTATCAGAAGGTAAAATGTTTAGCAGATTAACGTTTTTTAATTTATGAAAATTAATATCTTAATTGCAGAGTATAATTGGAGGTAGTGGATTTTTTATCAGGAGGAAGAGTAATGAGGTTATTAAACAAAAAAACATAGAACAATCATTGAATAATGATCATTCTATGTACATAACCAATATATTTTAACTACTAAAATCTATTAGAATTATAAAGCCGCTTTAACTACTTCAGCAAGTGGAGTTGTAGGACGACCAATTAACTCAGACAAAGTTTTTCTTTCATCATACAAGTCATTTTTTGAAGCTCCGGTATCCCAACTTGCAATAGCATCCGCAAATGCATCAGGTAAACCTAAGCTTTTTAATATTCCGGCATATTCACCTTCTGGTAAGTTATTGTAAGGAATATCTTTTCCTGATTGCTTAGTGATTTCAGCTGCTAAATCTGTTAATGTGTATGCTTCATCACCTGACAATTCGTAAACTTTACCTTTATGTCCTTCGCTAGATAAAACAACTGCTGCAGCTTCTGCATAATCAGCACGTGGAGCAGATGAAATTTTACCTTCACCGGCACTTCCAATAAATGCACCAGCGCCAAGAGCTCCTTCAATAGAAGCGGTATAGTTTTCAGTGTACCATCCATTACGTAAAATGGTATAGTCAATTCCTGATTCCTTCAATAATTTTTCTGTAGCAAGGTGTTCTCCGGCTAGGTTCAACGAAGATTCGTCGGCACGTAATAAACTGGTATATACAATCCAGTTAACACCTGCTTTTTTTGCAGCCTCAATTACATTGGCATGCTGAGTTGCACGTTTGCCTAGTTCATTACCAGAAATTAATAATAATGAATCAATACCTTTCAAAGCATCTGCTAAACCTTCTGGTTTTTCGTAATCAAAAGCTCTTGCTTCCACACCTAATGCTTCAGCTTTTTCTGGAGTACGTACTAATGCTACAATATTTTCTGCTGCTACTTTTTGTTTTAATGATTCAACAACAAGGTTTCCTAATTGACCTGTTGCTCCTGTTACTGCTATTTTCATTTTTTTAAAATTTTGTTATTTATTGAAGTGAAATAATCCAACACAACATGCTCATTATGGAGCAATGTATAAAGCGATTTATTTCACCATATAATTGTAATTTATATAAGTCTTAATCAATCATTATTGAAGTATGATATTAGTATATCAACTACTTTGTTATTAAAATACTGATCTTGTAGTATTTTAATTTAGTGTAAGTTGTATCTGATTATTCTATTTGTTAGTGATACAACATTAAATCATTTAAAATATTTCTGTCAACAAAATCAATTTGTTTTAATATTGAATTGTGTTGTAGATTGCAGAAGTATTACCATTTATCACAAATAGTAATCTTGGTTCAGTTTCTTATCACTTTTAATATTAGTTCTGTTGGCTAAGTAAACATCTGATGATAAAGAATTGTTCAATCAAAAACATGATTTTAATAAACAAATATTACTTAATCCCATTTTGATTTTTGAGAAAGGGCATATTTGCCTGCACCTGTAAATACTAATGCCACAGCACCTAAAAGGTATAATCCTAACAATTCAACTCCCCACCCTCCGTGCTCATTCAGAGATAAAAGATCTTTACTATGAACCATTAATATGGCTACAAAACAATTAAAGGCATAAATGGCTGATGCAATACGAGTTTTAAATCCAATTAATATTGCAAGAGGAGCAATCACTTCACCAACAATAACTCCATAGGCTACGAATCCTGGCATTCCCATTCCTTCAAGCATTCCTTCAATAAAGCCTATTCCGTGAATAAGTTTTGAGATACCATGAAGTAACATTAATAAACCTATTGAAATTCTTAATACAAGTAATCCTAAATCAATATTCTTTTTCATGTGTCTAATATTTGTTTCATTTGGTCACATGGAACTCACCAATTTAGTCATCCTCGTGTGTGAGAACTCCTTCTTATGGGTCGTTTCATATGTCTAAATTTGTTTTCAATAACTGTTAGTTGTAGTGTTGGTTTTATTAAACCTGGCTATCGTTAAATAGCCAGATTTAATAAGTTATTATGAAAAGATTAAAGCAGTCCTAATTGACTCATAAATGTCTGGTTGTCCCAGAAAAGGTATTCTTCATACATGATTCCATCTTCGTTCCATAAACCAATTGTTACCATGTTAATTTTAAAAGCATTACCGGTTGGTTCAATAAACTGTCCGTTGCCCAGAGGCATTGGCTCAGTAAAGGTACCTTCCATAACTCCCATTACTGCTGTAATATTTCCTGACCCTATTGCAATAGGGTGTTCTTTAATTCTGGTATCCGGAGCGTAAACAAACATGGCCTCAAGGTCAGCAATATGTGCATCAAGACCAACAGTTTCTCTTCCATCAGGCCAGTGAACAATAATATCGTCAGTGTGACTTTCGTGGAAACGTGTCCATTCCTGGTTGGTGAAAATCTCATAATCCAATTCATCAAAAGTCTCTAAATATTGAGCTACAGTTTCGTTGGCTAAAGCAAATTTTGCCAGCTCAGCTTTTAGCTCTTCAATCTCAGTTTGATATTCCTGTTCTTTTTTATCACTTAAATCGTCTTCACAGCTTACAAATACCATAGCAGCCATTAATACAATCGTCATTTTAGATAAAATCCATTTTGTTTTCATAATCATTTGTTTTGTGTGTTATTTATTAATCGTTTTGTGTGTTTTCGATTTGTGTTTTAATTATAGTTGTAGTTTGATGTCAAGTGTAAAAATGTCGTCAATTACTTTATCCCCAAGATTATCAAAGAACGAGTCAGAACCATATCTTACATCAAACTTTGAACGGTCAACATCAACCTTTGCTATATAAGCGCTACCATTTTTAACCACATCAAACGAGATGTTTTCTGTTTTTCCTTTGATAGAGAGCTTACCCGAAACTGTTGCTTTTCCATTGCTAAATTTTGTAGCGCTTGTTACTTCAAAAGAAGAGTAAGGAAATTTGTCCACGCCAAAAAAGTCATCTGATTTAAGGTGCCCTACTAATTTTTGGTTGTAGCCTTCATCCTCAAGATCCTCATTGGATAGTGAGTTCATGTCAATGATTACTTTTCCCCCTGTAATCTGATCGTTATTAAACTCTAAATACCCACTTTTTAAATTAATAGCACCATGATGTGAGCCTCCGATTTTTTTGCCGGTCCATTTTACCGATGAGGCTGCTCTGTTAACTTCTACTTTTTGAGCTAAGCTTGTTAAACTGCTTGCTAATAATACAAATATTGCTAATCCTAAAGTTTTCATAATATTTAATTTTTTAATTGTTCTTGTGTATAATTTCTGTTGTTATCTCACCATCGCAATTCCATATTTGCATTGCGGTTTGTGTGTATTTTTGTTCTCCCAAGTCGCGGTGTATGTAGTTAAACTCCCATTTTATTACCGAAACATTTTTATCTGTAATCAGATTTAATACTTTACTACTTTTAAAATCTGTAATACAAGTCACTAATTTTTCTTCCTGTATTCTGCAGGCATCTTTTCCTTTTATTGGAAGATGATCGGTTTCTTGTCGAACTATATCTTCAGCATAAAATTTTTCAAATGCTTCCAACCATCTTCCTTCAGTAATCATATCGGTTAACTTTTCGATACGCTCTGTAAGTGATAATTTTTGTGGATCTATTTTTAGCATCGTTTTTTGCTTTTTTGTTACATGACAAAGATATGGGACAGGCATGCCTCACGTCCTTGACCTATGTTAAGAAATACAATTGATCTGGATCAAGAAAGGAAGAAAGGAGCAGGGAAGAACGGAACAAGGAGAAAGGAAAAAGGTAACAAGGATAAGGGTTAAAGGAGCCTAGTGCTAAGGGCAAAGAGCTTAGAAAAATACTATAGAGGAGAATGCTTTTTGTTAATAGATAATATTTAAGCAAGCTGCAAATCAACTCTCCTCCTTGCTAAGGAGGAGTACCCGAGGAACGAGGGGGAGGTGGTTATGTTGGTATTAATATTACAGTATGCAAAGCTGTAAACAAGTTTCAGACCTTCATCCTAAGTTGTGCTGTTTGCATAGATTCAAGGGGCGTTGCCAGCTTGTTTTGATGTTATAGGCCTTCAGCCTAATTATTTTTCATGAGGTGTTATAATCCGCTGTAAAAAAGCAATGTACGTAAGCTAAATCTAACAACTAAGCAATAATCGCTCAATCTCGAATGGTTTTCACGGCATAAGCTGGTGAGCGGAAAAAGGACCAGGGTAGCAAAAAATATGGAGAAAGGAAACAAGAAGAAAGGATAAACAGTAGAGTGTATAGAACAAAGAGAGATGAAATTAATGTATGTATTAAAGTAATACTGCTACGATATAAATCCCGTACCAGTATTACCTTAAAGAACTCATGATTAAATGTTATTTCCCATTTAATTGAGTCAGGAAATGATGTTCTTTTAATATGCTTTTAATAATGATCACTGCAATTACAATAAATGAAACAATACCTGATATGATGATGTAAGTATAAAAACCATTAGAAAACATCTGTTTAAAATAAGGTAAGAGCAGTGTAAATCCGATAATATAAATGGCAAAACAGATTGGCGTGATGATATAGTTTACTTTCAATCTTATTTTATAATATTTCTTCAGGTATTTTCTATAAGACCTGTTGTCTAAGGAAATAAGCTGACTTTCTTTTCGGTAAAGTGAAATAAACTCCAGTATGATACGAAAAGCAAGACTGGATATCATTAAGATCATTCCAAGTGTAAAACTATTCCAGTTGTTGCCAATGAAATAACCAGCATAGATCAGTAATATTATTACAGTCACTGACATTACTGCTATGGATATAAATTGACTATTACGTTGTTTTTTCGCCTTCTTAATAATTTGGTCCGGACCTTCTATATTTGAATTATATTGTTGACTATTCCATATTTGGGATAATTGATCATTTTTCATTGGTAATACATTTTAAAAGTGATTGTCTGATTCTGCTTAATCGTGTTCTTAAAGTACCGTGAGCTACTCCAATTGTTTCGGCAATAGTAGCCTGAGGAGTTTCTTCTAATTCTAATAAAATGATGGTTTTATTATCTGGTGTGAGTTGATCGATGCAGTGGTACATTTTTTCAATGGGTACTTCCTTATTTTCGTTCTCCTCATTATTTAAATCGGTTTCTAATATGTTTTCGTTTATCGCAGTATGCCTGGATGATTTTCTTAAATCACCCAAACAGATATTCACTGCTATTCTATATATCCAGGTACTTACCGATGATTTGGCCCGGAAAGATTTTCTATGTTTCCATACCTTAATAAAAGTTTCTTGCTGCCACTCTTTGGCCAATTCCTCGTTTCCGGATGCATACCCCAGGCACAACCTGAAAACTTTTGGGGCATGCATATTATATATTTGATCGAAATCAGTTTCTATATTCATTTATTATAAAGCTAAAATTTGTTGAATTTGCACCATGAACCATGCAGGTTGGTCGAACATAACGAAATGTGCAGAATTATCGGCAATTCTCAAATCATATTTTTCCAAATTCGCATATTGGTTTTTATATGTTTGGGTTATCATTTCTTTTCCCAAAGGTTTATCAGCTGCAATTATGGTAACAGGAACCGAAATATTTTTTAAGTTTTCTCTTACATCCAGTTTAAGATAATCAGTGTAGCCATACACATAGGTTTTCCTGTCAGACATAATAATCCAGTCCTTTATTTTTCTCTGAGCTTCCTTATTCAAACTCATTCCCTGAGACATACTTGTTGCCATCTGGTCAAAATCAGCTTCACTCATTGCCAATTGTTGATTACTATAAGGGTTGTCGTATACTAAATCATCAGGATTGAAATTTGGCATCATCAGAGCTCCGGCTGCAGGTAAAGCGTCTACTAAAATAATTTGTTTTATACTGTTGTTTTCTCTGCTGGCAAGCCATGTAGCTATGGTGCCTCCTAAGCTATGTCCAATTATAGTTAAGTCTTTCAGATCATTTTTTATAATGTAATTTTCAAGTGCCTCATTTACCTTAGGAAGCCATGGAAAAGCAATAGGTTCTTCTCCACCAAATCCTGCAAGAGTTACAATATGACACTCGCACTTATTCTCTAATTGCTTCACTACATCGTCCCAGCTTTCACCCGGTACCGTAAAACCTGGTATAAGCAATACCGGTTTTCCTTTACCGGAAACGGTTACATGAATTGGTTGATTTTCTGTTTGAGCTTGAAGTGTCAACGAAAAAAAGACTGCTAAAAATAGAATAATGTTTTTCATAATTTTTGAATTTAATTTTCGCTTTAGATGCAGATATCAGAAAATGTTACATCCATATTTCAAATTTTTTTCATTTTTTTTGAATCTCGTTAAATGATAGTGAGTTGGGAAGGGGCAAGGAGCCTAGAGCATAGAGCAAAGTGCCTAGAAAAAAACTATAGAGGGATATAGCTTTTTGTAAACAGATGGTAATTAGGCAAGCTGCAAATCAATTCTCCTCCATGCTATGGAGGAGTACCCGAGGAACGAGGGGAAGGTGGTTTGATGCAGCAGTTAGTAAAGACGATAAAAATAACTTATGATGTTTTCCCCGAAATATCCTTAAATATTAAATTAAAACACTGAGGAATTGGTGATTGAAAAACCATTTCTTTCTTTGAGTGTGGATGAATTAACATCAATTCAAATGAATGTAAAGCCAGGCGTTTAAAATCTTTTCCATTATTTCCATATACTCTGTCGCCAAGTATGGGGTACCCAAAGTCAGAAAGATGAACACGTATTTGATTTTTCCTTCCTGTATAAAGTTGAATTTCTAATAAGCTGTATTTTGAAACTTCTTTTAGAACAGTGTAGCCGGTTTTTGCGTACTTACCCTTTAAATTATTTTGTGTTGTATATACCTTACATGCACTGTTTTCTAAAAGGTAGGATTCAATAATTCCTGTTTTCTCAGGTAATCTTCCATTAACTATGGTAACGTATTTCTTATTAAAATCAGCCCAGTTTCTTTGCAGATAAAGCTTCGACTTTTCACTTTTGGCAAACACAAGCAATCCGGAAGTATCCTTATCAAGACGATGTACAATGTAAACCCGCTCTTTGGATCTGGGATTTCCTTTTTTTACATATTCATTTAAAATAAAATGAGCCGTATTGAATTTTTCTTTAGGGGTTGCAATTGTTAAAAGTCCACTTTCTTTATTGATGACAATTATTTCGCGATCCTCGTATATTATTTCAAGACCTTTAAGCTGATGTTTTTTCGCCATGGATGTTATTCATAAAGGGCTCAAATGAACGTAAAATAATGATATATTACTAGTGGAATAATTCTAAATAATAGACGATTTTATGTTACATCACTTTTTTTCCTTTATAATGAAAATAGATGACTACCATATCAATGGCAATTCTGATTGCCTTACCAATTGGATATAAATGATGAGCTTCATTATAACTGATAAACCTTAGCTTTGAATAATAATCACTCGCCTTAGGACAGATTACTTTGGTTAACAGCAAATAATTTGCTTTTTCTATTTGATCTGGTTGATTTAACTGAATTTTTTTGCAAGCATTTATTTTTCTTACGCCATGTTTGTTGGTTAAATAGTTATATGAGAATAATCTGCATATAAGCCCCCTGTGTATGTAGTGGTTGCAACCAATAGTTTTACCATCAAAGGATAATAAATTCAACAACGGACAAGTATATTCGTTATTTACTTGCTCCATCTTGTTCAGAACCTCATTAATTTGTCCCGTTTTATACAGGTGATATGCCAGAGGAAGAAACTCAACAGAAGTAGCTTCAATTCTTGGAGTGGTGCAGCAATGAATACAATTTTCAATACAGTGAATGCCTGTATGTAATTGCAATCTTCTGATATCTTTATCGAGCGATTCAAAAAGCTTTTCGACAGCTCGAACAGTATGTACTATGTTCATTGAGGTTGATTGTAGTTATGCAAATTTATATGAAAGTAAGATTACTTGTTGCTCCGGAATGATAATATTTTTTAACTCCTAACAAGCTAATATAATTGTCGCTACCATATACAACGCATATCGAAATTAGATATATTTGCGCACTAAATTTTCAAAAAGTGGAATCGGAAGTTTCTGAGAAGAAAGATCTTATTGCAGTAGGCAAGAAAGATGTTGAGAAGTGTTTAGATATACTTCAATCGTTGGTGAAAGATAGCAGTCCTTTGGTATTGTTAAATGAAGAACAACGTGCAGATTTATTTAAAGCTGCAGGTTTGCTGGCCCGACCAACTAAAGAGGAGCGTTTAAAACGCCGTAAAGACCTTAAAAAGGCAAGAAAGGCCGCACTGAGGGAGATTGATCGCGAAGCACGTTCAACAACCGGAATTCGTTATGCCCGTACAACTGATGTGTTTGTGGCTCCTGAGCAGCTTTCGCTCGCTGAAACAGCAACAAAGGAAGAAAAAGAATTACTGTCGCCTCGCAATTGTTATGTTTGTAAAGCTGAGTTTACCAAGCTTCACCATTTTTACGATTGTATGTGTCAGAGTTGTGGTGATTTGAATTATCAGAAAAGATTTCAGACAACAGACTTAACTGGTCAGGTGGCTTTAATTACCGGATCGAGATTAAAGATTGGTTATCACGCCACCCTTATGATGCTTAGATCAGGGGCTACAGTAATTGCAACCACACGTTTCCCTGCAGACTCAGCTATACGTTTTGCCAAGGAACCTGATTATGCTATGTGGGCAGATCGTTTGCATATTCATGGACTGGATTTGCGCCATACGCCAAGTGTAGAATTATTCTGTACCTATATTGAGAAAACCTATAGCAGACTTGATATTCTGATTAATAATGCAGCTCAGACAGTGCGTCGTCCTCCGGGATTTTATTCGCATATGATGGAAAAAGAACTTCTTCCGTTTCATGAACATGAACCGGAAGTACAGAAGCTTTTAACCAGTCATCATAACTGTTTAAATATAATTACCCAAGGAAGTTCAAGTGCAAAAGATACATCCAGTCTGGCAGTTACCTGGAAAGAAGAAGGTCCGGGATTAGGATTACGTGCTTCGGCACAGCTTTCGCAGATACCGTACAGCTACGATGGTGCGTTACAAAATGAGGAAGTATTTCCTACAGGTAAACTTGATGCGGACTTGCAGCAGGTGGATTTGAGAACAACCAATTCGTGGAGGTTACGTTTGGGAGAAGTTCCAACACCAGAGTTGCTTGAAGTACAATTGGTAAATGCCATAGCTCCTTTTGTTCTTTGTAACAGACTTTCATCTATGATGAAACGCGACTATACAGGCAAAAAGCATATTGTGAATGTAACAGCTATGGAAGGTAAGTTTTACCGATTTACAAAAGCTGATCGTCACCCGCATACCAATATGGCAAAGGCAGCATTAAACATGCTTACACACACTTCTGCCAGTGATTTGGCCAAATATGGTATTTATATGAATGCAGTAGATACTGGTTGGGTAACCGATGAGGATCCGGCTCAAATATCAGCTCACAAAGAAGAAGTGCATGATTTTCAGCCACCATTGGATATTGTGGATGGCGCTGCACGTATTTGTGATCCGTTTATTGATGGTATCAATCGAGGAGAACATTGGTGTGGAAAATTCCTGAAGGATTATTTCCCTATTGACTGGTAGTAGTTTTCAATATTAGATTAACATGAATATCTGAAGTGGATTCTCTATCCATTTCGTTAAAATAATTAGAACAAGCCATAATGGTTTCAATTGTTGTTGAAAGCATTATGGCTTTTTTGTTATAGAATATTCCATCTTATTAAAACAATATTATTATAACTGCTGAAGATAGGATGAACAAAACAACCTTTTTTTTATTATTGGATAGCGCTATAATTTATATACAATCATATGGTTACAATTCCGCGATCAATCAATGGTATTAATAGATGGTTTATAAACAATAATATACTAACCAAAGATATTCCTACTTATAAAAAATCTATAATAGCTACATATTCAACGCTAATTATTTATCTGCTTTTTATCGTTTATGCAGTTTATTTTTATATTGAAAATCCATGGTCTGATGTAAAAAATATCAACAATGGTGTTGCCCTCGTAATTTTCAATATCTACTTTGCTTTAATGCGTTTTTCAAAAAACGTGAATATACCTTTAGCCTTTATTAACCTGACTATATTACCAGTATTATACAAAAGTATTATAGAGAGTGGAGGATATTATTCATCAGATTTAGGTTGGATATTGTTTACTATCATTACAAGCAATGTTTTTGTAACTCGTTGGTTTGGCTTACTGGTCACCTTTATTTCGTGTATGTTTTTAAGCTGGTTGTATTTCTTTTCTGACTTAGATTTATCTCAACCTTTTACTCAAAACCAGTACTTTTCGTGGTTGTTCTTAACCATCCTGACTGAATCTGTAATATCTGCCTTTACTCATTTTTTAGATAAGGCAAATCACCGGATTTTGAGATTGTCAGAAGAAAGGATTGAGGAACTGGATCGCGAAGTAAAAAAGATTACGCAACGTTATAGTGCTTTACGAACAGAATTAGGTCGTGATTTTCATGATGAAATGGGGAATAAACTGGCAACTATTAAACTGATGTCCGAAAGTTTATATCGACGATTGGGCGATAAAGTGGATCAGGATATCAATCATGATTTAACGGAGATTATGAATAACTCTCAGAATTTGCTTGATGGAACACGCGACTTCTTATGGTCCATTGATTGGAATAACAATACCCTGAATGAGCTTTATTACTATATATGTGATTTCTCAGAGAATATTCTTTTTAAGGGAAATATTCAATTTATACCGAAATTCAATATTAATGAAGCGGAAGCTTCACATATTTATTCACCTAACTTTTTAAGACAGATACTTTTTTTATGTAAAGAAGTGGTTACAAATTCATATAAGCACTCGAATGCTTCAGAATTTCATTTTGAAATGGAATTGAAATCTTCTGACTTAATTCTTAAGCTTTCAGATAATGGTTCAGGATTTAACCTAAAGGAAAAAACAAATTCTCATGGATTAAAAAACATTGCTCATAGGGTTTCGAAGTTAGGTGGGGAAATGCAAACGCAAACACATAATGCTTGTGAATATCAATTTAAAATACCAGTGAGTTCAAATGTGTTTACCTATTTTGGGTAGTAATTTATCCTTAGAGAACTTATAATTTTATCGCGATGCTAAAACGAATTATTATAATAGAAGATAACGAAAGCTTAAGAAAAGGATATGAGTTTTTAATTAACTCAGGTAATTACTCTTACAAAGTTATAGAAACCTATGAGAGTGCTGAAGACTTTTTTAAGGAGGAGCTATGGCGTAATTGCGATATAGTATTGATGGATATTGACTTGCCCGGAGAAAATGGAATTGAATCAACACGTAAACTAAAAAAACTTAACCATAAGGTTGAAGTACTCATGTTAACGGTTTGGCAGGAACCTGGGATGGTGTTTAGTGCCCTTGAAAATGGAGCTTCTGGTTATATATTAAAAGGTGCTTCAAGTGTTGAAATTATGAATGCTATTGAAGAACTATGCCAGGGTGGAGCCCCCATGAGTCCTGCCATTGCACGATTAATACTTCAAAAGTTTCATAAAAACCTTAGTTCTCCTTTTAGTGATATAGAAACAGAAATAGTAAAGAAACTGGCTGAGGGAAAAGGTTATAAATCCATTGCAAACGACCTTGATATGACTTCTATAAACAATGTAAAATACTATATCAAAAAAATTTACGAAATACTTCAGGTACATAACAGAGAAGAAGCAGTTAGAATTGCTAAGGATAATAAGTGGATATAATTCTTACCCTTTTTGTGTAAAAATCGAACGTACATAGCGCTATATTTTTGTTGGAGGAAAATCATTTATAAACAAAGAGTCGGCAGGTAATATGATCAAGCAGACTATTTGTTGAAAGGAGATTTTAAATGGTGATTTCCGAATAATTATTATTAACAAAAATATTGAGGATATGAGAAAACTCTTTACACAAGCTTTGTTTGTAGTCGCTTTTTTTACTTCAAACCTGGTAAATGCACAAGTTACCAATGGTTTGGTTGGTCAGTTCAAGTTTGATGGAAGAACTGATTTAATTAACACTATTAATCCATCTTATTCTTTTGATGCTAATGGGACATTACTGGATGAAGTAGATCGTTTTGGTGTAAATGGTGGTGCTATTAATCTACCTGTAAATTCATGGTTAAATATAGCTAATGCTCCATTTTTACCTACTGGTGATGCAGATAGATCTGTTTCAGTTTGGATCAAACCTGTTGATAATTATGCAATAACTTATTGGGCTTATGGTGCCGATGGTTTTCCTGGCTGGAATAATAATTTCTTTGGTTTTGTAAATACCACTTCATTAATGGCCTATGCTTATGGAAATGATTATTTAACAGGAGTTATACCAAGTGCAAATAATTGGCAGCATTATGTGGTCACTTATGGAAACAGCACAGTAAAAATTTATATAGATGGTGTTGAAGTGCTAAGTCGACAAAATAACAATCCATTTAACACTCTAAACGAGGATTTTAGAATAGGAACAGGACATACAGCTGTTTCGAGTGCTATAGGAAATTTTAAAATTGATGATTTACTTATTTACAACAGGGAATTATCTGCTCAGGAAGTATCTGATTTGTATAACGAAGAGCGCCCGGTTTCAAATTATAATTCATTTTATTCACTTGAAGGTAATACAACTCAGGATGCTATCCCATCATTAGGTTATGATCAAAATAGTTACACCATTGAGGCTGATATTTATCTTACTCACGCTGATACTTACGGGGCAATATTAATGTGTCGTGATGGAAGTAACGCAGTAGGTATAATTGCAAACAATATTGCATCGAATGGAGATATTCGTCTTTCTTATAATTGGGGTACTATTGGTTGGAACTGGGCAGGCGGACCTTACATACATCTTGAAACACATTATCATGTAGCAATGGTTATAGAACCTACTAAAATTACAATGTACCTCGATGGAGTACCATATGTACATAGTAATATAACAACAGCTGGCACACAACCACAATTAAATACGCTTTCATATACTTTAGGAAGAGATACTTATCTGCCAGCTTCGCGAAGAGTTTATGGGTATATTGATGAACTGAAGTTTTGGAAAAGAAGTTTAACTGTAAATGAAATAGGTCAAAATCTGAATTGCTTTGCAGATGTTACTGATCCTGATTTATTAGCATACTATAATTTTGAAACAGTTATAGGCGAAGAGAATACAATTGTTGATTTAACCGGTCAGCATGATATTGTAAAATCAGGGAATAATGTACTTTTTTTAAAAGATAAAAGAGTGGATCTGGATAATTCAATTGCTTATGATGCAATAAACAATGAATTATCAACTATTGATGTGAATCCTAACAATACATACAACTGGCATTATGTTGATCCTGAAGGAACGCCATTAGTAGCGAATACTCAATCTTATGAGCCTTCTATTACAGGAGAATACTATGTTATAATAAGTAGGGATGGCTGTACAAAAACATCAGAGCTTTTAAATGTAAGTTCAATTACAACAGATGTAACTTCAGAAAAGGTGGATGAAATTAATATTTATCCAAATCCGGCTCAAAGATTCCTTTATATTCAATCAACAAGTAACATCAAGTCAGTTACCATTTATGATATAACCGGGAATGTGGTTTTGGTATCAAAAAATACGGATACTTTAGATTTGCAAAACATACCTAATGGAACATATATTTTACATATCAATGTAAACGATGAGGATTATGTTGTTCGTAAAATCATTGTGAGTAAAAACAATTAATGAGTAATAATCTGAAATAAAAAAAAGCATCAAGGAGTTCCTTGGTGCTTTTATATTTTAAATTCCCTAATTTAAAATCCCAGAGCATCTAAAACTTTTGTCTGGGCCATTCTGTTTTTTCCAGCGTACGGATAACAATGTATATGAATGGCAGGATTATAATTCAATTCAATGATACTGTAATTGCACTCTGTAGCTTGCAAAGTGTAATCCTTAATAATCATATCCAATCCGGTGATTTTTGTACCAATACTTTGGGCGGCTTTTAGTGCAATCTGTTTGTATGAGTCATGAATTTTATCTGTATAGTCAAAGCTGTCACCTCCGGTACTGATATTTGAATTATATCTTAAGTAAACAGTTTCATTGAGCTCTGGTATATATTCTAAGGATCTGCCTTGATTCTTTAGTATATGAATAGTTTC
Organism: Plebeiibacterium sediminum; assembly: GCF_026013605.1. Classification (GTDB taxonomy): domain Bacteria; phylum Bacteroidota; class Bacteroidia; order Bacteroidales; family Marinilabiliaceae; genus Saccharicrinis; species Saccharicrinis sediminus. Next base: position 16,587 of record NZ_JAPDPJ010000084.1, read on the forward strand.
ATCATCTGTTTTTATTTTCTCAAGTGGTGATCTGTATCCAGTGCCACGCAGAGGATTTTGATTCTTTAGCTCTATCAGTTTATCCGTGGAGTGCTTTCCATCTCCAATGACATGAGCCGGTTTTCTGAATAAAATACCTGTTATATCATCGTTAATGATCAGAAAACGAAACTCCTTTCCTGAAATATACTCCTCGATAATAATTGAAGCATCATAAGAAAAGGCGTTTTGAATGGCAACTTGAAACTCCAGCTCAGAATATTCGTCTTTGAGAATAGTTATGCCTTTCCCGAAATTGGTTTGCTTGGGTTTAATGACAACAGGTTTTTTGTTGAATGAATAATATGAAACATATGCTTCTTGTTCTGAATCATAACTATAACCGAAAGGAACTGAGATATTGTTTTCATTTAGTAACTGCTTTGTAACCAGTTTATTTTCCATAGATAGTATGGTTGCATAATTGTCGAGCGATGTTTTTGTTGCTTGTTGTATGTTGTGAATGATATTTCCTTTCTGGAGTCTGATAAAGTTTTCTGATCGGTCAAGTATATTGAACGAAATACCACGTTTAATGGATTCTGATAATATGAGCTGGGTTGATAGTTCCATATCTTCAAATCCTTTTAAACAAAAGGAATTTAATTGTTGGATTCTTGAATACTCTTTTGCCTTACGCATATGAAATTCAGTCATTCCTTCATCTTTAATTGAAGAAAGTAAGGCGTGTACATCTCTAGTGTAAGGATTGACAAGTTGTTTTTTTATTGAGCTGAGACTTTCTAAATATTCTGGAGCGATAACTTGTAGCTTTTTCAACAAGTTTTCAATTGTATCTAATTGTTGCATTGCTGATTGCCATGCATTCATTTTAGTATTCTGAGCAGTAAGAATCTTAATATCTGGATTAAGTCCGTTTAGCGCTACTGTATTATGGTTTCTATCTGCAATTTCTTGCCAGTTATGTTTACTACTTTCTGTTTCTTCATGAACGATGAGGCCAGCTAAAATTATTAGATGTAATAAATGTAGCTGCTCTTTGGATACGCCTGTACTTACCAGGGGATTGATGTCAAGGAACCGAATTTCTATATGACTGATTCTTGTTCCGTTTTCATCAAACTTAATTCTTACAGGAGCATATAATTCCTTTTGCGAGGCCAACCTTCCGTTTTTGATCAGGGTTTCTAAGCTTAAGCAGTAGGACATCAATGAGGTGTAGTCCGGGAATATTTCTTCATGATTTTTATAACCGTAACAGCTGTTCCTGATGGACAAACGATTATTGAACGTGTCAACCGAACTGCTATTTGGCTCACAATGGAACTGTTGATCAGAAACAGATATTGGACTGAATCCATAGAGTAGAACATATATCCAGCGATTTCGAAGCAGTTGTCGCACTGTTTTCAGATAAACTGCATTTCTGAATTCTTCTAAGGAAAGCTCTGACTTTTGAGCATTGTATAACTCACCAATTAAGCGTTCATTGAATGAGAAGTTAAAATGTAAGCCTGAGATCATCTGCTTTGTTTTACCGTATTTTATAGCAAGTAATTCTCTGTAATCATTTTGTGCTGCATCATTTGCAAATTCGGCTATGGGAATTTGATTTTCTTCTGGTAATTCGGGAGGTAAACTCTGAGGCCATAAGTATTCATCCTTCAATTCGTTTAATACAACATGCTGAATGGCGTCAAGATGTTGTAATGCAGAATGAATACTATTGCAGGGCGGAGTAATCATTTCTATTTGACTCTCTGAAAAATCAGTTGTAATATATGGATGTGTGCTTCTATCTTCAAAGGCAATAGGATGTTTAGTAAGCGCTAACCTACCATTTTCGTTTACACGTACATTTTCTTTTTCCAAACCGAACTGACCCGAAAGCCAGATTTCACCTTTAATATCTTTGGAGTTTATTTTAAGCGGTTCCAACATTTGCTATTCTTTAATTTTATAAGCAGAGTTATATCTTGGATTTCTGTTTATTTTAAAGACGCAAGAATAGAAAAAGGACGCATAGATTGAACTAAAATTTATTTTGCATCTTTTTCTTAAAAGTCCGTCTATAGGAATAAAATCCTATACAAGGATTTTACTGATATAAAAAGACAATGTAAAAGTTGATAAATGATTATCATGAAAGACGTGACTAAAACAATTTGGGAAGAGTTTGGAATTTATATCCGCAATTTTATTGTTTCAAAAGTTGGAAATAAGTCTGATGTTGAGGATATATTCCAGGATGTATTTTTGAAAATACATAGCAATATCAATACACTAAAGGATGAAAATAAAATGCAAAGCTGGATCTTTCAAATTACCAGAAATTGCATCACAGATTATTACAGAAGTGGCAAAAGTGATTACATAGAGGCAGGTGAAGGCTTCAGTGAACATGAAGAGACAGATCTTGAATATGAAACGAAACTAGAAAATGTTACAAGCGGTCTGGAAAGTATTATTGATAGTTTACCCGAAAAGTATGCTAAAGCATTAAAGCGGGTTGAGATTGACGGAATTGCACAAACAGATTTGGCGCAGGAACTTGACATATCCGTTTCAGGAGCTAAGTTAAGAGTGCAGAGGGGGAGGAAATTAGTAAAAGATGTTCTTTTGGATTGTTGTAAATTTCAGTTCGACAAGTATGGAACTTTTATAGATTACGAAAAGAAAATAGCTTTTATTGCCTTTAAAAAAACAAGGTTTACTGAAATCACAGTAAACCTTATACAATATTTTAAATCTTACGGCTGAGCTTATTGATTTGATTTTGAATAAAGAATTACCGGTTTTGATAACAAGAGCACAAATAAAAGTAATAGGGTAGTTGCTAATACCATGTAGGACATAAGAAACTGGCTTCCTGCAGAAAATCCAAAGATTAGCACAATACCCATTAAAAATCCTGAAATAACAGCACTAATTTGTCTGAAATATTTCCATTTCAACAATAAACCAATCGCTAGTATTAAACCTAATCCGCCTAGTATTTTGAAGTTTCCGGTTTCAGTTACAAAATATTCTTTTGCATAGTTATTTACTTCAGTAATAAGTACTAATAAGATAGAAGCTAATAGTGTAAGTAGAAATCCTTTTTGTTGAATGAATTTTGTCTTCATAGTAGTTTAATCGTTAAGCTTGTTTTTTGTGTAGGTATATTATTCTCGTTCAAATATAATCATTGATGATCAAAATTCCAGATGAATTTGAAAATTATGAGCACAGGGAACAGTGAGAAAGGATAAAGGTGACAAGGATAAAAGTGCATAGAGCGTGGAGCCTAGAGCAATGAGTTTAGAAAGATACTATCGATGGAAAAAGTTTTTTATTATTAGCTAGTAATTAAGCAAGCTGCAAATCAACTCTCATCCTTGCCAAGGAGGAGTACCTTCGCTAGTGCGCGTTTTCATCGCGTTCTGTAAAATACTTATAATTAAAGTCACACGATGAAATCGTGCGACAGCAAAGTGATGTTTACAGGAACCAGAAGTGCATTAATTAGAAATCGGTTTCCTATGAAATATGTACTAGTGCGGTGGCCGGTTCAATTGGCCCGGGCCGGAGTTGGGGGACGTAGGCGAATGTGGGTGATATTGGATTGTGCGAAGGGAAGAATTCGACAAGGATGTGGGATGAAGGATGAATTGAACTAGCCTTTTTGGTTCTTTTGGGGCAATGCCAAAAGAAT
>NZ_JAPDPJ010000085.1 GCF_026013605.1 Plebeiibacterium sediminum
GGGGTCTGATTTTTAATTAAAAAACGAACGCCCTGTTTATGGGCGTTACAGAAGATAATTTTTAATATCCAGACTTTAGTCGGTTGATAGTGATTTTAAATAATTGTTGAATAAAAAAGCCAGACTTGATAAAGTCTGGCTTTTAAACATAAGTTTTGGCTAATAAATCGTGTTATTTATACATTTCTTCTATTAGTTCTTTGTATTTAATGTTCACTTGTTTACGACGTACTTTTAATGAATTGGTCATAAGATTGTTTTCGATAGTAAATGGTTCGGGTAAAAGTTTAAATTTTACAACTTTCTCGTATGGAGCCAGATTTTCCTGTAGTGCATCAAACTTTTTCTGAAATTCCTCTATCGCTATTGGATTATTTACCAGATCGTGGTTTTCAACCTGACCATTATTCTGTTTGTGCAGCGATTTTAAGTATATAAAGCAAGGAACTATTAAAGCAGTTAAATATCTTCTGTTGTCACCAATAACACAGAGTTGCTCTATTTGCTGACATTGAGATAAATGAAGTTCAATTTTTTGTGGTGAAACGTATTTTCCCGTAGATGTTTTCATAATATCTTTAATACGTTCTTTCATTAGTAAGACTCCTTCTTCAGGTATCTCGCCCTGATCGCCAGTGTAATACCATCCATCTTTTAGTACTTCAGCAGTAGCTTCAGGTTTTTGGTAATATCCTTTAAAAACAGTATCACCTTTTACCAAAATCTGGCCATCTTCCTCATTAATTTTCACCTGAACATCGGGCATTATGCTACCGGTATTCACAAAATCGTATTTATCCTTTTTCATGCATGATACCGTGGCTGTTGTTTCTGTGGCACCATATCCATAGTTAATTTTTAGACCAAGAGCATGAAAAAATTTCAAAATATCAAGATTTAGAGCAGCTCCTGCACAAGGCATGTATTTAATTTGTCCGCCAAAAACTTTTTTGAAGTTTTTCATCACCAGTATGTTGACAAGTTTGTGTTTCAGCTGTAAGGCAAGGGGAGGAGTTAATGAATCTTTTTCATATTCAATATATTGCATTCCTGTTTTTACAGCCCAGTTAAATATGTATCTTTTAGGTTTATTCCATTTTTCAGCTGTTTTTAAAATGATGTCGTACGATTTTTCAAAAAATCGTGGCACCGCGCACATTACTGTAGGTTTTATTTTAGGCAACTCATGAATAATATCCTTGGGGTTGGCATTGTATACATTGGTTGCACCACTATAAAAAACAAAATAAGACCATCCGCGCTCAAATACATGGCTTAATGGAAGAAATGCTAATGATACATCATCTTCACCTAATTCGAGTCTTATTTCGTGTATTTCGAATAGTTTTAAAAAATGACTGTGATTTAGCATTACACCTTTGGGTTCTCCCGTGGTTCCTGAGGTGTAAATGATGGTTGCCAAATCATCTTTGTCAGCTTCAGAAAGTCTTTGATCTAAAATTTGCTTGCTTTTCTTATTATATGCTGAATTTAGTATGTCATTAAAAGCAATGATCTGCTTATGATCTGATTTATGCTCAAAGAAAGTGATAATTTTTTTCAGTGAACTGCAGCTTTTGAGGGCTTTCACTGCATTTGATAGCTGTATTTCGTCACCAACAAAAAGTATTTCCATTTCTGTCTCCGTAACAATGTACTCCAGTTGGTCTAAGGTGGATGTGGGAAATATAGGCACCACAACACCTCTGGTGCTTAATATCCCAAAGTCGGTAATTGACCATTCCGGGCAATTATGACTATAGATACCAATGTTAGCAAATGAATTAATTCCTTGGCTGATTAGATATTGAGCAACACTTTCGATACGAGTTCCTAATTCCTTCCAAGATAATTCTTTATAGATATTTTCTTCTTTAAATTTTACTGCTGTTCTGTTACCATATTTTTTTACACGATTACGTATAACTACAGCTAAATGTGATTCTTTCATAGATTTTAATTCGACTTCAGGGAATGGTACTTATAATGGAACGTGTTTCCAACGTTTGTGCGACCATAGCCAGCTTTCTGGTTTATTTATAATATTTTGTTCTAATTTTTGGGCATATAATTTTGTTAACTCACCTTCTTTTAAACTGTTAGGGTTGTCCGTTAAAATGGTTAAGAATAATTCGTAATAACCTCTTTTTGTTTGTTCTATATCAACATATACAACCGGATAATTATTGATTCTGGCGTGTTTTTCAGGGCCTTGTAAAAAAGGCGTATTGATACCTAAGAAATTAATCCATAAAGCTTTGTTTAATAGTTTTTTAGATGGGCTTTGATCTGCTGCCATCAAATAAATAACAGGATTGTTTCGATTTTTCTCAAAGGTTTTTGTTGTTTCGTAAATAGAGGATAGTGTGGTTCCACAACGAGTTCTGCTTTTACGTAATGCTTTGTCAATGTATTTGTTGCGCAAGCGTTTGTAAAAAGCTATGGCTTTGTAATCCGTTTGTAAACTGGCAGATAAACTTCCCCATTCCCAATTGTTGTAATGCGCAGTAACTGCAATAATACTTTTATTTTGCTTGAAGAAAGGTTCAATGAGTTCAGGATTAACAAGTTTGTGTCGTTTGATAATCGTTTTTTTGCTCATTGTAAAGGCTTTAACACCTTCAACAATGTAGTCAATCAGATGCTTGTAAGCTTTTTTTTCAATGTCTTTTATTTCCTGGTCTGATTTTTCAGGGAATGCTCTTTTAATATTCTCGCGAATGACTTTTACCCTGTATCTGACAATGTTACGCATAATAAAACGCATAAAATCAGAGAATGCATATAGTGCCTTAAAAGGTATTAAGGTGATAACTAATAATAGTAGGTAAAAGAAAAATGTTGTAATTAGGCTCATGGCCTAAATATATATGTTTTTATGTGACGTACAAAACATTAGAATTTAAACTAACGATTTATGTGCAATATTAATTATCTGATTACGAGTATCGCTTTGTATTTATAATATTATCAGTTAAATTATGATATGGATCGTTTAAAGCATGTAAGTATTCATTGTAGATTTTAATTATATGATTTACTTAATTTGATTATTTAGTTTGTGTTTCTATCCAATTGTAAATTAATTTTAAAGCGTTTGGCGAAAAAGTTTCCTGAATAGTGTTGTATTCCATCGGAAGCCCGGTTTGACATTCCTGAAATAAGTGATTTAGATGTGGAATTGCTTTTGTTGTTACATTTTTATTGCCTCCTTTTTCCAAGGCGGTTTTAATTCCATTTAAATTTTCAATAGCAGGTACTTGTAAGTCTTTCTCTCCATTTATTGCTAAAACCGGACATTTTACCTTTTTCAATATGGGTTCCGGATTAATTTTTAGAAAATAACTCATCCATGGTGATGAAAGGGTTTCAACTTGCATTTTAATATAAGCTTCTTTATTCATGCCTCCGGGTATTGGAAAATCAGGATTTTCTTGAAAAACCTTATCTAAGTATGCAGATAGTTTTTGTTTTGTTGACTCGGGTTTATTATTCTGTTTTACAATATTATATAATTCTTTATTTATTGTTTTTGATAATGTTAGAGCGGAATCATTTACACCGTATGCGCGCCCAATTAATTCGCTCTGTAATTGAAGTAATTCATCAGCTGGCATTCCAATTCCAGCTAATAATACAATAAAGTCAATATCTTTTACATTTGCAGCTACCATAGGTGCAATCACACCACCTTCACTATGACCAATAAGACCTATTTTATCAATTTCAGTTCGTGTTTTAAGATATTCTACTGCAGCTTCTACATCTCTAGAAAAGTTTAATGTGGTTGCTGTTTTAAAGTTGCCGGTAGATTGCGCAATTCCTCTGTCATCAAAACGTAATACAGCAATATTGTTTCTGGTTAAATAATCAGATAAAACCAAAAATGGCTTATGCCCAAATACTTCTTCGTCTCTATTTTGAGGACCACTACCACTAATTAATACAACTGCAGGAAATTTTCCGTCTTTTTTGGGTACAGTCAAGGTTCCAGCCAATGTTACGATGTCTTTTGTGTTTTCAAACTTTACTTCTTCTGATATATAAGGATAAGGTTTTTGTGGCTCCTGAGGTCTGTTATTAACCTCAGTATTGTATTTTTGTTTGGTAAGGTTTAGTGGGAATGAAAGTCCACTTTGCATAAATGTTCCTTCAATAGTATTGTTATCGCTATTATAAGATCCTTCATAACGTATACCTGGTTGTTTGATTACGAGTTTTAAAACCTGATTTATGAATGTAACTTTATCTACAGGGATTCCTTTTGCTCCCTGATCAGGACTATCCATTGTAGCAATGTATGCAGTATCATTTGCATGTATATGAAAAACAACTCTTAATTGAATGCCTTGTATTTTTAGTTTTCCATTCCATTGGCCCGATATGTTTTGACTATATGCTTTAAATGATGCTAATAATATAAAAATGAGGAGTATATAATATTTCATAGCGATTGTTTGTTAGGAGTTTATAAGATGAAGTTAGTCATACTTTTATGATAATCAAAAATCAACGAATTATACTTTTTCAAGTGAAGGATTTACTTGTTTTTGAGCATCCAGTTTTTGCGCAATATTTATAGCCTCATTAATAATGTTTTGTGGATAATCATTTAATTGAAGAATACGGATTGCATTCCGTTTCTTTAATCGACCTTCTTTTAATTTGTAATCAAAATCTACATTGTTATTATTTACTATTTCACTAAAGTGATAAAGTTCATAAGTATCTGTAAGCATATCTGTTAATTCAATATCGTGGGTGGATACAAAAACAATATTATTATTTGTGGCAAGAGATGATAAAATGGCTTTAGCTGCAGATATTCTTTCTACAGTATTGGTTCCCTTGAATATCTCATCCAATAAAAACAGGCAGGGAAGATCTGTAGTACTTTTATCGATCATTTTTTTGATGGTTATTACCTCTTCAAAATAATAACTTTTGTCATTGAGCAGATCATCACTTATGCGAATTGCAGAATATACTTTACACTTTGGCATTTGCATAGATTTAGCAAAACAAGTATTTAAAGTTAGACCCATAATCATATTGATTCCTACAGATCGAATAAATGTAGTTTTGCCCGACATGTTTGAACCTGTTAGAAGTATAGATTTATTTAAAGTATCTAAACTGTTAGTAATACAGTTATTTATTAATGGATGATATATGTTTTTAACTTGTATTTTATGATTTCCAATCTTTGGCAAACAATAAGTTTCTAAACCTGTTCTTAGCGAAGCAACAGAGTACAATGCATCAATTTGTCCAACAAATGTATACACGGCTTCAATTGCTTTTCGTTTGGTATTTATACGTCTTAACACTGCGAATAATAATATGGGTTCAAGCAAAAGGCAAATTTTGATTATTTCAACTCCATACCATATGAATATCTGTATATCTCCTTTAATTTTTCCCTCCATTTGAAATAATAGCATCCTATTTCTGACTTGATTTAAAATTGCTATCGATTCTGGTAATTGAGGATTGATAGATTTAAATAGGGAATCTTTATAAAAAAGTGATGCTATGTTTTTAATTTTCAGTAATTGAGGAAAGGATAAAGCATATATGTTGAGATTTCTTTTGTTCCAGAAATGTACGACCATGTTGATTATAAATAATGGTAATACGATGAATAGGAGTTTAGTATTAAAAAGAAGCAACAAAAGTGAAATTAAACTTGCAAAAGAAAGCATGGGAGCAATGAAGAACCATTTGGGCTGTTTTAAGTGTTCTTCCTGAAACAGCGATGAAATATAGTATGCACTGTCATTACTTAATTTTGATAATTGTTTTTGAGTTTTTGATCGAAATTCTTCATTATCAATAAATCTTTGAATGATCTGCTCAAAGAGCTCATTTTTAACTGAGTCATTAGGTATTGCTCTGAGTTTATTATAAAGGAATTGTTGTCCAACTTTAGAGTTGGTACGATCAAGAAACATAAATACTTCCTGTAAATCCAGATCATTACATGTTTTGTCAGAAATAACCTGAAAAGCCTCAGAATTGTCTTTATTCCGAAAATATTTTTCAATTAATGTAAAATTAAAATACTCGTCTTTAGTTTTTCCGAAGGCTAGGTTTTGATTACTTTTTTTCATTTGGTTGGTTTCGTATTTAAGATCATGTCTGTTTTGATACTAATTATTATTCAACTCATTGCTCAGCTTAATGTATTCACAAAGTATGTCAATGTTTCTATTAAAAACCCGACTGCTGATCCGATCCATTACTTCATATTGATTATTCCATCTTTCGCCTTTGGGCATCGTTTTTTTGAACTTATCATTTTTAGTAATCCATGCTCCGGAAGATTCTTGTGCATCAATAATTTCCTGTACCATTGGCGCTAGTTTTTCCAGTCGTTTGTTAATTTCACTCATCGATAAAGTAGGATGCTCTTCATTCCATAATTCCTGATATCCCAGGTTTAAAGCTTTGTCGTAACGCTTTTTCGAATATTCAAGATAGTGCTCAATGTTGATTTGATATGCATATCCTTTTCTGCGTTCAGGATGCAGATCTTCCAAATTATCAACTCGGATTCTATTTCGATCGTAATATAGAGGCTTGTTTGTGCCCAATTCAATAAAGCGTGCCCACATTCCATTTTCCATCCTGACTTCATCTAAATACTTTAATGCATCGGGTATGGGTTCTAAAATTGTTTTATCGTGTAAAGCCAGATATAAATCAATTAGGGAATTGATGTTTTTGATAGTAACCGAAGAGCAGATTGCAGGAGGTTCAAAAGTACGTGCCCATGCCGGTTGTAAATATTCGTTGTATTGCTGAGCCCAACCCGGCTGAGGAGGAGGGAGTTGAGATATATTTAAAAACCGGGCTACCTTGCGTAAACTTTTTTCAATAACCTCATTGTTTTTGTAATATTGATAAGCCTCAATCATTACCTCAATACAATCATTAATACCACCATCATTAAAGGTAGCATAATCGTGATAATTGCCTTGTTCAGGATAGTAATGAGGCCAGCCACCATTACTCAATTGAGTTTCAATCATCATACCAATGGCACGCTGTGTTGCAGCAGAAAGTATACTGTCGTTCATTTCCTGATCTAAAGCCATTAAAAACCTCACTGCCGACTGACTTTGGTTATCGTCAAAACTGACATGATCAGACTCTAAATGTTTAAAATCAATGGTATGCTCCCAACCTCCATATTTATTTTGACCTTGAATTAATGCGTAAGCAGCCTCTTTGGCATCGTTTAAGTATTCGTTATTTCCGGTTACCTGGTAGGCCTTAAGAAATGACATTCCAACGGCTGGAGTTCCCGGAGGCTGTACCTCTATGGTTTCATTGTCTTTAGGACCTTCTCCCCATCGTAATGACAGATCAGGAGTTACATGATATACGTAACCTCCATGTGTATTGAGGCTATGAAAGTAGGTGATTCCCTTTTGTAGCGAGGCTTCTGCTTTTTTCTTTAAGTTGTTTGCTTGCATTAAGCATGCAATAAATAATACCGTGGATAGTAAAATAAATCTTTTATTTAAATAAAATTTGATATGCATTATATTATAGTATATTATACTTTTTATAAAAACAATAATTAGCAATTTAAAAGAATCAAATATTGTTTTGATACATTAAATATGAGGACTTTAATTGATAAATCATGGTTTGAATCAAATAAATTAGTCACCTAATTGTACATATAGATGAATTTTTGTTCATCAAGATAATTATACAGGAGGTAGATCGTTTATTTTTATATTGCTTCTTAAAAAGAATACATCTAAAACATAGTTATAATGAAATCATTAAGGATTTTTGTCTTGCTAATTATTTTATTGATTGGATATAATGGACTTAAGGCAAAAGAAAAAAGTAAAAAAGGATTTGTTGAATATTCCTATTTGGAAAATGGTAAAATTGATCAGAAGAGTTCAAAAACCATCTTACATTACGCTAATGGCATTGCTAAAAGTTGGGTAGATAAAAGCAATCTGGATTTAATTGATGAAGTGCCAAAACAATATACCTATTTCGATTATAGTCAGAATAAGATATATCAGCAGGCTATTTTTATGAGTGGTGATACTTGCTTTACAGCTTTCGATTTTAGAATTATGGAAGGTTTTCAACCAGAAGGAGAAACAGAAATGATTTTAGGCTATGCTTGTCAAAAGTATGTTGGTTCGTCTTTCTCCAATAAAATTGAGTTGTGGGTAACTGAAGATATTGGCATTAAAGGTACACCGTTGAACTATTTTCCTTATCAAAATGGTTTTGTATTAAAGTATGTTCGTAATGGCAATTCAGGTTGGGAAGCCACTAAGATTAATTTTAGTAATAAAGTTGAGGACCAATTACTATATACTCATCAATTAGGCGATTCTGTAAGTGATGTTGAATTTAGAAAGAAGTTAACTAATGCTTTCATTAAAGATGTTCAAGTATTTTCAAATGAGCAAATAAACTGGGGCGATGAAATTCGTAATCCAGAAGGTATTGTAAATGATTCCCTATATCGTTTTGCAGGAGGTTCTATCATCGCAAAAAAGGTATTGTTACCTGCTGTGCCTGATGGGACATCGCTATTTGCTGAGGTTACAGAGCGTTCAAATGGTGATGCCTACGACAGGACTGGTTCTGTTTTTGTGATTCCTCAAAATAAAGAAAAAAGTTTTCTTGATGGTTTGAGGTTTGGTAAGGATGCGTTACCAAAATATTTTAGTGAAGGCAATGAATATCAAGGTGTCGTTTCAACAAAAGATTACGATCCTTTGATTGAATTAATGCGATTTTTTACGCCGTTTGGAGTAGGTCATTTTAACGAAAAGCGTAATGTTGGTTTTGAGTGGTCTGATTCAGTTGTTTATAAGCAGGATGTAACCCATCTGTTACCCGTTTTGCAAAAAGAATGTTGGATAGGCGTTTTTATAGGCAATTATGATGGAGGCGGGCATAAGGTTAGCTTAAACCTGAAATATCATTTAAACAGCCAGGAAAAGCCTAAAAAATCACCAAAGAGATATTGGGTTCAGCCAGTTTTTAATACAACAAATGTAATGGAAATGGCAGGACAGCAATATGGGACGATGTTTAAGAATGATACTTTGACGGTTAACTTCAATGTTCCAAAAGGAGTGAAGAATATTGAGTTCTATTATATTTCCACAGGTCATGGAGGTTGGGGAAATGGCGATGAGTTTGTGCAGAAACAGAATTCATTGTTTATTGACGGAAAGTCGTTTTTTAATTACACCCCATGGAGATATGATTGTGGAACTTACAGAAAGTTTAATCCAGCATCAGGAAATTTTTGGAACGGTATGTCATCATCCGACTATAGTAGATCTGGATGGTGCCCGGGTTCAGTTTCTCATCCATACTACACAACAGTTAATGATTTACAGGAAGGTAATCATGTGATTCAGGTCTATATTCCTATTGGTGAACCTGAGGGTAATATGTTTAGTGCATGGAATATTTCAGGTTTATTTATTGGATCTTATGAGGAATAGATGTTGCGATAGGTAGGTATAATAATATTAAAAAAGGAGAGGTTATTAATAATCTCTCCTTTTTTAATATTTACTTCCCTAGCTTTAATATTCTTCTGGCTCCTTGTATTACAATTAAAAATACGATGGTACCTATTGCTAAATCAGGAATATCAGAGTTTAGATAATAAACCAAAACTCCGGCAATGATCACTCCAATGTTTATAATTACATCGTTCGAAGTAAAGATCATACTGGCTTTCATATGAGCTTCGTGTTTGCTTTTTGATTTTTGAAGCAAATACAAGCATATTCCATTGGCAATTAAGGCAAACACAGAAACCAGAATCATTGTACTGAAATCAGGAAATTTTTCGGCTCCGGTAAACCTTCTAACCACCTCGATAAAACCCAATAAGGCTAATGTAATTTGAAAATAGCCGGCCAAGGAGGCCACTCGTTTTTTCTTGATGAGCGAACCTCCAACAGCAATCAGGCTCAGTGCATATACAAATGAGTCGGCAAGCATATCTAAACTATCTGCAACTAAACCCATTGATCTTGACAAAATACCTGAAGATAACTCTATTACAAAAAAAAGGAAATTGATAATTAAAACATACCAAAGAACTCTTTTTTGATTCAACTCTTCCTCAATATTTATCTCTGCAGTTTCTTCTGTTGATACCTTTTTACCTCCTAAATTTAGTGATTCAATAGCTTCATTAATTTGATCTGTATGATCATTGTGATAGACTGTTAAATAGCGGTTTGGAATATCAAATTCGAGCTTTTTTATACCGTTTATATCATTAAGCTTCATCCTAATCAGGTTTTCCTCAGAAGGACAATCCATTTGTGATATCTTAAATAATGATTTCTGCATCTTATTATTTTTTAGTGCATAAACAATTAGGAAGTCATTTTGATTAAGGTTGATCTGTTTTATTGATATTAATTTAAGTAATTTTTCTGTGAATTGGTTTATCGATAACCCGGGTTTAAAAATAAAATCAAGGGTTAGGTTTGGTAAGTTTATGTTGGGTTTTAGTTATTCATTTCAATATCGTTGATTAATTGTTTGGCTGCATCGCGGATGGGTTTGTATTTATTTAGCCATAAAATTAAACCAACACATATGCTAATCGCTATAGCACCCAGAAATACAATTTGAATGTGCAATAAATCTTTATCAAATTGTCGTTTCAAGCATAATCCAGCATCTAAAAAAATAAGTGCCACAAAAACCCATCTGGAGTTACCATGGAAAGGGGTATATCGTTTAACAACTTTTTTAAGCATGGTTAATGTTGGTTCCGAATAATCCACAAAGTTGTATTCCTTTGCTAGTTTTCTGAATGTTAAAGCGAAAACTAGCATTGCAATGGCAAAAGAGACTTGAGAAAGAAATTCTTTAACCGTGGTTCCATCAAATATATAGTCGTACGTTCCAAGAATAAGGTAAAAAGGAATTAAGAACCAATATACGTATTGCAATCTCTTGCTTTGAGTGGCATATTTTTTATCTTTTTCCTGAAGTTTAGATGTGAATGCTCCAAGATCGTTTAATGTGATGTTTTCTTTATTTGGTTTCATGATTACTTGCTGTTAAATTTTCTTTTAATTGTTGTTTAATTCGATGAATTTTCACTTTGACATTGGGCTCTGTAATACCAATAACTTGTGCAATTTCTTTCATACTCAGGCCTTCAAGTGTGAGAGATATTAAAGATTTATCAATTACAGAGAGTGTATTTAATTCATTCTGAAGCGCTTCAAACTGAGATTCTACTTTTTCTTTTGATTCAGTATCATGATCAAAATCCAGGATATTTACCTGACTCACATCATTAATGTTAATGGTCAGTTTCATGTTTTTATATGCTTTACCCGTGTAGGTAAGTGCCGTGTTTACAGCAATACGATAAATCCAGGTGCTTATTGAAGCATCACCTCTAAAGTTATCCAGACTTTTCCATATGTTAATCAGAATTTCCTGAAACATATCGTCCTGATCCTGAACATTTGAGTTGTAGTATCTGCAAATACGCCTGATTCGTTCCGAATTTTCCTGAACTATCTTATTAAACTTATCTTCTTTCATTGAACTATTTCGGTATTGTTTTTGAACATTAGACAGCAAAATATTGAATAGTTACATTTTCAATTCAATTATTTTACTTTTTTCTTCAAAAATATGGTAAGTAATCGATGTATAATACAACAGCAGAAGTCTTTATTAAAACAAATTAATCTTGTAAATTGTTAGAAATATAGTATTGATGTATGTTGATAAAAACCTGATGATATGAAATTATTGGAAAAGATATTGGTAACAATTAATGTAAATAAATCGAATCCGGCGTTGCTAAATGTTGCAAAGGAACTTGCTTTAAAGTTTAACTCAAATTTGATTTTAATGGGGGTATTACCTACTGATGCTCAAAAATCGTCAGTAAATAATATCATAACTCGTTTGGTAGAAAAGGAATTAAATGAGATAGAGGCAGATTTAAAAAATTCGGGAATAACCGTTGAAACAAAACTAGAATATGGAAGTATTCTGGAACAAATCATTACTGAATCCGAAAAAGAAAATGTGAATGTAATTCTGGTTCCTGAGAAATTCGGGCCCGTTGAAGAAGACCATAAAGTTGGGATTGTGGTTGAGAAACTGGTAAGGAAGTGTAGTAAACCAGTTTGGGTAGTAGATACTGAAGGTAAACCATTTCCTGGGGACATTCTTTGTTCAGTCGACTTTTCAGATGCTTCGGAAAGAGCTTTGCATAATGCCATAAGAATGGCCCGACATTTTAAATCAAAACTTCATATTGTAAACGTATTAGAACCTTTGGAAGAGTTTTATTCTCCTCGCTTTGAAATAGACTATGATAGTGAGAATAGAATTTTAGCAGATGAGAACAGAACCCGTTTTGATACGTTTTTAAAGCAGTTTAATTTTACAGATATAGAGGTTGAATCAACTATTTTAAAAGGAACAATCTATAAACAATTAAAAGAATTTATTCTTCTGAATAATATTCGGTTATTATTTATTGGAGCTACAGGTAAAAAGTTTTTTCAAAGAGTTTTATTGGGTAGTGTTACCGAATTAATGGTACGATACCTGCCTTGTTCAACAGTAGTTACCAAATCTGAAAATATCATTAATTTAAAAATAGATTCAGACATTTCGGGTATTGAAAAACTCTATGCAGAAGCTATGAAGCTTGAAGCAGAAGGTTTATTGGATCAGGCTATCGAAAAACTGGATGCTTGTCTGCAAATTAACGATCTTCATTTTCCTACACTCAATGCATTAGTAAAACTCTATAAGAAAACAGGAGATGAAAAAACAGCAGAAACCTACAGTGAAAAAATGGATGAAATAGTGAACCGACTATGGGATAAAGATGTTGAAAATGAAATAAGAAAACGATTAAAGTGATTTTTAATAACATCTGAAAAATAGAAGATATATGAAGAAAGTATACATATTGTCTTTATTACTGCTCCTGGGTTTGGTTTCATCGCAGGTTTTACCATTAATAATAAGTAGTTATAGTTTTTTAAGTCATGTAATAAAGCTGGGAACAATGATTTGCCTGGCTTTTATTATGATTCATGTAGGTTATGAGTTTGAAATAAAAAAAGACAGGTTAAAACAATATGGATATGATTATTTAATTGCATTTACCTCTGCTACTTTACCCTGGATATTTGTAGCTATTTATTTCATTTTTGTTTTAACACCCGATGACATGCGAAACGGTCAAACCTGGGTGGAATCACTGTTGGCAGCTAGGTTTGCAGCACCAACATCAGCCGGGGTATTGTTTTCAATGTTGGCAGCGGCAGGTTTAGCTACAACCTGGATGTTTAAAAAAACGCGTGTATTAGCCATCTTTGATGATCTGGATACGGTGATATTAATGGTTCCCCTGCAAATGCTGATTATTGGATTTAAAATACAGTTGATTATAGTTTTGCTAATCATGTTTATTTTAATTGCCATTGCATGGAAATACATGGGAAGAATACGACTTTCAATTCGTTGGAAGTATGTTTTACTGTATGCAGTTGTGATTACCTTGGCAGCAGAATTCTTTTATTTTGCCAGTAAAATTATTGATGAAACGGTTAGTGTTCATATAGAAGTATTATTACCAGCCTTTGTTTTAGGCACAATCATATCTAAGAAATACAATAAAGTTAAACTTCATAACGGACCAAAGGAAGATATACTGGAGTTAAAAGATGAGCAAAAAATATCCTTTTATATTTCTGCTATTTTTATGGTTTTAGTTGGACTATCTATGCCTTTGTTAGAAGGGGTTTCAGACTTTTTTGTTACGCAGCAGGTAGATAAAGATATTGTTGATTCTTATTTGCAAGGCAGTGAATCCTCTGTTTTTAAAGGAGATATTAAAGAATCATTTGAATTATCTACAGTACTGTTTCATGTTCTAATGGTTACGATTCTCAGTAATATAGGAAAAATAGTTCCTGCTTTTGTGTATCGAAATGAAGCTACATGGAAAGAAAGATTGGCTGTTGCTTTGGCTATGTTTCCCCGAGGTGAAGTAGGGGCAGGGGTTTTAATCATTTCTATGTCGTATGGAATAGGAGGGATTATTGTTACTGTTTCAATGCTTTCATTGGCATTAAATCTATTATTAACAGGGATTTTTATTGTTGGAGTTAAAGCTTTAATTAAGGATAAAGAAAATACTTCTGCAATAGAATAAAGCAAAATAAAAAGGCTATCTCAACTAAACCGAGATAGCCAAATGATTACACAAAAATAGGGCCTACCTGTTAATCCATTCTTTCAATTTAGAATACCAAGTGATCTGCAACATTTTCGTAAAGTATGTTGGTTTTTAGGTACCAGAATTTGGCATCACCATGAGCCAATTTAAATACTTCAACATAAGGGTCTGATGACTGATCACCTAAATCTTCAAGGTATTGATGTTCTTTTCTTGCTTTATGAATCATTGCAGCATCATGTACAAACTCAATATTTCCTGAAATACGCATTTCACGGCCCTTTTTTAAATCTGCAGGGTTGTTGAAAAAACATACTTCAACTTTAGGATTTTTATGAATTTGTCTGCTTAAGTCTTTGGGTGAGAGCGCTTCAAAATAGAAACCTGAATTGTCGGCAAACCAAAGCTTCATTATTCTAACATGAGGCCTTTCATCTTCAATAGTTGCCATATAACAAATAGGGTTGTCGTTGGCAAACTTTATTACTTCTTCTTTTCTCATAACCAAACCTCCTATATCGTAAAAAAGATAACTGTCAAAAAACAAATTAAAGTTACGATGAAGGGATCCTTATGTCAATAAAAATGATTGGGTTATAACATGTTTTGTTTCTGTTTTTTAAGCAAAATAAATTAGTTTAAAGAGAATGGACACACTTCACTTACGTCTGATTTTTCCGCCTCAAATAAATCATGTAATGTATCTAAAACTTCATCAATTTTAGGTTTTGATATAAGTACTGTAGTCTGAAATATTTCAATAGGATTGTTTAGTTCATCATAATCAAAAAATAATAATCTACCATGTTCAACATCATTAAAAAATCGAACCTTTTCATAACTGACACTCAGTGTATTTAATTTAATAACCTTTTCTGTAGTACTTATAAATCCATATGATCTTGAGTAGCTTAGGGACTTGGTGTTTATTCTGACAAATTCTTCACCCCATAGATTCCAACAGGTAAATCGGCCTACAATAAAAACAAGTATTATAAAAATGATTATAAATGGAATAACAAAAGATTTCAATTCTTCGCCAGGAACCTGAGTCATTCCAAATATGTATGCCGACCATGCTATCAGGTTCATTATTATCAGAATTATTTTTCCAATTAATGCAGAACCAACTTGCGAATGCAGATAGATACAAATGCCATCAAAGTGTATGTTTGTTTTATTATTCATCTTCTAACGATAATTTATTTCCTTCCTGATCCCAACGGTTTAGGTATTTTACAAAACCGTTATTTTTATATAAGAGTTCTTCCTGTTTTTTACCGTTTGAATACCAATTAATGGTAAGCCCATCTCTTACGCCGTTTTTATATTGTATTTCAGATTTTAGTTTACCATTTTTATACCATGCCTGATATTTCCCATATAACTTTCCATGAACGTAAACGGAGCGACTTTCCATTTGACCATTACTATGAAAGTTCCGTATCACCCTTGTTGAATCATTGATATAACCAGAGTTGGTTGAACCATGTTCGTAATTTCTATTAACAGAAGGTCTGTTCCAATTTGGATAAGACAGAAATAAAGTATTTATTTCATCACGAGCCACTGCAATTTGAAAAACCATTGTGGAATTCGGTTCTTTTGGGTTATAGAAGGGAAAATCAAATAACTTTACAATATCGTAGCCATACCTACCGATGCGTGAAATATAAGTAACCTTAATTTTTGAATTTTTAGGGTATTGGCTTGTGTTTATAACTTTTTTGCCTGTTTTGTATAGCCATTGTAAATGTTCAGGCTGAGAACTTTCTATCGCTTCTTTTGAAATAATCAGTTCTAAACTGTCAATTTTACCTTCAGCAATATAACGTAATGATTTTTTAGCAAGCGCTAATTCTTCTCGGTCCTTTTTTAAATTGATGGGTTCTGGTTCTGAAGAGTGCCTGAAATAACAAGAGCTTAAGAGCGGGGCTAATACAATTAAAACAAGATAAATGCTTTTTAATTTGATAGGTTTGTTAGTCATAGGATTTAAGAGGGTGAATTATAAATAAATTTTGTTGTTGGTAACGTTATGGCACGAAAATAAAGTTTTGAATGATTATTTAAAAACGATTTTTATTACAAACACTCTAAGATTGATGTTCAAGGTATTCTTTTTTTAATAATGAATACAGTTTCATATCCTGAAAACTACCTTTTAAAAAGTATCTGTTTCTTAATATGCCCTCATAGTGCATATTAAACCGTTCCATAAGTTTAAATGAATTTTTATTATCAACCCAGCATTGCGCTTCAATGCGGTTTAATTTCATTTCTGAAAATCCAAAATCAATTAAAACTTTCATTATTTCACTGGCTATTCCTTTTCCCCAGTATTTTTGATTAAGAGTGTATGCAAGCTCTGCCAGGTGGTGATTCGTATCCCAATGCATATATCCACAGGCACCAATATATTTTTTGTTTGCTTTATATTCAATGCCCCAAATCATACAAGTTCCAGCTTTATATTGATTGATTTTATTTAGCACATAATCAGCAGCCTCTTGTCTATCAGTATGCAAATACGAAAGGTATTTTGTTACTTCCGGATTTGAAGAATATTCAAACATATCGTCAATGTCTTTCTCTTCAATTTTTCGTAGTATTAACCTATCAGTTTCAATTACAGGCATATTGCCAAATATGGACTCAATCTTCATTTTATAGTTTAAAAAGTTAATGTTTGAGGTGGGGTATTAAATAAATATCGATTCTAAAAATAATAATTGAAATGAAATAATCCGATAGTATTTTTAGATTTTTATTTTCAATAACTTATAGGGTAGTTAAATAAGTTGGTTATAGCCAATAAAAAAACGGATCTGTCGAAACAAATCCGTTTTCTTACAAACTAAATCAATAAATGTTAATCAAAAATGGTAATCAAATCATCCGTGCTTTTTCTTACTTTTTGAAGCTTTACAAGCCAATCGTTCGATTCATCACGGTAGCCTACTGGTAATAATAAACAACTGCGAAGTCCTTTTTGTTCTAAGCCTAAAATTTTATCCAGTTTTTCAGGTTCAAAACCTTCAATAGGAGTACAGTCTACACCTTCAAAAGCTGCTGCTGTAATTGCGTTTGAAAAGGCAATGTAAGCTTGTTTAGCGGCATGATGGAAGTTTTCCTCAGGATCTCTTTGTGGATAAGCATTTAAAAGCATTTGGCGATAGTTTTCCCATCCTTCACTTTTGAATCCACGTACCTCGTTAGTTAAATCAAACATCTTATTGATTCTTTCCGGAGTATAATGATCCCAGGCTGCAAATACCAATAGGTGTGAGCAATCTGCAACAACTGATTGATTAAAAGAAATATCTTTAATCTTATCCTTTAATTCCTGATTTTTAATCACCAATACTTCAAATGGCTGTAAACCACTTGAAGTTGGTGAAAGAGATATGGCTTCAATAATATTATCAATCTTTTCCTGAGGCACTATTTTACCGTTCATGGCTTTTGTAGCATAGCGCCATTTCAATTTTTCTAATAATTCCATTCGTCACAATCTTTCTAATTATTGGGTAAGAAACCATCTTATTTAGATTTTGTTCAAATAAGGTGGTTAACCGTAGAGAAAATGGAAGGAACAAGAAATACGGAGAAGGTAACCAGGTATTTGAGCGAAGAGCAGGGTGCAGAGAGCATAGTGCAAATGCTAAAAGCGAGAAAAATTCTCTGTGTAGTTTTATGAAATACCTCTTTGTCCTTCGTGTTAAAAAAGAAGTTTACCACAGAGTAAAGGTGGCGCTACGCTTCACCACAGAGGACATGGAGAATAAAAGGAATCAATGGTTGGTTTTCTTTTTTAAGAAAGGGAATAAAAAACCTCTGCGTAACTTCTATGTTGAAAACCAAATTAAACGAGCTAAAATTTATTATTTTCTTCTTTTTTTTCTTCAAAAGCTTCATTAAGGGGAATAAAGGATTATGTCAAGGTTGAGCGAAGCGAATTTATATAACCTTGACGGAATCTTTTATGACCTTAACTTTGTTTTTGAGAGAAAAAATAATCTCCCTCTTTTTTTAATCTAATTTCTTTAAAAACCTCTTTAATCAATCTTCTATCAGCAGTCATTTTTATGCTGCAAAGTAATCTTCATATTAGAGAGGAGAGGGACGTAACCTCTGTGTAGCGGTCTTCCATAATGGTGCTGCAGTCGCAGAATTTCGTTTATTCCCTCTTCCAAATTTTCAAAGTTCTTAAAGTTTTATTCTTTTTATTACTTAAACACACTTAGATTATAAGATTGTTGATTTAATAAAACAAACCTAATTCTATTTAATAGTTTTCGAGCAATGCGTATAATTGCTTTGTTTTTATTCATCCGAAGAATCAATTCAGAAAATTTATGCATTAAAGCTGGATCTTTAGGTATCGCAACCCAAGAGGCTTCTATTAGCATTATTTTTAGTTCCTTTCTTCCTCGTTTAATCATTTTACCCGTATGAATCTTATCTCCTGAAGAATGCATTGAAGGAACCAATCCTATATAATTACATAATTCATCTAATCTTTTAAAGCGACTAATATCTCCAAGTTGCACAAGGATAGTTATTGCTGTCATTATTCCAATACCGGGTATTTTTATTAAAAGTTCAATATTCTTTCTGTACTTTTCACTTTGAGATAATTGTCGCACTTGTCTATTTATTCCTAATAACCTCAGTTCGATTCTTAAATCGCAGTATATCAATGAAATAATCGAAAATAAAATCATGTAATATTTTGAAATAAAAATGGATTTTGCTAATT
>NZ_JAPDPJ010000086.1 GCF_026013605.1 Plebeiibacterium sediminum
ATAAAGTCACAAGATACAATCTTGCGACAGAGGTGGGTGTTAAAGTTTAAAAAGAACAAAAACACGGAGAAGGTAATCTTACAGTATGCCTTATCCTGGTTCATGTTTGCAACCTGGACCTTTTAAAACCTTTTACCTGTGCACTATTTTATCATGTACTATGATAAATTAATAAAAAATAAAGTCACAAGATACAATCTTGCGACAGAGGTGGGCTAATTACTGACGACTGGAAACTGGAAACTGAAGGCTGAGGTCCGAAATCATAAACATTAAACCTTACAAACTATTAAGCATCTAATAAATAAGACGCTTCATTATGATGAAGAACATGATAAAAAATAAGGTTACAACTGATCAGTTTAAATTCTTTACTGATAGTTTGTTGAATAGTTATTCTCAAATATTCTTTTCAACTCATCAACTATTTGCTGTATTGATATTGGCGGTGACATTTATTGACTTTTACACCGGACTGGTTGGCTTTATTGCGGTTTTAACAACTTCAATTACTGCATTTGCATTAAATCTGGACAAATTAACTATTGCTAAAGGATTATTCGGTTTTAATGGTTTGTTAGTAGGATTAGGTTTGGGAATGTACTACGCTTTAAGCTGGCATTTGGTACTCATTGTTATTTTAGCCGGAATATTTTCACTTTTCATCTCGGTTTCTATGCAGGGAATCATAGGTAAATACCACCTTCCCTATTTAAGTATTCCATTTTTAATTGGTATATGGACTTTCACCTTGGCTACGAAACATTTTGAAGCATTAGGCATCAGTGAACGTGGCATTTACACCATGAATGAACTTTATGTTGTAGGAGGACCAACGCTGATTAAAATCTATGAGTATTTTAACGCAGCCACTCTGCCTCCGGTACTAAAATCTTACTTTGTCTCTTTAAGTGCCATACTGTTTCAGTACAATGTGTTGGCAGGAATGGTAATTGCCTTAGGATTAATTTTATTTAGTCGAATTGCTTTTACGCTGTCGTTGTTAGGTTTTGGGATCGCATTTTCATTCTACAACCTGATTGATGCCAATATTACCCTCATTGAATACAGTTACATTGGTTTCAACTACATATTAACAGCTATAGCTATTGGAGGTTTTTTTCTGATTCCGTCCACACGTTCATACATAAGTGTAGTTGTACTGGTTCCCCTGGTTGCCATACTCTCTATTAGCATGAGCACAATATTTTTATATTTTCATTTGGCCATTTATTCTTTGCCTTTTAATGCTATTGTACTGCTGTTTTTATATGTATTAAAATACAGAATGGATTATACACCAAGGTTAACAGAAGTGTATTATCAATACAATTCACCGGAGAAAAACCTGTACACTTTCGTTAATTACGAGCAGCGCTTTCAGTTTTTAAATTATCAAACCATTCAACTTCCTTTCATGGGTATCTGGAATGTTTCACAAGGGCATGATGGTGAGTACACACACCAGAATCAGTGGCGCCATGCTTGGGATTTTATCATTAATAATTCGGAAGGGATACAATTTAAAAACGAGGGTTATGTGGTTGAGGATTATTATTGCTATAATAAACCGGTTACTGCATGTGGTGATGGAACTATAGAAGAAGTAGTTAATAATATAGATGATAATTTAATTGGAGATGTTAATCTGGAACACAACTGGGGTAACACCATTATTATTAAACATGCTGATGATGTTTATTCCAAGGTAAGTCACTTAAAAAAAGGATCTGTTGCTGTTAAAAAGGGAGATTCAGTTAAAGCTGGCCAGGTAATAGCTAAATGTGGAAATTCGGGTCGCTCACCATATCCGCACCTGCATTTTCAAATTCAGGAACAACCTTACATTGGGGCAGCCACATTAAATTATCCCATCAATAACTACCTGAAATACGATAGCAATTCAAGTTCAATTATGTCGCTTCAAATTCCGGAAAAAGATGACCGGATTTCTAATTCAGAAAATAATGTATTAGTAAGCAATGCTTATCACTTTGTTCCCGGACAAATATTAAGTTTTAACATAAATGGAATGGATTCTATTAAAAGAGTCGATTGGGAAGTTAAGATTAACTCAATAAACCAGACTTATTTGTATTGCCACAAAACAGGAGCAAAAGCTTTTTTCGACACAGCCGGAAACCAGTTTTATTTTAGTCAGTATGAAGGTGATAAAAAAAACTTGCTTTACTATTTCTTCATAGGAAATTTTAAAATACAAAAGAGTTTTTACGAGAATCATAAACTCAACGACCAAGTTCCACTTCACCTTAGCTTCCCTATGAAGTACTTGTGGTGGCACGATTTTATAGCTCCGTTTTTTCAAATTGCCAAGTCAAAATTTACGCTTCATTACAGTTTTAGCAATGATCAGTTTAATCCATCTGAAATTAAATTAAAATCAGAAATGAATAACCAGATCTTAAATAAAGCTATTGAGAAAATAAGTTTTGAAATTGATATTCAATCTAAAGGATTGGAAGAGTTCAGTATTTACATTGATAATCGAAAAATTACACTAAGTAGAATCTACAATTATGACATTTAAACAAAACATATTAAAATGGTTAATTATCCTGCTGCTACACATTAGTGTATTTAATGTTTTTGCCCAAAGCAAGGAGGATATTGCCAAAGTTGATAAAGATACCTATGCAACTTATCTTACCGACGATTGGGATAAACTAATTAAAGAATGCAGACAGGCTTTGGATAACAACATTGACTTTTATTATTTAAGAATGCGTCTGGCCTGGGCTCATTTTCAAAAAAAGCAGTATCGGTTTGCCATTCAACATTACAAAAAAGCACTGAAGCAAGTGCCTAACGATCCATATGCATTAATGTACTTAATGTATGCTTACGAATATTCAGGAAGGACTTACGATGCACAGGCTACTTCAGCAAAACTGGACTCCATAAGTCATGCTGAATTATTTAAAAAATATAAAAACGGATTGGTTGGAGCAGGTATATTTTTCACATACAATTCCGGAAGTCCGGATAATGCTCAAATAAATATGGATCCTCATCCGAATACAAATGGGATTCAAAAAACAACCAATAATTATAGTATTACTTCAGCATATTTAGCACATCGGTTAGGAAAGTATGTTACGCTTCATCATAATCTCTCTTACCTAAAAAAAAATGAGCATAGTTTTATTACAAGTGAAGGCAGTTTATACGAACAGGAAAAACAAACTTTAAATCAGTGGAGTTACAATGCTCAATTGGTGGTACATATAACCAATGGATTTAATATTATTCCGGTTTATAATCATGTTTATTTCAGAATACCATCAACAACCTATGGCTATGCCGATTATACAGAATCATCAGATATCTATGGCGGAATTATATCAAAGGATTTCAGCTTTTTTAAGCTAGGATTATCCTATACAACTGGTAAAATGAACATGGCTGACCAAAACCAGTTTGGAACTCATATTGCACTGTTCCCTGGCGGAAATCTTAACTTGTATTACAGTTTTGATGGCTACTTCCAAAATCAGGAAGTAAGAGGTGTTTCATTGTCAAACTTTATTCACAAGCACCTCATCGGATTTAAAGTAAGTAATTACTGGTGGATGGAAGCTTCTGGTACATTTCCTAAGTTCCATAATTTTTACGACACAGCAAGTGGTGGTTTATGGAATGGTTTGGAAGGAACGAAAAACCTTTACAACCTGAGTCAGATATTTTTAATTAAAAACTCAAATGTAGAACTGATTTTTAATGCAGGGATATTTGATTCCGAATCTGTTTTTGTACCTACAGATGATATTATGAACCGACAAAACCAACAATCTTATTCAAACTTTAATATAACAGGAGGTATCGTATGGAAACTTTAAAAATAATTCACTTTTGCAGGAAAATGCCAAACACTTCGTTATTCTTATTTTTGAAACAGTCATTTACTAAAAGTAAACTCCTTGATTTCAAAAACTTCAAAAGCCTTGTCTTTGACGATTTCTTATCAAAGTCCCGTTTTGTTATAATTCTATTTTTAATATCTATCACTCTATCAACAAACGCTCAGGATGCACATTATAAAGCACTATCCGAAGCGTTTAAAGTAAGTTATGCCAAAGAAACAGCTAAGGATTACATTGGTGCTATCGATGTTTTAAACAAGGTGTATGAAGAAGATTCCTATGAAATTAATTTGCGCATGGGATGGTTAAATTACTTAAACGGTCTTCATGTTGAAGCCATCAAATATTACAAGCAGGCCATTAAATTAAAACCATTTGCCATTGAGCCTAAATTTGGAATCTGTTACCCATTAAATGCATCAAACAATGTTAATGAGCTGATCAAATACTACAATCAAGCACTTGAAATAGCCCCAAATAATACTTATGCGCTTTATCAACTTGGCATGGTATATTTTAACCTGAATCAGTATGAAAAAGCAGAAAAATATTTTGGCAAAGTTGTGGATTTATTTCCTTTTGATTACGATGGCTTAATCATGTTGGCACACACCAGTTTCCACTTAAAAAAGGTAAGAGAGGCAAAAGTGTTATATCATAAAGTATTGCTTTACAACCCGGGAGATAAGGCTGCAACAGAAAGTTTAAAGTTACTGGATTGAAATAAGTCTAAAGTTGAAAGTCGAAAATAGAAAATAAAAAAAGCATCCTCGTAATGAGAATGCTTTTTTTATTGTAATATTTTTAATTCAAAATCACTTTTTAATAAACTTTTTAGAAAAAACACCTTTATCACTTATTATTTGTAATAAATAGGTGCCATTAGGTAAGTTTTCAATACTAATTACCTCATGCTTTTTGCAACCATTTCGTTGCCCAATCAATTCTCCTGCAAGGCTATACAAATTTAGTCTATAAGAATTTTCTTCGAAACTTAAGAGTACATTTAATATGTCCTTAGCCGGATTTGGAAATATTGAAACCTCGTCTGAAAGTATTTCTCCTTTATTAATACCTGTACTAATAGAACCTGCCTCTAATTCATAAGGCACAGCAAAATTACCTAAACTTCCATTGCTCTCAAACTGAATTGTTGTCTCTATATCATATACTGATGATTGTTCAGGTATATATGCCTTTAAATGAATTTGAACTCCATTTGTATTAGAAAATATCATAAGAGGGACTCTGTATTTTTCAACTGAATTGTAATATAGAGCTTCAGCCTTTCCTACACAGTTTTCATTTTCATCAAAAGCACCAACAATAACACCTCCAGTACTTTCAACCAAAGTTCCATTTAAATCAACAACACATGTAACTGTCATATCATATTCATAACTAGCTGAATTTACCGACCATAAAGGTTGTGCATACATTCTATTCAAAGATATAAAGGCAATTAACAGAACAATTATTTGCTTAATATGCATATCTATTTGTTTTTAAAAATTACCCCAGGATAAAATCCCGGAGTAATTTAGTTCAATTTTTAGTTTTTAAGCTTAACAATTTTTATCTGTTGATAACCATTAATACCATAAACCTTAAGTAAGTATATACCTGATTGTACATTTATTTTATTATAAGATGTACCATCCCACAAAATTTCTCCTGATTCAGTATTACTCCACTGTCTGATGATTTGTCCTTTGATATCATATAGAACAATTTTAGTTACATCTGAAGGGATATTAGTAATTCTGGTAAATTCATCAAATGGATTCGGAGCAACTAATAATGGTTTTTCCTCATCTGCATTTGCAGGGAATGTAATAGCATAAGGATTATTTACTGAACCAAGAATTTCGTTTGGACGATAAGTATCTTCCTCTTTGGCAGTAAAAACTGATTCTGAATCAGAGTCAATCAACTGGAACGATAATGCTTTATCTTCAGATGGTCCTGAAATGGTAAGAGGATAAATATATTTACCTCCAACAATAACAGGAGAAACCTGTCCTACAATTTTACCATCTACAATGGCTAATAATCTTGAGTTTGCAACATTCTTAACAGGCGTATTGTAAACTTCTATCAATGCCGACATATTATGTTCGTATGAAAGATCAACAAATGAAACACCACTTTGACTGCCCTCATTAATTTTTGCTGATTTTGTGAACAACGTTTCTTGAGGATAAACAAAAGTTGCAGAGTTTACATTGGCCGAATAATACATGTATCCTGCATTTGGTTCCATGTACTCAAGACTACCTATCCATCCAAGCATATCATCATACATTGCAAATTTGGATTGACTCTTAACTAGGTCATTTTGTGATGGCGAATGATATGCTAATGCACTTTTCACCGGCATTTTATACTGAGGAGTATAACCAATCCAGTTCCATCCCTGATTAATTGATATTGGATATGCAGCAGTTAATACAGGATTACCTGATAACTGAATTGTATCAGCATAACT
Organism: Plebeiibacterium sediminum; assembly: GCF_026013605.1. Lineage (GTDB taxonomy): Bacteria > Bacteroidota > Bacteroidia > Bacteroidales > Marinilabiliaceae > Saccharicrinis > Saccharicrinis sediminus. Next base: position 6,370 of record NZ_JAPDPJ010000086.1, read on the forward strand.
ATTTTTCAGTTTATACATATTAGAAACATCAAAACCATTGGTTGATAGTGCACCATCCCAACCATAAGGACTGACATACTCATCATAAATTCCCTGACCATTAGGATCTTCATTGAATTTAATTTCATCATCAGTTTCAGAACATACACCTGCCAATAATGCATTAGTATTATCAAGTTGATCCGAAACTAAATTAAATGATAACCAATTCCATCCAGCCTTTATTGGAATTTCGATTCCAATGTTTGCAGATGTTTCAATTAGAGTAGGTGCAGATGGTAAACCTATAATATCGTTCTGTTTAAATTTTAAATCAAACGACTCTTGCAGCGAATTAGAAGTGTTAATATTAGTATATAAATTACCTTTACTCGCATCCCATACTCTAAGATTAACTTGACTCACTTCATCTGATTCTCCATGAACAGTAAGGTTAACCAAATAAATATTTTGATCAGAGAAATATTTCACTTTAGCAACTCCTCTGCATTCATTATTAATAAATGCACCTACCATATCTGATTCATCAGTAGAAAACTCTCCTGCAATCTTTAATTTACCAATTAATGTCATTGAAGTTTCATAATCTGATGGATTCACACTCCATTCAGGTTCTTTATCCTTAACTGATAAATTAATAGTACAACGTTCATTAAAATCCATTGATCCGTTTAAGTATATATCATGACTATATTGTCCGACATTTACAGCAGGATTTACACTAAATGTTATTTCCTGAGATGATAGTGGATCCAATGTACCTTGTTCCATATCTGCATCTAACCAAACTGGTAAATTATCAATTTGCCAATATTCTTTTTCTCCACTTTGGTTATAAATAATCATCTTGAATTCAAGATGCTCATCAGGAGACGTACTTAAAGTCACGGATTGCTTTTCCCATACTAACTGATTTTTATCGACAAATGCACTCCACGCAGCAGTTGACTCCATGCGGTTACCATTCAAGTCATAAATACTATTAACTGCTATATCTAAAGTAGTATTTTCTATCCTTGAAGCATCGATAGTTGGAGAAATTAGTATTCGGTTACCATTAGTTGTGAAACTAAAAGGTATTTCACTTACCGGACGAGTCAATTTAATAGCTGCCGTTTCATCAGAGAATGATGCTGAACCAATAAATGTACATTCACCTGCAATCCCATTTTCATCAAGAGTCATGTTATTACCTGTTGATGTAGACATAGATGGATCAGTAATAGTTATATCCTCAAACGGGTAGTAAGCCTTCAAGCCAAACTCATTACCTCGTAAAGAATGATGCATATAATTTTGGATTAAATCCTGACTTCTTGCTCCATTCCAAATTCTTGCCTCATCAATGTTACCATTAAAGTTCGCATCAAAATGCTCTACAGTAACATCAAGCCAGTAACGAGCACCTAATACACATTTAGAACCTCCAAAACCAGTTACATTTTCTGATGAAGTAGTTAACTTGGAAGAACCGTCAATATATACATCCATATTTCCATGTCTGTTAATACTCATAGCCATATGATGCCAATTATTATCCAGACAGTCACCTCCCGAAATAATAAATTCAGAACCATCATTCAAGATTTTTATAGTATTGTCAGCCGAGGCTACAATAGCCCACTTTAATTCTGAATTGTCAGAACCATCAGCTTTTCCGTTTGACAAAATATACTCATCAGAAGAAGGTATACCTGATTTAAACCAGAACTCAATAGTAAAATCAGCATTGCTACTTAGTTCTAATTGTGAAGTATTCAATACCGCATAACCACCATTAAGAGCTAAACCAAATCCTTTGCTATTTGTATGCCAGGTTGCATTAACCTGTCCATGACGACTAAAAGCTATATCCTTAGCTAAAGATCCTTGCATATCATCCATTGGCCATGCACCTATCAATCCTTTTTCATAACCATTTAAGATGGTATATCGCCTGGCTTGTACTTCTGAAGAAGTTGAGCTTTGATTCCAGATTCTTAAATCATGAATATTTCCTTTGAAGGCACTGTCGTCATAGGTACAATAGCCTACAGATAATGGTGCATTTTGGAAATAGTTACTGGTTAAAATTTTTGTAGCAATAGCCGTTTCAGCACCAGAAGCCACAATTAACATAACTTCTATTTCACCACTAGCATTATTGTTGTTGAAAACACAAGCATAATGATTGTATATATCAGTTGTTGAAAATGTTTCTGTAGTTGAAATATCCTGTCCATTGATGGTCATCATGAAATGATCCTGATCATCAAATCCAATCCATAATCCACCATCTTGAGTATCTCCATGAGCAATAATACATTCCTTACCTGTACGTTCTCGTTTTGCCCAGAACTCAAATGTAAACGGACTATATTTCAAGTTTATATCCTGAGCAACAGTCATATTTTGAGATATTCCATCAAAATGAAGACTTGCATTATGTTGAAGAAAATCAAAATCTCTAAGATCTGTATTATTTTCAATGCCTGTTACCGAAATATTAGCTTTACTAATAAGACCAGCCTGTATATCTTCATCAAACGATAACATAATCTCATCGTTAGAGCTTAATATACCATCAGCAGGTTGAGGAGTTCCGAATAACTCTGGTCGTTTATTGTCAAAGATACCACTAACCACATCCGATTCGTAAGTAGAACCATCTATACAATGTGAAATAACCCTTAAATCATACTCCCTATTTTGTAGAGAACTCATATCCCAAACATATGATATAGTTGGTTGATTATTAATATCAATAACATCAACATCTCCCTCTTCAATAGGATGATTCACAAATGTTTTTACAGTTATCCATGAACTACTTTCAGAAGGCTTGTATTGGAACATGAAATCTTCAAATGTACTATGATTCACATCGTAACCATCAATCTTAATAGGCAACTCATTATTATTTTCAACATTTACAGTCCACTGATCAAGTGGTTCAGCCAAATTAACCTTAGTACAAGCTGGAATAAAATATGCAGAAATGGTTGCTGTATCTGCTATATCATCTACATCATCCGTTGGATCAAACTGACAAAGTGAGTGCATAATTATATGAAGGTTTTCATAATCGTTCACTTCAGCCTTTCCTTTTTCTACTGTAATTGTTTTTGAAACAGTTTGGCCAGCAGGAATCAAAACAGACATTCCATTAGTTAGGTTACTACCATCCATTTTAACTACAGCTCCATCTGGATTAGAAGCAGCATCTACAAAGATACCGTACCATCCATCAGCTCCAACTTCACTTACATTTGACATTTTTAATGTAAATACAGCAGCTAAGTTCTCAGGAACATTAGTAACCGTTGATATTTCTGCATTAAGAACAGGCATTTCAATCTGCATAGTTGCATTATTTAATACATGTTCATCTGGTTCAAAATATTTTGTTTTTTCAATGCCTTCAAATGGACAACTTGACTGGCCACCGCGAAGAACAAAAACAGGTGCTCCAACCCAGGTATCTTTTTTCACGTCAAGAGAGAAATAGTCTCCCTGATCCTCATCTGCCAATACAAATCCAATAGTTTCACTGCTTGTTTCTTCTGTCTCATTTGAGCTTGTTCCTCCTTTATGATAACGTTCAGTAACCGAAACCTTCATACCAAAGCCGTTTACTGTAAAACCAAGATCTGCAGCCACACCTGCATCTATAGACCAATCATATGTACTTGTAAATACATCAGAAGTATCAGTGGTCACAGCAGACTCAACTATTGCACCAGCATCAAAAGAGATATTGGTATGTTTGTTATTAGGATCATCATCAGATACCGCAGTTACTTTTAACTCTTCGTTTAAAGCAAGTTGTTGTTTCCAATTATTGATAATCTCGTTATAAAAATAGATTGAATCTGTATAGTTTTCTCCATCCGGAGTAAACGTATATGATACTCCATCAATAAATGTATCAGTAGTATCAACTGATGCACCTTCAAATATTGGATCATCATTACTTAAACCATATCTTTCATCATTTTCATCCAACTTAGAAATATATTTAACTCCATCAAAAAGTGCATTTCTAAGTTCAATTAAGTTAGGAATCAAATAGTTTTCAATATGATTTTGCGTATAAACAAATTCAGTTCCTGAACTTTTACCTGTATAAACAGATTTTTTCGTACCAATTGAATAACCTTGTCCATCAAAAACAACACCTGCATCATCCGGAATAATTTTTACACCGGTTGCAGCGCCGTAAAAGATATTTGTACCATGACCAAAATACACATCGCCCATTGAACCAACAAAAGCAGGATCTTCACTTGTTGAGAAATTGAACTGATATGTTTTAGACGTCGTCTGTGTATTATCCTTATTCCACATAAACTCATTACTTGTAGATGCTCCAATTGAATTCTCTGATTCAATTTTATTCTGAATCGAAAACCCTAATCCACCTACATTGGTCGTTAATTCTACTCCAAAAAGATGCAATACATCTACATCACCGCCAAAACCATTTGTATGCGATTCTGTTTTTGTATTACTTGTTGTAAATCCTTTTTCGAAATAAGAATAACTGTTTGAACCTGGAGGATCTCGAAGAATAAAGTCCACTTCATCAGGACCTGTTACAAAGTTAGTTCCTCCACTAGGTTTTATTCCTAGCAAGTAACAAGCTTGTGCTAAATCAGCTCCGGTTATAAAAGCATCATTAATTTTAAGTTTAAAATTAATGTTTTGAGTAAATGGACTTGATTCTAATGGCATGCCTCCGCAGAATGAATGAACAGCCTTACCATTTTCGTTTAGCTCTATACGCTGCGATTTATTAGAGTTAGCCAGTTGATTTTCTACCAATACGACACCATCAGTTACTGGCACATTGTCATAAACAATATTCTCAGGATCATCATGATTTATATATGTTTCTGTTGCTTTAACTGTTAAATCATAATACTGTAGCTGTTTGAAAATTGGATAGTTAAAAGTATATTCATACTCTTCTGTAGTTTCATTAAACTCTACTAATTTAATATCAGTAGTTGTTTCATCAACATTAGTAATTGTATAAACAGAGTCTCCCCAGAAAGCTACTTTATCCGAGTTCTGAACAGATAGTTTAGGTGTTTCGCGCCATACCCAATCTCTATTATGATTATAAACCAATGCAGTATCTACATGGTCAAAAAACTTAACAAATTCGTCTTCTACTAATGAATCAACACATACCGAATCGATTGTGTATTGAAGCGTAAATTTATTACTCAAATCAATAGTAGTTTTATCCTCATCTCTATTAAAGGTATAATGGTCGTTTTTAACAGATAAGTCATTTTTAAGGATAAATTTTTCTGGAATTAATTCAACCTCATAAACTCCTGTTGTTGCATCTGTTTTAAAAGATACATCAGTATTATCATCCCATAATTCAAAACCTCTCTCAGTTGTTAATGTAACATTTACAACTCCAATATTAGCTTTTGTAGGTTCAACCTTAGATCCCGTTGCTTTTGCTCCCTGAATAGGACCTCCAACAATTTTACCTACTAATTTAATTTTAGTTGTATCAGAGAAATCTCTTCCGTTCAAATCATCCTGAAAATCAAAGTAGGTTGGATTTTCATTTTCATCCATTGCCGGCCAATAGGCTGATTCAAAAACATGGCCATTTTTTTCAACAGAAATATAGTGCAAACCTATAGGTACATCAATTGTGTACTCTCCATTTTCATCTGTTTTGATAGGTTGCTTTTTACTGTCGGATACAATAGATCCATCAACTTTCAGGTATACATCAGAAACAGGGAATTTAGTTCCTTTATAAAATATTTTACCAGTTACTGTAAATGAAGATTCATCTGTAAAGTCAATATTATTAAACACCGATGACTCCTGACTAATATATAAAAGCTTGTTGGTTGGATCGAAACGGTGTACTCCTAATGATGGCACAACTCTGAAATAAGAACCTCCGGATGAAAAAGCTACACCTGCTATTACATAGTTTCCATTTTCATCGGTAACTGCTTTATATCCCAAACGTTCTGTTGAAGGATATACTTCTTCATAAGTTCCATATTCAGAACCGTGTTTAACAATTAAACCATGATTTTCATTAAAGTTATTTCCGGTTCTTGAAATATCATAAATATTATTTCCTCCACCTTCGTTAAATTTCCAATAACCAGCTAAAGATGCGTTATTTGGATTTTGGTATGAATCAAAAGTTGAGAATACATCTTTATTGCTCAATGTTTTCGACCATAGTTTAACTTCATCGAGATAACCTGAGTAATAATTATAATTTTCGCCTTTGATACTTCCGCCAATTAGCCAATTAGCGTTAGCCACATTTCCGCTAGTAAAACTAGAATGAAGTAACGAGTCTCCGTTTAAATAAATCAGACACTCCTTACTCTTACCATTCCAAGTTAAGGACAGTTGCATAAATTCATTAAAAATACTATCCGGAATAGCTTCCGACAATTTAATATCATCGCCCATTTGAACCTGAACAAAATTATTGTTATCAGAGTGTTTTATTCCTAAACTTAAACTTGTTCCGATAGAAAAAATTGGATAATCTGATTGCCCCTCTTTTATTGTTGGTTTAACCCAAGCCTGAATAGATGCACCTTCCGATAAGTTTGGCTGATTCTCTGGTCTAACTAAAGCATAGAGATTACCTGGAAAATTGTAACTAAATTCACCTTCTTTATTTTCAATTTCAGGTTCAGCTATTATTTTAACTCCGGGAACTACATTTCCTCCAGCATATGTTACACGACCTGTAATGGTAGCAGATGTAACTCTAAAACCAACACCATCAACCCTGTTGATACCTATGATTTCAGTATCCCAAATACCATCCGCAAGTACCTTGTATTCGTACATTAAACCAGGTTCAGCATACTGATCTTGCCATGAGTTTTCTTGTGAAGAAACTGTTGCTGCCAAACTGAATTCTTTATCAGCTTCAGATAGTAACCTTCTGTAAATTTTAATTTGTGTAACTACCTCCGGATCATAAATTTCCCACTGAAGTCTAATATAATTGCTATAATAGCCTTTAGAAACTTGTAAATCCCCTTTAAAAGCATCTTGTGTATAGACAAAGCGATAAGGAAAACCAATATGAAATTCGTTACCGCTATTAGAAAGTGTTTTTGTTGTGTTCAAATAACCTTCCCCAACCATACCTGATACTGACATGGTTTCGGATTTATAATTATATGTATTATTTCCTGTTATAGACGGAGATTTCTGCGCTCGCAAAAAGGATACACAACCCATCAATAAGAGAAATAGAAATATTTTTTGCATTCTAATTTTATTTAGATGGATAGTGTATGTTAGTATTTAATAATATAATTTACATATGCATTTCGTGGTCGAGTTTCATTACCTCCTGTATCGTTTACTGTAATATTATGATTATGCTCACCTGCATAAGCTGTATTTCTTGATGTACTCCTTCTCTCACCTGTACCGTCTCCAGTAGGAGTTCCATAATCATCATCACTTCCCGCATCATACCAGTAGTAGTCATAACTCGTATGTCTATGATTTCCTGCATTTGAAGAAGATGCTGCGTGATTATGACTTGCAAACTGACTGCCTTGATAAGAACCTACTTTGTTTCCTGAGTTACCTCCATTATAAGCAGTTCTGGAACCTTTGTCCGGGTCGTAATTTGAATCACCTGAAACACCTCTTAAAAATTGACCTCTTAGTTCAGGTAAATTAAAAGTTGAACTCATGTTTCCATACCCCCATGCAGTGCCAATAGCTGCAAATAGTTTGCTATATGTATCCCTATCAACTTCACTTCCATCACATAACAACCATCCCTCAGGAACGCTACTTCCTGCAAAAGGCATAATACTTCCCGGAGGAACACCATTATCCGCCGATGTTGCTTCAACAGCCTTTTCTGAAGCTTTTGCATATGGAACAGCTAATAAACTTTGACGAGCTACTTGTTGATAAGAACCTCCGTCTCTTATTTCAACTTTTAACGAATAATCATTCTGTGCAAAATTTAATGCATTAAACAAGCTTGAATTAGTGGTTCCAATAACAGCCTGAAAAACACCAAACTCGTCAGTACTTAATGTTTGATTCTCTGTAAATTCCGGATTATTTTCATCTGTAGAGAATATCGTAAATCTCACTTCCAGATTTGATTCATTTTGCAAAGCAGAACCATCGGCTCCCCGAGCATATCCTTGAAATGAAAATCCTTTTGAAGATTGAGCCATTAGACTCATTGTGCTAAAAAGCATAATAGCTACAAGGGTAAAAATTGATTTTTGCATGGTAATTAGATTATAAATTTTATTTGAATAATTTATTGTTTGACCTTTTTAGTCTTATTTTCGGTTTATAATACGATGAACAAAGGTTTTGTTACATTTTTTTTACGAAAGCAGTATTTAATTGATTAACAGACATTATTAATACATAAAAATTAACCATCTATAGATAAATGTAATAAGTTATTGTTCTTAAAATATTAGAATTTTATTAATTAATGCGTATTTAAATAACTTCAGACTACAACATGAAACTAATACAAAAAATAGTCAAGCATAAAATTCAACTGCAATTTTACCTTTATCATTTATTCTATACATTTGTCTTTTATCTATAAATAAAACACATGCTTATAGCCTGCGCTCATACACTTTCAGAACCCTTAAACTTAAAAAAGAACCTCTCAAATATTGAAAAATATTTGAAGCTGTTTGATCAAAAGAAAGTCTGTTATGCCTTATTCCCAGAAATGAGTGTATCCGGTTATTTTAATTCTGAAGAAGAATTAAGTGAGTACAGAAAGCATTACGAAGATATATTGAGTAGTATTTTAACATTATCAAAAAAATATTCTCTGCATTTTGCAGTGGGGATGCCAATTTTCAACAACGCAAAATGGTATATTGCCCAGGTTATTTATAAAAATGGTGAAATTATTGACCTGCATTTTAAAACTCATCTTTCTGAAAATGAAAAAAGAGTATTTAGTGAGGGAAACCAACTTAATAGTATAAACACAGGTATTATAACAACAGGATTTCAAATTTGTCTTGAAAATCATTTCCCTGAATTGACTAGTATTCTTCAAAAACAAGGTGCTCAATTAATTTCAGCTCCTTTTGCTTCTCCGCGAGAAACTCCTGAAGAAAAACTGAAACGTATCAGTGCTATGCTGCAAACCCGGGCCTACGACAACTGCTGTTTTATAATGGCTTGCAACACATGCGGCACAACAAAAAAGAGCAAACCTTATGCGGGATTTTCAATTATTATTTCTCCCCGGGGGAAAGTCATTACCTCAAGAAAAGGTTACCAACAAGGATTTTGTATTGCTGATATTGACCTTCATGAATTAACACAAATTAAAAACAGTAAAATGGGTTATTTCCCCGGGTTTAAGCGAACTGATTGGATTAAGACACTCAAATAAAGATCAGATTAAATTATACATTCTTATTCTTCTATTCCAAATCTTTTAATCTCGAAGAAATCCATCACATTAACATACTTAGGTTCAACCACAAAATCTCCTTCTTTGTTAATAAAGCCCCAGTACTCACCTACTCTGGCACAGGCCAATCCTTTATGAAAATCGTGCGAATTAGGAAACTTTGGCTGAATTAACCATTCTCCTGAAGTATTTATATAGCCATATAAACCATCAACTAAAACCTTTGCTGCACCTTCTGAAAAATCAAAAGCGCGCTCATAAAATTGATTGTTTATTGGTTGTCCTTTATCTGTTAAATATAACCAGCCTTCATTTGTTTTTACCCTGATTATTCCCTCTTTGCAGTCACTAATATGTAGGTATTTAAAATCTACCATTATTTTACCTTGCAAATCCAGAGCGCCCCATTTTGGTCCACTCTTTACAGCTACAATCCCTTCCGAAAATGATTTTGCATTTTCATAAATACATGGAATTATTATTTCTCCTTTACTATTACAAAAACCACATAATCCTGCTTTCATTACCTTAAATATTCCATTTCTATCATAGTCTATTTTGTTATAAGTTGGCTGAATTACAAATTCTTCATCTTTGTTTATAACACCCCAAGCTCCATCCATTTTTACAATAGCAAACTGATCTATAAAAGACGCTGCATCATCAAATGTTGGTTGTATAACCCATTTCCCTTCAGTATTTATATAACCATATGCTCCTTTATATTTTACACATGAAAGACCATCTTTAAAAGCTGAAGCCTTTTTGAAAACAGGTTCTATTATGGTATTTCCTTGCATATCAAAAAAGCCGTAATTAGATCCTTTTTTAAATAAAACCCGATTTTCGCTATAACCCAAAATATCATTCTTGGTATAATCCAAAACGAGCTTCCCTTCCTTATTAATGATTCCATTTCTAATGCCATCAATAACTAAGGCATATCCTTCCTTAAAACTAGAAGCTTCCTTATACTGAGGCTTAATAATTACATTTTCGTCAAAGTCAATAAATCCATATCTATTCCAATCTCTATACTTAAATAAACCATCAGAGTAATCAAATATGAGTGTTTTTGAATCGTTATAATAAGGCGCGTATTTTACTGTGGGTGTAAACTTTATATCATATTTATAATCAAAAATAATATTCCCTTTATCATCAATTAATCCCCACTTTTCTTCCATCTTTACAAAAGCATATTTCGACTCCTGACTTTTGATGTGATTGGAGATTAGCATTACAAACAAAAACAGTAAATATTTCATAATCTTTAATTTATACAGATATTAAAATAGTATCATTGAGAATTTATTAAAACAGAAATTCAACACCTAGTTGAAAATCAGTATAATTTAGTTCAAATTTTTGTAATCCCAATCCATCCGACGCTTTTGCTATGTTTATAGCACCATAAGGTTGAAGCATTACATCGCCAAAACGCAGATTTACACCTCCTTGTAATTTACCGCCCAGCTTGGCTCCGGAGTACGTTTCAAACTTCATTTTATTGTAAGTAATACAAGGAGATAAGAATATTGAATGTCTCCCGGATGCAAAGGGAAGATAAAACTTTGGTCCTAAACCCGGAGCTATTTTTGTATATGAAAAATAAAATTCATCATCACCATAAATATACTTTGGAGCCCATGCGCCCTCAACAAAAAAGGCAAAATAAATATTCTGAGAAATTGCAAAATTAAGGGAAAACTTAGCACTATAGTTTACAAATATTTCTTTTACTCCTTCATCAATTTCATAACCTTCTAATTGTGTATTGATATAGTTATTAACATCACCTGGATCAAAAAAACCTAGCCCGATACCAACTCCAACGTATATATTTTTATTGTAATTATAATTGATTGTATTAATATTTGATTCGCCCTGTTGAGCCAAACAATTCAGACTGACTAATAAAGTAGCTATTATAGCTACATAGATTTTTCTCATAAATATATTTTGTTTAGGACAATGAATGATAAAATTAAATATAAAATAGAACGACTAAGTTATTTATAATTACAAAAATATAGCTTGCAGTGAAATTTTTCATACTAATTAGCAATCTTTTTATCTTAATATCTGCAATACATATTCCATATTATTTTGTATTTTGATGGCCAATATACGACTTATGAATATCTCGGAAGACACTAAATTACTATACTATTTTAGAAAGTGGGTTAACATTACAGAACCTGAAGAACAGATTATACTTTCCTCTTTTGAAGAGACTTCAATAAAAAAGAAAAAAGATCTTTTGGTTCCTGAAGATACTTGTAAATACATTTATTTTATTGTTAAAGGATGCTTGCGGTCGTATTTTGTAGATAACAAAGGAGTTGAGCATATCTATCAAATCAGGATGGATAACAACTGGATCAGCGACCTTGAAAGTTTCTTCTCTCAACGACCTTCCAAATATTATATTGAAGCACTGGAAGATTCACAACTACTACGTGTTTCATATGAAAGACTGGAACAACTTTATATGGAAGTTCCAGGTCTGGAAAGATATTTTCGTATCCTATTCCAAAAGGCATATATTAATGCATTGCAAAGGTTAAACGATACAATGTGGGAATCTGCTGTTGATAGATATGAAATCATGCTTAAAGAGCAGCCTGATATGTTTCAAAGAGTTCCTTTGGTTTATATTGCCTCCTATTTGGGTATTACACCTGAAAGCTTAAGCCGGATCAGAAAGAAAAAGTAATAATATGTCATGTTAATACCTCTTTAAGCTTTAAATGAAAGCATGCCATCCTGATTTTTTTGGTCATTGAATTATTGATACATTAAAATTTCATTTTATAATTACATCAAAAAAAAATTCTCAAATAGCTTCAAATAAACCACTATGGACTGAAAGTCCATAGTTTTGAGCGACCTGAATGACTAAAAGTCATTCTTTAGCTCGTTTCTCATCTATTCTAAGATGA
>NZ_JAPDPJ010000087.1 GCF_026013605.1 Plebeiibacterium sediminum
ATTCTTTGAACCATATGATCAAAGTTAAGATTTTTAGAAGCTAAAGCAAGATGCACTAAAGTGCATAGTTTTAACTACTTTTGAGACCAATAAAGTACCCTACAATCAGCAAACAAATCCCTTAACCACTAATATACTGCACATTAAATACACTTCCTCTCTTCTATTAACTTACATCAATTTCATTTCTTAACATAGGTCAAGTGTGTGAGGCATACTTTCATCCTACTTTTGTATTGTAACATTAAAGCAAAGAACAATATAAAAATAAGAACCATGAAAACTTTAAAAATAGTAATAGTACTTTTAATAGCAGGTAGTGTATCTGTATTCGCACAAAAAAAAGAAGTTAAATCTCTGGAATCAGTAGTTAAATGGACCGGAAATAAAATTGGAGGTTCACATAATGGTGAGATAAAAGTTAAAAACGGATATCTGGAATTTAACAACGATCAAATTACAAGCGGTAAAGTGGTTATTGACATGAATTCTATCACAGACCTTGATCTTGAGGATGAAGGATACAACCAAAAATTAGTAGGACACTTGAAATCTGATGATTTCTTTGGAGTAGAAAAATTTCCTACCTCATCATTTGAAGTTACAAAGGCCTCAAAATTTAAAGATGGAAAGGCAAGTGTAACAGGGACCTTAACAATTAAAGGAAAATCTGAAGAAATAACTTTTGATATTGTTAAGAAAGGAAATGAATATATTACTAAACTGGAGGTTGACAGATCGAAGTTTGATGTAAGATATGGTTCAGGATCATTTTTTGATAACCTGGGAGACAAAGTGATTGATGACATTTTTATTCTGGATATAAAACTATCCATTTAATAAAATGGTTAATAAATAGAATATCATTAATAATCCTCTGAATCAATCAACATGAACAGGAAAACATTTTTAAAGACTTTAATGGTGGCAACACCAGCAACACTTATAGGTATGAAATTAAATGCATTAAATAAACTAGCAGATTCATTTGGAGCTACACCTAAAATGCCCGCATTATTTCTTGGACATGGTAGCCCAATGAATGCCATTGAAGAAAACGAATTTGTTCAGGGTTTTAGAAAAGTATCATCTGAAATAGAAGTTCCTAAGGCAATCATCGTAGTGTCTGCCCATTGGGAATCAAGAGGAACCAAAGTTACAGCAATGGAGCATCCACAAACAATCCATGATTTTGGTGGATTTACAAAAGCATTATACGAGGTTCAGTATCCAGCACCAGGCAGTCCTGAGCTGGCCAAAGAAACACAAAGCCTGATTAAAAGTACTGATGTTCATCTGGATGATAAATGGGGTTTAGATCATGGAGCCTGGTCTGTTATCAGACACATGTATCCTAAAGCAAACATACCGGTAATTCAACTTAGTTTGGATTACTACAAAACACCTCGCGAACATTATGAATTAGCTAAAGAGCTTGCTGCGCTACGGGAAAAAGGTATACTGATAGTAGGAAGTGGTAACCTGGTTCATAATTTAGGCAGAGTAGACTGGCAAAGGTTAAATGAAAATTTTGCTTTTGACTGGGCTCAGGAGGCAACCAATAAGATGAACAACTTCATTTTAAACGGAGATCATGATAGCTTAATTAACTATTCAAAACAAGGGAAAGAATTCCAATTATCAATTCCTACCCCGGAGCACTTTTTACCATTGCTCTATGTTTTAGGCCTTCAGGAAAAGAATGAAAGCATTAGTCTTTTTAATGACGAACCGGTAGCAGGTTCATTATCGATGACATCAGTAAAAATTGGCTAACCCTATCTGTCTGAATAATTTTAGCTAAATATATTTTACAATAGAAAAAAGACTGTCCTCTTATTGGAAGACAGTCTTTTTCACAACTAATTATTTTTAACTAATCTAAAAGTTTCATCTCCCACTTTAAGTATATAATATCCTGATTTAAGATTCGTTGTACTGATATAATTTATTCCAACAAATACTTTTTCCTTTAAAATTAAACTACCTGAAATATTATAAATTGAAACAAAAGAATTTTCAGATGAGTTAATATAAATTCTGGAATCAAAATTTGTAGGATATACATCAAAACCTCCTGTTGGTTTTTCTAATATATCAGTAGGTGTATAACTATAGGTTTCACGCGAATAATTAACATATGCAGTTGAAACTTCATCCCAATTCTGAGTTATTCTTATTGAAATATTTGACGTTCCATTCTGGTAGGTGATTAAGAATAACTGACCTATATCCATTTGCCAGTTCTCATCTCCTGTGTGACTTTCATTTTTTTCTTCAGTCAAATTTCCATATTGATCATAAGTTTCTGTTGATTTTTTCCCATATGTTAACACCCCATTTGTATAATCGTTGGATATAATATAAGTCATTAATGCTGTATGATAATATTCATAATAATTCGATGAAATCCACGCAGATCCATTCCAAGACTCCTCCAACTCGGATTCTGTATCAACTGATTGCGTCCATGTCCATCTGTAGTCATTCACCCAATCCGTATCCCATATTTGATAGGTCTCTATTGTAGTTACTGGCACACCACCATTTGTGCCATCCGGATATTCACCTACCATTTTCTCTGAATTGGTATAATTAGCATCATCGTAAATATCTCCAGAACCACTATATTCCTGAAAGGTATAAGTATATGGATAACTATTATCCACATGACTACTTGCATCCCAAATAAACCAGCTTACATTTATGTAACGCCCCGAGAGTTCATAATCAGATCCATTATAAGTGTACTCAAAAGCCCCGTCTAAAATATCATTGGTATCATAAAACCATTCTGTTTTGGATTGAGGAATCCATGCTCCACCAGTTCTGTCATAATAGATTTCAGAAGTAAGTAAATCTCCTGTATAGGTATATTCTGTTTTATAGCCAGAATGCTCTACCCAACCTGAGACTTGATTATAATCGGAGTATATTTCTGAGATAATATTATCATTAGAATCATATTCAAAATCATATTTATATCCACTAGTAATTGTCCAACTGCTTCCATTCCATGAGGATGTGGTCATTTCAATTAATTCACCATAATCATTATAAGTAAACTTCTGCTGGTAAGCATCTGTAGTAATAATAATTACAGTCCCATTAGAAATTGTTTCATATTCATAGTACATCGTAGTCTCGGTATACCAAGCACTTCCATCCCACAATTCAAAAAGTATACTGGTTGGTTGGAGTTCGGCTTGTGCGCTTTTTAACTGACTTATTCCTGTTTTAATATTTACCGTTTTTTTATGAGTAAACGGATTTACTTTTTTTGCTGATAAACTAAAGCATACTAAAAATGCAAGCAGAAGAGTAATTGTCTTTTTCATAACGATATATTTAAGTAAGAGATTGCCTAATTCTATCTAATGAAAAGTACAAAATAATACACCAAAAATCAATATAGAATATTGACCTTCAATGTTTTAAAAGTCTTTATTAAGTATTTATATTACTAAAATTATCAGCTATATTAATTTAGAATTAGTTACTTAAAGTCTTTATTGTTAAAACGAATAACCTTACCATATACCATATTTATCACTACTATATTTTCACATTAAATAGCATATTCATACAAGTTTATCTTGAGGAGTATCTTTAAACTTTCACCAATCAATCTTTATGATAGTTGTATTTAAAAATGACTGATATAAAAAAACTTTCATTATTTTGGCCGCAGAAACACCCCCTGTTTTAATATTTAACATTTAACACTCGGTTTAACATGAACTCAATTTTGAACAAAAACTTATTTTTTGTAAAAGAACACGTTGGAATGTTTAAAGCAGCCAACAACTACGACATTTATGATCCTAATTCGCAAGAAATGATGATGACTTGTCGTGAAGAAAACCTTGGTTTCTTTACTAAAATGTTGCGATTTACTGATTATAAAAGGATGACACCTTTTAATATTGAAATAAAAACAGCTACTGGCGAAAAAGTTTTAACAGTAAAAAGGGGTGTTGCCTTTTTTGTATCAAAAGTTGAGGTATTTGATGAAAATGACCAATTAGTTGGAACCTTTAAGCAAAAATTCTTTTCTATCGGGGGTAAATTCAATTTATTTGATGCAAATGATAATATGCTTTGTATGCTAAAAGGTAAATGGACTAGCTGGGATTTCAGATTTATTAAAGATGAAGTTGAATTTGCTCACGTGAGCAAAAAATGGGCAGGTATTGGAAAAGAGCTTTTTACTACTGCTGATAATTATATGTTAGAAGTAGATCAAAGAGTTCCGGAAAATAGTCCGATTAGAATTATGATTCTGGCCGCTGTAATGTGCATCGATATGGTATTAAAAGAGTAGACCTAAAATATTTATAACATAGAAAGTATCAGAAGTTTATTTCTGGTACTTTTTTTATTTAGAAACAAATACACTTAAAATGGTAGGATTTATAACATTTCTTAAGAACTAAAAAACAAACAAATTCAAGTTTTATTAGTTTATTAGGAAAGCACTCAAACCGATAAAATATGTCAGATCATCATCACCATACACATCAGAATAAAAAATACGAAGCAAAAACCCTTTGGGTTGTTTTATTAACAGCTGTAACAATGGCTGTTGAAATTACTTTTGGTATAACAACCAAATCAATGGCTTTGCTTGCTGATGGAATTCATATGGGATCGCATGTATTAGCTATTGGGCTAAGTTGGTTGGCATACGTTATTGTACGAAAAGTATCTGCAAGTCAAAAATACAATGGCGATTCAAATAAAATCCTTTCATTGTCGGGATATAGCAGTGGCTTAATACTATTAATATTTGCCTTTTTTATTTTAATAGAAGCCTTTCAACGCTTTATTAATCCTGAGGTAATCATTTACAAAGATGCTATTCTGGTTGCCATTATTGGGTTGATTATAAATATTGCCAGTGCATTTCTACTACACCACGATCATGAACATTCTGACCATAACATCCGGGCCGCTTATTTACACGTAATTGCCGATGCTTTAACCAGTCTATCCGCTATTGTTGGACTTATTGTTGCGATGGTTTGGGATATTGCAATTATCGATCCAATTGTTGCTGTAATCAGTTCTATCGTAATCATTAAATGGTCAATTGGGCTATTGAAAGATAGTGGCAAAGTACTTCTTGATATTGATGATAATGAATAACTCAATACGTTTATCAAAAAGAAAGAAATTACAATAGAATAATACAGTCAAACTTTCGATTTTTTTCGTAAATTGCTCTAGCCTGTAATTACAAACCCTGAGACAATTTACTTATGGAATCAGATAATGACCATATTAAACAACTTGAAAAACGTATTGAAGCTTTAATAAAAAAGCAAAATGATTTCAGTAGTGAAATCTACATGTTAAAATTAGAGCTAAACAAAATCAAGAACAGCGTTTCGCATTCATCAACTTCTTCGCAAAATAAAAAGCATCCTGTTTCATCCTATAATGTAAACGATAGCTATACCTCAACTCAAAACATAGAAGTTGAAAAACATGCAGCACCTAAAGACTTTCATCATCAGGATAAAAAAGGCCTACATGCTGATGCTAAAAATATTAACAAAAAGAAAAGCCTTGAGAAGTTTATTGGTGAAAACCTGATGAACAAAATAGGTATTGCCATTACAATTATTGGCTTGGCCATTGGAACCAAATATTCGATAGAACATGAATTAATAAGCCCGTTAACCCGTATTATTTTAGGTTATTTATTCAGTATTTCTCTATTAATTCTTGGTATACGCTTACGTTCAAAATATGAAAATTATAGCGCTGTATTGGTAAGTGGAGCAATGGCTGCAAAATATTTCATTACATTCTCTGCCTATAACTATTTTGACCTGATACCACAAACTGTGGCTTTTATATTAATGGTAATTTTCACCATTTTTACAGTATTAGCAGCCTTATCCTACAACCTTCAGTTAATTGCACATATTGGTTTAGTTGGTGCTTATGCTATTCCTTTTTTACTGAGTAACGACAGCGGCAGAGTTGAAATATTGTTTTCCTACATTACTATAATTAATGCAGGAATACTCTATTTGTCATTTAAAAAGTATTGGAAACAGCTCTTTTATGTTTCCTTTATTTTAACATGGATCATTTACTTTGCCTGGTATATTCCGGAATATGTAGCTAACCTAAAGTTTGAGGATAACTTTGCACTTGCATTAAGTTTTTCATCTGTATTTTTCATTACTTTTTACATTACATTTTTAAGTTACAAGCTGCTTAAAAATGAAATATTTAACAAGATTGACATTGTTCTTCTTCTTACCAATTCTTTTGTGTATTATGGAATAGGTTATGTCATTTTAGATATTGCAAAGTACGATCAACTATTAGGACTATTTACTCTGGCAAATGCAATTATTCATTTTGTTGTTGCCTATACGGTATTCAAACAAAAATTAGCTGATAAAAACTTATTCCATGTTATAATAGGATTGGTTTTGGTATTTATTACCACTGCTATACCTGTTCAGTTAGAAGGCAGTTGGGTTACTTTATTATGGGCTGGTCAAGCTGCCATTTTATTCTATATCGGAAAATCAAAACGCATCGGATTTTATGAATTATTATCATACCCCATTATCATACTTGCATTTTTTAGTCTGGCACAAGATTGGATGGTAAATTATACGCCAATATACTATAGCACTGATGAGAAAATGATTCAGATTTTTAATGTAAACTTTTTAAGTTCTCTTTTATTTGTTGGAGCCTTTTCTTTCATGCAATATATCAATCATAAACACATGGATATCAACCACTCCTACCCTAAGATTTCACATATTGCCAGCTATCTAATTCCTTCAATTCTTATATTTTCCATTTATTACAGTTTCAGAATGGAAATTGCCCAATATTGGAACCAGGCCCTTGTTGATAGTAAAATTTCTTTTACTCCAGAAGGTGAAACCTATGCCACTTATCATAAAGATTACAACCTGTCTAAGTTTAAAACTATTTGGATTTTTAATTACACATTTGTTTTTCTCTCTGTATTATCCCTTTTAAATATCTTCAGGATTAAGAGCAAGCAACTGGCTCATTCACTGCTAGTAATCAATGGCATTATAATTATTTCATTTTTAATTGGCGGTATTATAGTCCTGGGAGAACTTCGTGATAGCTATGTAGAACAAACCCTGGCACAATTTTACAAAAGAGATTTTTTCTGTGTTGGTATACGTTATGTTAGTATTATACTTTTGGCATTATTGGTAATATCAAGCTTAAAACTACAACAGAAGTTCCCCTTTAAACAACATATTTATAGCTACTTCGAGCTATTTATACATGGTATTATTTTAACCATTTTAAGCAATGAATTAATAACCTGGCTATCCATTAATAATGCAGAAGTAGCTTATAAAACCGGTTTAAGCATATTGTGGGGAGCCTATTCTTTAATCATGATTGTTATTGGCATAATCCAAAAGAAACAATATGTAAGGATTGCTTCGATGGCAATATTTGCTGTTACTTTAATAAAACTGTTTTATTATGATTTGTCAAACCTTGATACGCTTCAAAAAACAATTGTTTTTGTGTCTCTTGGTGTATTTTTATTAATCATTTCCTTTTTATACAATAAATATAAAAACATCATTAATGAGTAATCTGGCCAAATCAACTCTTCTTTTGTGTATAACTCTGTTTTTACCCATACAATCATGGGCTAAAATGGATGATTATAAATACAAAAGAGCATTAGAAATAACAGACAAATGGCACGCTATTTTATTACCGAAAGATATTTATGGTAAAACATTACAAAATCTGTATGATATCCGAATTTATGGCATCACAGCCAACAATGATACTATTGAAGCACCATATATACTTAAAGCTAACAAACCAAAGACTGTTTATTCCGATTTTCCGTTTAAAGTAATGAACACTACTAAAAAGGATAATCTGCATTATATAACATTTAAGTCCAATGATCCACATACAATTAATAACATTCAGCTAAAATTTGAAAATGCTAATTTCGATTGGCATGTTAAGCTGCAAGGTAGTAATGATCAAAGCAACTGGTTTACAATCATTAATGATTACAGAATATTATCCATTAGTAATGAGGAGATTGAATACAATTATACGAAAGTTACTTTTCCGCCTTCTGAATATAAATATTTCAGGTTGGAAATTCCATCTAAAGAAAAACCAATATTAAAAGATGCGAAACTTACTCGTTTAGATAAACAAAATGGAATTGCTGATACTGTATCAATCGATCATAAGGATATGGTAATTGATGAAAAAGAAACAAAGACAGAAATCGCCATCAAATTAGCAGACTTTATAAGAACTTCTGAAGTGGAAGTTGATATTTTAAACGACTTTGAATATTATAGAGATATTACAATCAAGTATATTAAAGACAGCGTAAAAACTGAATCTGATTGGGTATACCAAACAGAAATACTTTCTAAAGAAAAACTTAACTCTTTAGAGGAGTCAAAATTTTCGTTTAAAAGCACTAACCTCAACAACCTCATTATTACAATAAAAAATGACCACAACCAACGTTTAAACATTAACAAAATAAAACTCATTTGTTATCAACATTTATTAATGGCACGTTTTACTCAAGATGCAAAATACTATTTGTGCTATGGTAAAAAATGGGAAAGTAAGCCTGATTATGATATCGTAAATTTTAAAAATCAAATTCCTGAAAATATAAAACCAATTCCTGTTGGAAAAGAAGAAGTAATTAACATACATAATAATCGCATTGTAAAACCGTTATTTAATAAATACTGGCTTTGGGCAATAATGTTTGTCATAATACTTTTGCTTGGTTGGTCATCTAAACAGTTAATTAATAAAACAAAAGAATAAATGCTTAAATACCTAACTCCTTTCTTTTTAACACTTATCAATTTGGTATGCATTGCTCAAAGCAATGATGCTGAAGTATTGAAATTTAATACTTCAGTCGATTATAATGGTAGAAACATAAAAGAATCATACGAATTCGAAATACAGATAAACAATGGTGCTGGCACAAAATATGCTGAAATAGAAATTTACTTCCAGGATAAGAATCCACCTAAAGATTTAGAAGCTGAAATATATGATGTATTTGGAAATAAAATCAGATCGCTCAAGAAAAAGGAAATTGTAACTACAACGCCATGGAGTAGCAGTGAGTTTCATACAGACAGACGTATACAAACTTTTGACTTAATACATAATCGATTCCCATATATTATAAAATACAGCTACTCCATAAATATCAATAATTATATTTCTCTGGTGAGTTGGAATCCCATTCTTGATCCCAAAATTAAAACTCAACATTCAAAACTCACCCTTCAGGTTCCGGAGGATACACCCTTAAATATTTTTCAGCAACAAATGGACTCTGCTAAAGTAGAGCACATAGAGGGAAAAGATATATACTCATGGAATTTGGATAATTATATCACACCAAAAAATGAATCCTACGCTCCTCACATTAACACAACTGCACCAACAGTTGAAGTTATGCCGAAAAACTTCTATTATGATATACCTGGCACAGCAAGTTCCTGGATAGATTTTGGAAATTGGAAATATGAAATCATTAAAAACCTGGAAGAATTAACGCCCTCCGAAATTAAAAAAGTTCATCAGTTAACAGATACAATTAGTAATATAACCGATAAAATAAAAACTTTATACCACTACATGCAGGATAATACAAGATATATCCTGGTATCACTGGAGGAAGGCGGTCTGGTTCCTTACCCTGCAACTTATGTTTGCTCAAACCGATTTGGTGATTGTAAGGCGCTTTCAAATTACATGAGGGCATTATTAAACGAAATTGGTGTGGATTCTTATTATACGTCTATCTATTCCGGATTAAAACCTGCTCCTGTTAATGCAGATTTCCCATCCCATCAATCCAATCACATTATACTTTGCGTACCTATGCAGAAAGATACCATCTGGTTAGAATGCACAGACAAAACTGCTCCTTTTAACTATTTAGGTTCTTATACTCAAAATCGATTGGCTTTAACTATTCAGGAAAATAAAAGCCAATTAGTACAAACTCCCAAACATAATATTAATAATGCGTTAGAATCCTATACCACTCATGTAAAAATAAATAAGGAAAATAATGTTACGTTTGACTGCAAAGGAAAAGTTAAGGGTAATGAATTTGACCGATTGAAATCATTTGATACCCAACTCTCCTCTAAAGATAAAGAACAATACATTGATCATATTGGGTTAATTGGAAAAGCCGACATATTAGATTTTAAGATTTCAAGGCCTAACAGAGATTCAACTTGGTTAAATATTGATCTTAACGGAACGTCTCAATCAATATCCCAAAATATTGGTAACAAACATTTATTACAACCTTTTAAGTCCTTAAAAAATTACCTGGAAGAACCCAAAGAAAGAGTAAATGACTTATATATTTTTTACCCTATAAATAATTGTGATACTTTGATTTATGAATTTCCTGAAAACATAAAAGAAGTAAAGGGATTAACAGAAATTACCATTGACTCTCCCTTTGGCAGTTATTCACGATCGTTCCATATCAAAGAAAATAAATTAATTATTTGCAGAACGATTCAAGTAAATCAGGGATATTATCCCAAAGAAAAATACAAGGATTTTTATGAATTCTACATCAAATCGGTAAACACTGACAATCAAAAAGTAATTATTAATTAATCATAAAAAAACTCTAAAACTACAATCTATAATTATGAACAAAATCTGGTACTTATTAAGCTTATTATTCCTGTTTATTCCAATACTATCCAATGCTCAAAAGGCTCCTGAAAAAGCAGAAGCGGATATGTATATTGAAAAATGTGACTTTGAACCTGACGCTCCGGCGGTTGTACTCTTCGATAAGGGAAATATATTTTTTCTTAGAGAGGAAGGTGGTTTTGATATAAAATATACGAGACATAAAAGAGTGAAGATTTTTAAAGAAGCGGCTTTTGATCAGGGAGAAATTAAAATACCTCTTTACATTGGTGACACTGATGTTGAAGTTGTTAAAGACATAAAAGCAACAACTTATTATTACGATGGAAAAAGTATTGAAAAAACAGTACTTGATCCGGATCAAATATTTGAAGAACCCATCAATAAACATTGGTACCAGAAAAAATTTGCAATGCCAAACTTAAAAGAAGGTTGTGTTGTGGATTATGAGTACACTGTCATTTCTCCTTTTATTTTTAACCTTCCGGATTGGGATTTCCAGAATGATATACCTACAATTTACAGTGAATATCAAACCAACATGATTCCTTTTTACACCTATACCTATCGTGCCCAAGGATTTACAGCCTTTGATATTTTTGAGAGTGGAGAAAGTAAAGGTTTAGACAGGCAGTTTATGAATCTGACTTTCAGAGATATGAATTATACTTTTGGTATGAAAAATATTCCATCGTTCAATGATGAGAGTTTCATTAGCTCAAAAGAAGATTATATCAAAAAAATTGATTTCCAGTTGTCTGAAATAAACTATCCGTCAGGCTATTCTAAAAAAGTTTTAACAACATGGCCAGCTTTAGCTAAAGATCTAATGGATCTTCCTGAGTTTGGGATATACCTTAAAAAATCCACAAAAATAGGAAGTAAGGAATTTACTCACCTTCAGAGCCAAAGCGATATGGAAAAGATCGAATCTGTTTTAAAGTATATGAAATCTAATTATAAGTACAACGGCAGAAACAGTTATGCCGCATCAGAAAGCATAAAGGATTTTATTAACTTAAAAACCGGTAATAGTGCTAATATTAACCTCTTGGCCTTGGGTATTTTACAAAGTCTTAATGTAGATTGTAAGCCAGTTATAATAAGTACCCGTGATCATGGAAAAGTATATGAAGATTTTCCGTTTGCTGATTTTTTCAATGATGTATTAATCATAGCAACTGTGGGCGACAAAAAAATGATTCTGGATGCAACAGATCCATACTGCCCTACAAACCTAATTCCGGCAAATTGTTGCAATGGAAAAGGTTTTATTGTTGATGAAGCAGAAGAAAAATGGGCTAATATATATAACAATTTGCCTTCTCACGATATGACATCATTATCATATAGTTATAATCCGGAAACAAACCAACTAGAAGGAAGTGCCAGGGTAAAAACAACCGGACATATTGCAATTTCTGAGAGGAAAAGATATACATCTAATGAAGAAAAATTTGTGGATCACCTTAATTCTGATGGGTTAAAAGTTAAAGACGATATTACCGTTAATGCAGAAGAGAAAGAAGGTCAGTTTAATTATAGTTTCGATTTCACAAGCAGTGTTGATCAAATTGAGAACCAGATTATAATTAATCCTTTTATGAAACTACCTGTACAGGATAATCCATTTAAACAAAAGGAAAGAGATTACAGTATAGACTTCGTTTATCCTTTTGTTAGAAATTTTCAGGTAAACATAAAATTACCAGATGGTTATAAGATCGAAAAACTACCAATTGATGTAAGTAGAAACACTAAAAACATTGCATTTAGTTATAAAATAACCCAGTTAGAGAACAACACATTTGTTATTTCTAGTAATTATCAAATCAAAAAACCCATTTACCCTTCTTCAACATACAACGAACTTAAGTCCTTTTATAAATTAGTAACAGAACAACTTAATCAAAGTATCGTAGTTACAAAAATCTAATATTTCTTGAACTTATCATTTCAGAACTCAAACTAATTGAACTTTATCTTATTCATATTAGTTTGAGTTTTTTTTATAACATTATTTAAATCTTTCAATTACATCTATTATTACTTCTTTATTAAATTGAGCTCTGATTTATTATTAATAACATAAAAAGTCACTATATGAAGCATCTTTTAAAAATTTCACTAATTACAATTTTTACATTGGGGGTTTCTTTTTCGGCCATGAGTGTTGAAAAAAAAGTTCTGAATCATACCAACTATGATTCTTGGAAATCAATAGATAAAGACTTTATTATATCCCACAACGGAAAATTCATTTCCTATGTAATTTCACCTCAAATTGGGGATTCCTATTTATATATTTATGATGTAGCCAATGGAAAACTTGATTCAATACCAAGAGGAAAAACACCACAATTTTCTGTTGAAAACGACTTTGTTGCTTTTAATGTCAAAGCTCAAAACGATTCTATTAGGGCTCTAAAACTTAAAAAAACGAAAAAGGATAAGCTTCCTAAAGACTCTCTTTTTATAAAGAATTTAATATCCGGAGATATTTCAAAAATTCCGAATTTAAAATCATGGAAATTACCTGAAGATGGCGGTAATTGGTTGGCCTACATGATTGAAAAAAAGAAAGAAGAGCCAAAAGACACCGCTGAGGTAAAAGAAAAAGGGGAAAAATCAGATAAAAAAGACAAGGATAAAAAGGCTAAAGAGTTTAAATCAGAAGGTAATCCTCTTGTATTATATCGTCCGGTAAGTGGAGATAGTTTATTTGTTGAAAAAGTATCGTTTTACGAAATAGCCAACAACGGAAGTGGAGCATACCTTGTTCAAAGCACAGGCGATACCACAGAAGTATCAAAAGTGCTTCGTTTTGATGCACAAACTTTTACTATTGATACCATTTTCAAAAAGATTGGTAAAATTGAGAAGCTCGCAAGTGATTATACAGCAAGTCAGTGTGCATTTTTATTTTCGGATGATACGAGTAAAGTCAAAGTTGACCAGCTATACTATTACAGAACAAAGCTCGATGCTCCAAACATGATTCTGGATACTATTGATGCCTCCCTACCTTCCGAATGGTCTGCTCTTTCAAAAGGCGAATTAAACTTCTCTCGCGACGGTAGTAAGTTATTTTTTGGCGCAGGAAAAAGGCCTCATGAAGAACCCAAAGATACATTAACTGATGATGAAAAAATACATGTTGATGTATGGAACTGGAAGGATATTGAGATTCAACCAATGCAAAAGAAAAACCTTAAGAAAGATAAGGATCCTGCCTACAAATGTGTCTATTTGGTTAAGCAAAATAAAATAGTTCAACTCGAATCAAAAGATTTTCGCTCTGTAAAAATTCCTGACAGGGGAAATTCAAATATTGGTTTTAGTTATGTAAGCACACCTTATAAAAGAGCACAATCCTGGTCTGGAAGATGGTCGAATGATATTTACAAAGTGGATATACTCACAGGTCAAAAGCAATTGATAGAAAAAGATATAAACGGAACAAGTGAAATATCAAAGTCTGGAAAATGGCTTGTCTACTATGATCAGGCAGATAGTGCTTATTATGCCTACAATACTCTTAAAGGATCAAAATCATTGATCAGCAAAGGCGTTAAGATTTCATGGGTAGATGAACTTAATGATTCGCCTACTGATGCTGATGCTTACGGAATTGTGGACTTTACAAAAGATGATAAAAGTGTTATTGTTTATGACAGATTCGATATCTGGCAACTGGACTTATCAGGAAAGTTAGCCCCTGTATGTTTAACCAATAGTTTGGGTAGAAAACTGAACACTAGTTTTAGAGTGATTAAGCTGGATAAAGATGAACTCTTTATTGATATAAATAAAGAACTACTCTTAAGATCATTTAATGAAATTAATAAACAGTCGGGCTTTTATAGCTTAAACAAGAACAAAACAGAAAAGATCATTGAAGGGGATTACAATATTTACAATCCTCTAAAAGCTAAAAATGCAGAAACCTATATCTGGAGAAAATCAACTTTTAAATCATATCCGGAATTAAGAATTAGTGACAAATCTTTTAACCATGATGTTGTTATATCTAATACAAATCCACAACAAAAAGATTTTAATTGGGGAGATATACAACTTGTTGATTGGGTAGCTTCAGATGGACTAAAACATCAGGGTTTATTAATCACTCCAGAAGACCTTGATACTTCAAAGAAATATCCGATGATCTCCTACTTCTATGAGCGTTATTCAGATGAGTTGCACAAGTACTACCGTCCTGCACCTAGCCGCTCAACTGTGAACTGGAGTTTTTATGCATCCAATGGCTATGTACTTTTTATTCCAGATATCTTTTATCGTACAGGTGATCCGGGATTATGTGCATATGAAGCAGTCGTTAGTGGATCTTCAGCGATGGCAGATCGCTTTAGTTTTATTGATCGTGATCATATGGGAATTCAAGGACAAAGTTGGGGTGGTTATCAGGTGGCTTTTCTTGTTACCCGAACCAACTTATTTAAGGCGGCAATGGCCGGTGCACCTGTAAGCAATATGACAAGTGCCTATGGAGGTATTCGATGGGGTACTGGTATGAGCCGCATGTTCCAGTATGAGCATACACAAAGTAGAATTGGAGGTACGCTTTGGAATAAAATGAATAAGTACATCGAAAATTCCCCGGTATTTTTTGCGCCACAGGTTGAAACGCCATTACTGATCATGCATAATGATAACGACGGAGCTGTTCCATGGTATCAGGGAATTGAATATTTTATGGCACTGCGCCGACTAAATAAACCTGCCTGGTTATTAGTGTATAACAACGAAGAACACAACCTTACACGAAGAGCCAATTCAAAAGATTTAAGCCGACGAATGATGCAATTTTTTGATCACTATCTAAAAGAAAAAGCAATACCCGTATGGATGAATGACGGTGTTCCGGCAATTAAAAAGGGAGAAGATTTAGGTTATGATCTGGTAGAAGAATAAAAATTCTTAATCCTGAATTATAAAACAAGAAAAGGCGTCTCATTGGACGCCTTTTCTATAATATTTTGCTTTACTACAAATTAGTTTAAAAGCTCTGCTAATTTTTCTTCAAGAGCAGCACCTCTAAGATTTTTTGCAATAATTTTTCCATCTTTATCTAATAATAAAGTAAAAGGAATACCTTGAACTCCGTATGTTTGAGCGATATCACCTTTTGCATCAATTACATGATTCCAAACTAAGCCATCATCTGATACAGCCTTTTTCCAAGCAGCAGAATCACGATCTAAAGAAACACTTAATACATCAAATCCTTTAGAACCAAATGTATTATATGCTTTCACAACATTAGGATTTTCTGCTCTACAAGGCTTACACCATGATGCCCAAAAATCAACCAATAAATATTTACCTTGTAATGAAGACAATGAAATAGATGCACCATCGATACTTTCTAAAGTAAATTCAGGAGCTACAGCACCAATTTCTGTTGCTTTTTTAGCATTCTCAGCTTTCTCAACGTTTGCTAAAGATTCTTTTAAACTGGTAACATACATATGGTCTCCTAAGTTAGCTTCCAACTGACCTACAACTTCCTTAAACTCTTCGAATTCCATATAGCTTGCAGTCTGATTTGCTAAATAAGCAGCAACAACACTACTTGTGTTATCTTTAACGAATTGAACAAAGTAAGCCTTTTGTTTTTCCATTATTGCATTTGCTTCAGCTTTCAATGCTTCCATTGTATCTTTGTCATTAGACATCATTGCTTTTTGAAAGTCTGCTTGAAGCTCATCTAATGTTTCTCTTCCCGGTAACTCTTTTACAAAAGTATTAAATACATCATTTGTAGTAGATCCGGTAACTTCAGCATCAGCAATTTTATCTTTGTCTGCTACTGTGATGTTGATATTTCCGTTTTCACCAAATAACATAATTGGTGTCTTCATATCATCAATAAATACTAAATATACCTGAGGTACCTCTTCACTTCCTGTAAAAGTAAATTTTCCCTGAACTATTTGAGTAGTATCAATAGATACTGGTCTACCATTTTCAATCTTTGAAAGGACTGCTTGTCCATCTTCTACACCTTCGATTGTTCCCTCAATGGTGTATTGTTTTTGCTGACAAGCAACAAAAGATATGGCTAATAAAGCCACTAGTAGTAATTGTTTCATTATTCGCATTTTTAATTTATTGTCTCTGTTAATTGGTTCTGTATATAAACCTGTATCTATAATTATTATTTTAGTGATGTATTAAAATACATATTTAACAATTCCTGTGCAGCAGCAAATGAGCTGGTTTCTTCATTAGTAACTTTATCCTCCAGGATTGCAATTTCCTTGGCAATTTCTTTATTGTGATAAAAATTGGATTGCAATGCTTCATTTATGGATTCAAACATCCAGTATTTAGCTTGTTCACTACGACGCTTTGCAAAATAACCATTTTCCTTAGTTTTATCAGCATACTTTAGAACCATGTCCCATAAATCTGAAATTCCTTGTTGTTCCAAAGCTGAACATGTTTTCACTTCAGGAATCCAACCTGATTTTGTTGGTGGAAACAAGTGAAGTGCACTGGTATATTCAGCCTGAGCCATAGTTGCTTTCTTAATGTTATTACCGTCAGCTTTATTAATAGCAATCGCATCAGCCATTTCCATAATACCACGTTTAATTCCTTGTAACTCATCACCTGCACCTGCAAGCATGATGAGCAGAAAGAAATCAACCATTGAATGTACAGCAGTTTCCGACTGTCCAACTCCCACTGTTTCAATAAAAATAGTATCAAAACCAGCAGCCTCACATAAAATAATTGTTTCTCTGGTTTTTCGAGCCACACCTCCAAGCGATCCTGCCGAAGGAGAAGGACGTATATAGGCATTATCTTGTGCTGATAATTCCTCCATACGGGTTTTATCACCTAATATACTACCTTTAGAACGTTCACTACTTGGATCTATTGCCAAAACAGCTAATTTTCCTCCCTGTTTTATTATGTACATTCCCAAAGCTTCAATCAAAGTACTCTTTCCTGCCCCAGGTACACCAGTAATTCCTAAACGAAGAGAATTTCCTGTAAACGGCAAACACTTTTCAATAATCTGTTGGGCTAATTTCTGATGATCAGGTCGCGAACTTTCCACTAAAGTAACAGCCTGACTTAATAATCGAATATCTCCCTTTCTGATACCTTCAAAAAATTCATCTACTGAAGGTAATTTTCTCTTTTTTTGTAAGAAACGTTTTGCAGCAGCAGAGTTAACCGTTTGCACCTGCTCAACCCCTTTATTTACCACCAGGTTTTTAAAATCTTCGTGATTTTCTATATGATCGTCGTGATGCATGCTTTTTTATCTTTAAAATTGATGCGAATTTACATTTTATAACTCACTTAACCCAAGCATTGAGTTTATTATATTTTTACACTATCAACCGACTAAAGTCTGGATATTAAAAATTATCTTCTGTAACGCCCATAAACAGGGCGTTCGTTTTTTAATTAAAAATCAGACCCC
>NZ_JAPDPJ010000088.1 GCF_026013605.1 Plebeiibacterium sediminum
ATTCGCATCCATTTGCGTAATTAGCGGACGAAAAAAAATTGCGTAGCAATCATTATCCGTTTAATCCGCTTAATCTGTGGACAAAAACAAACTACTGCGAAGCAGTAACTTTACATTAAAAATTTCGTTGACAATATCATATGTCGAAGACAGTAATAAAAATAGAAAATTTAAGTAAGATCTACCGTTTAGGTGAAGTAGGTACTGGCACGTTAAGTCATGACCTCAACCGCTGGGTACGCATGAATATCCTTGGCCAGGACGACCCTTACGCCAAAGTAGGCCATGTAAACGACCGCACCCAAAAAGCCCAAAAAGGCGAGTTGGTAGCCGCTCTGCGCGATATCAACCTCGAAGTAAAAGAAGGAGAAGTGCTGGGTATCATTGGTAAAAACGGAGCAGGTAAATCTACTCTTTTAAAACTCCTCTCCCGCGTTACCTCACCTACCACAGGCAGCATTAAGGTAAAAGGCCGCATGGCTTCCCTGTTAGAAGTAGGCACAGGCTTTCACCCAGAGATGACAGGCCGCGAAAACATCTATATGAATGGTACCATTATGGGTATGCGCAAGTGGGAGATCGAACGTAAGCTGGATGAAATAGTGGAGTTTGCCGGCGTGGCCAAATACCTCGACACTCCCACTAAACGCTACTCCAGCGGTATGACCGTGCGCCTGGGCTTTGCCATTGCTGCTCATCTGGAGCCTGAAATACTGGTTGTAGATGAAGTACTGGCTGTGGGTGATGCCGAGTTTCAGAAAAAAGCCATTGGGAAGATGCAGGATGTAAGTACCAATGATGGGAGGACTGTTTTATTTGTAAGTCATAATATGGCTAGTATTGAAACGCTCTGCAATAAAGGAATTATGTTAAGAAATGGCATAGTTACTAACGAAGGTGAGATTAAAAAAGTTATTAATACCTATTTGGAAACCGCCGCCGAATTAAAGCCTTCATTATATTATACTAAAGAAAAAGCACCTGGTAATGATTTCGCAAAGCTATTATCTGTTGAAGTGGTTAATTCTCAAGATATCATTACTGATCGTTATTTAATTGATGAACCTATTAGGATAAAGATTAAATATATCAATAATAAAGCTCAAAATAAAAATACTGCTATTATTCACGTATTAGATGCCGCTGACAATACGCTCTTTGCAAGCAATGAATTCAATTCTCCACAGTGGGACAATATGAGTGGCTATGGAGAACGCACAGCAGAATGTATTATACCTCCCAATTTTTTAGCAGAAGGAAAATACAAGGTACTTGTTGCCATTGGTCACTTCAATCCTAATATGGTGCATTGCATAAAGAAAGATGCTATTGGTTTTAATATAACGGATTCTTTTTCGGGAAATACAGTCCGTAAGAATGTTGGTGGCAATTGGCCAGGGCTCGTTAGACCAATGCTTAAATGGAATATTTCAAATCAATTATTATGAGAAATAAAATAATAAACAAACTGATATACTATTTAAATAAAATAAAGAAACAGCCCCCCAAAGAAAGATTATTATTTACAAATACATTCCCTGAACTAAAAAAATACAATATAGCGGAGTTTACTTATGGGAGACCCGAAGTAATAGATTGGGAGCAAGGGGCATCTCTCAGTATAGGCAAATACTGTTCGATCGCAAAAGGAGTAAAGATATTATTAGGCGGGGAGCACATTACTTCTAATATTACTACTTATCCTTTTAAAGTAATAAATCAAGATTTTCATGAAGTAGACTTTCCTTTTAAATGTCATGATCATGAATGCAAATTGACTGATGCCTGCTCAAAAGGTGATGTTATAATAGGTAATGATGTTTGGATAGGACGAGATGCCATGATATTATCAGGTGTAAATATTGGAGATGGAGCTATTATTGGTGCAAGAGCAGTTATTGCCAAGAATATTGAGCCATATAGTGTTGTTGTGGGTAATCCTGGGAAAGTAATCCGTAAACGCTTTGATGATGAAACCATTACAGTGCTATTAAAATCACAATGGTGGCATTGGTCAAATGATAAAGTACAAAGACACCTACCTAATTTGATGAGCAAAATAGACAAAAACTTGAATACTTGGTTAAATGAATAGAGAAATTATTGCCATCATAGTCACCTACAACGGCTCCAAATGGATTGACAAATGTTTTGGCAGCCTGATTAACTCAACCATACCGATTAAGATATTGGCCATTGATAATGCATCATCAGATAACACTCCTAATATAATTAAAGATCACTTTCCTCAGGTAGAAGTGATTGAAACTATGAAAAACCTAGGCTTTGGAAAAGCAAATAAC
The DNA here is from genome assembly GCF_026013605.1 of Plebeiibacterium sediminum. GTDB lineage: Bacteria > Bacteroidota > Bacteroidia > Bacteroidales > Marinilabiliaceae > Saccharicrinis > Saccharicrinis sediminus. The sequence continues at coordinate 2,304 of NZ_JAPDPJ010000088.1, forward strand.
ATTGGTCTCAAAAGGGTACTGAAAGAAAGGGCTGATTATGCTTTTTTATTAAACCAGGATGCTTGGATTGAGCCAGATACAATTGAGAAGTTAATTTCTATTTCTGAAACAGATAATGAATATGGAATAATTAGTCCAATACATCTAAATGGATATGGAGATATGCTTGATTATGCTTTTGAAAGTTATTTGGGAAGATACTCAACAAAAACATTTTATTCTGATTTATACTTTAACAAGGTTAAACCGGTCTATGAAGCCCAATATGCAAATGCAGCAGCATGGCTAATACCACGGGCTACAATTAAAAAGATTGGGCTTTTTAATCCTATTTTCCCTCATTATGGCGAAGATACAGACTACATAGCAAGGCTTAAATATCATAAGTTGAAAATTGTAATTTCACCAATTACAAGAATTTACCATGACAGAATTCAGCATTCTAACAACACTCCTTTAAAGAATTTTAAAAGGATATATATAGATGATTTGAACAAATTATTAAATATCAATTCGAGTTTGCACTTTGCTTTACGTAGGTGGTTAAGTGATAAACTTACAATAATATTTAATAAGATTCTAAAATTACATTTCAAGTTATCTTTTTTAAATCTCATATCCATGTTCAAATCCATACTTCATATTCCTCATTTAATTTCAATCCGAAAGAAATCTAAAATGGAAGGAGCCTTTATTGAGGTATAACCAATTAATATTTATTTGACAATTTATAAAAAATATGATTATATCCAAAATTCAAGGAGGTTTAGGTAATCAGCTTTTTCAATACGCCACAGGCAGGATGTTATCATTAAAACATAATGTGCCATTACTTCTGGATTTAAGTTGGTTTGAAAACAATCAAAGAGATACTAAAAGAGAATTTAAACTTAATAAATTTAATTGCCAATATAGTGTTGCTTCATATAACGATTTATTAGCTTTTGAACATAAACCTTCTAATTTTTTTATCACTAAACTGAAAAAATTAGAGGACATCATTCATTCAAGAAAAGTAATTGTAGAGCATTCGTTTAAAAATATAAATCCGCATATTTTTAAAGCTCCTAAAAACACATTCTTATCTGGTTACTGGCAGTCCGAAGCATATTTCCTTAAAATTAAGGATGTTTTAAAAAAGGAACTCTCTATAAACAACAACAACTTGTTTTTCAGCAAAATAACAGCAAATAAAACTATTACTATTGGGATACATGTTAGACGAGGTGATTATGTGACTAATCCAATATACAAAAAAAAATTTGGGACATGCTCTCTAGATTATTATAAGAATGCTATCAACTATATTAACATGCATACCATTAATGCTCATTATTATATTTTCTCAGATGATATTTCATGGTGTAAATTGAATTTAAAGATTCAACATCCTCATGAGTATGTTCAAACAAAATCTGATATTGAAGATTTTGCTTTATTAAAACAATGTCACCACCAAATTATTGCTAATAGTTCATTTTCTTGGTGGGCGGCTTGGTTAAATACTAACAATAATAAAATAGTTATAGCACCAAATCAATGGCAGAATAATGCAAGTACCAATGGAATAAATTTAAGACTACCTTCTAATTGGATAACGCTTTAATAAATGAATCAGTCTACCCCTCTCTTCTCCATCTTAATTGCTAATTACAATAATGGTCAATATTTACAGCAATGTATTGATAGTATATTAGCTCAATCCTACACCAACTGGGAAATAATAATTGTAGATGATGCATCGAATGACATAATAAGTCAAAAGATATATAACAAATACAATAAAGACAGTAGATTTACAATAGTTTCCAATCAAACCAACAGAGGATGTGGTTATACTAAACGTAAGTGTGTAAAAATGGCTAAAGGTGAAATTTGTGGATTTGTTGATCCTGATGATGCGATTACAAAAGAAGCACTTGAGGTAATGGTCAATGAGCACAATTATTCAAAGAATCTTAGCCTAATATACTCTACACACTATATTTGTAATAGCAATTTAGAAATTGAAAAAATTGCTGATTATGTTGGTCTTATTAGCAAGAAAGAATCATATCTGAGTAGTAATTCAAATAAAGTTTCACACTTTGCTTCTTTTAAAAGAAAATTATATTTTAAATCTAGTGGTATTGACGCTAATCTAGAAAAAGCTATTGACCAAGATCTTTATTTCAAGTTAGAAGAAGTTGGTAATATAAAATTCATTAATAAACCACTATACTTATATCGAATTCACGATTTTGGAATTTCTCAGTTTAAAAACAATATAGAAGCTCAACTTCAATTTGTTAAAATTCAAAAAAGAGCATTCAAACGAAGATTATTTAATAAAAGTATCAAAGTCAAGAATATTAATTTCATTCTTCTAGCAAAAAAAGAACTTATAGTTAATAATGCCATGGCTCTTCAATTGTTCAAAAAAGGAGAAATTGCAAAAATGTATATGCTACTATTAAAGAATAGTAAATTATTTCTTTTTGATTATAGGTTTCTAATTTTAAGAATGGCAATTCTTCCTTTAAAACAATACTTCACTAATTTGCTAAAATAATGCTACTAAATAAGCATAATACAATTACTTTTATTACTAATAATGTAGATGGTGGGATAGCGAGTTTTATTAGGTATTTAACAAGAAACAACATTTCTAACAATACTATAATTGTAATAGCAACCACCGATATTTCTAATAAAAATACTGATAAGATAAATCCTAAGAATTTCTGTAATAATTTAATATTTAAAGAATTTAAATACCATAAATTTGATAAAAGAAATAGAATATTAAAGAGACTTTATAAATTGATTCCTGAAGACTCAATAATCGTTGCTAATGATTGGCTTGAATTAGAAATGTCTTCTTATTTAAAAATTAGGAATCCTTTAGCATATATACTACATGGTGACTATCCATATTATTACAACCTTGCTAAACAGCATCAAAATAGTATTGATTCTTTTATTACTATAAACAAAGGTATGCAAAGTAAATTAGAGAAATTAATACCTCATAGAATAAATGATATAACCACACAATATCCTCCAGTACCTTATGTTCCTGCTAAAGAAAACAATATGTCAGATAAACCATTAAGTATAATCTATGCAGGATGGATTAATGATAATAAAGGTGTCTTCCTTTTCCCAGAAATAGATGCTAGATTAAAAAAACAAAACACAATAGTTAGCTGGAATATATATGGTATTGGTAATATTAATGAATTAAGGAAATTATGGAAAAACTGCGACAATGTTAAATTCCATAATAAAATTGCCAATAAAGAATTAATTCAAGAATATAAAAATAACGATATTGTCATATTATTGTCTAAAGCAGAAAGTTTAGGTTTAACTATTATTGAAGGAATGAAGGCCAGTCTTGTGCCTATCGTAAATAAATTAGAAACAGGAATTTGCGAATTTATTTCAAATAATGAAAATGGCTTTTTAGTCGATAGAAACAATATCGAAAATATAGTATCTATTATTTCAAACCTTAACAAACAAAGAGATTCTTTGCTCTATATAGGCAATAATGCGAGACAAACATCAAATAAATTATTTGACGAAAAAACAAATTCCAAACTTTATTTTGAAAAGTTTTATTCAGCAAAACTTGATTTGAAAAGGAAAATTAACACACAATTTTGTTTTTCCAATCGATTGGATAATTCTGTCTTACCGAATCTTTTAGTTAGAAATATAAGATTAATAAAAAATGCAACAACCTCTAATTAGTATTTTAATGACGGTTTATAACCGTGAAAAATATATTGCTCAAGCTATTCAAAGTGTATTAGATTCGTCATATTCCAATTGGGAACTCATCATAGTCGATGATCAAAGTACTGACAAATCTGTCGAAATAGCATATAAATTCGAGAAAATAGATAAACGAATAAATGTTTATGTTAATGAAAAAAACTTAGGGGATTATCCTAATAGAAATAAGGCCGCAAGCTATGCTAAGGGAAAATATATAAAATACCTTGACTCTGATGATTTAATTTACCCTCATGGTTTGGAAGTCATGGTAACATCCATGGAGCTATTCCCTAAAGCAGGTTTTGGTATTAGTTGGCATACAACTAAAACTCTTATTCCATTCCCATTTTGTGTTAGTTCACGAGATGTATATAAACAACAATTTCTAGGTAACGGCTTTTTCTCAATCGGTCCAACAGGGGCTATAATCAAAAGAGAGATATTTGAAGAATTAGGTAAATTTACAGAAATGAGATATTCTGGAGACTTTGATTCATGGCTCAAATTTAGTGCTGAATATGATGTAGTTGTTTTTCAACCAGGTCTACATTGGTGGCGCATACATGAAGAGCAAGAATATAATTTGGGTCAAGATCCTAGTAAGTACTTAAAGTGTACTACTCAAATTAGCTTAAAATATTTAACCTACATTAGATCACCATTATATAATAATGAAACCAAATTGGCAATACAATGCTTAAAACAAAGACAAGCAAGAATGTTTTATTCTCATGTTTTAAAATTAAATTTTAAATACGCATATAAATATTATATCAATTCAAGTATTACACTAAAATCTTTATTTAAAGGATTAAAAAAATCAAAAATTCATTTCAATATTTGGGATAACCTATAACTTAATTCATAATGATTTTAAAAGAGTTTTATTTACTTGCTGAAACAATCAAAAATATAAGCAAAGGAAAAAAAATATATTATGTAGCAAATCCTGGTAATTGGGGTGATGCACTTATTAGATATGCAACAATAAAATTTTTTAACGACCATAATATAAAGTTCAAAGAACTGCGTGCTATAAAAAAGACGGATTGGATAATTCCAATTCTTAAACATGGCGTTTTAGTTTATGGAGGAGGTGGAGCTTGGTGTGAAAACTGGAACCACTCATACAATATACTTAAAAACAAAACTCATCTTTTCAAAAAAACCATAGTCCTCCCTTCTACTTATCAAGGAGAATATAAGTTAACTAATACTTTATTCTTTAGAAGAGACGAATTTGAAAGTAAAAAGTTTATGCCCGAATCTGTTTTCTGTCATGATATGGTTTTGTACCTTGATAGCATAAAAACAAAATTCCCATCAAAATATTGTACAGGTAATTTCTTTAGAATGGACAAGGAAGGCAGTGGCAAAGCTGTAGAAATTGAAAACAATGTCGATATTACCAGAGATAAAGATATACATTCTCCTATTTACCCTTTTATCGATGAATTATCAAAATGTAATGAAATTAATACAGATAAACTTCATATCGCTATCTTAGGTAGTCTTTTAAATAGAAAAGTTAACTTCTATCCAGGTAACTATTTCAAAAACAAAGCTGTTTACTTTTCTAGCATCAAAGATTTTTTCCCAAACACTAATTTTATTGATTAATGAACCCAAAGGTTTCAATTATAGTTCCAGTATATAATGCAAGTAAATATATAGAAGAATCCCTTCATTCATTATTTAATCAAAGTTATTCAAACATTGAAATTATTGCTATTAATGACGGTTCTACCGATGATTCCATAGATATCTTAAGTAAATATAGTAATAAAATAAAAATCATTGATCAAAGTAATATGGGACAATGTAAAGCTTCAAATAATGGCTTAAAAGTTGCTACAGGAGAGTACATAAAGTTTTTTGATGCCGACGATATAATGAATCCCAACCATATTGAACTTCAGATAAAGAAAATAAATGGACAGAAAGATTGTATTGCTTCTTGTGAATGGGGACGGTTTTATAACAATGACCATAACAGTGCACAGTTTGAACCTGAATCTGTTTGGCAAGATTTACCAAGTTTTGATTGGATAAAACAAGCCTTATCTCAAAAACATGACATGATGGGAGCCTGGCTATGGCTAATACCTATAGAAGTTATTAATAAGTGCGGAGGTTGGAATGAAGGATTAAGTCTTAACAATGATTTTGAATTTAGTATTCGCTTATTACTTCAATCTAAAGAAGTATTGTTTACAAAAGGAGCCAAAATATACTATCGCTCAGGTCTAGAATCTAATTTGGCTAACACAAAATCTCTAAAAGCATATCAATCAGCCATATTATCTACTGATTTAGGTTGTAAACATATTTTAAGTAAAGAAAATTCTGAAATGACAAGATTAATATGTGCTAATAGGTATCAAGATTGGCTATTTAGAATATATCCTTCATATCCTAATTTAACAAGACTAATCAAACTTAAAATAAAGGAACTAGGAGGTAGCAATAAAAGAATGGAAGGAGGTAAAGTTTTCAATATAACCTCTTCTTTTGTAGGGTGGAAACTAGCAAAACGAACTCAACTATTTTTATATAAAGTTGGTTATATTCCTAAAAATCCCCATAAGTAACAATGAGAAGAAAAATTGTATTTCTAACAACCAATAACCTGCCAACCAATCCTCGGTTATTAAAAGAAATTGATGTTGCTAAAGAAAGCTACTCAGTTACGGTTATTTTATGGAAATTAGGTAACTGGAGTGACGCAATAAATGAAAGTCAGTTAAAAGAACGTTCTTCTGTTAAATTTATACAGCTCGATGCCACTCCCAAAAGAAAAATCCATTGGCTATTTTGGGCCTTATTGGAGAAACTGATCAGGTATATTTATCCAATTGTTAAATCAAATGTATTCTTTAATGCATTATGTCATACCCGACGCTCAATACAAATATACCACACTTTAAAAAAGATAAAAAATATTGATTTATTGGTAGCTCATAACTTAGGCTCTCTATACCCTACTTGGAAATTAGCTTCAAAAAAAAATATCCCTTTTATATATGATATTGAAGATTATGACCCAGGAATATTCGTGCCTGAAGCAGGAGAACACTATAAATCCTGCACTGAATATCTATTAAAAAAATGCGCTCCTTCAGCCAATGCATTAACCAGTGCCAGTCCACTTATTGGAAAATATACACTTAAACAGATAGGTGGTCATCCGAATTATCATGTAATCTTAAATAGTTTCCCAGCTTCAGAATTCAAAGAACCTTCAAATCAAAGAATTAACGAATCAACTAATCAACTTAAGTTGATCTGGTTCTCACAAACTATTTCTTTTGGTCGTGGCCTTGAACAACTTTTCGAAGCTCTATCGCAAATTGAACAATCAAATAATCAACAAATCGTTCTTACACTAATCGGCAACCTTGATCCAGTCTTTGACCAACAAATCATCCAACCATTACTTAAAAATTTTGCAAATCATCTAATCAACAAATCATCTAATCAACTAACTATTAATTATATCCCCCCCCTCTCCCAACCTGCTCTCCACGCTGAACTAGCCAACCATGATATTGGACTGGCTTTAGAATTTAACAGTACAGATTTAAACCGACAACTTTGTTTAACCAATAAAATCATAGCCTATGCACAGGCTGGATTATTCATTTTAGCAACAGACACAGAGGCTCAAAAAATTTTTTTAAAAATAAATCCTTCTTTAGGTAAGATTACTGAACAAAGTTCATGTAAATTAAAGAGTACCATTAAATACTTATTGAATAACAAAGAAGATATTTATCAAACAATAATTCAACGCTTTAACTCAAGCAAATCACTTTGCTGGGAAAATGAATGCCAAAAATTAAAGTTTATTTGGAAAGAGATCATAAATTAATTCTATGCCTAAATTACTAGTTATATGCCCAACATTTCCACCAGTTAACACACCAGATCATCATAGGGTACGAATCAGCATTCCCTGGTTTATTAAGTGGGGATGGGAGGTTACTGTTTTGGCTGTAGAGCCTGTATATACAGAAGCTCCAATAGATGCTGTACTTGAACAATTCGGTGAATTTTGCCGAACAATTAGAGTAAAAGCTTTACCTGCTTCTGCAACAAGAAAAGTTGGACTTGGAAACCTGGGATACAGAGCCTGGTGGCAATTAAAGAAAGCAGGTACTGAACTTATTAAACAACATAACTTTGACTTAATATATTTTAGCACCACCGTTTTTCCAACTATGACATTGGGACGTATTTGGAAAAAAAAATTTGATATTCCTTTTATTCTGGATATGCAAGACCCATGGCGTAACGACTTTTATTTAAATAAACCTAAACATGATCAACCTCCTAAATACAAAATAGCTCATTTTTTAGACTCTAGACTAGAAAAGTGGACCGTTCCTTATGCTGATGGTATTATCGCTGTATCATGGGCTTACCCTGATAAATTAAACCATAGATATAATACAAATATCCCTTCAGCAGTCATACCATTTGCAAGTAGTAAAGCAGACTTTGATATAGTAGAAAAGTTAAAGATAAAAAATCCAATTTTTCAAAGAAAGAATGGTCGTATACATGTTGTCTATACTGGGGCAGTAACTCCTGGTATGCCTATACCTCTAGAATTGATGTTTAAGGCATTTATGTCGATAATTAATAGTACTAATCTAGATATTCACCTATATTTTGTTGGTTCATCCTATGCTCCTGAAGCCACTTCCATTGCCATACCGATTGCACAAAAAGTTGGAATAGAAAAATACGTAACTGAAATGCCAGCAAGAGTTGGCTTTTTTGAAGCAATCAAAGTTATGTTAGATGCGGATTTCATTATCCTTCCAGGATCTATGGATGCGGGTTATACAGCCTCAAAGATCTACCCTTACATCTTGTCTGAAAAATCCATTATTGCCCTTACCCATGAAAAAAGCAGTGTTTCCACTATTCTAAAAGGCTGTAATACAGGTCCTGTAATTACCTTTAATAATAAAGAGCAATTATTAGCTAAACAAAATGAGTTAGAATCAGCAATTAAAACCTTAATAAGAAATAAAGAATTTAAAGCAAATACCAATTGGGATTTTTATAAAGAATATTCAGATGAAACAATGGCATCCAGACAAATCGACTTTTTCAATCAAATAATTAAATTACAATGAAGCGTCTGGCTATTATCACTACACACCCTATACAATATAATGCGCCTTGGTTTGCTATGTTAACTAAAGAAGCTGAACTGAAACTTAGAGTATTTTACACATGGAGTCAAAAGGAACAAGATAACTACGATACTGATTTCAATCGGAAGATTGACTGGGATATTCCATTACTGGAGGGGTATGAGTATCAATTTATTCAAAATTTGTCTAAAAATCCGGGGATACATCATTATAATGGTATTGATTGCCCTTCTCTCAATAAAGAAATTGAAAATTGGCAGGCAACACATATTTTAGTATTTGGTTGGAACTTTAAGGCTCATTTTAAGGCAATGCGCCACTTTAAAGGAAAAATACCTGTCTTGTTCAGAGGTGATAGCACATTATTAGATTATAATATAATAAATTATAAGCAAATATTTGAAGGTAAAAATATTAAGTCTCAAATTTTGTATGGTAAATCATATATCAAGTACCTTTTTCGAAAAGCTTTCCTAACATATATATATAATAAAATTGATACGGCCTTTTATGTAGGTACAAATAACAAAGACTATTTCGTAGCACATGGTCTTAAAGAAAATCAATTAGTATTTGTTCCCCATGCCATCGATAATGAACGTTTTTTTGATAGTTATGAAAAACAATATGAAGAGAAAGCAAAAAAATGGAGACAGGATTTAGATATTAAGAAAAATGATAGAGTAATTCTATTTGCTGGAAAACTAGAAAAGAAAAAAAATCCGCAAATACTTCTTGATGCCTTTACTCATATAAAGAAGAATAATCCTAATTTTAAATTAATTTTCTTAGGCTCGGGAGAACTAGAAAAAGATTTAAAATCAAAATCCTCTAATTTAAATGACGTTTATTTCCTGCCTTTTCAGAATCAATCCATGATGCCAGTTGTTTATCGTTTAGGTGACATTTTCTGCTTGCCCTCCCAAGGACCAGGAGAAACATGGGGTTTGGCTGTTAATGAAGCTCTAGCTTGCAACAGGCCTGTATTAGTAAGTGATAAGGTAGGATGTGCCTATGATTTAGTAAACATAAAAACAGGTTCAGTTTTTGAGAGCAATGATAGAATCAGTTTACAAAATTCACTTATTAATTTCAATTTATATGAACCTCAGTGGAATGCTTCTCTTTGGTCATTTCATAATATTTCAAAAAATATTATAGCATTCCTTAACTCTTAAAATCCTTCAGCAAAACTATGCAATCTCAAAAATTATATATTTATATTTTCCTATTTCTATTGCTTGCTAGTGCTTTTCCTATTCCTTATATATCAATGCTAAGTATTGGTATATTTTTATTTGCCCTATACCTCTTTATTAATAAATTAGGTAAAACTATACCCCTTAAAGAATTAGCATTCTTAGTTGCCTCCATTCAACTTCTTTTATCTTCTTTTTTAGCCTTTTATATACAAGATCCAGATAAAGCTTTTCTACCCAAAATACCCCCTGAAGATTACTTTTATTATGCTGTACCTGGTATAATATTATATGCTTTAGGGTTATTTACATTTGATTTTGACATATCAACTACAATTATTAATACAAGACTATCTTTATATGACAAACAGAAAATAGCCAAACAATTTATAGGTATTGGTTATTTAGGAGTAGTAATAACTCCCTTTGCCCCAGGTGGATTAAGCTATTTTTTTACTCTTCTTATATTCCTCTCTTATATTGGTGGTATAATTGTTTTATTGGATCAAAATTCTCTTGAACAAAAAACATTTTGGGTTATATTAGCATTTCTACCTGTATTAAGAGATGCTTTTTTTTCAGGTGTGTTCTTTCTTGCTTTAATTTGGGTGACTTTTGCCTTTCTTTATTATATGTTAAAATATAATCATCTGTCTTTTACTAAAAAATTCATCACTATCCTGTTTGCAATATATATGACCATGACACTTGATGGCGCAAAAAAAGATTACCGCGAGATTGTATGGGAAGACAGTGGAAGAAACATCTCATTTATAGAAAGAAGTAGCTTATTAGGCAAATTAATTCTTGAACGATTAACTTTTCAAAACTTCAATGATGAGAATAATGTTTCTGCTCGAATAACTCGGGCCAATCAAGGAGCTTTAGTAACTTGGGTAATGAATTGGGTACCAGAAAAAGAATCATATGCGAATGGTTCTACAATTAAAGATGCCGTAATTGCAGCAATCTTTCCACGATTTTTAATGCCCAATAAGGTCAAAGCTGGAGGTAAAGAAAGTTTTGAACGCTTTACTGGTCAAAAACTCCGTGGATCCACAAGTATGAATATAAGTCTATTAGGAGAAGGATGGGCTAATTATGGCTATTGGGGAGGATTATTATTTATGTATGCAGTAGGTTTATTTTACTCTTTTGCTCTCAAAAAGTTTACCTCACTGATTGGAAAATATCCTATCTATTTTTACTTTATTCCATATCTTTTTATCTATATTATTAAAGCTGAGGACGATCTCTTAACACCATTGAATCATATTATAAAAGCAAGTATTACATTGTATTTTCTTCATTATCTTTTAATAAAAAAAAATGTGACGGTTTATGAATAAAATAATAAATTATTTTCATCGCAAACCATATAATTTTCATTTTAGTATTGAACAGCTTTTTTCCAATATTCAATCACAATTTTCATCTGAAATTAGCTGTAATAATGTAATCTTACCATATTATAGCAAAGGAATGCTATCCAGAATAAAAAATGGCCTTTTTGCAAAACAAAAACAAGGCTTAATAAATCATATTACCGGCGATATTCATTTTATCACGCCCTTCCTCTCTAAAAAAAGAACCATCAATACCTATCATGATTTTACCTTTTTAAAAAACTCAAAAGGTATAAGCCGCTTTATTCTATGTTTCTTTTGGGTATATCTACCGGTAAAGAGATCGAAATACTTGACCACTATCTCAGAAACTACTAAACAGGAATTAATTAAATATGGTCGGTGTAAACCGGAAAAAATTGTTGTTATTCCTAATATCATTTCCAACCAATATAAGGCAGTTAAAAAAACATTTAATAAAGAATGCCCAACTATCTTACATATTGGTACCACACCCAATAAAAATCTGGATCGTTTAATAAATGCATTAGAGGGTGTCAGATGTAACTTACAAATAATTGGGAAACTAAATGATACAACTACCACGCTATTAAAACAAAACGATATTAATTATATAAACCAATTTCAGATCCCTGAAGAAAAACTTAGACAAGCTTATATCGATTGTGATCTGTTAAGTTTCTGCTCTTTAAACGAAGGTTTTGGCTTACCTATTCTCGAAGCCCAGGCTACTGGTCGTCCTGTTATTACTTCCAACCTATCATCAATGCCTGAAGTAGCAGGCGATGCTGCATGCTTTGTTGATCCTTATAATACAGATTCAATCAAAGAAGGTATCGAGAAGGTTATCGCAAATGAAGAATATCGCAATACTTTAATATCTAAAGGACTTGAAAATGTAAAACGCTTTAATCCCAAAGTCGTGGCATCACAATATGAAGCTCTTTATAATAAAATTTATTCAGAACTTCAATCGAACAAATAAACAATTCGACAACTAAACAAACAGTCCCACATTTCCCTCCTTCAAACTAGGATTATTAATAAACTTCTCTGCGCTGCTTCTGGCTCCTTTACACAAACCATTAAACTCTTCCTGCTCCATCTCCATCAAAGCAAGTAATGATTTAGTCCAATCTTCACTTTTATCCTTTAACCTTTCTCCTTTAACCTTTAAGGGTATTTCCCATCCACATTTCTCATCCTGCAAATTTCTCCATGGTGTTTGATCACTAATTAAAACTGGTCGTCCGGCCATAAAACTTTCTAATATAACATAACCAAAATTCTCACCTCTCGAAGGCATAAATAAACAGTGATATTCAGCTAATAGTTGAAACACTTTATTACCTTCAATAACACCTTTATAATTTACTGATATATTTTGGGGTAGTCGATCTATTAATTCTTTACATTGTTTCCAATACTCTGGATCGTAAACAGGCCCATAAAGATCAAACACTATGTGATCTTCAATATTTCCCAGTTCTCTCAATTTTTCCAGTGCAAACAAAGTATTCTTTTCAGGAGAAATTCTTGCAATAGAAATCAGTTTTAATTCCCCTTTCTCCTTTTTTATTTTCACCTGCTCAGGAAGTTCTTTTACTGGTAAATGAGGTGCCTCTTTTATATCAGCACAATTACCAAAAACAGTTTTTATATCTTCGACTTCACTACTACTGGTTGCATGAAACCTTACATTACGATATAATCCTGTGAGCTTAGCAATTTTTAAAAAAAGTAATTTCTTATTCTTCTTTATTCCAATGGCAGATGCTGCCAACATGCCATATGTACCAAGTACAATTCTATTCTTAAAATATAATCGTTTTAAACTTATTAGCGGTAGAATTGAAAACTTCCAGGAATATACACCATTTACATAAGCAAAATCTGGATTAATCTCATTATATAATCTCTTATATAACTTATGTGTTATATTACTTTCTGAGGTATAAAATACTTTTTCTCCTTCATTTCTTTCTAACCAAATATCACTTTCTATTCCGGAATAAGGTTTCTTCTCCTGAAAATCTGTATTTCGGGTTATAATATAAAAATCAAAACTATCCCTAAGGTAACTTACCATATTAGCAAAGGCACGTTGGCCACCTCCGGCTTTATATCCAGGTAAATACCAATCAATAAAGGCAATAATTCTCTTTTTCTGTTGCATTGAAAAGTAAATTTGTGGCTAAAGATAAGTTTTTGATCAGTAGAAATAAAGACTTTTATAAAAGTACCTTACTTCAAAATATATGCTCTGATTAAAATTATATAATAATTCACCATATAAATATGTTACGCCAACAGGTCTAAAGACGCTGTCGTGTTCGCATTTTATAAATTGGAAACAATCTCCAAACCTGACAGCGTTGCAAACCTGTCAGCGTTAAAATCGAACTAACCGAAAAATAACTATCTTGCATCCCATATGGGAATAAAATCAAAAATAGATCAATTGGCTCCTGAAGAACAATGGGTATTACAAACAGTTCTTCATTCGGAAGTAAGTAAAATTCCCCTTCCCCACAACCTTGAATACAGTCACACTTTTGCCTTAAAAAATGGGTTGGCTCCCTATTTATTCAAGCAATTAAATCACAGTAAAAGCATACGTACAAACGAACTCATTGCATCACTCAAAAAAGATTATCTCACCTCTTTTATTCGTAATACTATACATCTGACAGTTTGGGAAGAAGTAAAAACGCTATTTAAAGAACACCACCTCTCTCCTATACCATTAAAAGGATTGGTATTAGCCACACAAGTATATACAGATCCTGCACTACGCCCCATGAGCGACCTGGATATTCTTTTCCTGGAGGATCAGGCACAAACGGCCTTTGATTTACTGCTAAAATATGGTGGAAGTAGCCATCAGCAAGAGGCTGGTCACGATAAAAAAACCGGCCATCAATTACCTGGTTTAACCTATAAGGGTGTACTAATTGAAATACACAGAACACTTTTTGATACAGATATCCAATACAATATTCCCAATGTGTATTTGAAAGATTTCCTATTTCAAAAAAAAGGAATCACCACCTTTACACCTGAAATTAACTTTATCTATTTTTGTTTGCATGCCTACCATACCATGCGCCGGGGAGGAATTCGCATCAGCTGGTTTCTGGATTTAATCCTCCTATCCCAAAAGGAACATTTAAATACAGAAATATTGATCAAACATTTAAATGCTTTGGCATTGCTAGAGCCTATTCAACTAATCACATCTCAAACAGAGTTTCTATTCAGGTACGCATTTGATTTTATTCCTGACCATTTCAAAAGAGTATTAACAGAAAAAGAACAAAATGATTTGATTCGTTTAATTCACCACAGCGATCAGCAAAATACTGATTTCAGTTATAGTATTGCTCTTGAACGATTAAAAAACACAAAAGGTATTAAGAACAAAATGTCATTTTTAAGAAGTGTATTATCCAGTGATAAAGATGGTAATAAAAACATTATAACAAGAACGATGTCTCTCATATATAAATTGAGTAAATACTATCTGAATAAATTAAAATCGTAATAGTATTGGTTCCCCCCACCCTTTTAATGTTAATGTGCGACACCTCAGGAATCGTTTTTTGTTTAGAGATACATCTTTTCTATAAACGTTTGATACCTCCGGCATCATCTATATACCTTACCAACACAAATCAGTTGATATTAATCAACTCAATACAAAACGTTTTGAAACTCCACATACAATACTATCATTCGAGAAAATCAACAATAATTCGATGACTAAATACCAATTAATTGCAATGCAATTAAAATTCGTACCATTCGTGGATCAAAATAATTGGCAAATAAGCAAATAAACAGATAAACCGAAATACTATTGCCTGCATTTTGAAGGACATTCCATCAAAAATTGAG
>NZ_JAPDPJ010000089.1 GCF_026013605.1 Plebeiibacterium sediminum
ATTAATGAACGTAACAATTAACGTTCAATTCTTAACAACAAGTGGTATACTTTTCGATTAATATGTGGACTCCTTTTTATTAATATATACAGCATTGTATCCGGAGAATTAAAGAGAAATCCGGTCAGTGGAGATGTTTTCATCTTTATTAACCGACCCCAAAATAAAGTCAAGCTGTTGCATTGGGAGGCCGGAGGATTTGTGCTCTATTACAAACGTCTGGAGTCCGGCACCTTTGACCTTCCCCGGATGAAAGAAGGCACAAAAGACTTACAGATAAAATGGTCCGATCTGGTAATGATGGTAGAGGGCATCAGGATGGAAAAATATTCGCTCAAAAAACGTTTTTCTTTTCCACAAGAATAAAGGTTATTTTTTATACGAATTTGTTATTGCACTTTTGTCACAGCAATGATCCAGGAAAAGGACATACAAAGACTAGTGCAGATATGTAATCAGCAGATGCAACAGATCCAATCGCAGGAGAAAAGCATTCGGCTGCTCGAAGAACAATTGGCTTATATGAAACGTATGTTGTTCGGTAAGAAAAGCGAACGTTTTATCGACCCGAACCAATTGTCGCTGGAACTTGGACAAGAGGAAACACTCCCGCAGGCACAGCCCGAACCAAAACAAGAATCGGTAAAAAAGAAAAACAAAAGAAGGCCGGTGCGCCAACCCATACCCAAGGATCTTCCCAGGGTGGTGGAAGTGATAGAGCCGGATAACTTGCAGGAAGGCTCAAAAAAGATTGGCGAGGAAATAACCGAGACCATGGAATATACACCCGGCGGGCTTTGGGTACGCCAGATTGTACGCCCTAAATACGCACTTCCAAAAGAAGCAGGCGTGGTTATTGCAGATATGCCATCTTTACCCATCCCCAAAGGAAATGCAGGAGCTTCTTTGCTGGCACACATTGCTGTAAGCAAGTTTGCCGACCATATCCCTTTTTATCGCCTGCAGGGCATCTTGAAAAGATCAAAAGTCACCATTGCAGAATCGACCATCAATAGTTGGGTAGCTGCCACTTTCAAGTTGATTTCTCCGCTTTACGACTGTCTGGTAAAACAAACCCTTGAGAGCGGATATGTTCAGGGAGATGAAACACCTATCCCGGTGTTGACCGATAAAAAACCAGGGGCGACTCATCAAGGTTACCACTGGGTGTACCACTCTCCCCAAAACAAAACCGTTTTTTTCGATTACAATGAAAGCCGGGGAAGAGCTGCGCCGGAAAATATCCTTAAAAACTTTAAGGGCACACTCCAAACTGATGGATATGTTGGTTACCTTGATATGAAAACCAACCACAAAATAGAACTTATCGCTTGTATGGCACATGCCAGACGTTACTTTGAAAAGGCTTCAGACAACGATCCTGACAGGGCAAACTACGCTTTGTCGAAAATACAAGCCTTATATGCCATAGAGCGTATAGCTGAAACAATGGACGACCAGCAACGCATGCTTTTGCGTTAGGAAAAGTCAGTACCTATACTTACAGAAATGAAGCAATGGCTATGGCACAAAGATAATTTGCATTTGCTACCTAAAAGTTATATTGGAAAGGCATTTACATATGCCCGAAACTTCTGGGAGAAATTATCCAAATATGTCCAAAACGGAAAATATCGTATTGACAATAATCTTGTAGAAAACACGATCCGTCCCGTAGCACTTGGAAGAAAAAACTATCTCTTTGCCGGATCTCATGAAGGAGCTAAGCGAGCGGCCGTCATCTATTCTTTTATGGGAACATGCAAACTAAACAACGTTGATCCATATGAATGGATGACTGATGTGCTGAACCGTCTCCCGGATCATAAAGCAAACAAACTTCATGAACTTTTGCCTACAAACTGGAAACCTGTAGGGCAATAGTTAACCAAAACCTTATTTTTTTTGGGAAAATTTGGTGTACTTGCTCGGACGGTTACGACAAAAGCAATTTACGAAGAAACGAGAAAAGGGGAGCCATGGAGCTAACCGAGAAAAAGAATTACAGAACGATAAAATCTCAATGGCAATAACGATGGTAAAAAGAGCCGTAAGCAAAGGAATAAAAGCGGATTATGTACTTATGGATAGCTGGTTCTTTTGTGAAGCCATTCTAACATCGGCATTATCATTAGGAATCAACATTATTGCAATGGCAAAGATGGGCAAAGCAAGATACAGCTTTAAAGGTTGTGACTATAGCACAAAGGAACTTGCACAATTGCTAAAGCAACGTAAGAAAGTGAAATGGGTCAAGGCTTTGAGCTTGTATTGCGCCGAGGTAGAAGTAGAATACAAAGGTGTTCCGTTAAAGCTGTATTTCTGCAAGACCAGCAAACGTGGTAAATGGCATCTACTGGTGTCTACTAATGTAAAGCTTGGAATTTTGAAGGCGTACGAAATATATAGCACCAGATGGAGTATTGAAGTATTTTTTAAAGAATCGAAAAACTACTTTAGTCTTGGTAAATCACAATCAAGAGACTTTGATGCCCAAATAGCTGATGTCTCTATAGCCATTATAGAATACAATGTTTTCAGTCTGGCTAAAAGGTTTGAAGCCTATGAAACAATAGGTGGCCTTTTTGCACACTCGAAAGATCAAGCAATGGAACTCACTATTTCATTGAGGATATGGGGCTTCATACTGGAATTACTGAGAATCATCTCCGATTTAATCGATAGTGATTTTAATGAGTTGATTATCAATATAATGAAAAACAAGCCCGAGGATAACAAAATCTTCAGGCTAATAGAATCGCAGCTTTCAGAAGCTGCTTAGAGACATGGGAAACTTAAATTATTAATTTTATCTTTTTCTTATTGCATTTCCACTAAGGATAAGACAGTTAGTCAAAGTGATTTACTATTATCATTACTTAATAGATCTGATTATAAAGGAATTTTTGTAGCAGCACACAGAGCCGATTGGCGAAATGCCCCTGAGAATTCTATTGAAGCAATTCAGAACTGTATTGAAATGGGAGTTGATATCGTAGAAATTGATGTTCGCATGACAAAAGATTCAGTTCTAGTTTTAATGCATGATGAAACTATAGATAGAACCACTACAGGAAGTGGCAAGCTTAGTAATTGTACCTACCCTAATTTAAGCTCATTATACCTTAAAAATGCGGATGGTATAACAACGGAATACAAAATACCAACATTCGAACAAGTGATGCTTGCTTGTAAAGGGAAAATACTTGTAAATGTAGATAAAAGCTTTGATCATATAGATTTAGTATATGACATTTTGAAAAAGACAAATACTATAAACCAAGCAATCCTAAAAGGCGATAAACCTTTAAATAAACTAATTGATCTATATGGCGACTTGTTAAAAGAAATTCATTACATGCCAATAGTTAGCATTAATACAGAAAGCCTAGATACTCACGTAGTTGAATTTATAACTAAATATAATCCAATTGCTTTTGAAGTAATTTATGATACTGATGATTCATATATGTTTAAAATTATTGAGGAAATCAAAAATAAGGGGATTAAGATATGGGTTAATACGCTTTGGGAGTCTTTATGTGGTAAACATACCGATGATATGGCGGTAGAAGATCCTGATGGCTCATGGGGCTGGGTAATAAATAATGGCGCAAATATATTACAAACAGACCGCCCTGCACTTATGCTAGATTATCTTAGGACTAAAGGATTACATAAATAATATCAAATCACAATCTATTATATTAGGTAACAGAAGCCTCTTTCTAATATAGCGGATTGTAAGAAGGCTTCTTTATAACACATACAACAAGTCACATATTTTTGTGAATAAATCAATTTATTCGCACTTTCATTATAATACGATTTGATTTATAAATAAATACTTAATGCCCTTACCCAAAGGAAAATACATTTTTAATATATATACTAATAAAATATAAGAAAGAGTTTGAATTATAAACATCTATTACCAGTATTATTTTCATTTTTCGTAATGAGTTTTGTTGATCTGGTAGGAATAGGCGTAGATCGTATAAAAGATGACTTTGAATTAAGCGCAATGCTTGCCCAGCTTATTCCAGCTGTAGCTTTTTTTTGGTTCTTTGCCTTATCTGTTCCAATTGGAGTTTTACAAGCAAAGTATGGCAAGAAAACCCTTCTTAACGTTGGGGCATTCATTACAGGAATTGGCCTAATATTACCATTTGTCATTTATTCCTTTGGTACTGTATTAATTGGTTTTGCATTCTTAGGTATTGGTAATACAATAGTACAAGTATCAGCAAATCCTCTTTTAGTGGAAGTTGTGCCCAATAATAAAACATCAAGCTTTTTAAGTTTTTCCCAGTTTGTTAAAGCGATAGGCTCTATGTTAGGTGCACCTTTAGCTGCCTTTTTTACAGCCCAATATGGGGATTGGAAAATTCTATTTTTAACATTTGGAGTAACTTCATTACTAACAGTGTTATGGCTATCTACAACTAAAATTCAAGAGTCCAAAAATCAGGAATCTACCGTTTCATTACTTTCTAGTTTTAAATTACTTAATAATGGTTATATCCTTTCAATGGTCTTATGTATTTTTTTAGTTGTTGGTATTGATGTTGGCTATAATTCTTTCTCTGGGCAATATTTTATAAATAACCTTGGCTTGGGACAAATCACTGCAGAAAATGGAAGAAGTATATATTTCTTAGGACGTATGATAGGCGCTTTTTTAGGGTCTATTTTATTAACAAAAATAGCTTCGCGAATTTTTTTGGTAGGTACCACAATAATAAGCTTAGCTTTTTTACTTTTAATTTTGATAATGGGGCCTGTTTCAGCATTGGTTTTAACATTTCTTATAGGGTTAAGTGTAGCCAATATCTTTCCTCTAGTTTTTTCTTTATCTGTTCAAAAATATCCAGAACGTTCAAGTGAAATATCTGGGCTCATGATGATGGCCGTATCTGGAGGAGCAGTAATCCCATTTATTATGGGAGCAATAAGTGATCTTTCCAATACTTTATTTGGGATGTTAATACTTGCCATTTGTACCTCAATAATTTTAGCTCTTGTTTTATCAAATATTAAAAAATAGGCATGCATGGAAATATATACTGCATCAAGAGTAGTGTTAACTCTTGATGCAGGGGGAACAAATTTTGTATTTAATGCGATTTGTGGGGGACTGGAACTAATTACTCCAATAAATACTCCTTCTTTTGGCGATGATTTAGCAAAGTGTCTGAAGACAATTATTGAAGGCTTTGAAAGTGTAATTTTAAAATTAAAAAGTAAACCTGTTGCTATAAGTTTTGCTTTTCCAGGCCCTGCAGATTACGATAATGGAATTATAGGTGATTTACAAAATTTATCCGGATTTAAAGGAGGAGTCGCATTAGGCCCAATGTTAGAAAGCTATTTTAAAATCCCAGTTTTTATACAAAATGATGGAAACTTATATGCATATGGAGAAGCTAAAGCTGGTTTTTTACAAGAAGTAAATAAGGTAAGTAAAAAACAATTTAAAAATTTAATTGGTATAACGTTAGGTACAGGTTTTGGAGCAGGCTTTGTGGCAAATGAAAAATTGCTTTGTGGCAATAATAATATTGGAGGAGAAGTATGGTTACTTAGTAATGGTATTTCTCAAAGAAATTATATAGAGGAAGAAGTTAGTACTCGTGCAATTATAAATAATTACTGTAAATATGCAGGTATAAATGACACGCAACTTTTTCCAAAAGATATATATGATATTGCAGAAGGTTTAATACCTGGGAATAGAGAAGCTGCTTATAAGGCCTTTGTACGATTTGGAACGCATTTCGGAGATGCATTAGCAAATCTTATCACTTTATTTGATAGCCTTGTTGTTATTGGAGGTGGGCTTACTGGAGCAAAAAAGTACTATATGCCAGCGGTAATGGATATTATTAAAGGTAAATTTCTAAATGGACAAAATAGATTAATTCACAAAGTTTACTGTCTTGATAATAAAAATGACTATCAAGATTTTTTTTCCAAAACAGTGAAAAATATAACAATTCCTTATTCAAAAGAAATTATAGAGTATGAGCAATTACCCAAAATAGGTATTGGTACTAGTAAGTTAGGCGCAAGTCATGCAATAGCATTAGGCGCATATGCCTATGCATTAGATAATTTGAATAATAGAACAATTAAATATTAAAATGCAAATATTTATGAATCGTATCATCTTATTATCAATATTAATTACTACTGTATATTGGTGTCATGACGGGCAAGATCCTCTTTATAAGTCTAAAGCATTTACAATTTATAAAGATGCAATTAAACAAGGAGAGTATAGTTCCCGGGTTGTATCTCCACAAAATATAGTATCAAACTATAAAAGTATAACACATGAAAATTATTCAAATTTAATAAGATTCCGTTTTAGTGGGTATTTCCTCAACGAGGTATTAACAAGTGGTATTATTGGGGAAATTCGAACATGTTAAAAATTAGATTAAAAGAGGGAGAAAACCTATTAAAGCTAGTCCTTGAAAATTGGAATATCAATATGGATGAAGAGATTAATGAAGCTTTGCTTGATTATATTCGAGTTATAAAACTATAGAATAATTATCTATTACATTTTAAAAAGGCTATTAATAGCCAGGGAAATCGCTTTTAACAATTTAATATTCTCTCTCTATATTTGTCGTCCAAAGCAGCAGTTAATCTCTTAACAGGCTTAGAGAGTTTTCGTGATTTTTCCCTCTCTAGCATAGCTAATGCCAGCTTTAAAATAATATTGTAGTTAATGGCTGAGTTTCCTTTCTTTTTTAAAGAATAATCTTCTTTAAAAAGAAAGTCTAAAGACCAATGCAAATTATTTTCAATTGTCCAATGTTGCCTGATAATCTGATTGAATTGCTCTGCACTTTGATTAAGTGAACTGATATAATATCTGGTTTCTACCGATGTTTTATCAGTTGCTTTATCATGTCTTTCGGCATCAATTCGAATGATACTATTGAGTCCTTGCCAATTTTCTTTGTCATCAAAGAATTGTAAATCAGTTATTACATGACAAGCCCGGTTTTCAATTCGCCCATGGCCAAAGTCTACTTGTGTTTGGGTGGAAGAGATTTGTCCTATTTTGAAGAGTTTCTCAACTTGCTCTTTTAAATTACCCTGATTGCCTTTTACCATTAAGAGATAGTTGGCTTTATTTTTCAGGATGGTTTCGGCAATTTCCGTTTGGCATCCCATGGCGTCAATTGTAACAATACATCCTTTTAAATCAAATATCTTAAGCAGTTCGGGGATAGCTGTAATCTCGTTACTTTTCTCATCTACAATCTTTTGCCCTAAGCATAAACGGCTTTCTGAAGCATAGGCCGAAACAACATGAAAAGCCGATTTGAAATTACTTTTAGAACCTGATCTACAAATTGTTTTCCCATCAATAGCAACAACTTGGCCCATAATATGTTTTGAAAGGATATTTATCCAATTGACGAAGCACTGTGAAAATTTTTCATGATTTAATCGGGCAAAAACTTTTCCTAAAACATCATGCGATGGAACACCATTGTTAAAAGGAAAAAATTTTCTGAGCCAATCCAATTTGCTATTGCCAAACTCTTGAATCATTGTCCAATTGTCAGCACCACTTATAACAGCAGAGATTGTTAAAAATAGAATTTCTTGTAATGGATAGAAAAAATTGCCTTTATTAGTTCTTCGAGAATCGGTCAATGTTGAAAAGTGTGATTTAAAAGATATATTACGTTCAGTATTGTTTTGCGCCTTGAAATTTTTCATTTTTTTGACGCATAGTCATTTTCAACTACTTGCAAAGATACTAGGATTATTAGAATCACACACTTAAATTACTACTTTTAAAAGCGATTTCCCTGTATTAATAGCCAAGCATTTTGCCCAGAGTTATTGCAGGTTTCATCTGGGCATTATGCTTTATTCAAAACACCATAATCTCTTACCTAATAAAACATATAACTACACTTATTGGGAAATACCTAATTAAGAGGTATCTTTAAATTAACTACTATAATAAGCGTACCAATTTATACGAAAAATACAATTTTAACATTTCAGAGATGAAAACCATAGTAAGCTATAAGATAATACCGGTATATAGGATAATACTTGAGTGTTTAAAAGGGCCAGTAAAACCTGAAGAGGTTGTAACTCTTAAATTGGATGAGTTTGCAGATAAGAATTTTGACATAAACTACAATGTAATTTGTGATATTAGGGAGATGAATACTATTCTTTCCAAGTCGAAAATAGATGAATCAAAGAATTTATTTGAATTTTTCAATAATTGTGGCTTAATATCTAACAATAGTTCGTTAAAGTATAGTATAAAATACTGAATATCAGCTAAATAAACAGTCTAACTACTTGTTTAATCCCTTGATAATCAGTATCTTAATAAAGAATTTCGACAACTTTATTAAGGGTGACTATCAAGGGTAATAATATTTATAAAACACACATAGAGAGCGTGTTATTAAGAATGTCAAATATCCATAATTGGAGAAAAGAGTTTGTAACAGAGACTCTTATCCTATTTTTATGCATCAAAGGACGCATTAACTTTCTACAGTTAGGTCGCTTTGGTGAGCATAAGGAGCAAAGATACCGACAACAATTTGAAAAACCATTTGACTTTCTGACTTTCAACAATGAATTAACGCTTTCTCATGGGAGCGGTCGATATGCCATTGCTTTTGACCCTTCATATATTAGTAAAGCAGGTAAGCATACACCTGGTATTGGCTATTTTTGGTCTGGGTGTGCTAATCGTACCAAGTGGGGACTTGAAATTGGAGGTTTAGCCGCAATTGATATTGATAACCATACAGCATTTCATTTAGAAGCTATCCAGACCTTGGCTGATAAGGAGCAATCACTATCAGGCTGGTATGCAGATGTGATTTCAAAGCGCAAAACACAACTGCTTGAGCTATCAAATAATTTAGTGGCGGACGCATGGTTTGCAAAACGTTCGTTTGTTGATCGTGTAATAAAGACCGATATGCATTTAATAAGCAGGCTGAGAGATGATGCAGATTTACTTCATTTACATCAGGGAAAGCCTACCGGAAAACGTGGGAGGCCTAAAAAGTACGATGGAAAAGTTGATAACACAAATGTTGATATAAACCGCTTTACACTAATATCAAAAGAGGATCAAGCAACAATTCATAGTGCCATTGTGTATTCTAAATCCTTAAAAAGAAATATAAAGGTTGTACACTTTATTGTAATGAGAATGGAAAACAAAACCATAAACTGTATTTTTCAACTGATACAAACATGACTGCTTCTGATATTTTGAAATATTATCAAAGCCGTTTTCAGATTGAATTTCTTTATCGGGATGGAAAGCAACACACAGGCTTAAATGATTGTCAAGCCAGAAGTGAAAATAAACTAAATTTTCACTTTAATGCTTCTTTGACAGCAATCAATCGGCCAAGATTTTACATTGGTTAAGCATTCCAAAAGAGCACAGAAAATCATTTTCAATGACAGATATTAAAACAATAAATCACAATGCCTTACAGCTTAATCTATTTTTTGAAAAGTTTGGCATTAATCCATACTTGCCTAAAAATAAAAAGAAGGCTAGAGAACTATTGTATTACGGCACTATTGCTGCTTAAAAGTTTAACGAAGTATTGATCTAAGGTAGCATTAATAACAAGTAAGCCAAACCAAGTTACTCTAACAAATATGCTTAAAATGGTGGCAGACGGACCTTATAAATTTAAGCTTGAGCCTTTCTCAACATTAAGTGCAGCCTTAAAATACGTTGGTTGCCCAGAAGAAATAGAGGGTATTATCAACGCTGGATTCAAGGACCTAAGTAATAATACTATCAAGTACCCTTTCAACAATAAGTGAAAAATATATAATTATTATAGAGATATTTATTCCACAATCTCATTGCTTGAGTAAAATACACTTCTTGTCAATCAATATATTTTACTTCTATTTCTTTGAGAACAAGTTCTGAATTCTCTTTCTCAAAACATCAACCTCAAAAGTATATTGCATATAAATTCTTCGAATTTTTATACTAGTATATCTGTGATATATAATCAACAAAGATGGGTTCACTTACGATTAGGGTGTCTAACTAATGTCAGACACCCTAATTGCTTAATTTTATAAGATAAACCTATTCAATAATAATTCGTTTTGTAATTTTCTCATTTGAACTATTGATTGTTAGTATATAAATTCCTCTATTTAGTCCGGATAGATTTATTGTACTTTTTCCTTTAAGATCATTTTTATGAAGTACAATAATCCCTGTAATATCAAAAATATCTATTGTATAATTTTCAATGGAAGTTTCAATATTTACAATATCATCAGCTGGATTTGGATATATTTTCACTATTTCCAGTTCTGAGGGAACAGTTAGCAATGCTGATTTAAGCGAGGATGTAGTAACAGGTTCTAGTATCCATTTAGCACTACTCCAATTTGTATCTATCAAACCATGCTGTGCATTACCTGTTAAATCTTCAATATGAATATAATCAGAGCTTTGCCATTTATTTCGGAACCTCACTTTTCCGTCTCCAGCATCCTCTAGATCCCATTGTGAACTGTGCCATCCAGAATTTCGTGATGTACATTGAATGCTACCCGATAAATTCTCAATATGTAGATATTCATTAGTTGAAACATTTCGTAATTCACTATAAACACCATCAATTTCTTCGATAACCCACTCATAATTTTCTCCTGGATCTTCAGGAAGAGACTCATATGCTGCATTATCTCCGCCATCAAATAAATAAGTCCCTTTCCATGAGTTCTTTATTCGATAATGAATCTCCCCCGGATCAATAGTTAGTCCGTTTGCTTCACGCATCAACATAAAGAAATGGTCAGGGCGGACAACTTCATAATCTGATCCAAGTGAATTTGCAACATTCTTAAAAGTTGTAGGTGTTGCATTTTGCCATGGCTGACATTGAACTATTATAAATCGAGGCTCTGATCCATCCCAACCAGTAGCATTGGCACTAATTGAACTTGACATTGTTGTTTCATCCCAACAATAATTACAAGCTAACCCTGTACCTGGTAAGCTATTATTATAAATAGTTAAACCGTCAGATGTATTTTGAGAGGTTAGCCCAAGAATTGAAGGGGCATATTCAGCAAAAGTTTCGCCAACATTTTGATCTATTCCTCCAGTAAGCGTATTCCATATTGTCACTACCCGTAAACCTGCACGGCGGGTATAATCTTCTGTTCTAGCAACAAAATCATCTAGCTCACTTTCTTCAGAAATATCGTTTGGATAGGCATATGAAATTCCTGAAGGGCCAGAAATTAGATTGTCATTATCAGTAGCTGTTTGCCAGTAGTAATTTAAAGCACCAGGCATTGCATCTAACATAGATGGAGATACAGTCCATCCCAAAGGAACAGATCCGCGGTCTGAATTACTCCAAAGTTTACGCATCAAATGTTCAACATACTGAAGGTTGTCTCCATCGCTTAAAATAAATGCCACATAAATTTTATTTTGCAATTCAGGCTTTGGAGGAGTAGCTTTTACTTTTACCTCTCTTGAAGTACCACTGTGTAATGTTAAATTAGTACACCAATCACTTGCAATTGTTCCAACACCGTATTCAGAACCACGTGATACTCCTGCCTCTTCAGCTGGCCACCACCCCATGAAATTAGCGCCAGTTGGCATCTCCGATAAAAAGCTATTCAATAATGCACTTTCCTCTGAAATTTCAGGATCTAACCAAATCACAGCAGATCCAGTTGCAACAGCATATTCTCTTAAAGCCGATTTATGTTCTGCTGGATTTAAACCAATAAGCAGGCGTTGATCTGTATTTGACCAATAATCATTATAAAGTGTTTGATATACATCAATCTTACTGCTAAATTGTCCTCTTAAATCAGCTAATACTGGAAGGTTATATGGGAAAGCACCTAATTTTGCCGCTAATGTAGGTGATGCAATTAAGGCATTTAAGCCTTTTGCCATTGTGGTAGCTAAATTTACAGTATGTATCTCAGCTGGATCATAAATAATTACACCTGATATTTCGCCTAAATATTTGGATACTAAATCCCAGGCATCCGAATATTCATCCCAATCCAAATCCAAAGACTCAAACCATGTGTATGCCCCTTCAGCCAAAGCGTCACCTTCATAAGAAAAAAGTCGAGGTTGCGTCTGGTTTATAATGCCTTTTAACGAGGCGAATAAGTATAATTCATCAGTATTATTATTATTTACCTGAATTCCAACCCAATCAACTTTTGTATAAGAATATCCTTTCCAATATACACGTAATTCAATCTTCTGATTTACTTCCTCTAAATTAAAAGGCAATGTAAAATTACAATATTCCCCTGCTACAGGAAAATCCCAACGGGTAACAGTTGTGGAAGCCAAGGTTTCGCCTGTTGTTGAATTTCGCACATCAATATCAACAATATCATCATCATTTGCAGTATTATTATCAACCTTCATTCTGAATACTGCTACATTGTCTCCAACAGGTACATCCTTTGCATAGGGGCCATAGATCATATGTTGAGGAGAATCTGATGCTGTAAGGCAAAGCCAACCATCACCATCTAAACTACCTGTATTATGTCCAAATGAGGAACCTTCTGCCTCCCAAATCATTGCCTCCTGCACTCCAACCCAATCAACTTTTGTGTATGCACCTCCTCGCCAATATACTCTCAATTCTATCGATTGCCCTGCTGCTGGTAAATTAAATCCTAACAAAAAATCATGGTATGTTCCGGCTGTAGGAAATTGTTGACGAGTGATCGTCTCTGAAGCAAGTGTTTCCCCTGTTGTAGCATTTCGCACATCAATGTCAACAATAGGATCATTATTTGCAGTATTGTTATCAACTTTTATTCGAAAAATAGCCATATTATCCCCGGCCGATACATTTGTAGCATACGGGCCATAAACCATATACTGATTTTCGGTATCAACTCCAACTTGACAAAGCCAACCATCATCGTCTAAATGCCCAGTATTATGCCCTAACGACGAACCTTCTGCCTCCCAGGTAATCGGAGTAACACTTCCTTCATCTCCACGAATATAAAATAAATCCTGCGTTTGTGCGGGAGATGAAAAAGAAGGTAGTATCTGATCAGCAGGCCATGATATTTGAGCATAAAAAGAATTAAAGCTCAAAAAATAGATAAAAACAAAAAGCACATTCCGGGTACTTTTTATAAATGAATTTTTCATATTCAGAATAATTTTAAGGTTTTTACTTCGTTAAACATCTTAACGATAAAAGATTATTTCATCTACTTAATTTAAGGTTTGAAATAGCTATTTCCCAGTTAGTGATTTCAAATTAAGATGGAAAGATTTTGTTAATGCATTAAACAAATGTTAAAAGTAGTTATACAAGGTTAATATTTGGGTTAAAATAAGATTAAAAGCTGTTTTTTTTTATTAATCTCTATCATTACCCATTCCCCTTTACTAATACTATTCCCTAAGTTTCTTTATAAATCTTAGAGATTATAGCCTCACTCTTAAATAACGGCCATGTACTAATATCAAGGGTGCGATGTAAGAAAATAATTAAAATAGAGTTAACTAGCTATGAGTTGGCTCTGTTTCATATTTTATGGAATGCTTTTGGGGTGCCAATAATCCAAATATTCTTACTGGATCATTGGGTTATAAGTACCTTGACGATCGCGAGGAACCTTGATCTGTAACTCTCCATACATCGTTCTGATTTTCTTCGAAGTATGACCATTTCTTGCATTCCCAGAGTCTGAGGTAGCATGTTTTTCGTAGCCGACATGAGCATCTAATTCGCCTTCAAGAATCTGCTCAACGCCGCTTTTTTGAAGTTGGTGAAGAAAATCATTGAGTTCTTCTCCATTCTTAAAATGCTTAAGAAAGTCACTGTTTAATAGATCTTCTTTTTTCATAAGTATACTATCTGTTTAAAAATAAATAAAATAACTAAGGTTTGCATCCTGATATTTTAAACACATAGTATATCGTCCGCTGTCGCGGGGACTCCTCAAAATCAATTACTAAATAGTGAAAAACTATTCAGTAATTAATTTTCGAGGTATAATTTTACTATTTACACACTTTATGTGATAGTACTTTATACAATGTTAGCGGTTCGGTGTTTTCATTTGTTTAGTAATAAAAATCGTATAAAATATCTTTTAAGCGTACTGTTTTATTTGAAACGATATCGTATCCAAAGTCATTTTTAAAATCTGTTATTTTATTTTTCCATATAGTGACATCTTCGTCTAGCATATTAACTTGTGATAGTAAGTTGTAATAAGATATTTTTTCGCTGAATGTACTGCTAGACATTAGAAGTCCCTTAATAGCTGAACTAAAATCTTTATCTCTTTTCAAGCGCTCAATCATTGGGACGAAGAAAAACCTATGATATCTTTTAAATTCACCACTATTTGTAGATACTCCCTTAATAAATTCAGTCAAATTATCTACACTTCGGAATAAAAACTTGAGACTGAAACCTACATAATTATCTACTAAAATTTGATGTTCAACTATGTCATCAAATATCTTTTTTAGAACTGGTTCTTCATGCCAGCCACTACATAAAGCCATAATTCTTCCTACATCATAAACACCCTTAACCTTACAAACTTCCTTATAAACTTGGGGGTCATTATTAAAATTTGCACCTAATAGTCTACCTGCAAGAATTACATTATAATTATTTCTATTGTTATCATTGGCAGTAATAAATCTTAATAAGATATCTCTTAAAATGGGACTTTGAGGTGTTGTTCTGTTAAGAAAACTGATTAACGAACTGTTTTTAATTGTTGTGGAATTATTGGATATAAATTCCATTATATGACTGTAAGTTGGAGAGGATTTTACAGAATGCCTTGCAAAGAATCCCCAAATATCCTCAGCATTTTTTTTGAATTTTAGATTGTCGACAATAAATTCAAAATCTTTTCCTGCAAAAGAAATCAGGTAGTCGAAATTATTGATGATTGATTTAATCATTAGCCCACTTGAAGACTTTCTGAAATCTTGCTCACCAAAAATATCAAGCTTTCTTGATTTGTCTTTGGGATTATCATCACTTTCTATTGTAAAATATTCATCGAGTTTTCTTAAAATCAAATATCCTGCAAAAGCAATATTTCTCTTTACTTCATAGTCAAAACCTCTTGCGAAAACTATCGGTTTACTAAGCTCTAAGATTCTATCTGTTTTAGTTTCTTTAATATGATTAAATAAACAAATTGCCATATCTCCCATTATTTCTTCTTCAGCCTCTTCTTCAAAATTGCTTAAAACAGATTCAATTTTACTTGGTAGTATAGATAAATTTGCAAAAGACTCTATAATTAGTGACCTTAACTCTTTTGTCAAAGGAATTGATTTCTCTAGTAACTTTTCTTCTTCTTTTATTAACTCTGGAAAATACTGAACAGCAAGGTTGTATAAACTATTATCATTTTGTATTCTCTCCAATATATATGATTGAACAATCGTGTTTAAAGGAAAATTCTTTACAATTGTATCTAGTGCGGAATAATATTGCCCCCAAATGTCTTTAGGGAATGAGTCTAGTTCATTAATAAGTGTTTTTAAAATATTATTTTCAAAGTATTCTTTATCCAGTTCAATGAGAGCAGAAATAGACCTTTCCCTAAAAGTTATTTTTTTATCAAAAAGAATTTCTTCTAGGATTTTTATAGCTTCTTCTTTTTCGCTACTATCAAAAACTTTTGATATATAATGAGCGGATGCAGATGTTTTTTTTGTTTCAATTGTTCTAAAATACTCTTTGAGTTTTTCTTTGACTGACTCATCATCAGCCCAGCCTTGCAATAAAGCCATTACATTCCAGTGAGAAACTCCTGTCTTCGGTAAATCTTCAAGGAGTATCTTTTTTGCTTTTTCTGAATGAATGAAAATACTTACAAATGCAACTTCAGGGTCTACAAAACTGTACTTTTCCAATCGCTTGTCTAACCATTTTTCAACAGAAGGAACCAACTCTTCCTTATCTTTAAAATAATAAAGTAAGTTTTGAAACATTTCATGATTATCAGCAGAAATGAAAGGAAATTCTTCATTCTCAAACTGTATTTTAATAAGATTAATTACATCTATGTCCTCATTAAATGAATGAAAAAGAACCTTCCAAGCAATTCCACTATCAATAGTAGTTTCTTCTTCATTATAAAATCCCTTTCTATCAATCGATTTAATTAATATTTTTTTCAGATTACTACTTTGATTAAATCCATCTATCAA
The DNA here is from genome assembly GCF_026013605.1 of Plebeiibacterium sediminum. GTDB lineage: Bacteria > Bacteroidota > Bacteroidia > Bacteroidales > Marinilabiliaceae > Saccharicrinis > Saccharicrinis sediminus. Next base: position 16,271 of record NZ_JAPDPJ010000089.1, read on the forward strand.
TAACTCAATCGACTCTTGTTTTAGCTGGTAAGGCAATTGATTTACAATTGGGATTAGCTGTTCCAAATCATCTTGAGTATGTCGTTTTGTAAAAATTTTATACTTAAATAAGTAAAGCTGAATAATTGGGACATCAGCAACAACAGACTTAACAAGGTCATCTCTTTCTTGCTCTGTGATGTCGTTTGTTATAATACTATTAATAGCAAAGGCTAAAATATCTGGATTTGAGCAATTATGAATTATATCTTTAATAAAACTAAAAACTTCTCCATTTTTTATGTGCTTTTTGAATGCATAAGAAGCATCATATCGTATCTCTATTGTCCCATTGATTAACGCTTTTTTTAGAAATCCAATTTGACTTGTGTTTAACTTATCAGAATATCTTAGAGAGTTAACTCGATAATCTCTATACTTATACTGGTAGGGAAAAAATTGAATTAAAAAATCCACAACCTTTTCTTTTAATCTTCCAGTTTGAAGAGCAATAATAATTAGTTTAAGTAAAGCTTCTTTATATGAAGGGTCGGTTTCAAAGACGAATTCATTAATGATTGAATCAAAAGCTACATTCATAACTCCTGTCGGTGCATTGTCTAAGTCAATTGCGACCTCATGTGAAATTAATTTAAGATAATCCTCTTGACATTTTTCGTGAGATGCCCCTTTTAATGCTTCAAAATGGTTATTGTACTTTTTAACCTGTTTTAATTGCATTAAACTAAATAAGCTTATTATTACTTGGTGAAAAGCTGGATTAGCTCCATACTGATTTATAAACTGGTTTACTGTTTCTTCATCAGACTCATATAGATATTGAGCTGCTAAAAACTCCTGAAATTGTTTATGTCCAAAAGAAATTTCATCATTTGATTTTTCAATTATTATTCCATAATTATTAGCACCAAGCTCAATCAATTCTTGACTACGAACCTTGGCTCTTGCTTCATCATAACCTGCATAAAGAACTAGATACTGCTTTATTATCTTCTGAGCATCACATTTTAAGATTACACCGTCATTACTTTCTTTTTGAATGTAAATTGCTAGTTCGCAGAAAATATCTTTAAAATCTACTTCTATTATTCTTTCTTGAACAATCCCTGCGTCAGTTATACGTTTTACGGGATGCTTTTTTATTAAATATTGAGTTATTTCTTTAAGTGCCTCTAGCTTGTTTTTAGGCAATACCGAATCTTGCATCTTTTGTATTATCAAAATACTTAACAACAAAGGTATTTCAGCTAGTTTTTTTAAATCTCCTGATTGTTCTAATTCTTTTATGAAATTATCTTCAGTACATGACAAAACTATAAATAATTGAAAATCAATGATTTAAAAGGTGAATTTTCTTGTTTAAAACCTTGATATTCAGTATCTTACAAAAG
>NZ_JAPDPJ010000008.1 GCF_026013605.1 Plebeiibacterium sediminum
GCAAATTTTAATGGTACATTGAGTGTTGGAGCAGTAGTCTCCGATGGATTATTATCGAGTGCACCATCAACAATAACCGTTACGGTAAGCAGTGTAAATGATGCACCAATATCTGTTGAGGATGCTATAAGCTTAAGTGAAGGAGGATCTACCACAAGCTTAAACGGTGGAGGTTCGTCAGTTTTAGAAAATGATAATGATATAGATGGCAATACCTTAACCGCAGTATTGAAAAGTAATGTAAGTAATGGAACATTAACCTTAAATAGCGATGGAACATTTAGTTACACCCATGATGACAGTGAAACCACCAGTGATAGTTTTAGCTATGCCGCAAATGATGGAACAGTTGATGGCAATACAGTAATCGTCACTATTAACATATCAGCTATTAATGATAATTCTCCTGTATTAACTGTGGAAAATACAATTGTAGAAGAGAATCATGCAGGAACTGTATTAACAGCTACTTCTACAGATGGAGATTTAGGAGATAGCAAGTTGTTTTCATTATCAGGAGATGATTATGCCTTGTTTACAATAGGAGAGACAAGCGGTGTTCTTAGTTTTTTGAATTCACCAGATTATGAAAATCCAACAGATAATGGAGGTGATAATGTATATGACTTAACCATTTTAGTAAGAGATGCTGTTGGTCATGAAACATCAGAAGATATCACTATTACTGTTACCGATGTCAATGATAATTCGCCAATATTAAGCGTAGCAAACACCATAGTTGAAGAAAATCATACAGGAGTAGTATTAACAGCAACTTCAACTGACGCTGATGCAGGAGATAGTGAGACTTATTCAATTTCAGGAACTGATGCATCTTTATTTGTAATAGACCCGGGTAGTGGAGAGTTGATATTTAAAAATTCACCAGATTACGAAAATCCAACAGATAATGGAGGTAATAATATATATGACTTGAATATTATTGTAACAGATGCTGCTGATCATACAGATTCTGAGTCGGTAACAATTACAGTTTCTGCAGTGAATGATAATTTACCAGTTATTAGTGTGGGAAGTACAACCATATATGAAAATCATACAGGAGTGGTATTAACAGCAACCTCAACTGATGCTGATGCAGGAGATAGTAAAACTTATTCTATATCAGGAACTGATTATGCTGCATTTGACATAAATAGTACAAATGGAGAATTAACATTTAAGTCTGCCCCGGATTTTGAAAATCCAACTGATGCCAATCAGAATAATATTTATGAGTTAACAGTTACAGTAACAGATGGAGCTGATCATACTGATTCTGAGTCTATAACTATAACAGTTCAAAATATTGAAGAAACTGCAAATTTTTCTATTGATGCAATATCACCAGCTTATGTTAATGAGAATGAAGTTTATACTTCTGTAACACCACATATAACAGGAAGTCCAATTGGAGATGTAGTGTATACGCTTGGAGGAACAGATGCTTCAGCCTTTAGTATTAATCCTTCATCCGGAGTAGTAAGTATGGAAGTCCGTGACTATGAAAATCCAGCAGATTCAAATGGAGATAATGTTTACTCAATAAGAATAACTGCCACAGATGAAGATAATAATTTTGTAAGTGCATCATGGTCGGTTACAGTTTTGCCTGTTAATGAATTTACTCCTGTAATTAATGTTGGAAATGTTACTCTAAGTGAAAATCATACAGGAACTGTAACAGTTGCATCAGCTACAGATCAGGATGATGATGATACCGAAAGTTATTCAATTACAGGGACAGATTCTGAATTATTTGCAATGAATAGTTCAAATGGAATACTGACATTTATTAATGCACCTGATTTTGAAAATCCATCGGACAATGATAATAATAATATTTACGAATTGACTGTTGTTGTAACAGATGGAGCAGGTCATAGTGATTCAGAATTGATAACAATTACTATATCTAATTTAAATGATAATACTCCAATTGCAAATGCAGATGCGATAACTGTTAATGAAGGAGGAACTTCAACAACTTTAAGTGGAGGAAATGATTCGGTTTTGGATAATGATAGCGATGCTGATGGAGATGCGCTAACAGCTGTATTAATGAGTAATGTAAGTTATGGAACATTGACATTACACCCTAACGGAACGTTTAATTATACACATGATGGATCTGAGAATCATAGTGATAGTTTTACTTATGCTGCAAATGATGGATCTTCAAATGGTAATACAGTATCAGTTTCAATTTCAGTAACTCCAGTCAACGATGATCCGGTTATAACTGATATCCCTGATCAAACAAGGGCTGAGGATGTTAATTTTGGTACAATCAGTTTAGATAGTTACATAGACGATATTGAAACTTCAGATGAAGATATAATATGGTCAGTAAATCCTGTACCAACATTTTTTGATATTGTAATTACCAATAGAGTTGCATCTATTACACCTAAAGATGCTGAATGGAATGGGGTTGAAGTAATCACTTTCTATGCGACAGATGAGGGTAATACATCTGTTTATGACAATGTGAGATTAGAGGTTACTGCAGTTAATGATGAACCAATAATTACAGGACAGAATTCTATATCTATAGCTGAAGAAACCTTAACTGAAATAAGTTTATCTGATTTAATCGTTGAGGATCCGGATAATAATTATCCGACTAATTATATAATGACCATTCTGCCGGGAGCTAATTATATAGTTAATGGCACAGCTATTACTCCTAATGAAAATGTAACTGGTACAATTACAGTTCAGGTATATGTTGTTGATCCGGCAGGAGCTCAAAGTAATACTTATAACCTACAGGTAAATGTTATTAATGATAATGATCCACCTGTAGTAATTGATATTCCAAATCAAACAATTGCAGAGGGCGCAACCTTCTCTGATATTAATTTGAATTTATATGTTTCAGATCCTGACAATACAAATGATCAAATTTCATGGAGTTATAGTGGTAATTCAGATTTAGTGATTGCTATTGATGAAACAACAAAAATAGCCTCTGTTGAAATACCAAATGAAGATTGGTTTGGCCAGGAAACCATTCGATTTACAGCCAGCGACGGTACTTTATCTAATAGTAATGATGTTGTTTTAACTGTAACTCCTGTAAACGATGCACCTATTATTAATAGTCAGCAGTCATTGACATATAACGAAGATGTTGTATTTACAATACCATTCACAGCATTAAATGTTACAGATATTGATAATACCTACTCAAGTCAACATGAAATGACATTGTTGGCAGGCAGCAATTATACATTCTCAGGTCGTCAGGTGACACCGTTACAAGATTTTAATGGAACATTAACAATACCATTGTATGTTTCTGATTTAGGTCCTGTAAATCAAAATAGTATTACATTTAATTTAAGCGTAACTATTAATCCTGTAAATGATGCACCAGTTATCGAGTCTCAAATAAATACAATATCAACAAATGAGGATGTACCTGTAGCTATTTCTTTAGATGATATTTCAATTATAGATGTAGATAATGAGTCCACTGATTTTAGTTTGATTGTACATGCAGGAGAAAATTACACATTTGATGGAACAACGATTACTCCTGTGTTAAATTATTATGGCACATTATCTGTTGATGTATCTGTTAGCGATGGAGAATCAACCAACTCAGAAAGTAGCATATTTACAGTTGATGTATTGGTTTTGGCACAGAATGATACGCCAATAGCAAACAGTCAAAATGTTACAATTGCAGAAAATCAACAAATTACTGTTAATATCAATAACCTTATTTCAGATGTTGAAGATGGTATAGATTTATCTACTTTAAAAATTCTATCAGATGTTACCAATGGAACAACTTCAATTGATTTACAAAATGCAATAATCACCTATGTCCCAAACAATGGTTATTCAGGTACTGATTCATTTACCTACGAAATATGTGACAATGAAGGAGCTTGTGCGAGCGGTGTAATTTCAATACTTGTTTCAAATGAAGCCCCAACCGGAGTAAATGATATTGTTGATGTAGATGAAGATAATAGCATATCTATTAATGTTACCAGTAACGATACAGATCCACAGGATAATATTGATGCAAGTACATTAACCCTATTATCTTTACCAACTAATGGTGAAGCAACAATACAAACCGGAGGAATAGTGGTTTACACTCCTAATAGCAATTATTTTGGAGAGGACACTTTTGAATATCAGGTTTGTGATGAAGATGGATATTGTACTACGGCAAATGTTTTCATTACGGTAAATGCTGTTAATGATCAGCCTGTTATTGTATCGCAAAATAGTATAGAAATCCAGGAAGAGGGAACTTATACTGTTACATTAAATAATATCAGTGTCTCAGATGTTGATAATAACTATCCTTCAGATTTTATATTAAGTGTTTTATCCGGTAATAATTATACTGTAGTAGGAAATACGATTACACCAGCATTGAACTTTAATGGTGAATTGCTAGTGAATGTTATTGTAAATGATCAGGAACAGAATAATAACATTAGTGATGTATATTCATTGGTAATATCTGTTATTGGCGTTAATGACAGACCTGAAATTACAGATCAGTTAACTTTATTTACAAATGAAGATGAACCGCTGCCAGTAACATTAACAGATTTAATAGTCGAAGATCCGGATAATAATTATCCAAATGATTTTGTACTAGTTGTGTTAGCCGGCTTAAATTATTCAGTTAGTAATAATGTAATTACTCCCGTTAGTAACTATTCTGGATTTTTAAATGTGCCTGTTTATGTTAGCGATCAATCTGAAGAAAATAATAGAAGTAGAATATTTAACTTGGTAGTAGAGGTTGTTTCCCAAAACGATGCTCCAGTAACTCAGAATGTGAATTATTCTACATCAGAAAATGTATCTGTTGAAATTGCTTTTGCTGATTTGGTAACAGATGTTGATGGAAATATCGATTACTCAACATTTGAAAATATAAGTACACCATCTAATGGTACCATTCAGATTGACAGAGTAAACTTTATTGTTACATATACTCCGGAACAAGGTTTTTCTGGGGATGATGAATTTAATTTTAGGTTCTCCGATGCAGAAGGCTTGGTAAGTAATATTTCAACTGTTTACATCAATGTAAATAATGAAGCGCCTAATGCAATAAACGATAATGTAGAAGTTAATGAAGATGAAAGTATCGTTATTTCTGTGTTGGATAATGATACCGATCCTCAGGATAATATTGATATAAGTTCTTTAATCATTATTAATAATCCTGTAAATGGTGTATTATCATTAAATAGTTCTACAGCAGAAATTACTTATACACCAAATGAAAATTACTTTGGAACAGATAATTTCAGATACAGAGTTTTTGATGATTTGGGATATTCAGATGACGCAACAGTTTCTATATCAATATTAGCAGTAAATGATCTACCCGTTGCTGTAGGTGATGAAGCAGAAACAAATGAAGATGAAAGTGTAATAATAGATGTACTCTCTAATGATTATGATATTGATTCAGAATCAGATGGTTTTGTGGTCACTATTACGCTGCAAGCAGAAAATGGAACAGCAGAAGTGAATGCATCGAATCAAATTATTTATACCCCTAATGCAGATTTTAATGGTGCAGATACTTTTGAATATCAGGTTTGCGACTCTGAAAATGGATGTAATAATGCCCAGGTAATTCTTCAAGTTCTTCCACAAAATGATGCTCCGGTTGCATATGATGATGAAATTACTTCAGCACAGGATACAGAAGTTACCATAAATGTAATTTCTAATGATGTTGACATTGATGATAATCTGGATATTACTTCATTATCTCTTTTATCACAACCAACTAATGGAGTATGTACTGTTGAGTCTTTAACTGGCGAAATTACTTATGTTCCTAATGAAGGTTTTTCTGGTACAGATTCCTTCATTTATCAAATTTGTGATGATGAAGGATTATGTTCATCAGCTACAGTTACTGTAAATGTGAGTTTACAAAATGTAGCACCAGTATGTGAGGATGATGTGATTTATATGGTCGATGGAGAAACAGTAACATTTAATGTGTTGGATAATGACACAGATATTAATGGCGACGAAATAACCGTATTGGTAGATGAATCTGAGTTATTAGGAGGTTTCTTAAGAGTTCAGGAAAATGGAGTGTTTACATACACCTCAATTTATGGAGAATATTGTATTGAAGAATATTTTACTTATGTAGGATGTGATGATTCAGGTAATTGTGATGAAGCTACAGTTAAATTTATTATTGGAGTTGCAGATAGTGATGAAGATGGAATAGCTGATTATATTGAAGAGCAAAACTTTAATACCGATGGTGATGAATTTCCTGATTATAGAGATACAGATTCAGATAATGACGGCATTTTAGATGTTATAGAAGGAGGAGTAAGCGAAACTTGTTTACAGGATGTTAAAGATACTGATGAAGATGGAATTCCTGATTATAGGGATGAAGATAGCGATGATGATGGTGTTTTAGATAGCGAAGAAGGTGCTGAAGATTGTGATAATGATGGTATTTTGAATTTTCAGGATTCATTTGATGATTGTGCTGAACGAATTGATGCTCCAGATACTTTCTCTCCTAATGGAGATGGTGTAAATGATTACTTTATGATACCAGGAGTATCTGATTATGAAGGAAATGAAATCTTTATTTACAACAGATGGGGAGGTGAGGTATTCCATATGAGAAATTATGATAACAAATGGGATGGAAAATCAAGTAATTCAGCCATTGGTTCAGCTGAATTACCTCAGGGTTTGTATTTCTATGTTGTGAAACTTGGAGGATCAAATGGAGTAATTAAAGGATCTGTTTATATTAAAAGATAATTAGATATGATGAACCGATGGAAGAGAATCGTAAGATCGATGAAGTATATGACTTATCACACACAAGTATGACTAAATTGGAGAATTCCATATAGTAATTAAAAGTAAATCTAGACATATGAATAGAATAACAAAATATATAAGAATTAAGATTATACTGGTTGGTATTGTTGTAATAATTGGGTCTGACTTAAATCATTTAAGTGCTCAGCAAGATCCAATGTTTACACAGTATATGTTTAATACTTTAACTATTAATCCGGCATACGCAGGTTCAAGAGAGATGTTGAGTTTAATGGTTTTAGGCAGGCAGCAGTGGGTAGGTTTTGAGGGTGCTCCAACTACAGCTACTTTTACGGGACACTTGCCTGTATACAAAAATATGGCTATGGGAGCATCTTTGGTTTATGATTCTTATGGACCAGTAAATCAAACAAGTTTTTTTATTGATTACGCCTACCATCTTAAAATGAGTGATAAACTAAAAATGTCGTTAGGATTAAATGCCGGCTTTAGCAATTATGCAATAGATTATAATGGATTAGATAAGACGTATAGTAATGATGAATCCTATTATAATGCAAATGAATCAACTTTACTTTCTAATTTTGGTTTTGGAGTATATCTGTATTCTCAGCGTTTTTATTTAGGATTATCTGCTCCTCGAATTATGGAAAATTCATTTGAAGAAGGTGCCGAAAGTTATGGCAATGGAAATGAGGTTCGTCATTATTATGGAATGATGGGAATTGTATTTCATTTAAATAATCATGTTGTGCTGAGACCATCTGTAATGACCCGGTTAGCTCAAGGCTCACCTTTTAGTGTTGATATGAATGTGAATACCGTTCTTTACGATAAGTTTTGGGTGGGTGCCATGTATCGCTTAAATGAATCTCTGGGAGGTATTTTACAATTTCAAATCAATAAACAGGTTCGATTTGGTTATGCGTTTGATTTAAACACAAATCAATTAAGTTCTTATCATAGTGGTTCTCATGAATTAATGATTAATTATGAGTTTAATTTTAATAAGGAAAGAGTAATCAATCCAAGATATTTCTAATTGAAGATTTAAGTTTTAAACTATGCGATATTGTTCAATCATTATACTATTTATATTCAGTTTTTTATTACCTGTCTCATTAATATCACAGATCAAGGAAATAAAAAAAGCAGATGAGTGTTTTTATAATTTTAATTATAAAAAGGCGATTAAATTATACAAACAGCTGGAAGAAAAAGGTGAAGCTATGTATTATGTAACGCATCGGATAGGTGATTGTTACAGACATTTAGGTGATTCAGAGAATAGTGTAAAATGGTATTTGAAAGCTAAAGATTATCCTGATGTTGATTTTTCAACATATCTTATTTTATCACAGGAATTAAAGAAGTTACAACGTTACGAGGAGGCAAATCAATTTTTAAAGCAGTATAATGAATTAGAAGAAATTGAGAATTCAGGAACTTTGTTGACAAAAAGTAAACTGGAATTACTAAAAAGAGATTCAAGTAATTTCAAAATATTTAATCTTCCAATTAATACAGAGTCATCAGAAATTGGGCCTGCTATATACGATAATAAATTGGTGTTCTGCTCAAATAAAGGAGAAATAACAGCTCTTAAAAGATCTGATATTAGAGATGGAAGTAGCTTTTATAAATTATATACTTCAAAAATTAATGATCATTTGTCGTTAACAGAGCCAAAGCCTTTTAGCAAACAGTTATTATCGAAATATAATGATGGACCAATAGCTTTTAATACAGAAAATGATATTGCATTTTTAACAAGAAATATGATACATAAGGATAATAAGAGTTCTTATCTTAATGTTTATGTTGCTTATAAAAATAAAGGTAAATGGCAAAGAAAAATGATGCCAATACCATTACGCCAAACTAATTTTTCTCTGATGCATGCCTTTCTAACTAAAGATGAAACACGTTTCTTTTTTGTTTCAGATATGGATGGGGGATATGGAGGTTTGGATATTTATTATTCCTATTATAAAAATGGGTTTTTAAGTCCTCCGGTAAACCTTGGGCCTAATGTTAATTCTTCAGGAAATGAAATGTTTCCATTTGTTAGCGATGATAATATATTATATTACTCGTCAGATAAGCAGGGTAGTTTAGGAGGTATGGATATTTTCTTCGCATTGCCCGAAGGCGAAACCTATTCATCATCATTTAATATGGGCTATCCAATAAATACCTCTGACGATGATTTTGGTTTGATTTATTATGAGAATAATAAGCTGGGTTATTTCGTTTCAAATAGAGATGGAGGAAAAGGGAAAGATGATATTTATGCCTTTGAACAGAAGGTTAATTATAATTATACTCATTATATGGGTAAAGTTGTTTCCTCTCAGGAGTCAACAATTGTATCAAATGCTATAGTGAATATCTATCAGGATTCGGATCTAATAATCACAACTACAACGGATAGTAAAGGCGAGTTTTCATTTTATGCTGATAGTAAGCAGGATTTGTTAATTGAGATTAAAAAGCGTTTCTTTGAAACTTTCAACTCAAAATTGGAAAACATAGCCCAATCTGAAAAAAATGGATATTCTGTTCAAGTGGTTTTAAAAGCATATTAGCGTTATAAATTATAGCAGATACTTGAATCTTTTTTATAAATAGATGCGTAGGGTTGTTAGTGAGTGTTTTCTCTTTTAAAGAGTTAGTGAGATTTAAACTTGATTCAATAGTGTTTGTATGAGAAAAAAGCATTTGTTTATCCCGGTTCTAATGATATTGGGATTTGGGGTATTCTATTATTTAAGTGCTCCATCAAAGCCAAAAAGTAAAAAAAAGGTATTAGCTGTTTCTTCAGAAGAGATTATAGAACAGCAGATTAATAAGAAAATTGAACGCCGCAAAAAAGGTTATTCCAAACCGGCAGATAAACCAGATAAATATATTGAATATAAAAATGCCATGGTTTCGGGTTTTGGGAAAGCGAAATATCCCAAAAACTATAAAATCACGGAACTTAAATCGGCATATGCATTAAAGTCCAGCCTAAAAAGTACTACTGTAGATTTAGATTGGGTTCAGCGAGGACCTGGTAATGTTGGAGGAAGAACCCGAGCCATAATTGTTGATCCTTCAGATGCTACTCAACAGACCTGGTTTGCAGGTGCCGTAGCAGGGGGAATATGGAAAACAACAGATGCTGGTACTACCTGGCAGTTAATTTCTCCAGATCTTCCAAATCTATCTATAAGTACTTTAGTAATGGCAGAATCTAATACCGATGTTATTTATGCTGGAACTGGGGAAGGTTATTTTAATATCGATGCTATTCAAGGAAATGGAATTTATAAATCATTGGATAATGGTGTAACATGGAATCAAATTCCTAAGACTACAAATACATCTTATTTTCATTATGTAAATAGTATTGTTGTTTCTCCCACTCAAGAAAATACTTTGTTCGTAGCTACAAATAAAATTGTGGCTAAATCAATTGATGGAGGTAGTATCTGGAGTAATATTACTCCTAAACAAGGAGGAGAAGCTCGTTATCAACGTTTAATAATGCATCCAACAAATGAAAATATTTTGTGGGTGACCTATAATAATAGAGATAGTAATAAAAGAGCTGTATATAAAACTACTAATGCAGGTGAAAGTTGGTTTCAGGTATTAGATTTGAGTGGTGATGGAAGAATAGAATTAGCAGTATCGCCATCGGACCCGGATGTTTTATATGCCTTAAATCAAGATTCAAAATTATATTATTCTATCAATGGAGGAGAAGATTGGGCTGAATGTACCGATGCTTCATCAACTGAATTTTTAGGGGGCCAGGGTTGGTATAATAATGTTATAAAAGTTGATCCAACAGATGCCAATAAAGGTTTTATAGGAGGAGTTGATTTTTACGGTTTTACTTTGGGAGAAGATATTTCAGGTACATCTAAAAATGCATATAATGTTGAAAATGGAATGTCATCGATAATGGAGCTGGGTAATTTTTATGGCTCTCACGCTAACGGAGGGGTGAAAATTTATGAGGGATATGATTCAACATTAGATGATGTGGAAATTCAATTTGGAACGAGTATTTCACAAAAAGCTCATCGTTTAACGAGTACTTCATATACTTACGATATAAATGATGATATGGCCGCTCTTTCCTATAATGATTATGTTGATGTGCCTTTTAAAGTAGTTAAAAAACACGGTTTAGTTTCTGAACAGTTATACGCATCCTTTATAGACTCAAATAATAATGGCATATTTGATTTGACAGCAGATGGATACGAAGTTATTGTGGTTCATGATATTGTTTATGATGATGCATTGCCAAATGCGGCAGTTACAACTAATAATGGAAATTCTAATCTGTTATTTACACTTTATCCTCAGTTAGTTAATGGTGTTACCTGGGATGAATCCAGTTTACCAACCAATAATATTTTAGTACATCCATTCTCATTAAGCAATAAGAGTTTATCAGCTGATCATCTTACTGTTTGGCATAGTCCAACAGCAAGTAATTACTCTCATGCCGATCATCATTCCATTAATATTTTACAAGGAGTAGGATCTCCTTTTGCAATTATTGTAGGAAATGATGGCGGGCTCTTCTATTCTAATGATGGAGGTTCAAATTGGGTTACAAAATCAAAAGGCTATATCACAACTCAGTTTTATGGAATTAGTCGACATCCTTCAGAATACAGGTATTTTGGGGGAATGCAGGATAATGGATCGTATATTTCCGGAACAGACCCTTCTGTTTCTGATGATTGGACAGCTGCCTTATCTGGTGATGGATTTGATGCTGTTTGGCACTCCCGTGATCCTCAAAAACTAATTGGATCTGTTTATAATAATGATTTAGCAAAATCAGAAGATGGTGGTGCTTCATGGATTGATATATCTGGTGGATTTGATGATAATACAACAGAAACCGCTCCTTTTTTAACAAAAATAGCTAGTTCTGCAATTAATCCGGATCTTTTATTTATTGGAGGAGCATCCGGCTTATGGAAATCTGAAGATTTTGGTACTAGTTGGGAGAATATCAATATGGGAACTAATTGGGGATGGGGATCCGGAGGTTATCCTAAAATTGCTATTAGTGAAGCAAACCCTGATGTAGTTTGGGCTGGTATTATCATGAATAGTTCTGAAGGTTACACCAAAGGTACTATGCATGTTTCTACAGATGGAGGTCAATCGTTTAGTGATGCTGTAAACGCAATGAATTTAGGTGCTGTTTCAAATATTGCAACTCATCCATCTGATCCAAATACAGCATATTTGCTATTTTCGTATGCATACTATCCAAAAGTTTTCAGAACAACAGATCTAGGTCAAACATGGGAGGATATTACAGGATTTAGTCAGGTTGATGGAGAAGGAAATGTTACCTATGGGGCAGATTTTAGTTCGAATGGATTTCCTAATGTGGCAGTAAACTCTTTATTAGTGATGCCTTTTGATGAAAATGAAATTTGGGTCGGTACAGAAATCGGTTTGTTCATCTCATATGATAATGGAAGTAATTGGGCTATTGCTGATAATGGAATACCAGCAGTTTCAATATGGGATATGAAGATTGTTGGTGATGAGGTGATTGTTGGAACGCATGGTTTAGGTGTTTGGACAGTAAAAAGAACTGGTTTATCAAGCATAAATTATAATCCTTATATAAATGGAATAGGTGTTAATCCTAAAGGGAACTATAATATTGAATTGGATTACGATGTAGCTTATGATAAAGTTGAAGTTTATGCAGATGATGTTTTATTAAATACATATAACAATACGTCTATTGGTTTAAAACAATATGAAATTGATGCTGCAGGAGTTGAGGGTAAAGAAAGAGTGAGAGTTGTTGGGTATATTGGTGATATTGCTTATTCTTCAAATGGTGTTGAAATTCCTGTTAATAATATGCTGACTATTGAATCAAGTTATTCTAATAAATTCACAACACGTTTAGGTGATTTCTATGGAAATGGATTCTCTGTAAATCGTGTTGATTTGGATAATAATGCCATAACAACACAGCATCCTTATCAGGAAAATAAAGATATTTATTATACACTTAAATATCCTATTGTTGTTTCGACAGATCATTCAATGGCATTCTTAAAGTATATCGATATTGCCTATATTGAAACTGGAGAAGCCGGATCAACTTATCCACAATCTGATTTTTATGATTATGTTGTTGTTGAAGCAAGTACCGATGGGATTAATTGGGTTGCTTTAGCAGATGGTTATGATTATAGTTATTCAGATGTATGGACTTCCGGCAGTACAAGTTATTCAGACACACCAACTCCTGAACAGTATATTGAACATGTTATAGACTTGTGGGATACATTTAACGCAGAAGATACCATAATAATAAGATTCAAATTACATTCAGATCAGTTGGAAGCCGGATGGGGATGGGCTATTGATAACGTGCAGATACAAGAAGAAGTATCAGGAATTTTTGATAAATCATCTTCGGATTTTGATTTTGATATCTTCCCTAATCCTGTGAGTAATCAATTTAACTATTCTATCGAGGATGATTATGTTGGTACTGTAAAAATTAACGTAATCTCCGTTTCTGGAGAGTTAATGAAAAGTCAGGAAATATTTAAAGATTCTCCTTATTTAAAAGGAAAAATGAATATTGAATCTTTATCACCAGGTAGTTATGTTGTTTCAATAGTTATGGGTGATAAGAAAAGTGCTGAATTAATGATAGTTAAATAAAAATCATAAATTTTTAACAAGAAAAGGGTGTCATTTTATGACATCCTTTTTTATTTTTATTAAACAATTTTTTTTGTTCACATTAAAATGTAGTAATTTAGAATAAAAGAATTCTTGTCTTATAAGATGCAGTAAATCAGATCAATAATATTAATATTGTTTAGAATGGTTTTAAATAAAATAAAAAAAGATGTTAATATCTTTTGTTGGCGTTTATGAACTAACTATATTTGTTAAACAATTAGAAAGAAGTTACTGGTTATAACAAACAAAACATTACACCATGACAACAATGCAATTCAATGAAAAGTTATTGAGCCTACAAGATAAGCTAAAGTACTTTGCACTTAGCTTAACGGCCAATGAAGAAGATGCTAATGACTTGTTGCAGGAAACAACATTGAAGGCGTTAACATACAGAAAACAGTTTGTATCCAATACAAATTTTAAGGCGTGGGTGTTTACGATTATGAAGAATACATTCATTAATAATTATAGAAGAACTCAGAAAACAAGAAGTACATTTGAATCAGTAGAGGATGCATACAGAGTTGCTTTTAAAGGAAATTATTCTTCAGAAACACCTGAAATGGTTCAGGCAGTAAATGAAATGAACCAAAGTATTGAAAAATTGGATGATGAGTTCAGAATACCTTTCACTATGCACACTTCAGGCTATAAATATAAAGAAATAGCTGAAGAATTAGATTTGCCAATTGGTACAGTGAAAAGTAGAATCTTCTTTACTCGAAAGAAATTACAAAATATGTTAGAGGAGTAAGAAGCGTTGTATTTATCGCCCACTTATTCGAGAAGTATTAAAAAAGAAAACTTTTTAATCGGAATATTAACAGATGCAAGATTTGGTTTATTTACCTATCTTGCATTGTTTTTTTATAATATATTATGTCAGCAAAATTATCTAAGTACGATCGATTATATAATCAGATAGAG
The DNA here is from genome assembly GCF_026013605.1 of Plebeiibacterium sediminum. GTDB lineage: Bacteria > Bacteroidota > Bacteroidia > Bacteroidales > Marinilabiliaceae > Saccharicrinis > Saccharicrinis sediminus. Next base: position 14,500 of record NZ_JAPDPJ010000008.1, read on the forward strand.
AAGTTAACAACTCCAATCAATAGTCCAATTTCCAGAATGGCCACTATATCAGCCATATTACATCATAAAATGAAAGGGTATTTTTGGACTGGATTTTATCTTCTTCAGGAAGGAGAATTACTGGTTGGACCTTATCAGGGGCCATTAGCATGCCTGAGATTAAAAAAAGATACTGGTGTATGTTGGGCTGGTATTAATACGCAGCAAACTGTAATTGTGGATGATGTTGAAACCTTTCCTGGCCATATTGCGTGTAGTTCTCTTTCAAAATCAGAGATTGTTGTGCCTGTTCTTAATAAATCAGAAGAAATCGTAGGAGTTCTGGATATAGATAGTAGAGATCTTTCTAATTTTGATAAAGAAGATAAAGAGGGCCTGGAAAAAATTGTTGAGTTGATTTATAAATAGTATTTTGCTCTGATTATTGAAGAATCGGTGTGTTGGGATGTATAGAGTGAGGATTCTTCGAACCAGCAAAATAGTTATCCCTATAATGATAAATCTAAAAAAAATACTGACACTTCTGTTTTGTTTAAGTGTTTTTATAATCCTTAAATCAGAAGAGTCAGTTCTAGATAATTTACACAGGAAGCTTAAAAATGCTTCCAGATCAGAGAAAGTTGAAGTTTATAATCAATTTTCAAGATATTATTTAACTTCTGACGCTGAAAAAGCGGTTAATTATGCCAAGCAAGCCTTAAGTTTAGCAAAAGAACTTAATGATAAAAAAGGAGAAGCTAAAGCCTATGGTAACCTGGGGATGGGTTACTATTTTTTAAGTGATTACGATGAATTATTAGATTATTATAAGAAATCATTAAGTACTTATAAATCAATTGGTGATCAGGAAGGCGTAAATGTTTTAGCTACCACATTTTATCGGTTGAATAAATTCCATAAATCCCTCGATAGTTATAAAAGGTCGTTACTGATATTATTAAGTGACAAAAATTCCACTGTATCATCAATTGTTGATACTTATGAAAATATTGGTAATGTTTATAAAAACCTGGGAGATTATCATTTAGCGCTTGATAATTATAGAAAAGCCCTGGATTTAATTGGTGAAGATGGTGATAAAACTACGTTATGGAGAAATATAGGCGAAATTCATCTATACCTGGAAGAATATGATAAGTCATTAGAATACTTTTTGTTACTATACGATGAATTAGTTGAAAGAAAAGACCAGCTTGGTATCTCAGAGGTATTGAATCGGATGGCAGGTACTTTTTATTTAAACAAGGATTTAAAACAATCCAAAGCCTTATTTGAAGAAGCTCTCAAATTACAAATTAAATTAAATGATCATTTAGGGGCGTCGATGTCTTTTTTGAATTTGGCTAAAATTGCAAAGGATAACAGGCATTATGAAGACGCTATTGATAAATTCAGGAAGAGTTTAAAGTTAGCTGAGGTAATTAACAACAAAACTGTACTCCGAACTATTTATTATGAGCTTTCCTTAATTTACAAGGAAAAGAAAGACTTTAAAAGGGCTTATGAATATCAGGTGTTGTATTCTGATATATCAGATTTCTTGTCGCAGGAGCAAAAGGCTGAAGAATTTACTAATACCTTAGTGGTTCATGATCTTGAAAAGAAAACTCAGGAAAATGATATACTCCAGGCTAAAAATGAAAATTATCGCTTGCGCCTGGAAAAAGAAAATCTTTCCAAGTGGCGTCTATCTTTTGGTTTTACAATTCTGGTCATTTTAATTCTTGTATTTATTATTTATTACAGGTATTACTTAAAGAGAGTTGAGAATAGCAATTTAGAATTGCGAATTAAAGAAGCCTTACAGAAACAAGAAGAACAACAACAAATTATTGTTCATCAATCCAGTCTGTCTTCACTAGGTGAATTAGCTGCAGGTATTGCCCATGAAATCAATCAGCCAATACAAAATATATCATTATCAGCTGAAGGAATTAAGTTTGAATTATTGGAAGAACATCCTGATGAGAAATTTTTAAAGCAATCGGTAAACGAAATTTTTGAAGATATAGTAAGAGTTAGAGAAATAGTAGATCACATCAGAGTATTTTCCAGCGGACAAAAAGAAAGTGTGTTCGAGAGTTTTTCAGTTTCGGATTGTGTGGAATCAGCAATATCAATGATACAGCGCCAATACCAGAATCATAATATTAAATTGAGTTTGCAGTTAGATGCTCACGTTCCTGAGGTTCTTGGAAATCCGCATAAAGTAGAACAGGTTATTCATAATTTACTTTCCAATGCACGCGATGCTGTTGAGGAACGCTCAGAAAAGGATGATGAATTTAGAAAAGAAATAAGTATCAGAACCGGGGTTGAAAACGATCAGGTTTTTATAGAGGTTAGAGATAATGGTATTGGAATTCCCCAGGATAAAAAGACGGATATATTTTTACCATTTGTAACCAGTAAGCAATTAGGAAAAGGAACCGGATTAGGTTTGTCTATCTCCTATAGTTTGATTAACGAGATGAAGGGAAGAATAGAAGTGAAGAGCAGGGTTATGGATGGAACCAGCATGAAGGTAGTATTCCCTATTCAAAAAAGATAAGGCAGAAAATCTGCAGGTAATGATTAGTTAATGGCATCAGTAAAATGGATAATTTAAAAATTTTAATTCTGGATGATGAAGTAAGAATTACAGAAAAGCTCAAATATCATCTGGATAAGAGAAATTTTAATGTGTATACAGCAAACACACCTAACGAAGGTTTTGAAATTCTGGAGAAAGAGCAGCCAGGAATCTTGATTCTGGATATTATGTTGCCTGGAATGAATGGATTGGATGTACTCCAAAAAGTTAAGCAGGAATATGCCAATACTGAAGTAATTATGATTAGCGGGTATGGAGATATGGATATGGTTATTGAGGCGATGCGAAAAGGTGCTTCAGATTTTATTCGTAAACCATTTCAGGTGATGGATATTCAGGTGGCTGTAGAACGTACTGGTAAGTTTGTTGAATTGCAGGCTAAACTTGAAAATGCTGAAGATAGGGGGTCGCTGGTTTCCATGGAGCTGGAAAGCATGATTGAGAAGGATTTTATTGGAGAGAGTGATGCTATTAAAAATGTTTTGAAGATAGCCTTAAAAGCAGCTAAAGATAAAGATGTAAATGTATTGGTTACTGGAGAAAATGGAACAGGAAAAGAAATCATTTCCCGTATCATACATTATGGAAGTCCACGAAAAGAACAGGTTTTTGCACCTGTTAATAGTTCTGCCATACCATCAACTTTATTAGAAAGTGAGTTTTTTGGCCATGTTAAGGGGGCATTTACAGATGCACGAGAGGACAAGAAAGGATACTTTCAATTGGCAAATAATGGAACACTGTTTTTAGATGAGATTGCAGATATGCCTTTTTCATTACAAGCTAAGTTATTAAGGGCTATTGAGGAAAATAAAATTAAGAAAGTTGGTAGTAATAAAGAGATTGCTGTTGATGTTAGAATAATATCTGCCACTAATAAAAATATTGAGGAGTTAATAGAACAGGATAAATTCAGAATTGATTTGTATCACAGGATTAATACTATAGAAATTAATATTCCTCCGCTGAGAGAAAGACCTGAAGATATAAAGCCTCTATTATATCACTTTGTACAATCATTTTCAAAGAAAAAGAAAATGACAGTTCCTTCTATATCTAAAGAACTTATTAAAAAGCTGCAATCATATCACTTTCCTGGTAATGTTAGAGAGTTGCGAAATATGGTTGAGAGGGCTTTAATTCTATTGGAAGGAGAGGAGTTGCTTCCAGAAGATTTTCCAATTAAAGGCGAAAATAAAAATCAATCACTACATATCGAATCTTTGTGTATAGAATCACATGAGAAAACATTGATTGTTGAGGCCTTAAAACGTTGCGATTTTAATCAGACTCAAGCAGCTGAACTGTTATGCATATCAAGAGATGCGCTTAAAAGAAAGATTAAGAAATACGAAATTTCAATCGATAAACAGATTGTATAATATTTATCAACAATTCAAAAGTAAGGGTTATTACCATTCAATAGGTTGTAACCCTTTGCTTATTAAAAACGCATTGGTTTTACTAAAGTGCCTATTTCCTAAAAATCCTCTGTGTGCAGAAAGAGGTGATGGATGAGGAGATTTAAGAATGCAATGTTTTGTTTCATCAATAAATGCAGCCTTTTTACCTGCGTATGCTCCCCATAATAGGAATACAATGTTTTCTTTTTCCTGAGCCAGATGTTTTATGACACTGTCAGTAAACTCTTCCCAACCTTTTTTCTGGTGAGAGCCTGCCTGATGTGCTCTTACGGTTAATGTGGCATTTAACAATAACACGCCTTGTTTTGCCCATCGTTCTAAATTACCGCTGGCAGGAGGAGTTACACCACAGTCACTTTGAATTTCCTTATATATATTAACCAATGATGGGGGAACTTTGATACCGTCATTTACAGAAAAGCATAAGCCATGGGCCTGATTTATATCGTGGTAAGGATCTTGTCCCAGAATTACAACCCGGGTATTTTCTAAAGGGCACAATTCAAAGGCATTAAAAATTTTTGCAGCCGGAGGAAATATGGTTTGAGTCTTATATTCATCTCGTACAAACTGTGTCAGATTAATAAAGTACTCCTTTTCAAATTCCGATTTTAGTAGTTCCTTCCAGCCAGCTTCAATTTTTACATCCATAGTGATTGTTGATCGTTTTATTATTAAATGAGCTACAAAACTAATAGTTTTATCAATGAAAAAATAATCAGTCCAGGGTCATTTTATACTTCATTTAAGTATTTTTACTCAAAATCTATATCATTATATGTTAAGAGTAATTCTAAGTGTTATTCTATTCTTGTTTTTGATGACATCTTTTGCGCAACAAAAAGATGTCTTTTCTGAGTTAGATAAAGCTATTAATAAAGAGTGGTATTATGTTCAGATTAAGGAGCAACGTATTGATTCGCTGAAAAGTCTTTTACAGCAAAAAACATTCATTCATAATCAAAAAGAACAGTATCAATTGTATCGCAGAATAGCTGATGAATACACGGTGTATGTTTTTGATTCGGCCATGTGTTATTACAGAAAGGCCATAGATATGGCTTATAATGTGAATAATCCAGCATCTATTGCTCAAACATTATCCAATTATGGTCATTTGTTGGTTTCTGTAGGTTATTACAAAGAAGCCATTGATACTTTAAACAAAGTAGATATTGAACAGCTGAAGGGTGAAGATATTCAGGAATATTATAGCTATAAAGTGCGTGCCTATTATGATTTAGCCGACTATATAAAAGATGATTTTTATTCACCTCAATATCGCCAGATTGCAAATGCTTATGTGGATTCGGTTAGTAAATATGCAGTTGAGGGCACCATAAAGCCGGTTTTAACAAAGGCCTTATATTATTTAGTAAACTGGAAGCCTGATTCTTCTTCTTTCTATTTTAAATATGCCTATGATAACCTATCTCCTGATTTACACCAGCAGGCTGTAATACATTCCAGTTTAGGTTTTATTGATGTTGAAGAAGGACGAAGGAATTCAGGCATTGAACATCTGGTAAACTCTGCAATAGCAGATATTAAAACAGTTACAAAGGAAGCTACATCTTTAAGAGTTTTATCAAGATATCTGTATCAGGATGGAGAGGTGCAGAAAGCATATAAATATGTGCAACAGGCAAAAAAAGATGCTGATTTTTTTGGATCCAAACAAAGGATTCTCGAAGTATCTGAGATATTTCCAGCTATTGAAGGTGCAAAATTAATAGAGGAGGAGAGGAAGAAGGAAACTGCTTTTAAATATGCATGGATTGTTTCCTTACTGATTGTTGGTGTATTGTTGTTTTTAATAATAGTATATCGTCAGCTTTTTAACCTGCGAAAAATATGGATATCCATCACTAAGAGTAATAAGGAGCTAAAGGTTTTAAATACTCAATTAAATGAAGCCAACAGGATTAAAGAGAAATACATTGGTCATTTTTTTAATACAAGCTCAGGATATATAAATAAACTTGAAGAAATTTCTAAAGCATTAAACAAGCTGTTAAGTTCTAATAATCCTGTAAAATTAAAAACTGTATTGAAAAAGATAAATCCGAGAAAAGAGCGAGAACAGTTGTTTCATAATTTTGATGAAGTATTTCTATCGTTATTTCCTGACTTTATTAAAGAAGTAGATTCATTTATCTTACCTGAGAATAAATATGTTTTAAAAAGTGGGCAGCTATTGAATACGGAATTGAGAATTTTAGCATTGATCAGATTGGGGATTATTGATAATGAAACTATAGCTCAGGTTTTGGATGTTTCTATCAATACCATTTATACCTATAAAACTAAAGCTAAGAATAAATCAGATCTTTCTGCTGAAGACTTTTTTAAGCGCTTAAATGATATAAAAACAGTGGTTTGAGCAGAAAATTAAGTACAAACCGTAAATAAATTTACATTTTTTTACATTTGATTACATTTTTATAAAATTTTGAATATATTTGTAGCGTAAATCTCAATAAATCTAAATTGTTTTGGTATGGGAATAATTGGTATTGCTGCATTGCTAATTGGAATTTTCATTGTAAGGAGAGAAAGAATCAAACTTGTTAACAAGTTGCATAGTATTCAAGACCATTAAGCCCGTTTTTATATACTAGGTAATAGTTGTAAAAAAGGTGGAACGATATTAAAAAGAAAGGTTGACAAATTATTTTGTCAACCTTTCTTTTTTTATAATAACCGTAACTTATTTTTATTAATACTCATCTACAATACCACCCGTTATGCGGGTTAAAGCAGTTTGAGACTCTATAACATTATATGTTGCATTTAACTTTTGAATGGCAGCATTTAAGTAGTTAATCTGAATAGCTCTGAAATCAAAGGAATCAATAGATCCGTTTTTAAGTTTTTCTTCAGCCATATCCATATTTAGTTTTGCCGCTTCTTCTTGTTCATTAGCTAAAACAACTAATTCTTTTTGAACTTCATAGGTGCTAAATATTTGCATCAACTGATTCTGAAGGCTATGTTTCATTTGGTCTATTTCAACCAACCCCGATTCTTCTTCAATCTTTGCAATCTGAACACTTCTTTTTCGTTGCCCACCGTTGAAAATTGTGTACGATATATTCAAACCTACATTGACATCAGAAAAGTTTGTTTCAGTGTCATTAGCAGAAGTTTTTGAAAAATAGGTATTTCTGTTTGTTTGCGAAACACCTCCGTTTAAACTAATTGTAGGAAGATAATTGCTCTTTGCTAAAGCAGTTTCTTTTGACAATAATGTTTGATTAATATACTGATTTTTAAGTGTTGTGTTATTTGATATTAACTTATTACTTAAATCAGATAATGTGTAATCAGGCAGGTCACTTTTTATTTCAGAAGTAAGTTGCCACATAGTATTGTCTTTAATTCCTAAAATAAAATTTAGTGTTCTGATAGAATTCTCGTAGGAAACTTTTTGTTGTAAATAAGTTGATTTATCAGAAAGCCATGAAGTCTTGGCTAACAAACTTTCGTAAGTAGTACTAACGCCAATTTCTTTACCACTTAATTCTCTGTTATATCTGTCTTCAGATAGACTCATTAACTCATCGTATACCTTTACTAGCTCTTGTTGTACAATACAGTTGTTATAGGCAGAAATGATATCCTGAATTGTATTTTCAACAAGAATAACGGTATTACCTTTAGATAGATTTTCAAGTTCTTCAAATCGTTTTTTAGTGATTCGTGCAGAAAAACCATCAAATAACAGCCAGTTTAAACTAACCTGAGGCGAAAGACTTTCTGTTCTGTAATCCTCATTATCATTATAATTAAGGTTTTCAGATAATCCTGCGCTGAAACTAACTGTGGGTAAAGCGCCTGTATTACCCCAGTTATTATTAATGGAAGCAATATTTTCGTTGTTACGAGTCACCTTTAAATCGTAATTGTTTTGCAGACCCATTTCAATGGCCTGCGATAAAGATAAGGTGTTTTGAGACTGCATACCCATTGAGAGTATGCAGAATAAAACGGTTAATATCTGAATTTTAATGTTTTTCATTACCATTGTTTTTAAAATCGATCTTAATTTAATCAATATGCAAAGTACTATCAATTTTCTTTGCCATATTTTCCTTCATTGTTTTATCAATCTTCGCATATTTTACTGCCGGTTCTAGATCTTCAGGTGTAAAATCCTCGTTTATGTCACTTTTAGGATTGAATATTTTTACAATTGTAATCCATATTTTGTGCATTAAGATCATGTTTTTGTTATTTAAAACAAGTAATACAGGTAAAATAACAAGAATAAATAAGGTTCCGAACAAAATACCATAAGCTAATGCTGTAGCCATTGGTAATAACATTCTGGCGTCCGGGCTATTTTCAAGTATTAAAGGCATTAACCCACCAGTAGTTGTAACAGTAGTCAGGAATATAGCTCTAAACCTTGATAATCCAGCATCTTTCACGGCAGGAATCAATTGCATTCCTCGTTCCAGGTTCATATTGTATTTAGATACAAATACAATGGCATCGTTAATTACTACCCCAGATAAGGCAACCATACCCCATAAACTCATCATTGACAAAGGCTGACCATGAAATCCGTGTCCCCAAACAGCGCCAATGATACCCAGTGGAACCATCATAATGATTAAGATTCCCTGGCGGAAAGATTTAAAGTAAATCATAATGATAAGGACCATAATGATAAATGCCAAACCAAAATACATGAGCATACTACCACCTTGTTCTTTACTATCCTTTTGCTGTCCTTGTTGCATTACAGTAATGTCAGGATATTTTTTTATGATTTCGCTTAGGATATTCGTTTCGATAAAGGCCAGGATATCCGGAACAGATTGTGACTGATCTTTTTGGAAAGCATTAACCCGAACCTCTCTACGACCATTAAAGTGATTGATAGAACTCAAACTACGCGCTGTACTAATTTCAGCAATGGTTCCTAAAGGAAAATCTCCATGAGCAGTATGAATGATCATATTTTCAAGTTGACCAACAGTTTTACGATCCTCGCGTGCGTATCTTACATAAACCCAAATTTCATCTTTACCTTCTTGAATACGTTGAGCTAATGCTCCATAAAAACCCTGACGCACTTCAGACATTAAACTAGATAAGGTTAATCCCAGCGCATATGCCTCTGGTTTTAAAGTTAAACGTAGTTCCTGACTACCCAATTGGCTATTATCTGTTATGTTATACAAGGCTGGCATTTGTGCCAATTGTATTTCAAGTTCTTCCTTTGCTTTATCTAATTCTTCTGCATCATATCCCAATAAACTGATGGATACCGGAGCTCCAAAGCGATTTGATGCACCAACTGCAAATTTATAAGCCTCTGGAATTTTACCAACCTGTTCAGCAATCGCTTTCTTAATGATCTGATCAGAAACCTGTGTTTTTTCTAAAGAATTAAGGAAAACGCGGATCATACCAGCATTGGTACCTCTTTCAGTTCCTGAAAATGCACTACCCATAGAAATACTCATGGCCGAAATATACGACATGGTATCTCCTTGTTCTTCCATTAATTCATTGTTGGCTTTCCAGGCTTTATCTTCAATTTCAAATAAAAGTTGCTTGGTAATTTCTTCATTCACCCCTGGTTTTAAAGCCAGGTCAATGGTAAACATATCAGATGGAGAAGCACCAAAATATGTAAATCCAATTACTCCTCCGCCAACTAAACCTATGGTAATAATAAATAAACCAGTTATTGATGCCATTGCTATTCCTCTGTGAGTTAAAACCCAATCTAAAAAAGGAGCATAAATACGGTTTTTAAAACCATCTAACTTTTTATCGATATAAGCGCGAAGTTTACCGTATAAAGAAGTTTCCTTGTTTGGTTTTAATACTTTAGGATTTGCAAGGTGACCAGGCAAAACAAACATACCTTCCATTAAGGATATGGCGAGGCAGACGACAACAACAAAAGCCATCTCGTACATCACTTCCATTTGTCCTTCAATTACGAATAGCGGACTAAAGGCAATCATAGTTGTTGCAACCGAAGTAAATACGGCAGGTAACACCTCCAATGTTCCTTCAATAGCTGCACGTCGGGGAGATTTACCCATTTCAAAGTGAGTAAATATATTTTCACCAATTACAACACCATCATCTACCAGAATACCAACAATTAATATCATTCCGAAAAGACTGATCAGGTTCATGGTTAAACCGCACAGGTTACCTACGATAAACATCCCAAGGAATGATGCTGGAATACCCCATGCTACCCATAAACTCAAACGGATATTAAGTAGTAAGGATAATAATAGTACAACTAAAAATACTCCTTGAATACCATTTTCAATAAGGATACTTAACTGACCATCGATGATATCAAGGAAGTCCATGCGGACTGTAATATGAAAATCATCGTGCGACTTATTAAACTCTTCAATATATTCTTTTACGATATTGGATATATCCTCTAAGTCTTCAGAATTTAATTTTTGTACCAATAAGGTAACACTTGGTTTTTTATTTACATAACCATTACTTGGATCTTCGGGAACCTGTAGCTTTACACTAGCAACATCTCCAATTGTAATAGGCTGACCATTCTCGTTAGCCTTAATTACAATGTTTTCAATGTCTTTAGGTTTAACTGATTTCTGGCGACTGATAATTTTGATTTGTTCACGTGGATTACGGATAGTACCTCCCGAAGCATCCAGGTTATTTTGTGTGATGGCAGTTCTAACATCCGTAAATGTCAGGTTATATCTGCGTAACTGTGTTTCGTTTAGCTCAACAGCCAATTCAAGATTTCGAGGAACACCAAAAATACTAATCTGAGATATTTTTCCTGTTGCTAATAAGTCATCTTCAACTTTATTAGCCATTTTATTTAAGTCGAGAACATTTCCGGACTCAGCTGATAATGACATAAACATGGCCATATCGCGGGCACGTCCTTTTGCAACAATTGGTCGCTCTGCATTAGCCGGAAAGTTGGAGATACCATCTACTGTGTTCTTAACATCGGATAGTAGTTCGTCCATATCATAACCATTTAATGCGGTTATGGTAATACTTGCAGAACCTTCGCTCGATGTTGATGAGAACTCTTTAATACCTGAAATTCCTCTTAAACTATTTTCAACAAGAGAGGTAATTCCTTCGTCCATTTCTTTGGGAGTGGCTCCCGGATACATCACAGAAACCGAGATGGTTTTAGATTCCACTAAGGGGAATGTAGCCTTTTTCATATGGCTCATGGAGAAATAGCCTAACAATGCCAGCACTACTATCACCATTGTTCCATAAAAAGGATATTTTACGAATTGTGATAAAATATTTTTCATCTGTATAAATTTATTTTCAACTGCCAGAAGGAACTACCATATAAATTAGATGAACCTCCTGTATGTAAATTTGTGCAATCAAACTTACATGGTTGTTTTATGCATTTATTCTATGTTTTTTGTAGCATGGAACTAGCAATACTCAATAGAAAATTAGTAATGATAGCTTAGTCGCGTGCTATATACTCAACATTTGAGCTAATAGAGGCTAACGACTCGGTAACAATAGTTTTGTTTTCTTCAATACCTGTGATAATGTAAGTATCGTTGAGTGATCTTATAATATTAATCTTAGTTTTATCCAGCTTTCCTTCATTTAGTACATAAACATATGTTTCTCCAACTAAAGATTCCCTGGGTATCTCAAATCCATTGACAGTCTGACCTTCAAAAGCTATGTCAACATATTCACCTTCCAGTAAATTCATCTGACTGCTAGGATAAAAAGTAAGATAAACATTAACCGATTGAGTTTCTTCATCAACATAACCTGATATTCGTGATACTGATATGCTGGTTTCAGCACCGGTTCTTTCAATTAAGGTAGCTGTATCGCCTTTTTTAATCCATTGAATATCGTCGGTAAATACAGGAACAGTAATTTCTAATTTATCAGAACGGATTAATGTAGCCAAAGTAGAACCCATTGATGCAGCAGCACCAATTTCTCTGTTTACAGTTTTTAATGTTCCATTAAAAGGAGCACGAATGGTATATTTGGCTAAGTTTATTTCTTGATTTTGAAGATTGTAGTAGTTTGTTAATACATTGTTGGCAGAAAGAAAAACTTTTTCCTGATTAGAGTTTATTTGTGGTAACTCAGGTAAGTTTTGCTCAGGATCAATAGCTATAAAAAAGTTATTCCATTTTTCGTATTCGTTAGGATAATCAACTTTAATATCCGGAAGAATCTGAGCCAGAGTTTGTAAAAAGCTGCTGATACTGGCCTTGTGAGTAGCAAGTACATCTTCTTTATAAATACGAACAATAATATCATTCTTCTTAAAAGATTCGCCTTCTTTAAATAAAATGTCCCCCTGAAGTATACGTCCTGAAACTTCTGCCGTTAAATCTACTGTATTGAAAGCAGAAACCCGACCACGGTATTTCATATTTGTTTCAATGTCAGAATATTTAATCTGACTGGCCTTAACATTCATCGTATTATGTATTAACGAATTTTTTTGGGGATCAGGTTTTGAGTTAATCAAATATCCCGATAATACGATAGCACCAACAATAATAGCCAAACCAATTAGGATGCTAAATACGTTCTTCTTCATCTGTTTAAATTTTCTTTCTCTGTATGTAATGTCCACAAATAACTCCCTGTAAATTTCATATAAGTATATAATTTGCAGTTCTTTTATGTATAGTGTTCATATTATACAGCGTATTATTGATATTATTAAATTCTATTATTTGAGAATTTAAAAATAGATTGGAGATGTGTAAAACAGAAACTTAATGAACAAACGTATAGTTTTTATATACCAAATACGTTTTATATGTATTTAAGACAGCTGATGTTAGTTGTTCGTTAAAACTAAAGGTTTATGATAAAAGCAAGTACATTTGTTTAATAATTTTAGGATTCAGCATAATGTTATTTAGTTTTGTTACGAACATGGTATCGTATGTTTTACGATGATTTTACCACCAAACAAAAAAAACAAATTGTGAATTTAAAGTTTGCTAAAAAATATTGGGTGCAGATAGCTGTCTGGGGAGCGTTGTTTGCACTCTACTTTAATATGATGTTTTATTTTGCATCGTTATTAAGAGCCATTGTTATTGCAGCATACAATGTGGGCTGTTTGGCTTTGGTCTATAATATTATTGTATATCATATTTTCCCCAAATACTATCATCAAAAGAAAAAGTACTTTTTTTCGTCATTTGCTATAATATTAGTGCTTACCTCAATTGTGGTAACCGGAGAGATTTTATACTTTGATTATTTTAGTAATGACTCATCTGATCATCCTCCGATCATGTTTTTGTTTATGCGATTGTTTATGCAGTTTAGTTTGGCCTTTTTTGCCGCAACATCGGTTAGTTTAATGGAGCAAACTACTCAGCTAAAAGTCAATGAAAAGCTTTTAAACGAAGAGAAATTAAAAACTGAATTAAAGTTATTAAAGGCTCAAATTAATCCTCATTTTATATTTAATGCATTAAATAATATTTACTCGTTAACCTACATGGGCAAGCAAAATGCTCCTGAAAGTGTGTTGAAATTGAGTGAAATGCTACGCTATGTATTTTACGATTGTAATAAGGATAAGGTAAAGTTAATACAGGAAATAAAGTATATTGAAAACTTTATGGCTTTTCAGCAGATGAAATCTGAGCACTTACAAAATATTCAGTTTACCAAAGGAGCAGATGTGGATTCTATAGAAGTAGCACCTATGTTATTTATTCCTTTTATAGAAAATGCCTTTAAGTACAGTAAAATAGAAGAAATAGAAGAAGCTTTTGTAAAAATTGAAATAGAGAATAGTAATAATAAGTTATCTTTTATAATAGAAAATACGGTACCAGAGGTTGGTAGAAGTCTACCAGGAAGTGGTTTGGGAATTAAAAATGTAAAACACAGGTTAGAGATTATTTATAAAGATCAGTATCAACTTGATATTAATGAAGTAAATCAAATTTATAAAGTTGAATTATCTTTAGAAATATAAAGCAGTAGTTACGAAGTAGGAGTGAGCGGGAACTGGGAACAAGGGAACTGGGAACAAGGGAGAAGGGAGAAGGGTGATTAATGATTAATCCTAAATAGTGTCTACATTTAAGATGATAATAAAAAAATAATTACATATGAAACGAGCCATGCGATAAACTTCTCACACACGAGAATGATTGTTTTTTCGGCAAGTTTCATGTGGTGAAAAGAAAAAAATAAACACATGAAAATCAGATGTATAGTTATAGATGATGAACGTTTGGCAAGAGAATATATCATTAATTATATTGCCAAAATTCCTCAACTTGAATTATTAGGCGATTTTAATTCTCCTTTAAAAGCTATGGATCTGATCAAAGAAAAAAAAGTAGATTTAATTTTTTTGGATATTCAAATGCCTGATATCACCGGCATTAATTTTATGAAGAGTCTGGATCATAAGCCTGATGTTATATTTACCACTGCTTATCAGGAATATGCCATAGAAGGGTTTAATATAAATGCGACAGATTATCTTTTAAAGCCATTTTCCTTTGAACGTTTTTTTCAGGCTGTGAATAAGGTGATCGATAAGTTTGAAATGAAATCGGATAACCGAAATGTGACTTTAGATCCGGATTCTATCCAAACAAAAATAGCAGATACTTATTTAACAGTACGAGCCGATCGTAAATTGTATAAAATCAACTTTGATCATATTAAGTTTATTGAAGGGCAAAGAGCGTATGTTACTTTCCATACCGAAAACAAAAAAATTACTGCACTGGCTTCGTTAAAGGAGTTGGAAGATGCCTTACCTAAAGACGATTTTATTCGTATTCATAAATCATATATTGTATCAGTTAAAGAAATTTTGTCGCTAGAAGGAAATATACTTGAAGTGAATAATACAAAACTTCCGGTTGGGAAGAGTTATAAAGATGCTGTTCTTAAAATTTTTGGGTAAGGGTATAATATTATTCATCTGTTGTTATAATTGAAGACATATCTCGCAAAACAGCATGGCTATATTTCTTAGCAGAAATTTGGTCTCACAAAACTGCGTGGCTATATTTCTTAGCAGAAATTTGGTCTCACAAAACTGCAGGGCGATATTTCTTGGCGGAAATTTGGTCTCGCAAAACTGCAGGGCAATATTTCTTGGCGGAAATTTGGTCTCGCAAAACTGCAAGGCCATATTTCTTAGCAGAATTTTGGTCTCACAAAACTGCAGGGCCATATTTCTTAGCAGAAATTTGATCTCGCAAAACTGCAGGGCCATATTTCTTAGCAGAATTTTGGTCTCGCAAAACTGCAGGGCGATATTTCTTGGCCGAAATTTGGTCTCGTAAAATTGTGGGATGGTCAGTAATTCAGTATGTTAGGTGTTCATTTATTAGAGTTGACTGGGTTACTAAAAGAATCTGTCAAGGCCAATTAGACTGACTTTTAAAAATGATATTAACGCGGTGTAACAAACTGAAAATTAAGTATAGCGCGGTCTTCTTAATCATATGGCTTTGTCCATCTCCAATATATAAACTAGCGATCACATCATACAATACATTTTCATCCTAAAACTTATTTCTTAACATAGATCAAGTGTACGAGGTGTAATGCTGATCTATATTTGTATTAAAGATTTAAAACAAAAAAAGAATGCAACAATCAAGTCACTTTTAATCTTAAAGATTCTTGAGCGTTTCATTTGAATTAGAAAAAATAAAAACAATTAAAAATTAATACAATGAAAAGATTAAGTTTATTATTATCAGTCGTAGCAGTAATTACATTTTCAGCATTTACAGCAAGTAAATCTTCAGTATGGACAAATGATGCAGCACACTCTCAATTGTTCTTTACTGTAACACACTTAGGAATTAATGATGTTAGCGGAACATTTGATGACTTTACAGTTAATGTAGAATCAACTAAACCAGATTTTAGTGATGCAGTATTTAATTTAACAGCTAAATCAAGTTCGATTAATACAAGAGTTGAAGCTCGTAATAATCACCTTAAAAGTGCTGACTTTTTTGATGTTGAAAAATATCCTGAGTTGACATTTAAAAGTACAGCGATTAAAAAAGTAGAAGAGAACAAATATAAACTTACAGGTGATTTGACTATTCATGGTGTTACAAAATCAGTTACAGTAGATTTATTATACAGAGGACAAACTACAAATCCAATGTCATCAAAACTGACTACTTCTTTTCAAATAGATGGAACTATTAAACGTTCAGATTTTGAAGTAGGAGGAAAGTTCCCTGAACTAATCATTAGCGATGAAGTTAGAATTGTTGCTAATGGTGAATTTGTTCAACCTGAATAATAATAGCCTGTAAAAGGCTTAATTAAAACATTAAATATTTAAAGCATTGTATTTTTGATACAGTGCTTTTTTTGTTGGTATTATCTTGTACTGGAATAGCGTACAAAATAAAATAATGATAAGGGATAAGATTTGTGCCACAAGTTACAAACTTGTGGAAGAGATATGGAGGTCCAAGTTACAAACTTGAACCAGCACGATGTAAGTTATTTTGGACTGCCTAGCTAAATGCATAAGTTCGGCATAGCGTCTCGCTATGTTGCATAAGCCAAGGCCTCTTGCCTGATATTTTTGAAATAATAAATGCTAGTAGTAAATACAAAAGGCCAGAGGCCTGAAATTAACAACGAAGCGAGACGCTTCGTTGAACTAGAGCAAAGGTCCAAGTTGCAAACTTGAACCAGCATGTGCTTACAGCCCGGGTTATAACAAAGAATGTTTTTATATACAAAAAGAGGCTACCTATGAATAGATAGCCTCATGTCTGAATTAATATTTTACTATTGTATTTTACTTTGTGAATGTGTATTCACCTGAACCAACTTTGATTTTGATCTTACCTTTTTCATAACCTAAAACTTCAATATCCTTTGAAGTATCAATTGAATTACCATTTTCTAGTATGGTATCTTTTTTATCAGCAGGGAAGTACACTACAGCAGTTGAGTTTACCGGAACTGAAACATTTAATTCAGTTTGATGTTCTGTAATGTTCCATGCTGATTTTATGGTTCCGTATGGCGATTCATAACTTGTTTCGGTTGAAGAAATGTTGCCTGCAAACTGAGGTGCAATTTTTACTTCCTTATACGCTATTGAATTATCAGTTTGCTCAATACCTCCTAATCCACCATAAAACCATTCCATGATATGACCTAACATCAGGTGATTGTTTGAAACACGCTCTAACGCTTGCCATGATTCAGTTAAAGCTGTTGCTCCTTTTTTCAATTGAAAGCCATATCCCGGAACATCATCACGAGCATTCATATCAAATAACAAGTTACCTGCATCACCATTTTGTAAGGCTTTAACCAGGTAATGGAAACCAATATCTCCAGCAGTTAAATCTTTATTGCCATTATTAATAGATACGATTAAGGTTTTAAATACCGCATCCTTTTTAGCATCATCAACTAAACCAATTACCAAAGGCATTGCAATGGCCGTTTGACTTCCTGTGCTGTAGATATTGGTTTCAGCATCAAAGAAAGTTGAATTAAATACCTGCTTTATTTCGTTAGCCCAATCTCCATAATATTTAGATTCCTCTTTCTTATTAGTCAACTCAGCCATTTCGCATAACAACTTAACATCGTAATAATATATGGCAGTAGCAGTTAATGAACGTGGTGTTAACTGAGCATAACCCGGAGAGTTAGGACCTAAATCGTACCAATCGCCTAATCCAAAATCTAAAATATGATTTACAGATTTGCTTTTCAGGTAATCCACATATTGAGTCATCATAGGCCATGCCTTGTCCATTTGCGTTTTGTCGCCATACCATTTGTACATTAGCCAAGGTAAGATTACTGATGCGCTTCCCCATTCCGGAGAATCCCTGAAATCGCCATTGGCAAAGTCGAATACAGTATATTCAGGAGCAATAGTTGGAACCAGTCCATCAGCCGTTTGGGCGCTGATCATATCATCAATGATCTTACAGTACAAATGATACACATCGTAATTATAATGAATTCCACCACCCATTAAAAAGCTTTGCTCTAACCAACCTAATTTTTCGCGATGAGGACAATCCGTAGCCACACTTTGAAGGTTACTTTTAATGGCCCATTTAATTAGTGAATTAACTTTATTGAATAGTTCAAATGAGGTATTGAAAGTTCCGACTTCAGGAGCAGAGTTTCTGTTATGTAAAAGCTTTAGGTCGATGATTTCTGTAGTGTTTTCTTTCGCCATTTTTTGCGGCGTTGCACCTTCAACCTGAACATATCTGAAACCATAAAATGTAAAACGAGGTTTCCATGTTTCTACTTCATTACCTTTTAAGATGTAAGTGAAATAATAAGGTTTACCTGTTGCACCCTGAACGGCTTTGTTATCCTCATTAATAAGCTCCGAAGGATATAATTTAATAGTATCGCCTTTGTTTCCCTTTACAGTAAGTTCAACAATACCTGAAGCATTTTGACCAAAGTCGTATAAGTACCCGCCTTGCTCAGTTTTAACTTCAAAAACTGTATCAACAGCAATGGTTTCTTCAATAGCCACAGGATAATCCATCTCTGCAATGATATGATGATTAGGTGCTGTTGTTACAACAACATTCTTCCATGACGAATCATCAAAACCAGGTTTATTCCAACCCTCTTGCTCTAAACATGCATTGTAATCTTCGCCGGCATAAATACTCGAAAAAGTAATAGGACTGGCATCTGTTTTCCAGTTTTCATTACTAACAATTGACTCAGAACTGCCATCGGTATAATTAACTAAAATCTTACACATCATCTTAGGATTACCATAAGCAGTAAGCAGTTTACGGTATCGTGAATTAGGGATGTTGTAAAAACCATTTCCTAACCAAACACCAATGGCATTAGCTCCGCTATTTAAGTTTTCAGTGATATCGTAAGTGTTATAAAAGCAATAATCATCATAGTTTGTCCAACCCGGAGCCAGAAAACGATTACCAACTTTATTACCGTTTAAATCCATCTCATAATGACCTAATCCGGAAATAAATGCATAAGCAGATTCGATCTCTTTGTCTATATTAAACTCCGTTCTGATAATAGGAAGCACATGTTGCCCCAGTGGTTTGTGTTTCCACTCTTTACTGTAGTTAGGAGCATGGATTCCCGGAACAATTCTGTTGGCAGAATCCAACTCATCATAAGCAATCCATTTGGCGCCACTCCAGTCTGATTCAGAAATCAAACCAGTTACAAAATCTCCCGTTCCACTCCATCTGGATTCGTTATCTGATTCATCCCACACTTTTACTTTCCAGAAATATTTTGTTCCCGGAGTAAGTTTTTCAGCATCATATTTTACTAGGATACTTTGGTCACTTTGAACTTTGCCGGTATTCCATATATCACCATTATATGAATTCAGATTGTTTAAGTCAGAAGCAATGATTATCTGATAGGCAGATTGAGATTTACTTCTCTCATAGGAAATCATCTTCCAGCTGAAATGTATGTTTTGAACATCAACCCCCTGAGGATTGACTTTATTTTCGCAAAGAATTTCTTTAACCGCGATTTTCTCCTTGGTACAGGATGAAAAACTAATCAGGTTAAGGACTACTATTAAAATGCCTATTGCTTTTTTTGTTGACATCAGATTATATCTTTTAAATATTTACGATTGACTTTTATTTCAATAGATTGTTAGATTTTAGTCAAAAGACCAAAGACTGATTTACAAAACGCTTATTGTCCGTATTTTATATGTCTTACCATAAAATGCTCATTAATAAAACAATCAAAACATTACAAATACTTAACTAACTATTGTATTTACTTTTAATTGATATATATACCATCCCGCCTGTGTTATCCTCCTAAAATTCAGAGAGCAACTTCCTGCGACATTCTCCTCCTTTTGAAGGAGGAGTACCCGAGGAACGAGGGGGAGGTGGTTCTTTTATTTTAAATAATTCACTATATCTTTTTCTCTTTCTTTTGGTTCAACGTTCAGGTACTCTAATTTTCCATCTTTTACTTTTGCTTCAACAGTTGTGTTATTTGGCGCATGAAGTTTAAAATGTACATCCCAATCTTTTGGCCAGGCCGGGAATAGAAGAATCTCATCACCATTGGTTTGTAATAACATTTCCTGCAGTCCAATCATACCGGATCCACCCCAGTTATGATCAGGAACCCAATCGTAACCCGGTCCCCAGAATGCAGAGAATCTTCTCTCAGAATCTTTCAACTTCAATTTTGCTAATTCAGCTGCTTCCTTAGTTAATCCTAATCGGGCAGCAAAAATATTATCTTGTTTCCAGCCAATATGACTCCGAAACTTATTGGCATCAGGATCATACTTCCATGTGTTTACAGCCACTTCTAAATCAGGTTTCCCTACGCCATAAATTCCCCAAGGATATACAGGGTAAAGTTGAGGAACTTCAACGTTATTTACTCTTTCCCATAATTTAGCCGGTGCAATTGTTTTATGACCATCATATTCTGTAAAACTGATAGGAGGGATGTGTTCAAGCATCTTGCTCCATTTATCTTTTTGTTCCTGAGTCATGTATTTCTCCGGCAGAGCAATCGTTTCTTTTAATACCGTTTGCAAGGCTGCAATGGTTGAGGTTGAGTTATAACTCATTTTATAGGTTTCGCATGAGGACCCCGGATAAAATACCAAATGATTATTGGCATCATATGTTTTGCTACCTCGTTGTTTTGCCAGGTATTGGTAATGTTCATCGAAAAAGGTCAGGCAGCTTTCAATTAAAGGAATGTATTCAGAAATATCATTGTTGTTGTATTTCTCGGTTTGAAGAATCATATAACATATCTCCAAAACCGTGTCCCATTGATATTCGAGCCATGCATTATACTGCATACCTTTGTCGTACCAATCAGGTCGTTTCCATCCGTATTCACTAGGGTTAGGTAAGCCAAAGTTTTCTATTTGCTCGGTAAAGCAAGCACCATCATGTCCCCAATAGGTTTTGCTTCGTAATATTGCGTTGTTTAATATGCGTAAGTAGAAATCAAATTGCGGTTTCATCATATCAAAGTCACCGCTTTTTAGCATTGGGAAGTAAACCAGACGTTGGTTTTGTGCTGTAAATGTTCCACCTCCCCAGTTTCTAAAATCCGGAGTATAGTTCTTTTTAGCATCAACAAAAACCGGATCAACAGTAAATAAACCACCATTGAATTTGGTAGGGTAATTTCCATATGCATTACAACCCAACATATATCTGAATAACTGGTAGTTTTTTCCTACTTGGTACTCCTGGCTGTTTTGATCCTTACCTGATTGAATTTGAATAAAGCTTCTGTTCCAATACTGGTTCCACCATTCAATTGTTTTTTTGTGTGATGAGGATGAATATGTAGTTGCAGTTGATACTGTTTTCCAAAGTTCGGTTTGCCAGTCTTCAATAGATTCGGTTTGGTTTGAATGCAGACTTATTTTTAACTGATGTGCTTTAGACGCTTCTTTACTTTGAAGTTTCCATCCTTTAAAATCCGTATCTAAATATGTTCCATCGGTGGTTGTTACAGACTTGAAGTTTTTACCTGTCATATAACCACCAAAAGTTAAGTTGTGTAATGGATTATAAAGTTGATCTTTAATACCTGATAATCCCTGTTGATCTACAGTGGCATCAAAGACTGATTCAGCTTTATTTCTATGATAAAACAAAACACCATTATCCTTAAAAGATATTTGGTCTGCTAAAGTTTTTAGTCCTTTAGGAGGAGCCCATTTATAGGTGTTTTGAAAGCTTTCTCCCTTACGTAATTCTCTGTCCTGATAACGCCAGTTTTCGTATATAGCATCCACATTAATTTTTTGGTTCGAATTGATCTCAACTGATATCACAGGATTAAAAACATCAACCCAAAATTTTACATCAGCAGATAGGTTTTCTTTAGAACCAGATATCTGAACATATCCATCTTTAAGGATTAATTCCTGTTTAAAAGATTCTCCTTCAAATGGGTTAGGAGAGAGGTGAATTCTGACTCTGCCGAGTTTTAGAAAAGTATTGTTTTCATCAAAGGTTCCGCTCTTTGACAAGTAGAATATTATTTCTCCATTTTCTACCCAAACATTTGTGCCAATATCTCCACCTCCGCAGGGCATTGATTCGGATGAATTTTTACTTTGAGTTGTCCATACAACATTGTACTGATCCAAATCAACTTTGTTTGCACTGTTGATTAAACTGTTACAAGTTATTATGGCTATGAATATTAGAAATAATGTTTTTTTCATTTTGGAAAATTATAATATTCAGGGCTCACACCCAGAACTATATGATTACAGCCCTTCAGGCCTTGTGTGTTTATTTATATTTCCGCCCCAAGGCTAACTCCAAGGGCTAAAGATATCAGCCTTTCAGGCCTAATTTTCACTGTGAATATTTACCCAGCGTTTCGCCTCGCTACACACTGGGCTAATGTATTTAGGGCCTTCAGCCCTTATTTTTTGAATCAAGATTAATGATTCCTCCTTAAAATGCACTTTAACCTTTTTACCCTTAATAGTTTTTTCAAAGAAAACATCATAACAGGCTTAAAAAGCTTGTTATGGACGTTCTCTTCTCAAAAATTAAAAACACCCTTTTAACGGGGGATTTTTACATAAAACAACTAATACAAAAATTTAATTATAGAATATATTATTTAATATAGATCAAGTATTGAAAAATTAAGATTCAGACCTTCAGCCTGAGATAATCAGGATGCTCATATCAAGGGGCTATGCCCCTTGCTTTAATATTAAAGGCTTTCAGCCTTAAAAATTCAATTCTTTATTTATAATATTTACCAATTATCAGTTCTGAATGATGAAACAGGCAAACCATCAGTACCGAATAATTCAGCTACTACAAAATCCTTAAATGCATAGCGTACTGCTACTGGTTTTTTAACTCTTGGAGATGATAGTACTACTGATTTACTTCTTAAAAATACTGTTGCAGGATAAAAGCGTTTGTCTTCTCCTGCTATTTCAAAACCTTTAATTTCTTTACCATAGGATGTTAATCCGTTAGTATGGTTAAAAGAAACCACAACATTACTACCATCTACAGACATGGCATTAAAAGATGGACTTTTATATCCAAAACCTTCCATTTTATAAGTGTCGGCCAGCGCATACATGGCTAATCTTTCTCCTCCAACTTGTTTCTTCATTGGGTGGATACTTGTTTCTTCACCAATATCTAATAATACTACCATTCCGCTGTTAGGAATTTTAGCTTCAGCCTTTCTTTGAGCATCTCTTAGATATGCTGAATTATGTTTTTCTTCCTGATCTTCCAATGGCTTAAATACAGAATAATCAAATGGAGCAATTTGAGCATAATAAAAAGGGAAATCTCCCTGGCCCCATAAAGTACGCCATTCATTTACCATAGTAGGCAATAAGTCTTCGTATTTATCAGCTTCAATATAGTTTGTTTCGCCCTGGTACCAGATGCAACCTTTAATGCCATATCCAATAACTGGGTGAAGCATTCCGTTGAAAAGTACGGTTGGTGTACGATTTACTTCCGGAATAGAATCACCTTTTTCAGGTACTTTCTTGCCTTCAAATTCAACAGAAGTTTCTTTGCTCATCCATGCCTGAATGCATGAACCACCAAAACTTACATCGATTAATCCAACAGGAACATCAATCATTTCCTGCAATAATCGTCCGAAATAATACCCTGTAGCACTAAAATTAGATACTACTGCCGGACAAGCTTCTTTCCACTGACCTTCGAAATTATCCTGAGGTTCAGTTTTTGAGCTACGAGGGATAGATAACATTCGGATATTTTTATTTTTTGATTTTAAGATATCTATATTCGATCCTTCTACAGGTTGTCCCATGAATCCTTTCATTGGCATCTCCATGTTCGATTGTCCTGTACATAACCAAACTTCACCAATCATCACGTTCTTAAGAGTAATGGCTTTTCCATCACTAATGGTTACTTCATAAGGACCACCTGCTTCAGGTGTTTTAACCATTACTTTCCACTTTCCTGATTTATCAGATTTAGTAGTATAATTCTGGTTATTCCATGATGTTTGTACAGAGATAGACGTTTTAGCATCTGACCAACCCCAGATGGCAACTTCTGATTGTTGCTGTAATACCATATTGTCTGAGAATAATGCTGATAGTTTTATTTCAGCCTGTACTCCCAAAGTCATTAATGCAAACAGCAGAACTAAACTTAAATGTTTCATTCGTTTAACTTTTTATATTTTCTTTTTGTAATCAGATAATAGACATTAGATAATAGACATTAGATAATAGACATTAGATAATAGACTTATTCCCTTATATTAATACATAGGGCTTCGCCCTATGCTATTTTATTACGGCCCTTCAGGCCTTGATTTGCATTATTATTATCATACAATGTTTGTTCTCCTTACTGCGTTCTCCATGTTCCTTTTTTCCCTTCACCTTTATTCACTTACTTCAATTGTAACCGGACCATATAATCCAGCAGGCAATAGCTCCCGACCGTCCAAACGATAAGGAGCGGTTGTATAAGTTACCCTTTCGTCTTCGGGTAATTGATGATCGCCCATTAATCGATTGGCCCAAGTATTGGTAATCTCAATTTCTAAATTATTGGTGCCTGATTTTATTGCATTGCTAATATCTACACGATAAGGCTTAGTCCAACAAATACCACATGGTACGTTATTTACTTTCACTTCAGCAATATTGTCAAAGTCAGAAAGCTTTAACCATACCTGTTTTTCTTTATTGCTTTCATCCCAATTAAAGCTGTTTTTGTAAGATGCTGTACCAGAATAATAGCGGATTGAATCGTTATTGCTTTCACTCCAGGAAGTCAACTCATTAAAAGCAATTGCTTCAGATGGACCACCTAAATCCTTATCAAATTGAACACTCCAGGTTCCTTCAATATCAAATACCTTGTTATATGATACTTGTGATATAGTAGAAGTTACTTCCTTTTCAAAAATCACGAAGATAGATTGATTCGATTCCATTTTGTACTTGATATCAGTTCGACCATTAACTACAGCATAATCTTTAGGTAAGAATTTAGTATTGGTTACCGGATCATAAATAACAGGTGTCTTTTCATTTTCCCTAAAAGACAGCGTTACTTCCTGAGGATTGTCTAATTGATTTGCAACAAAATAAATTTCTTCATTTTCAGAACTGCGATGATTCCATGCCATTGAAGTGATTTCCTTTCCAGTTATATTTAAGGCTTTAAAATCTTTGATTAAATCTATTTGATCAAATGATCCAGCAACAAAAGGACCAACAATAACACGACCATTACCAACTTTACTAATGTTGTAACTGTTGCCTTTTTCATCCTTCATTTGTACAGGAGAACCAGTAAATAACTCGTTGATTATAGATTTTAATTTCTGATCATCCTCTTGACTGGCACCATAAGTGGTAGATGGTTTTTCCATCATTAATATGGTTGCTCCCTGTTTGGTTAATTCCAAAAGTTTTGATGCGACTTCAACGCTCATTTTTTCTCCGCCATTCGGAGCCATTTTTCTCTGACCGGGAACCACTAATAGTTTATATTCAGCACCTCCGGGTAACACAATCTTCCCATCCTTTACTGAAGCAAGATGGATTAAAGCGTCCTTATTAAAAGAATCGTATGCATAACCCATTAAAGGATTGATCCACTCTTCAGGATCTGCAATACTCTCCAAAGTTGTTACTCCTTGAGGTATATGACGCACTTCATAATTATTCTCTGACAATCTTTTCTTTTCATTAGCCAATCTTTCTTCACCCATAATACCATGTAGTATTGGTACCAAGCGATCTGGTAAAATGGAACGTCGAGGAATCTCTTCTCCTGTAAATACAGCAATATCAGTAACAGGTTTTCCTGTCTGTAACAAGGCTTGACAGTTGGTTAAATAATCAATAAATGCACTGCTTTGTTTCCACCAGGTCTGATCACGTTGAAAATAAGTACCAATTACATCCAAAGTCATTCCTGGTCTGCGATCGATCCATGGATTTTGTGTAAACACATGGAAGAATATTTTATTAATACCTAATGCAAAATTGCGATCTATAACAGGCTTCAATATTCCCGGATGTTCATCCCAATCCAAACGAATCTCTGTCAAGCTTTCCGCCTGTATAATTTGTTTTCCATAGATGTGAGCACCAGAAATGGCATCCATCATATCATTAGGCTTATCATGCGAGGGACTTCTGAACCAGAATTCGCCCATTGGTGAATCCACATTTTTAAAGTGCAGCATTCCATCTGAAACCATAATCGGAGAAACACTTTCGGCTGCAAAATGGCAATCTTTTTCATGTGCCAGCTTCTGCATGGTTCCAAATAAATTGTCAGCAACCAATTCAGCAATAGTTTCACGTAAATCAGTGAGTACTTCTTCTGATTTATCTGCATTTTCAATAGGAATACCCGCTAAAACAGGCAGGTACTTATAATAATCGTACCCACGTCTTTTTATAAACTCATCGCGAAGTACCGGAGACCAGTTCTGACTACCACATTCCCAGCTGTCGATGAAAAAACGTTTTAATACTGTGTTTGCCAATTCAGGGCCAACCTGACGAAAGACTTCACCAAACCATTGATCAAACTGAAAAGCTACTGTTTCAGAATCCAGTTTATCACACTCCAAACCTTTACCGCCTCCGCCAATGTAATTGGTAGTACCTGTTGTTGTGTGTCCCATACGAAGGATACGCCAGTTACCTTCAGGAATATCCCATGTTAATGTTCCATCTTTTGACATGTAACTTGTAATATCCACTAAATGATCCAGAGCAACACACTCATCTGATTTCAAGTCATTATCTTTAGTTCTTTGAGCTATTCGCCAAATCACTCCTGATTTACCTTCGTATTGATGAATCTTTACATCAGAAGAAAGTTCAATTCCTTTTACTCTTAAGGATGGTTTCCACTTGGCTGCATCCAAATCTTCAGCACCGGCATCCATACCTGTTGGATCATAAACAAAGCGAAAATATTTGGCTGTTACCTCAGGAATAAGACTGGTTGCATTTGCATAAACATCCTGCCATCCTTGTCGTGGAGCCGTCATTTGATAATGATCTTTGAAATGAACACCATCATTACTAACCTGGATTAAAAATCGGTTAGAATGATAGTTGTACCATCCTGAATGAATAATTAAAGAGCGACAAGTAAATGGCTCTTCAAATTCGTATTGAATGTAACAAGGTTCTTTACTTTTAAACTGTTTGTTATTTCCTTCTTTGGCCAGGTAGTTAATGTCATTATTTGTAGCATCAGTTGTTACTTTAACTTGTTTTTGGAACGAGGAAACACCTGCACCTTCCTTAACAGGATAGGCATAAATGGCAATGTCTTCGTAGTAGTTTTCTTTATGTTTTGGAACCGATAAAACAGATTGAAAAGGATGTCCGCCCTTCACAATAGTATCAGACCAAACAACCTTCTGCATAGATTTATCCGGAGTAATCCATGGACCACCGGCGCATGAAAACCCATCACAGGAGTGCATACCTAGTTTTAAATCCAAACGATCGCACTCTTTCATGACATGCTTAATCATTTCCCACCATTCCGGAGTCAATGTTTTAACCGGATTTTCTATCAATGAAGAATCTCTTAGATCTTTAATAAATGACAGATATGCACCACCCAGACCAATTTCTTTCATGGCCTCCAGATCAGCAGTTATACCTTCTTTTGACACTTCACCATGCATCCAGTACCAAAGTGTCCATGGTTTAGCTGATTCTGTGGTAGGATAATTCTTTTCTTCCTTTGAAGATCCGGAATTACATCCCAGAAAGAATGCTCCAATTAATAGTATGCAGAATATTTTTTTCATCTTTTTTAGATTAGAGATTACAGATAAGAGATTAGAGACTTTAGAATTATTTACAAATAGTCTATTATCTCTTATCTAATGTCTAACGATCTATAATTTACTTTGCTTGAAAACGAAAATAAACCGTTCCAGATTTCTCTCCACTTACACGTTGTGCTTGTGATGAAGGACCACATAAGTCTGTTGCATTTACTTTATTACGAACAGCAGGGATTACATCTAATACTGAAATTCCTGTTTGAGGTAAAGTATATAATAATGCATCTCTTCCGTCACGAGGAGTATAAACGCCTAAATAGTTATCAAAGCTTTTATTTGCAATAGAAATGGTTCCTTCTGTAGTTGAGAAATTAGCCCATTGCCAATCGCGGAAATATCCTTTAAACTCAGGATAAACAAAGCTTTCACCAGGGATAGGATCGTTGTAATCATTTCCCCAAATACCCAATTCTGTACCATGAGTACGGTTTTGCCATGAACGATAAGGACCCATTCCTAACCATTTAATAGATTTCATATTGTCTTCAGGATAGTCGAATTTGATTCCCATCAACTCAACCACACCATCATATTGGTATGTGTAGTCTAATTCCAATAATCCATCAGGATAAATCTTCCATAATACATTTTTCAACGCTCCTGCATACTTTGCATTTACTGCGTAGTAACCATCCTCTTTGTGATAATCAAAATAAGTCAACGTTGAGTCTGTTGAAAATTCGTTGTAAACTCTGTCAATACCATTTAATGGCTTAGGTAAATTTTCAGCAACCCAACCATCCAAACTTCTATCACCACGACGAGCTGCAGTAAACTTAGGCCCATTACCAAACGAAATGGTTTTTCCGTTCTGTTTTACGTTTAATAATTCACCTTTTTCTTTGCAGAAAGTAAATGCATTTTCTCCAACAGAGATAGTCACTTGCTCATCTGTTTCCTGAGTTTTAAATTCATTATTTACTTTGTTTGGTTCAATAGAATCAGCTTCTTTTGCTAAATCCCACGACCATGTATAAATTTCTTCTCCTTCTGGATCGTATGCAGTAACAAATAAAGCATCAGCATTCTTCCAGTCCTTAGGAAGAGGAATGTTTAATTCACCTTTTGCATGTGCTTCTAAATCCGGACCGTTGAATTTACCTTCCTTAATCGTTATTTCTGTTGCATTCTTTTCAAAAGCATCTGAAAACTGACTTAGTTTCCATGTAAACTTACACTGATTCAGGTTGATAAAATCGTATCTGTTTTGAACAGGAATTGCACCGGAAAAATCAGCTGGTAGTTCATCAAAATCAATATAAACAGGCGACCAAACTTCTTTAATGGTAAAGAAACTACCTTCTTTTTCGTGATGAGG
Organism: Plebeiibacterium sediminum; assembly: GCF_026013605.1. Lineage (GTDB taxonomy): Bacteria > Bacteroidota > Bacteroidia > Bacteroidales > Marinilabiliaceae > Saccharicrinis > Saccharicrinis sediminus. Next base: position 43,736 of record NZ_JAPDPJ010000008.1, read on the forward strand.
TCCAACAATACCGTCAGCACCATGGTTTCCATCATTATCAATTTTTCCATCCTGATCAGTTCTAACTACACCTTCATCGGCATACACCCAAAGTAAACCTCCGGTACAGTTAGGATGGTTATACATCATTTTCCAGTAATCATATAAACCAGCACCATGTCCACCATCATATAATCCATGAAGAAACTCAGTCGGCATAAATAAATCTTTACCTCTTAAATAGTTTTGAGTTTCACCGTATGAACGGTAATGCATGGTTTCCATTCCGTTTAGATCTTGCTGAGGGTGAATAACCGGACGCTTTTGAGGATCGTAAGGAGCAAACTCAGCATCAAGCTCTGTATTCCAACCTTTTTCATTTCCATTATCCCAAAAAAGAATACTTGGGTGGTTAACGTCACGAGTAACCATCTCTTTAACCAGTTTTCTTCCAACTCCTGTATCGTAATGACCATGCCATCCACCAAGCTCATTTAAAACATAAAGTCCCAATTCATCACAAGCATCCAAAAATTCAGGATCAGGAGGATAGTGCGACATACGAACTGTATTCATGTTCATTTCTTTAATTAAACGAACATCGTTATAGTTTAACTCTTTATTTAAAGTACGACCTGTTTCCGGCCAAAAGCTATGACGGTTTACTCCACGCATCATAATTCTTTGTCCATTAAGGTAAAGTCCATCTTTTTTGCGGATTTCAAATGTGCGGAAACCAATACGATCATTAACTGTGTGAATAGCTTTACCATCTTTCATCAATGTAAATCGAACATTGTAAAGATTAGGCGTTTCTGCAGTCCATAGTTTCATATTATCAAAATGCGACTTTAGAACTACTTTTTCAGATCCAGGTTGAGGTTTTTCAAGAACTGGTTTTCCAATTACTTTACCATTCAAATCCAACACTTCTGCTTTAACTGAGTATTCGTTTGATAATGGATGTCCAAGGAAAACTTCGGCAAGGAAATCACCATTGGCTTCAGCTGCAACAGCTGTTCGGTCAATATTGTGAGCAGGTCTTACTTCTAAAAATACAGGACGGAAGATTCCTCCAAAGTTCCAGTAATCAGCGCGGCGTTCAGCCAGATTTACACTGATATCTTTTGATTCTTCACTTACGGTAACTTCCAACAAGTTTTCTTTTCCGAATTTTAACCATGGAGTGATATCATATTTAAAACGATAGAATGCACCCTGATGTGTTTCACCTGCTTTTTTGCCATTAATTCTCACTTCAGTATCAGTCATCGACGCTTCAAAAACAATTTGTACGTTTTTATCTTCCCATTCCTTTGGAACCATGAATGTGTGTTTGTACTTACCTTGCTCGGTTGGAATTGCAGGGTGAGACTTCATGGCGTAGAAATAAATGCCATAGTTGTATTCCCCAAAACCTTGTTGCTCCCAACACGAAGGAACTTGAATTTTGGTCCATTCGCCACTATTTCGTCCTTCTGTACAGAAAAAATCCCATTCTACAGCATCATCATACCCTTTACCTGAAAGATATTTGATTTCTGTATCGGTATTACTTTTTAATGATTGTGAAAAAATATTTACTGATGAAAATGAAATGATCATCGAAAGCAGTAAAAATCTATTCTTTATAATTGTTTTCATATGAATATGTTTTTCTTTCCCTTAATTAAAACTTAATTTTTCTGTACACAGAAGTAATTTGATCGATTTTACTTTTAATAGGTAGTAAGTAAAACTCGTACTGATAATCCTTTGCAGGTATTTGATATTGAGGTATCGGTTGAGCCACATCCGACCAACTGTCGTTACCACCTACACCCATCTGTATCAAATCAATATTTAATGTGATATATCCGGCGTCTTTTAAATCATAAGTATGATTGGCCTCGTTAATATTTTCTTCTGTATAAGGCCATGCATTCATACTTAATAAACTATCTGCAACAACCAGTACACCATTGTTTTGATTGTTGTTTAGATACATCCATCTAACATCCGTTCTGTTGCCATTTTCCTGAGGCATGATGTATGGTTCCATAAATTCATTGATAGGCTGACTGTAGATGCCTGCTTCAAAGCCGGATCTTCTGTCAATGTAGTTTTCATACAGACCGCGACCATACCAACTAATTTGATCATAGTTTCTTTGAATACCGCACTTCATACCAACCTTTGGAATATTTGGAAGACTGTCCTTTACATCAAGTTTATATGCTACTTTAATCACTCCATCGCCATTAATGGTGTAATTTACAGTTACATTGGCTTTATTGTCGATAATAGAATACTGACTTGTAATGCTGACAATGTCTTTTCGGTCCTCAATTTTAATATCTGTAAGATCAGGATTAGCCTCGTACCACTCTTTCAGTTTTTTCTGAGGTTTCCAGCCTTTTCTGTCGTTATCCGTTAAAGGACGAGAGAAATTAGGTAGGAGAGGAGCGAAAATTTGTTCTTCACCATTCCATATATAAGATGATAATGCTCCGTTTGTTTTATCAACTCCAATGCTAAATGATTTACCACTAATGTTGTATTTGTTATCCTTGTCATTTACTGTTAATGTAGGATAAGATTTTGATTCAGTTTTAAAAATTGGTAATCCTGATAATTCAAACTGATTGGAAGCTACGTTATATCCTTTGTTGGCCCATTGTTGATCCTCAAGTAAAGAGAATTCAATGTTAGTCAGATACTCTAAGTCTGCTTTAAATTTGGGCAGATAACCAGAGATATTAATCACAGTATCTTTTCCTGCTTCTAAATGAAAAGTAGGAATGGAAACAGTTTTAATTAATTTTCCATCCTGTAATGTTTTTAATGCACAGTTGTAATGATCTGTAGATAAAGTAGCATGACGATTGATAATCTTGATTAAACCTTTATCTGCATTAACCAATTCACATTCTATAGGCTGATAAACATGTTTACACTCGTACATGGCAGCTTTTGCTCTTCCGTCAGCAGCAACAATACCATTGATACAGAAATTGTTATCATGCAGTTTTTCGCCAAAATCACCTCCATAAGCATAAAAAGGATTTCCTAATGAATCTAATTTTGTTAAGCCCTGATCTTTAAAATCCCAGATGCAACCACCAATAAAACGTGGATTTGAACGGAAAATATCCCAAAGCTCCTTCATGTTTCCTGTTGAATTACCCATAGAGTGTGAATACTCCACGAAAAGAATTGGTCTTTTATCTCCCGGGAAGTTTAATAAGTCATAGATAAATGGGATAGAAGGGTAGAAACGACTTACCATATCCACATAATTTTGATCGATAGGATTTGGTAATCTACCTGTATTTGGACGCTTGCTTAAATCTTTATAACCTTCAACACCCGGACTACCTTGTGCTGGTTCATAATGAACAGGACGAGTAATATCAAAATTATGAACCCATCCTGCCATTGCATCATGGTTTGGTCCACTACCAGCTTCGTTGCCTAAACTCCAGATAATTACACTAGGGTGATTTTTATCTCTTTCCACCATTCTGGTCATTCTTTGCAAATGAGCATTGGTCCAAAAAGGATCATTGCTTAATTTACCACCCAGTCCATGAGTTTCCAAATTGGCTTCGTCCATCACCAAAATACCGTACTCATCACATAAATCGTAGAAATACGGATCGTTAGGGTAGTGGCTTGTACGAATGCAATTGAAATTGAATTGCTTGATCTGTTTTACATCTCTTTCAATATCTTCTCTAGATAGAGCTTTTCCTTTTTCAGGATGATGATCGTGTCGGTTAATACCGTATAGATAAGTTACTTTACCATTAATCAATAACTTGCTGTCAGATTCTCTGAATTCGATGCTTCTAAATCCAACCTTACAACTTTTAGCTTCCAGAAGATTTCCAACACTGTCCTCTAAAGAAACAACAAGTGTATAAAGATTCGGAGTCTCATCACTCCATTTTAAAGGATTCTTAACAGTAGTTTCCAGCATTCCGAAAATCACATTATCTAAACGAGGATAACTTTCATCTAAAATAGAAATAACTGATTTTTTCAGAGGTTTTTCAAATACAGTTTGCTTGGCAGCATCATATAATTGAGCTTTAAAAATATAGCCTTTAACTGTATCTCCGGTTAAGTTTTCGATACGAGGACGAAGGCTGAAAACAGCGTCTTTATATTCTTTATCCAGCGTTGTTCGGTAATGAAAATCAGCAATACGAAGTTTTGGTTCAGCCATTAAATATACTTCACGCTGAATACCACTCATTCTCCAATGGTCCTGATCTTCCAGATAAGCTCCATCACTCCATCTGATTACCTGAACAGAAACGATGTTTTCGCCCTTAACTAAATAAGGAGTTACATTAAACTCTGAAGGTAAACAACTGTCTTCTCCATACCCCAAGAATTTGCCGTTTACCCAAACTTTAAAAGCGGAGCTAACTCCTCCAAAATGAAGCGTTATATTCATACCATTCCATTTTTCAGGAACGGAAAAAGTGCGTTGGTAAGAACCAACAGCATTGTAATCTCTTGGCACGTAAGGTGGATTTACCGGACGAAACGGATAAACCGCACTTTTATAGATTGGAATATCATAACCTTCCATTTCCCAGTTTGAAGGAACTTTTATTTTATCCCATCCAGTAACCTTATTTTCATAAAAGTTAGTAGGTGCATCAGCTGGCTTAATAGCAAATTTAAAATCCCATTCTCCGTTTAAATCCACATAACGAGATGATTGTTCTCTAACATTCCTAAGAGCATCTTCAATGTTAGTATATGAATAAGCTGTCACTCTGGAACGGTCTCTGTTTAGACCACATATTTGAGGATCTTCCCATGGTTCAGTTGAGTATATTTGAGGAGGAATTGGAATTCCAGCAGGTTCACCAGTTACAGTCTGAGCTTTAGAATTAATGTTTGCCGAAAATAATAAAACAAGCATTCCTGACACTTGAAAACCAAACTGTGATTTTATTATTTGTATCGATTTTTTTAATGATAACTTCATGATTTCTTTGAATTAAGAAGGCTGTTTCTTAGTCAATAGTTCCCAGTTCCCAGTCAACAGTCTTCAGATTTTGCCTACTGTCTACCGTCTACTGTCTACCATCTACTGAGAACTTAATATCTATCTATTGTACTATAAAGATTCATTAATCAACTCGTCATTAATATGAACAGATTTCAGATTTAAACTTTCCACGTATTTAATAACGTTATCCTCTTTTACACCGTTGAAAGAACAGTTTTCAATATGGATATTTTTTATACAATTCTCACCTTCTAAACCATCCAGTTTAAGTGCCATTTGTGCTTTTTGTGACTGAACATTAGAGATGAAAATATTTTGTACGGTAGGAATAAAATTACCCTGGCCTTCTTTTGAATCATAACTGCAATTGATTCTTACGATAGCCTCTTTAACCTGACCTACATTTAAGTTTCGGATATAAACATTTTCAGTTACGCCGCCTCTGTTATTATTAGTTTTAATACGGATAGCTCTATCCAATTCAGGACTATTCATTTCGCAATTCTCAACAAAAATATTTTTACAACCACCTGAAATTTCACTGCCAAGAACAACTCCGCCATGTCCATTCTTCATGGTACAATTTCTGATTACTACATTTTCAATTGGTCGATTCATGGCTCTTCCGTCATCATCTCTTCCTGATTTTAACGCAATACAATCATCTCCAGTGTTAAAAATGCAATTTTCAATCAAAACATTTTTACAAGATTCCGGGTCACAACCATCGTTGTTTGGACCATTACTGTTAACCGTTACACCTCTTATGGTCAAATTCTCGCAAAGTACAGGATGTATTACCCAAAAAGGAGAGTCTTCTACAGTAATACCTTCAATTAAAGCATTTGTACATTCGAAAAACTGAATGAAATGAGGACGTAAATAATGGCCTTCACCCATTTGTCGATCTTCAACTTTAGTTTGGTTTTTATTGTATTGGTTAAGTAGTGGTTGTCCAACAGAATCCAATTGACTTTCCATTCCTTCTTTCCAACCATATTTTGTTTTACCTTTTAGTCTCCACCAGTTTTCAGGTATAGCCATACCATTTACAGTTCCTTCACCGGTTAAGGCAATGTTCTTTTTGCCATAAGCATAAATCAAAGGAGAATAATTGTAACAAAATATACCTTCCCAGCTTGTTTTTACTACTGGCAGATAGTCTTTAGGATCAACAGAAAACAATAATGTAGCTCCCTTGTCAATTTTCAGATTTACACTATCCTCAAAATGAATAGCACCTGTTAAATAGGTTCCTTCAGGAACTAAAACAGTTCCACCACCATTAACGCTGCACATTTCAATAACTGCATTGATCACTGAGGTGTTTAATGTTTTACCATCAGCTATGGCACCATATTTTGTGATATTATAGGTAGTGTCTTTGAACGATATAGAACCAATAGTTTCTACAATATTATTTGCCGTTTTCCAGGGATCATTTTGAGTATTATTATTCGCACATTTAATGAATAATGCAGGAACAAAAAGAGTAAGTATTATATATTTAAATATCTGTTTCATCTTAGACTAGTTACTGTGTTTTTAATTGATTAGGTTGTTTATTTGATAAGTTTCTCCGGCCCGGGTTTCTTGTTCTATCATTTGCTTTCCATACTTAATTTTAAGTTTATTTCCTGCTGTAGATAGAACTGATAACGAATACAATTTCCCTTCATTCCATTCCATATCAATTTCAAATCCTCCGCGAGCTTTTAATCCTTTAATACTTCCAGATTGCCACGAATCAGGTAAAGCAGGTAGTAATTGAATATAACCCTGGTGACTTTGCATGATCATTTCAACAATTCCGGCAGCACCACCAAAATTTCCATCAATCTGGAAAGGCGGGTGAGCATCAAATAAGTTAGGGTAGGAGCCACCTCCTCCGTTTCTTTCTGGATCGAGAGCTGAACCCAATAACATTTTTATCATGGTATTGGCATGATTACCATCTAAAAAGCGAGCCCAAAAGTTTATTTTCCAAGCTAAACTCCAACCTGTTCCATCATCCCCACGATATATTAATGATTGTTTTGCTGCTTTCATTAACTCAGGATTGTTATCCCACGTAATTTCATTGCCAGGGTGAACACCCCATAGGTGCGAGATATGACGGTGAGTATCTGTGGTATCATCTTTATCTTCCATCCATTCCTGCAATTGACCATGTTTTCCTATTTGATCGGGAGCCATTTGAGTTAGTTTATCTTTTAGCATGGCAGCAAATTCGTGATCTGTATCTAAAATATCAGAGCTTTCAATTACAATCTTAAATAAAGATCGAATAATCTGATGATCCATAGTTGGCCCTGCAACTAAACCTCCATGTTCAGGAGAGTTTGAAGGTGTGCTGATCAGATATCCTGTTTTAGGATCTTTTACTAAAAAGTCTGCAAAAAATTCAGCCGAACCTTTTAAGAGAGGATAAGCCTTAGTCTTTAAAAATTCTTTATCCTGCGTATACATATAATGCTCCCACAAATGATGAGCTAACCATGCACCACCTGTTACCCATATACCGTGATTGGAGTTGTTGATCGGTGCAGTTCCTCTCCATTGATCCGTATTGTGATGATGAACCCAACCTTTAGCGCTATAATACGCTTTAGCAGTTTTTGCACCTTCAATGGCAACTTCATCTATTAATTTAAATAGAGTGTTATGACATTCACTGATATTAAGTGGTTCCACGGGCCAAAAATTCATTTCGCAATTGATGTTTGTGGTATACTTACTTCCCCATGCCGGATAAATTTCTTCATTCCAGATACCTTGTAAGTTAGGAGGATTGGTTCCCTCTCTTCCTGAAGAAAGCATTAAATATCTTGCATATTGTACATACAAGGCCGCTAAATCTTTATCTTCCTGATTTTTAATATTAAAAATTCTTTCGTCAGTTGGTGTTTGTCTTTTTTCGTGATCTCCAAGATCAATTGAAAAACGGTTAAAAATGGGTTTGTAATCATTTAAATGAGATGTTCTGATTTCATCATATTGTAATGATTCAATAATAGGCAATTGAGCATCACAAATCTCTTTTGCATTTCCTGAAATATCATTGTACGCTTTATAATTGGTTGATGCTATTAATTTGATTACCGCTTCGCTTGCATTTGAAACTACAATTTGATTGTCTTTAATATTTACAATTCCGTCATTGCTTGAAATATTTAAATAGGCAGTTCCTTTCATCTCGCCGTCCTCAACTTTTATTGAAAGCGCCAGTGTTTGATCATCTATTTTTTCAATATTATAGATGGCATGTAAAGTCTCTAAGCAGGCTTTGAAATTGAGCTGGTTCTTTTTATTCGAACTTAATTTTACAGCAATAAGATTATCCGGATGACTTGCTAAATACTCCCTTTGATATTGAACTCCATTACATGTATAGCTTGTTTTGGACAATGCGTTGTTTATCTCAAGACTACGTCTGAAATTTGTAATTGAATCATGTCCTTCAAATTCAATTCTAACAACTCCAAAAGGCTGATATTTTGCTTGGTATTCCGGGTAGTAAGGTGGTTTTCTGTCAATAACTTTATATTTCCAGTTACCCTCAATAAATAGAGGATCTGCTTTAAAGTTAACAGGAGTAATATTCATCTTTTTAGGACCTGTTCTTACCGCATTAAAACCTCCTGTAGAAACATAATTGTTAATTAAAACAGCAATTACATTTTTACCGGTTTTAACGAATTTAGCAGGGATGGTATAAATTCGATTCGTATTACTTTCGTCTTTTGTTCCAATTAAATGACCGTTGATATAAGTAAAATCATGATCCTTAATTTTACCCAAATGAATTTTTAAAGACTTTCCTTTCCATTGTGCAGGAATATCAATTGTTTTACGAAATAATACAGCTCCATTCATATCAGGAAGGCCCTTACGTTCCCAAACACTTTTATAGTCGATGAACATTTCAGGCCATGTACTATCGTCAAATGAAGATAGTACGCCTTTTTTTACAATATCAAGATGATTGATACTATCAACCCATTGAGCCTTTAAAACAGGAAATTCGTCTTCGTAAGCAAGTCTTCCCATAAAGGTTTTTGCAGCTAGTTTTTCAGCTATATCTTGTTTGCCATCAAATAGTAATTGACGAATTTTATCAAGACTTTTATAAGCATTGTCTCTTTGATACTTTCTTGGAGATCCATTCCAAAGTGTTTCCTCATTAAACTGGATTTGTTCTATCTGAGGATCTCCATATATCATAGCACCCAAACGACCATTACCAATAGGCAATGCTTCTTCCCATGTCTTGGCTGGTTTGTTGTACCAAAGCTCTATAATTTCCTCCTTTTTATTATTACAAGAAGAAACTAATACAACTATGATAGCTGCAAATAATATATTTAGTCTGATAAAATTAGTCTTCATACTTCCGGATTTTTCTTTAACGCTACTAATACTCAGTATGGATTTGTTATTTTATTGATGATTTAAATAATGGTGTTGTGCAACTTGCTGAAGTGGATGCAAGTTCACCTGATATTAATTTAAAACCACTTTTTAAATCAGATTTTGTACAACTTTGATCAGGAATAAAACTTAGAATTTGTCTTCCTTTACCCTTGCTAAAAACAAGTTTTTTACCAGTCGACGTTTCTAAAATTACATTACCTCTCACTGTAATAGGTTGATCAAAACTGATCATTATATTTTTATCAGTTATCTTATAATCCGTGATTTTAGGAGTAGATTGATATTCGGGTTTCCATTGATTGTCAAATGTCCACGAAGAAGTCATATCATCTGCTTTTATCTTTGAAGAAAACTCAGATAGATTATTGTTTAACCACTCATAATTACCACCATCTCTTTTGCAGTTGTAGTAATAGTGTCGGTCACCGAAAATATACGGCTTATTCTTTTCTGGTTTTTTATCGTATGTTTTTCTATATAAAGCTAAATCAGCTAATTTTTCTGTGAAGTGGCAATTCAGTACAAACATTTGTGCATCATAATGATGACGACCAATAAAGAAGTGTTCAACACCATCGAACGTACTATTGTTGATTACCATTTTCTGATTGGGATTATTAATACCTGCATGCCACAACGAGGCAATAGCTTCTTTCTGGAAAAACTGACAGTTATTAATATAGCACCAACCCATTGCTTTCATAAAGTCAACAGTTCCTTCAATTAAACAATTGTTTAAATAGTACATACCAGTATTATCATCTACTAGTGTTACGGTATTTGCTCCATTATTAAGGATATCGCAGTTTTGAATAATGGTTCTTGTGCCTGTTCCATAAATAACATAAGCTGTAGGGCCAACTTTAGGCATTGTATTTTTAAGAGTGAGGTTTTCAATAATCACGTCATCAGCATGAATATTTACAACAGCAGGTCCTTCATAATCTTTTTTAGCTATCCAGTCGTTTTTCAATTGATTAAACTGAATAACTGTTTTGTCACGACTTTCACCTTTAATAGTCAGGTAATCCTTTTCAATTCTTATTTTTTCGTTGTAAACACCGTTTTTAACATAGATTACATAACGTTGAAAATTATCAGAAGGAATTTTATTGATTGCCTCTGTAATGGTTTTTACATCGCCACTTCCATCCTGAGCTACTGTAATATCTCTATAAATATTAGCCTTTAATGTAAACGATACCACAAAAGAAAATAATGCTACCGTAAATATATTTTTAAATGAGTTCATGTGTTCGTTGTTGTTAGTTCTAAAGGAAAAGAAGGTTACTATAGAAAGAGTAATTTTCTATACAAGCTGAAAATTACTCAATACTCATTATTCATTACTAATTTTTTTTCGCTCTTATCTATCCAATTCAATAGCAGCAAAAATAAATGGAGCTACTCCCTTGCAATCGTTGGTTACGATCTTTTCATTGATGTAATATTCATAGGTTCCATCTCTGTACGGATTGCCTCCTAAACCACAAGCACCACATATATTAACCATGCTGATTATTCCATTTTCATCATTCTTGATAAATTCTTTAATCATATTGTCAAAAGCAGTGTTGGCTTTATCTAAATAAGATTTATCCAGATATCCGTTTTTTGCACCTTTTGCAAACGCATAAATGTACATTGCAGTTCCAGAACCTTCTAGGTAATTACCTTCACGATTTCCCTGATCTAATACCTGGTACCATACTCCTGATTCTGGATCCTGAACTTTCATTAAAGCATCGCATGTTTTTTGTAATATTGAAATGATTTCAGCTCTTTGAGGATGATCTTCAGGCATAAAATCCAAAACATCAACAATAGCCATTACATACCATCCCATAGATCTGCTCCAAAAGTTAGGCGATTGACCGGTTTCAGGATTACTCCACTTTTGTTGTTTGCTTTCATCCCAGGCATGGTATAGTAATCCTGTTTTAGGATCGAGAGTTTTTTCATAAACAAGGGTGATTTGTTTAGCCACAACATCGAACCATTCAGGAGCGTTAAATTCTTTTGCATATTGAGCTAGAAATGGGCTACCCATATAAAGTCCGTCTAACCACATTTGGTTTGGATATACTTTTTTATGCCAAAATCCTCCGGTTTGAGTTTTAGGGTGCTGTTTCATTTGCTCTACAAACTGAGGAATTGCTTTTTTGTATTTTTTATTCCTGGTTTCTTTATATTCTGTAAAAAGTGCTTTTGCAGGATTAATCAAATCAATATTGAATTTATCAAGACGATAGCGAGGCACACTTCCATCTTCCATAACCATACCATCCATATAAGTCGATAAATAATCAGAGTATTTCTTATCAATATCACCCAATTTATCAATAGCCATGCCCAACATAGCTATATCATATGACCATCCAATTCTGGTTCTACCGTTATAGTAACCCAGTGTATCGTATCTTTCAAGAACCGAGTTAGCCATTTTAACACTCCACTTATCTTCTTTTTTTTCAACTTTCTTAGTCGTTGTATTACAACTTAAAAGCAATGCAATTGCAAACAGGCAAACTGTAAGTTTCATATGATTATAATTTTTTTGTGATTTCAAGGTTATATCAATTGATTTATTTACTAATTGAGATTGTTACAGGCTCTAAAAATCCAAATGGGATGAAATAATAGGTGTCTGTCCAAAGTTTCATTGGTTCGTTTGTTTTTCTTAAATCATACCAATTACTTTCTCCTCTTGGATCAGGAAACCCTCCGGATCCGGTAAAACTAAACGGCCCAACTCTGGTTAGTTCTCCTCTTTGCTGATGATGAGGCCCCAATAAATTACGCAATGAGTTGGTTAAAGTAATTTTTACCTGGTTGGTACCTTGTTTTATCAATTTTGTAATGTCAGCTTTAAATGGAGACCATGTTAAATTACCAACCAATTGATCATTAATTTCTATTTGAGTTACAATTGATTCGCAGTTTGGTAAGTTGATGTAATATTTTTTATCAGGATCAAGAGATTTTAATTCAAAATCCTGTGAGAGTTCAAAACTTCCTGCATAAAAAGGATATCCTTCTAATGTTAAGTTTCCTGTAAAATGAGTTTTTTCTTGTGTAATTGTAAAGGATTCGTAACCGTGTACAGGACGAAGCTGAAAATCACCGGTATTATTACGTTGTGTATCCATTGAGATTGAAGGAGTACTTCCTTGTACGGCAAAATCACCTGTTAAATAAATACTTTCAATTTCAGTTCCTAATCTGGCTAGCTGAGATTGACTTTCAGGTTCTTCTGGTAAAAATTCCAAATTGAATCTTATACTGTTTTTACCTTCTTTTAAGTATGCTGATACAGATGATGTTGAAAATTTGTGATCTAAATAATAGTTTTTTGATGCATTAAAAAGAACCTGATCATTATTGATTTCAATAGATTTAAATATTGAAGGATCCTCAACTACTAGCTGACAGGTTTTGGGAATTTGCCTAATTTGAACAGGATAATCCAATATAAGATTTCCTTTGTAGTCATTTTCTGACAATCTTTTGTAGATACCAATAACAGGTTCTGGTTTGCTAAAAGTTTCACCATTATCTGTAGAATATCTGGCAAAATCTAAAGTAATGGCATTGGGATCCAATCGCTTGCCATCCCATTTTTTATTTAGCTCAACTAAAGAAGTGTTTTGTGATGGTAATTTATAAGCACCCTCAATTTTTGCAGTTTTACTTAGCTTATCTGTGGTTATCCAAATGTTTGATGACGCCGCTAATTCAAGCGTGAATGATCCATCTTTATTTGTTTTCAGCGAAAAACATTTTATCGTACTTGGATTCCACAATACAGGATTGTTTTTCAGAAAATCAGACTTTAAATTAAACTGAATTGCATCGGTGTGCGACATGTTGGCAAGTTGCAACACATAACCATCTTTCGTTTTTCTGAGTTGTTCCCAAATTTTACCAGATTGCTCACCGGTTATAGTAACATTAGGTTTAATAACAGAAGCCAGTTTCGTTGTAATTTCTTCAGGTTTGATGTCAACACTGAAGTTTCGTAATTTTTTTAAATCCGTATCATTGGGATTTCCATCCACAAATTCAGGAAATCTACCAATGTTTACAATCTTTCCTCCCTTATTTGCCAGGTTTAGTAATAGTTCCAGCGTAGATTTGCGAATAGTGATCATATCAGGAAGAATCACATGAGCATAATTCATAGAACCAATATTGATTTCATGACCCTTGATAATAGCTGTGTCAGCCATGATTTGTTCATCGCCTAAATCATAATCAAAATGGGCCGACTGTAAATTTTCAAAAATGGTATTTAAATGAGATGTGTAATCCTTATCATGATCTCCCTTTGCATAGGCTGTTTCTAATGGATGAATCATTAAAATCTGAGGATGATACTCACCAACAGTAGTAGCATATGAAACCCTTGCTATATAATCTTCTATCAATTTATTATGTTTCCAATAGGGTTGGTGGTATGAAAATGTAGGAGGGTAGTCTCTTTTGCGTTCTCCTTTTAAACTATATAATGTAAGGTGAGGGCAAATGTGATTAATACCTAGAATAGTTTGCCATCCGGTTAACCATTTCCTGTCTTCAAAATTCATATTCTGACCGCTGATCCCAAATACTTCAGTCAAACGACGTGGCGTACCATATTGGTTGGCAACACTACTTACACTTTTTGCTGTAATGATACTTTTTGAAATTGATAAACCCAAATGATCCATTCCAGGCTGTTGCATATCTCTGTAATGCAACATCGCATTTCCTATACGGTTTCTTATTTTCTTTAGACTCTCTTCTCCCAAAAAATGCCCTGTAAATTTAATGCCGTTCTCGGCGCAATAAGATGCAATTTGTTTGGTGAAACTTTCATCAAATTGTTGAGCAACAGTTCTCCAGTATTGCAAACGGACTTCTCGCCAATTCTCTTTTTCTTCAAATAACAGGTTTATTTTATCAATGATATCGTAACCGTATAATGTCTTGAATTTTTCTCGAACAAAAGGAGAGTAGGTCAGAATACCTAAATTAGGCGTGTTTGTATCAAAGTAGCGGGCACAAATATGAGGTTCATCTGCAAAAAAGTTTACAGTATAATGAGATGTCTTTTCTGTGAACTTTTCAATGTATGGCTTATAGGAAACATCAATAAAGTTTTTTACAGTTTCCGGGTTTAAAAGATCAACCCAACTAGTACCATTAAATTTAGGATTTCCCATTTGGGCAGTGTACATGATGTATCGGTATTGATCATCTTCTTTTAATGTTACACATCCCTCTGGAACCTTTGTGTCTAAGGCTAAACGAACTAAACCTTTTGCTCTGTATTCTTCACCCATCCTAGGTATGATACCCCCGGCATAACCACTGGGCCATTTATCTTCATCATAAAAGCATGCCTCAATACCCACTTCGTTGGCAGCATCAATGGCTGCTTCTATATTCTCCCACCAATCATCGCTCAAAAATTCGGTTAATAAACCAACTCTGCTATGAAGATAGAAGCCACCAAATCCTGCATTTTTAAAATCACGAACCTGTCTTTTAATTTCTTCCGGTTCAAGATTATCGTTTATAGAGTAAAAAGGGAATGATCTGTATTTTACTGAGGGATTCACAAATTCCTGGTAATCAAAACCTGTTTCGTAATCTCCTTTTAAATTCGAGGAATTGTCATTTTGTAGGTTAGTACAAGAACTAAAAAGCATTGTTGTAAACAATGCGGCCAGAACTACATATGATTTTAGGCTCTTTTTTACCGAGCTATTGTTATATGTAATGCCTTGGTTTTGTTTTGTTATATAAAGTAATTGTACCCTTTTCATCCCTCTCAAATTGCGAATTAGTGACTAATTTTTATTATATCAGAATTTACCTTTTCGGTTTTTAAAACCTCAGTATTCACCTGAACCAGATTGTTATTTCCTAAATAGATATCCTTGGTTTTTCCTCCATCTAGTTTTAAGAAAATATCTGTTTTTCTATTTTGATTACAGTTTAATATTAGAGCATTTTCAACATCCGTTAATTCAATAATAGGCGTTTGTGCTACTGGTGTTTTTGTTTTTAATCCGTTAATCTCAATAAATTTGGTATCTAAAGCAGAAATAACAGCACCTTCTGTGTTATTAATTACAATATTTGAAAAATCTATATCCTCAGCATCTTCAATCATGAAACCTTTTGTGGCATCTAATCTGATGTTATAAAATGAAATATCTTTAATTTTTAATTCTTTCAAGCCCAGTAAAAACCCAGCCTGATAAGCGTTTCCTGAAATATTGCTGAAGTGAATGTTTTTGAATGATGGCGTTCTTTCAGAAACAGGTTCTTCATCAGATTTTGCATAAAACATATTTAATTTGATGGCTTCCTTTTTGATGTCTTTCATAATGATATTATTTATCGCAATATCTTCTACAACACCTCCGCGCCCTCTCGTTGATTTAATGCGGATACCTCTGTCTGTACCTTCAAATACACAATTAGAAATCGTTATTTTCTTGATTCCACCAGACATTTCACTACCAATAACTACAGCACCATGACCGTCAAGCATAGTGCAATTGGTAATGGTAATGTTTTCACAAGGAATATTCATTTTTCTTCCTGCAGCATCTTTACCGGATTTAATTGTAACACAGTCATCGCCAACTGATATTTTACAGTTTGATATGTGAACATTACGGCAAGATTCAGGATTTATACCGTCTGTGTTTGGTGAGTCTGGGTTATATACAGTAACATTGTCAATATTAATGTTTTCACAAAACTCAGGGTTAATGGTCCAAAATGGGGAATTTGTTATTGTGATTCCTTCAATCAGGATGTTTTTACAATACATAGGTTGAATAAATGGAGGACGACAAAAACCTCTTTCAATCATATAAGGTTCGTCAGGCATTAAAACATTTGTGTTCTGTTTCGCAAATTCTACCTGCCATTTTGATTTGAATGTTTTTGGTTTGGAATAAAGTGTGTGATGGTAATCCCACCATTTTCTACCTTGTCCATCCAAAGTACCCCGACCTTTAATTGCAATATTTTCTGCTTCATAAGCATAAATTAAAGGGTGAAAGTTTGTTACATCAATACCTTCCCATCTTGATTCTACCATGGGTAGGTAGTCATCAAAATCATCTGAAAACTTTAAGGTAGCTCCTGCTTCAAGATATAGCGTAATATTGCTTTTTAAGGTAATTGGACCAGTAATGTATGTGCCTGACGGAAAATAAATGGTGCCACCACCTGATTTAAAAGCCTTATTGATTGTGTTGTTAATAATTTTTGTTGCTGCTTTATCACCCTTGTTGCTTGCTCCACATTCTACTATGTTGTAGTTTGATTGTGCAAATGCAAAGGTTGGAGTTGCGAATATTACGAATAGTAATATGTTTTTTACTAAGGAATTTTTGTAGAATCTTGAATGGATGTTAAAAAACTTCATTGTATTATATCTATTCGTTATTTATTTGTTAAGTCTTATTTTAAAACGTAAAATAAAGTTACATCGCAAATATAATGTTTAAAAATGTAAAGACAATGAAAACGATTACATAAAATGTAAATTTGACTAATTATACATTGCAGTAAAACAATTAAATAGCAATGTAAACGAAGTTAAAATATATGCAAAAATATGAAAATCAACTCTATTGAGTTATTGTTTTAAATATGTTTTTATTGCTATTATTTATGGTAACATTTTGTTCTGATATAGAATCAGAGATAATGGTGATGTATTGTGATGGAGTATTAATTACCGAATTTTCTATGTGTATAGATTTTGCATTAGTTAAGTTGATAATACTGTCCTGACTTTTAATATTTGAATTAATTAATTTGAAACCATCTATATCACAAAGGTTTATGAGATTTAAAGAGGATGCATTAATGTTATTTAAAGTAAGGTTTTTTACTGGTGATTCAGGAATGCCAATGACTTTGAGTAAGTGAGTGCTGTTTTCGATTGTGATATCTTTAATGGTGATATTTCTGTATTTGGGAGTGAGTTTGTTTATTTCTCTCTGTGGTAATCTATTGGCTAATTCTCCTACAGATCCTGTGCTGCCAAGCATGTCCCATTTTATTGCGGTGTATCTTAAATTCATTCTTATTCTTTCGTAGTAAAGATTTTCTCCGCCACCACCTCTTGGGCGTCTGGTTTTAAATCTTATTCCTACTCCGGTATTCTCAAAAACACAATCGTGAACATACAAATTACGAATCATTCCAGCAGTTTCGCTACCAACGGTAATTCCACCATGACCTTCTTTTGCCAGGCAATATCTAACTACAACATTTTCAGTAGGCTTGTTTATTTTAATGCCGTCAATTCCTCTGCCTGCTTTCATTGTAAAACAATCGTCTCCTGAACTTAGGTTGCAATATTCAATTAGTACATTTTTTGATGATTCTATATCAATTCCATCTCCTCTTGGAATTCCAACGGAATTTATGTCTATACCTCTGATGATAATATTTTCACAATAAATGGGTACAATATTCCAAAAAGCAGTATTTCTTAGGGTTATACCTTCTATAAATATGTTTTTGCAGTTAATGGGGGAGATGAACATAGGTAAAAAGTAACCTTCTCCATTTGTTCCTGAGTATCTGCGTTCATTTGCTGGTATATCTAAAGGAACTACGTTTTCAATTACATCTTTAGAGTAAATGTACTCTCTTACTGGACCGTTAGCCGGGCCAAACAATTTTCCTTTGCCTGTAATGGCTATGTTTGTTGCGTTGTTTGCATATATGCATGCGCCAAGCGACATAACTTCTATTCCTTCGATTCTTGTGAATACTGCAGGTTGGTAATCTTCCAGCTTTCCGCTAAAATGTAATTCGCTGCCTTCTTCAAAGTGAAGGTTGATGTTGCTTTTTAAAATAATCCTACCGCTTTTCCAATTTCCTTTTGGAATTATTACTGTGCCACCACCACTGTTACTTAAACTATCGATACAATTCTGTATAATTGATGTTGAAAATTCTGTTTCTGTAGCTCCCTGCTTTTTTATGTCAATAGATGTATTGTTAAAAATAGGTTTTTCTAGCTGGGTCATAGAAAAAGGAGCGCTGATTGGGTCAATATTGTCCTTGACGGCGCACGTTCCTACTTCATTAAGCGTTGGGATTTTTGTATTTTGAGATGATTGATTGATGCAACTGCTTAATGATATGATAAGGATATAATATATGTAGAATGTAGTTTTCATTTTTTTTGTAGATTTAATATTTATTTTTCTGTGTCCGTGTTGGGTATATCTGAGGGCAAATGTATAAAAAGTCTACTAAATAAGAAAACGTTTACATGATATAAATATACTGAAACATAGTGAAAAAGAAAAAATATAAAATCTTAAAAATGTAAACGTATAGGTTTTTATTGTAAAAAGTGTAACTTTGTTAGAAATTCAAAAAAATACAAGTATATATTCAACTTTAAGAAGGTTTTAATTGGGTGAGTTTTATTCTGTTTGTAAAATTGAGTAAATAAAATACTTTTATGTTATTATGAACGTTATAGATGTTTTATAATAAGTTTTTGGATGTACTAAGAATTGAGTATTTAATAATAATTGGCTAAAGTATGTCAAGTTTAAATGATGTGGCTCGCAGAGCTGGAGTTTCAATAGCAACTGTTTCCAGGGTAATAAATAAGGGATCGAATGTAAATGAGGAGACGCGGGCAAAGGTTTTAAAAGCAATAAAAGAATTAAAATATCAACCTAGTAGGGTTGCAAAACGATTACGTTCCAAATCTGCATCAAGTAATTTAATTGGTTTACTGATTCCGGATATTCAAAACCCGTTTTATGTAGATGTATTAAGGGGGGTTGAAGATGTTGCTTATGAGAATAATTATGCAATTATCATGTGTAATTTCGCTCAGGATGAAAAGAAGGAAAAAATGTATCTGGATATTTTGCAGCAGGAGTCAATTGATGGATTAATAGCGGCACCAGCTCACGAAAAAGATCCTAATGTGATTAAGCTTTTAAATGATGGATTACCGATAGTTTGTGTGGATAGGGGCTTGACGGGTAAAGATGTAGATGTGGTTGTTGTAAATAATAGAGATGGTGCGTATGTAGCTGTTGATCATTTAATAAAATCGGGATATAAAAGGATTGCTTATATATCTGGACAAAAGCAAATTCCATCGTCAAAGTATCGTGAAATGGGTTATCGTGATGCCATCGAAGATAATGGGATGCAGGTTGATGTGGAATTGATTAAATATGGAGATTCAAAGCATCGAAGCGGGGTAGAACTTTGTGAAGAGTTGTTGGCTATGGCAAATCCTCCTGATGCTATATTTACTGGAAATAACCTGATTACTTTAGGTGCGCTGGAAACTATTCATAAAAGAGAGTTGAGAATACCTGAAGAGGTTGCAATAGTAGGTTTTGATGATATGATGTGGTCTATTTCGCTGAATCCACCGTTGTCTGCTGTTCGTCAGCCTGCATATGAAATAGGGAAAAGGGCTTGTGAGTTACTAATACAGAGGATTAGTGATCCTAAAAGATCTCCAATTCAAATGACTTTAAATACCAAGTTGATATTGCGAAAGTCATGCTAGAAGTTTAGTTGTGAATTAACTGTTTTTGAGATTAAATACATTATAAAGCTCAACGGATTTTTATCTGTTGGGCTTTTTGTTTGTTTAGTATGGGTTTTTAAAATCGTTTACATCTCTAAAGAGGTTTTTTATTTGTGTTTTGATAAAATGTTAATAAGCGTTTATTTGTTTTTATTGTGAAAAAGTGATGTTATATAAAGTATATATAACCAGGTAATAAGGCTTTGTTTAATTGGTTTTTGTTTTGCATCTATCATTTTGTGGATTCTCTATTTTTAACGATTCTAAGTAGTGAAAGTGTTAAAATGAAAAAAAACGTTAAAAATTATTTGCATGAAAATATGAAAACGTTTACATTTGCTGTGGTTATAGTTTAAAATACTTGTGTTTTTGCGCTGTATATTGAAGAAGTAAGTTGTTAAGGTGCAGAAAAAGAGTGTTTTGAGTTTTAAAACAAGCAATCAAGATGAATAAAGTAATAATATATCAACCAGGTAAATTAGTTTTCGGAGAGGGGACATTGGATCAGTTTCTTACTGATTATTTGTCATTGGGATTGAAAAAGATGTATTTGTTAACTATTACACCTGTTGAATCTCTATTGGTTTCAGTATTGAAAACGTTAACAGAAGAAGGTGTTGACATAAAGGTGAATACGGAGGTTTTAAATGAACCTTCTTTTGCTGATTTTGAAAAGATACTTAAAGATGCCAGAGCTTTTGGTGCAGATAGTGTTGTTGGTATTGGCGGTGGAAGTGTAATGGATGTGGCTAAGTTGTTGGCGGCTCAATTGCAGAGTGATCAGGATACACGAGAAATAATTGGTAATGGATTGCTAAAAGGACGTTCTACTTATTTGGCATGTTTGCCTACTACATCTGGAACCGGCAGTGAAGTTTCTCCTAATGCAATATTTTTAGATGAAATGGATGGAGGTAAAAAAGGTGTAATAAGTCCTTTTTTGGTTCCGGATGGAGCTTATATTGATCCTTCCTTATCAGTCGGAGTGCCTTCTGCTGTTACTGCTGCAACTGGTATTGATGCTTTAACGCATTGCTTAGAGGCATATACCAATAAGTTTTCTCATCCAATGGTAGATCTTTTTGCGCTTGAGGGAATTCGATTAATTGGTAATTATATCAAAAGAGCATGTAAAGATGGTCAGGATTTGGAAGCCAGAACAATGTTAGCCCTAGGGAGTGTGTATGGAGGTATGTGTCTGGGTCCTGTTAATACAGCAGCTGTACATGCTTTGGCTTATCCCCTGGGAAGTGATTTTAAAGTGCCACATGGTTTATCAAATGCATTATTATTACCATATGTAATGGAGTATAATTTAGAATCAGGTGTTGAAAAATTTGCTCAGATTGCCAGAGTTCTTGGAGCTAAAGAAGGTAGTGATGCGAAAGAAACTGCAATAAATGGTGTTTCAAAAATTAAGGAGATCATGAAAGAATGTGATATTCCTGAAAGACTTTCAGATATAAATATTCCTGAAGATGCTATTGAAAGCATGGCTAAAGGTGCCTTTGAGGTGAAACGTTTATTGAATAATAATATCAAGGAATTGAAATTGGAGGATATCGTTGATATTTATAAAAAAGCATACTAAAATGGAAGTAAAGAATAAATATAAAGGAGTTGTTGTTCCGATGATTACACCATTGGAAGATGACCTTTCAATAGATATAAATGGAGTTAATAATATCATAGATTTATTTCTTACAAATGGAGTAAGTCCTTTTATATTAGGTACCACAGGCGAAGCTCCTTCTTTGTCATCAAAACAAAAAGAAGATCTTGTTAAAGCTGTTGTGAATAGAGTAGGAGGTAAAGATATTGTTTATGTAGGTATTTCATCTAACTGTATTAGTGAATCTATTGAGGATGCGAAAAAGTATGCCGAATTGGGAGCTGATGTTATGGTGGCCACTTTACCTGCATATTATCCAATGAATGAAGAGCAAATGTTTAAGTATTTTACCCAATTGGCTGATGAAATTAATCGTCCCTTGATTATTTATAATATGCCGGCAACCGTAAAATATTCAATACCATTGTCCGTTATAGATAGCTTAAGTGAGCATGAAAATATAGTTGGTTTAAAAGATTCTGAAAGGGATGAAGATAGACTAATAAAAGCAATTGAATTAGCGAAAGATCGCGATGATTTCAACTATTTATTAGGTTGGGCAGCACAGTCAAGTTATGCAATGCTTAATGGTGCTGATGGAATTGTTCCCAGTACCGGGAATTTTACTCCTGAATTATATAAAGATTTGGTGGATGCTGCTTTAAGAGGAGATAAAGTAGTTGCAGATGAATTACAGCAAAAAACAAATTATTTAGGTGCATTATATCAGAAAGACAGAATTTTAAGTGAGTCAATTCCAGCGCTTAAGATGCTGATGTCTATTCAAGGGTTGTGTAAAGGAAATGTTATGCCTCCAATGTACAAAATGGATCAAGCAGAAGAGGTAGCCTATATAGAGTCAATGAAAGAGGAGTTAAGTAATTTGAAAATTCTTAAATAAAATGCTAAACAATCAAGATCAAATAAAGCCGGTATTAGCTATTACCATGGGTGATCCTGCTGGTATTGGACCAGAAATTGCAGCAAAAGCATTTTCATATTCTACTATATATCAACAATGTAAGCCTCTTTTGATTGGAAATGCTGAGATTATCAAAAAAGCAATTGAAATAGCAAAAGTTGATCTTAAAGTGAGAGCTATTTCTGATGTTTCAGAAGCTCAATACGAAGAGGGTACAATTGATGTTTATGATTTGGAACTTGGTAATCCTGAGTCTATAAAATTTGGTGAAGTATCTGCTATTGCAGGAGATATTGCTTTTAGATCTGTAAGAAAAGCAATTGAATTAGCAATGGAAGGAAAAGTGGATGGAACGGTAACTGGTCCTATTCATAAAGGAGCAATCAATGCTGCAGGTCATCATTTTTCAGGACACACAGAAATATATGCTCATTATACCAATACTCCTAAGTATGCAATGTTACTTGCTGATGAACAGCTTAAAGTGATACATGTTAGCACTCATGTGTCATTAAGAGAAGCATGCGATAGAGTAAAGAAAGATAGAGTAATAGAGGTAATTCAATTATTAAATGATGGATTACAAAGAATAGGAATTCAGAATCCGAAAATTGGGGTGGCAGGATTGAATCCTCACTCAAGTGATGGCGGATTATTTGGATACGAAGAAGAAAAAGAAATTATTCCGGCTATTCAGGAAGCAGTAAAGTCTGGATTAAATGTAGAAGGACCTGTTCCTCCAGACGCCTTGTATGCATTGGCCAACGGAGGTAAGTATGATGGTTGTGTGGCAATGTATCACGATCAGGGACATATACCATTTAAAGTGGTTGGTTTTATTTGGGATCCTGAAACTAAAGCTATGAAAAGCGTTAAAGGTGTAAATATAACATTAGGTCTTCCTATTATAAGAACATCTGTTGATCATGGAACCGCTTTTGAAATTGCAGGTAAAGGAATAGCTAGTTGCGATGCCCTCTTATTTGCCATAGAATATGCAGTAAAGCTTCATAGATAATAATTAAATGTTAGAAAGAGATATGATAGCTGTTATTGCCGATGATTTTACTGGAGCTGCTGAAATTGGTGGAGTAGGACTACGTCATGGATTAAATGTAGTAATTGAAACCAAAGTAGAGAAAGATGAAGATGCAGATTTATTAGTTATTGCAGCTGATACAAGAACACTTTCTCCGGATTGCGCCCGTAAAGAAATAAAGGAATTAACCAGGAAGTTATTGGAGTTAAATCCAAAGTATATATATAAGAAATTAGATTCTGTTTTAAGAGGTAATATTGCTGAAGAATTGGATGCGCAATTAGAAATTTCAGGTAAAAAGAAAGCTGTTATAATTGCTGGTAATCCAAACTTTAAGCGATTAATTAAGGGAGGTGTTTATTATGTAGATGGTGCGCCGTTAGCTGAAACATCTTTTGCTGATGATACAGAGTATTCAATTCAATCTTCTTCAGTTGTAGAATTATTAGGATCTGATAGAAAAAATGTAACCTCAGCGAGTGTAGAACAGCCTATTCCCGATTTAGGATTGGTTGTTGGTGATGTAACTAACAATGAAGATTTGAAAAAATGGAGCAAGGTAATTGATTGTGATACCGTTGCTGCAGGAGGTGCTGGTTTTTTTGATGTGTTGTTAGAACAGGATTTTAAAAAGCTTAGCAATGGTGAAGAATCCAAATGTAAGCTAGGAGAAAAGACATTATATGTTTTTGGGAGTGCTTACCCTAAAAGCAATGAACTGATTCAGAGTATCAAGGATTCAAAAGTTTTTATTTCAAACATGCCAGAAGATATTTACTGGGAAAAAAACTTTAAAAAATCTTTATTATTAAACTGGGCTCAAGAAATCGTTCAAAAGATTGAAGAGAAAAGAAGAGTTATTGTAACTATCAATCATTCGGGAAGTGAAGAAGAAGATATTGCAATAAGAATAAGAGAAACCGTTGGACAATTAGTTAAAATTATTGTTGATCTGGTTGAGTTTGATGATATGTTGATAGAAGGGGGAGCTACTGCAGCTGTAATTTTTAAAAGTTTAAATATTACCAGGTTATACCCTTTTAATGAAATAGAGCCTGGAGTAATTCAAATGAATGTAGCCGGTTATCCACGACTTTCAATTACAACCAAACCTGGAAGTTATATCTGGCCTAAAGAAATATTATTAGGAGAATAGAAATATTTATACAAGTATGCAGACTACAAATTCATTACATATAATAGACTACTTAATTGTTATTGTAACATTATTGCTTTCAATTGGCGTTGGAGTATGGTTCTCAAAACGACAAAAGAATACCGATAATTATTTTACAGCTGGAGGTACTATTCCTTCCTGGGCAATTGGTATGTCTATTTTAGCCACTTTAATTAGTAGTATTACATTTTTAGCCTATCCAGGAGAAGGTTATTCAAGTAACTGGATCCGTTTGGTTCAGGGCTTAATGGTTCCCATTGTTTTAGTATTTATAGTAAGCTTTATTGTACCATTATTCCGCCATGTAATAAGATTAAGTGCTTATGAATATTTCGAACAACGTTTTGGATTTTTTGCACGCTTATATAGTTCAGTAAGCTTTATATTAACCCACTTTTCTAAAATGGGTACCGTATTCTATTTAATTTCTTTGGCATTAGGTAAAATGATTGGAATAGATACAGTTACCGTGATTTGGGTTATCGGAGCTGCAGTAATCATATTAACCGTTCTTGGTGGTATAGAAGCAGTAATATGGTTAGATGTAATTCAGGGATTCATGCTTATTGCAGGAGGGTTAATTACTTTAGGAATACTATTGTTTTCTACAGAAGGTGGACCTGCAGAGATATGGAATGTTGCTATGGAAAATGGTAGAATCGGTTTTGGACCATTTGATCTGGAATTTGTCAATCTTACCTTTATTGTAATGGCTTTAAATGGTGTTTTTTATGCTATTCAAAAATATGGTACCGACCAAACTATTGTTCAAAGATATTTAACTGCGAAATCAGATAAAGGTGCTGTAAAGGCTTCTCTGATGGGTGTGATATTAAGTGTTCCGGTATGGGGATTATTTATGTTTATTGGTACAGCTCTATTTTCTTATTATCAGATTAATGGAGAGGTATTACCACAAGGAATTAAAACTGATGCTATTTTTCCATATTTTATTATGACAAAACTACCAGTTGGAGTTGTCGGATTAATTATTTCAGCTTTAGTGGCGGCAGCTGTTTCCAGTTTGGATTCAGACTTAAATTGTTTGTCAGCCATTTGTTTAGAAGATTACTACAATAGATTTAAACCTAATAGCCCGGAAAGAACAAAAGTTCGTTTGAGTAAATTATTTATTGTATTGGCTGGTTTAGGTGCTATTGCCGTTGCTTTATTTTATGTTAAAGCAGGAGGTAAAGGTGTTTTAGGAATTGTATTTACGTTATATGCAATTTTTTCAGGTGGTATTGCAGGTATGTTTTTACTGGGCATATTTGTTCCTAAAGCAAATAAACAAGGTTTGTATTACGGTATTGGAGCTAGCGTTGTGTTTACTGCTTATGCCTTGTTAACCTCTACACCAATTGGCATGGCAGGCAAAGAGAAGTTAATTGTTGATTTGGGATCATATAATTTTACTCACCATAAGTATATGATCGGAGTTTATAGTCATGTAGTACTATTTGTGGTAGGATTAGTTGCAAGTTATTTCTATAAAGAAGAAAAGAAAATTGATGATCGACTAACTTTTATTGGTTGGTTAAAACTTAAAAAGTCAGGTGAACTCATAGAGAATTAAAAAGAAAATGAAAGCTATTAAGATACAGTGTTTTTGCACTGTATAATAGGTGTGATATATCTAAATAAATATATAATTATTGTTTTATTATTTACTAAATCAAATTTTATGATCAATGGAAAAAAATCCTAATTTTTTATTAAGTCTACAAGGATTACAAAATCCAAGAAGATTTCGTTTGATTTATCTTGTGTCATTAATTTTATTCATTCAATGTTTAGGCATAATGAATACATATGCTCAGGATAAAGAGAGTATTACAGTTTCCGGTATTGTAAAAGATGCCGATGGAGAGCCATTAACCGGTGTGAATGTATTAATTAAAGGTACATCTAATGGTACAATTACAGATATAGAAGGTAAGTATTCTATTAAAATACAGTCGGATGCCTCACTTGAGTTTTCGTTTATAGGTTTTAATCAGGAAACTATTAAAGTAGAAGGAAAAACTACTATAGATGTAACTTTAGTTGAAGATATCGCTAGTTTAAGTGAAGTAGTAGTTGTTGGTTATGGTAGTCAAACAGCCAAAAATATCACAGGTGCTATTGAAACTGTAAAAATGGATCAAATTGAGAATCTTCCTGTTACAAGTATGGCTGAAGCATTGAACGGTCAAATTGCCGGTGTTTCTGTTAGTGGAGGATCTCAACGTCCAGGGGAATCTGCAACATTAACAATTCGTCAAACTTATTCCTTCTCAAAGGATGGAGGCTCTGAAATACCTCTAATTGTAATTGATGATATGATTCAGATTGATCCTGAAACAGGATTACCTACATTAGAAGCTTTTAATAGACTGGATCCTTCTGAAATTGAAAGTATTACCGTGTTAAAAGATGGTAGTGCAGCGATATATGGTTCTCGAGCTTCTCAAGGTGCTGTAATTGTAAAAACTAAAAGAGGAAAAGCTGGAAAAACCAGATTTAATTATTCAGGTCAGTATGCTTTTAATGATGCCATTAGCCATAGTAAAACTATGAGTGCATATGATTTTGGAATTTGGCACAATCGCTTCTTAAAAGCTGATAATAGAGATAGTGATGGTAAAAACCTGTTTTCAGCTGAAGAATTAGCTGAAATGAAAAATATGGACTATGATTGGTTAGATAAAGCGTGGTCAGGAGCTGGACAGCAAAAGCACTCAATTAGCATGAGTGGTGGTAATGATAATGCAACTTATTTTGCTGGTGCAACTTATTTTACACAAGGGGCAAACTTAGGCAGTCAGGATTACGACAAATGGAATTTTCGCACAGGTGTTGATGTAAAAATTACTAAGGATTTGAAATTATCAGGATCTATTTCTGCAAATAATAGTGAAGTTGAAAAATCTTTTACCAAGTCTGTTGCAAATATCAATGATAGTAGTTATGGATCTAAAGCCAAAAGTAGTGGTGAACAAGCTGATTATGGATATCTTTTGCATATGCCAAAATATGTTCCTTGGACTACAACTGTAGATGGTGAAGAATATTGGTTTTCACCAAACCCACGTACAGATCGTAATTTACAAAGTGCAAATACAAACAGAACAATTGCAGGATGGAACTATTTTGCAAGTTTGAATAGTGGTTCAAAGCAGGTTACTGAAGATTTTTCTTATAATACCAATTTTGCTTTAAATTATGAAGTGCCATTTATTAAAGGTTTATCTTTTAAAGGAACTTATTCAAGAAGTCAAAGTAATAGTAATACAGAACAAGTTCAATTACCATATACTTTAGCAAGAATTAAAAATTATAATCAACAAGATCATCACCTGTTTACTGCTGCTGAGGATGGAGATTATAAAATTGAAACTAATAGTCGTAACACCAGAGTATACTATAATGAAACTGTTAGCAAAAGTACTCAGGTTAACTTTTTTGCAAATTTTGCCAGAACATTTGGGGATCATGACATTAGTGCAATGGTAGGCGTTGAGCGCACAGAATCTGATTTTAAATTCCAACGTTTAGCTTATGAAAATACGTTAGCTGATTATAACGGAACAAGTGCTACAGCTGGAGTTTTATCTGATAATTCATATACAAGTAAAACCGAATCTGGTACACTGTCATATTTAGGAAGAGTAAACTATAATTATCAATCAAAATACTTATTACAGTTCTTATTCCGTAGTGATGCATCAACAAAATTTGCTCCTGAAAACTATTGGGGATTTTTCCCATCTGTTCAGGTTGGTTGGGTGATGTCTGAAGAAAGTTGGTTTAAAGATGCTCTTTCTTGGATTGATTTCTTAAAAGTACGTTATTCAGTAGGAAAAACAGGAAAGGATAATATTAAAGCCTGGAGATGGAAACAATTATACGATATCTATACAGATAAAGGATTCCAATTTGGATCTAATGGAGGTCAACTTGGAGGTGGTTTAAGTCCAAAAGTATCTCCTAACAGAGATGCCGGTTGGGATGCTACAATTAAGCACAATATTGGATTAGATATAAATGTATTGCAAAATAGATTAAACTTAGGCGTTGAATACTATTATGATAGAACAAAAGATATGCTAACAAGTATGTCTAGTTCTGTAGGTGTACCATTATCAGTGGGTGGTGGTTTTGCTGAAGAAAACTATGCTGCTGTAGACAATTGGGGTACTGAATTTAGTATTAACTGGAGAGATAAAGTAGCAGGTGCTTTTAGTTATAATGTTGGTATTCATTTTGGTTTTAATGACAATAAGATTAAGAAATATCCTGAACAAGCTCTTACTCATCCATCAAATAATCAAGTAATTGAAGGAAGATCAACAATTTTCCCTGCTTGGGGATTTGAAACATGGAACGAAACATCTACAGGTGACGGTATTTTACGAAACGAACAAGATATTCAGAATTATTGGAATTATTTATCCACAAGGGCTGAAGCAGCTGGTACTGATCCTAATTACCTAGGTATTAGTAGTATTGATGGTATGAAAACCGGTATGTTGGCTTATAAAGATATTGCTGGCGATTTTTACGGACTAATCGATGAAAGTGTACAATTAGGTCCTGATGGTAGAATTGATAAAAATTTGGATTATGTAAAATTGGCAAAAAAGAATAAGCGATATGGTTTTACAACTAATCTTGGATTGAAATATAAAAACCTTAGCTTTAAAACTCAAATCTCAACTTCTTGGGGAGGTGTTACTTTTATTGATATTGTTAAGCAAGGTACTTCATCCTCTCATAATATGTGGGCTCACGAAAGTTATTGGACAGATATGTTTGATCCGGATGATAATGTGAATGGAAAATATCCAAGTTTAGCATATTATGATCAAATTTCAGCTCCTTCAAATTTCTGGGAAGTAAATACTTTCCGTTGCTACATGAAAAATTTAAGTGTTGGTTATGATATTCCAAAAATAATTACTTCAAAAGTTAATATAGAAAGAGCTTCAATTGGAGTAACAGGTAATAATCTTTGGGATTTTTACAACCCATATCCTGATAAATATCGTAACATGTATGATAACTCTTATGCTGGATATCCAACACTTAGAACTTGGGCGGTTAATTTAAATGTAACATTCTAATTCAAACGAATTTCAAATCATGAAAGCAAAGATAAATATATATATATTGCTAGCCTTGCTAATTGTAACTAGCATTTCCTGCAGTGATGATTTTCTGGAGGAAAAGAAAAATTATGGAGATTACGATCCTTCATTTTATGAATCTCAAGATCGTGTAGATTGGTATATCAATAACTTATATTACGACTTTTTTGCAGGATTCACATCTCCAACAGCAACATTAGTAGGATCTTATCAGACTGAACAATCAGGTATGACTGAAGAGATTGGGGGAATTAGAGATTTAATTAATCCAACAATCATGTTAGAGGATGCAGATGATGCATCTGGATACTATGGTTCAAAAGTTGAAAATAAAATTAAACCTGAGCCTTATACCAGGATTAGAGATTGTAATGAATTGATTACAGAAATTGATGTTAGAGGAGCAAGTTTAGATGAGGATTATCGTAAACATGCAAAAGGTCAAATGTATTATTTAAGAGCTATTCAGTATTTTGACTTAATGCGAACTTATGGTGGTGTTCCTATCGTAACAGAAGTTGAGAATGCTACATCCACAGTTGATGCAATTAAACATCCAAGAGCTTCTGTCGCAGAACTAGTTGATCAAATTGTATCAGATTTAGATGAAGCAGCTAGTTTGTTACCTGAGAACTGGGCATCTTCTGATTATGGTAGAGTAACAAAAGGAGCTGCCTTAGCTCAAAAAGCACGTGTTTTATTAACGTTTGCAAGCCCATTATTTAATAAAGATTGGGATAATTCAGGTAATGAACGTTGGGAAAATGCATTACAGGCTGGTTTAGCTGCAGAAATACAATTAACTGCTGATGGTTATGGTTTATATGGAAGCAATGCTAAAGAATGGGCAGATATGTTTTTAGAGGACAATCGTTTTTGTTCTGAGGCAATTACTGTACAATTATTAAGTAGCGGAAATGTAAATACTTCATTAAATAATTCTTGGGAAAAGAATATACGTTTGAGTAGTCAAGATGGTGGTGGTGGATTGTCAGCACCTAAAGAAATGATTGATTTATTTCCTATGGCAGATGGATCACGTCCTACAGTTGAAAATGGATATGATGAATTTTTATTCTTCAAAGATAGAGATCCTCGTTTTTACAGAACATTTGCGTTTTCAGGAAGTAAATGGCCATATAAAGACAATAATGAATCAGTTGTATGGGCTTATCGTTGGGTTGATGATGCTGCTGTTAGTTATTTTAGTGAAAATAATAATATCTCAAGTCCTGCATTTGTCAGAAAAATGACAAATACAAATGCTGATAATACAAGTAGTTTTCAATATTCAGGAACTGATATTTTTGAATATCGTTATGCAGAGTTGTTATTAGGAATTGCAGAATGTTATGCAGCAAAAGGAGATATTCCAAATACGCTTAGTTATTTAGGTATGATAAGAAATCGTGTAGGTATTCCTTCTGCTAATAATTATGGTATTGGAACTTTGGCAGATAAATATGAAGCAATCGAAGCTTGTTTGTATGAAAGACGTGTTGAATTGGCTTATGAAGGTAAACGCTTCTGGGATATTCAAAGATGGATGCTTTATAACGATGATGCTACAGCTAATAATACTACTTGTGTAAAATTAGGACTAGCAACTCTTAATGGCACTCAGCGTACAGGTCATTATTTGCAATATAACCAAGTTGCAACTTCAGATGATCCACTTATTGCAGTTATAGAAGGTGTTAGCGTAGACCCTGATGCGGATGATTTTAGTACTCAGATCGATGATTTGGCAACTATATATACTAATAATTTTGTTTTAGAAGAGTTAGAAACACCTATGGATAATGTTGGAGGTGATGCTGTTCAAATTGATTGGAAACAAAATTATTACATTATGGGACTTAAAACAGATGTTATTTCTTTAAATCCTTGGATTGAGCAAACCATTGGTTGGAAAGATGAATCTGGTTCTTATGGAACATTTGACTATCAAGAATAATATATTAAAAGAGATACCCGTTTTATGGGTATCTCTTTCATCTTACTTGTTTTTTAATTGATTTATTTAAATAAAATCTAATTGAAATAAGTTTATAAGTGGCTCAATTCTTGTTTTACTTTACAAACATGTGATAGCCATTTTAACAGTATTCCTGTTTATTTCATTATAGAAATAAGCTGCACTCCAAGATTAACTAATAATCCAATTTTTAATACTGATGAATCTTAATAAGATAAATTCCATGCTTAAGTTTTTATATTTAAGTTTATTATTATTTACATCTTCTTTTTGTTTTGCTCAACTACCAGTTGTGAAAATTGATTTTGATATGGCAGGAAGAAGTTCTTCTCAGGTATCGGAGCCTAATTATTACGCATGGAATAAGTATGATATTAGTAACCAAACTATTGAAGGAGTTACATTTAGTATTTCTAAAGAAGGAAATAATGGAACTAGATTAAAAAGTAATTGGTATAAAGGAGGTATAAAGAATTCTAAATTAATTAGTGATGGAGTTACTGTTGATCATGGGAATGAAGGTGCAGGAATTTTAATTTCAATTAAAGGATTGCCAAAAGGAGAACACTCTCTATTAGTTTTTCTTAATAATGTAGATAGTCCTGATGCTAATACATTTAGTCCGGTAAATATTTTTGTAAATGATAAGTTAATTCTAGAAAATATAACTCCTTCCGTAAGGGCATTATCAAAATATAGTGCACAAATAGTCTACTTCACTTTTAAAGCAAAAAAGAATAAAGAAGTCAGAGTTTTATTTAAATCTAATACTACAAATCACAATACTACCAATAAAAATATTGTGATAAACGCAATTGAACTAAACACCCCAAACTTATTAGACCAAGCTAAAAAACCATACCCAGAAAATAATAACGAACATGTTGTTGCTAATAATAATGAAATTACACTAACATGGGAAAAGGATGATGAAGCTGTTTCTCATAACATATTTTTTTCGTCCGATTATAAAGAAATTCTTTATGCAAATAAATCAAACAACTCCTATAGAGGAAATCAAAAAGATACCACTTATAAGGTAAACAAACTAAACTCGCATTTAACATACTTCTGGCGGGTTGATGAAATAAAAAAAGACGGAACCATAACAAAGGGAAATATTTGGACATTTAGAACTGCCCAACCAGCCTTTCCTGGGGCAGAAGGCTATGGAAGGTATGCAAGAGGTGGACGAGATGGAAAAGTTGTTCATGTAACAAATTTGAAT
Organism: Plebeiibacterium sediminum; assembly: GCF_026013605.1. Taxonomy (GTDB): domain Bacteria; phylum Bacteroidota; class Bacteroidia; order Bacteroidales; family Marinilabiliaceae; genus Saccharicrinis; species Saccharicrinis sediminus. The sequence continues at coordinate 76,842 of NZ_JAPDPJ010000008.1, forward strand.
GATAGTGGTGAAGGTAGTTTACGTTATGCGATAGAAGAAGAGAAAGGACCAAGAACAATTATATTTGATGTTGCAGGGTTAATTGAGTTGAAATCCCGATTAACATTATCTGATAATAAAGTTACAATAGCAGGTCAAACTGCTCCTGGAAAAGGAATCTGTATAAAAAATGCTCCTCTGGGATTAAGCGGAGCTGAAGATGTAATCATTCAAAATATTAGGGTTAGAAGAGGATCAGAAGGTGATTATAATTGGGGATTAGATGGAATGGGAATGCAAGGTAGTAACAATTGTATTATTGATCATTGTTCAATTAGCTGGACAATTGATGAAGCCTTTAGTTCAAGGTCGGGACAAAATATTACATTACAAAGAACCTTAATTAGTGAAGCACTAAATACAGCAGGTCATCCAAATTATCCTGCAGGTACTAAACACGGCTATGCAGGTAGTATTGGAGGTGATGTAGGTAGCTTTCACCATAACTTATTGGCACATTGCGAAGGTCGCAATTGGAGCCTTGCAGGTGGTTTGGACGGTGATGCTTATTATGCAGGTCGTTTAGATATACGTAATAATGTTGTGTATAACTGGGGACACAGAGCAACGGACGGTGGATCAAAAGAGGTTAATTTTGTTGGCAATTATTATAAACCAGGTGCAGCTACAGATCAATTTTATGCCTTGATAATTGACCATGAAGGTACTGGCCTGGGTACTCAAAGAGGCTATTTTATGGGAAATGTTATGCCGGGGTATTTTGATGAGTCAAATCAACATGAAGGACGTATATATAGAATCCGTAATAAAGCTATTGTAGAATGGGAAACATTTGTTGAAAAACCATTTTTCGAATCGTATGTAAATACACAAACTGCAGTAGCCGCATATAAGGATGTACTTTCAGATGTTGGATGTATTTTCCCTGAAACGGATGATCATGATCAGCGCATAATTAAAGAAACGTTAACCGGTACTTACTCTTGTAAAGGTAGTAAATCAGGTAAGCCAGGACTGCCTGATGATCAGGAGGATGTTGGAGGCTATGAGAATTATCCTTATGAAACAAGAAGTACTGATTGGGATACAGATGGAGATGGACTTCCTGATTGGTGGGAGAAGTTTTTTAACTTAAATATACAGTCTGATAAAAATGACTTTTCAGATAGTAATAATGATGAAGATAATAATGGATATACCCAATTAGAGGAATATTTACAATGGATGAATAAGCCGCATTATATTAATAAGATTGGTGATGATATAAATTTTAGCCTTTTATCTTTATTTAAAGGTTATGAAAAATCGCCAAAGTATTCAATAGAAAAAGAAACAAATGGAACAATTATTATTAAAGATGATCAGGCAATAATTACATCTCGAAAAGAGGGCTTTGCTTCATTTGTAGTAAAAGTTGTTGATGCAGACGGAGATAGTAAGAAAAGAGAAATAGTAGCTTTTTTTAAATAAAAGGTATTGACTAGAGTCAAGTAAAAGCAAAAAATTAAATAAGAAATATCTATTATAATTAGGTTGTTACCTTATTTCAGTGTATAGAATTTAAAGGATAGTGGAATTAAAAAAACAATTAGAAATGAAGAAAGCAAATCGTGTGTTATGCACATTAATTGTATTATCTGGTTTTGTGTTTAGTAATAGTTTATATGCACAATACCCGGATATTCCAGATGATGTTAAGAAAGCGTCAAAGAAATTAATTGAAGATACTTATAAGTTATCAGATGAAGCATGGGAAAAAGCGTTACCTATTGTAGAAAAAGAAGAAGCTGAAGGTAAACCATATATTCCATGGGCAGCTCGTCCATGTGATTTACCACAGGCAGATATACCATCTTTCCCTGGTGCTGAGGGAGGTGGTATGTATAGCTTCGGTGGTCGTGGTGGAAAAGTAATAACTGTTACCAGTTTAGCTGATCACGGACCAGGAACTTTGCGTGAAGCTTGCCAAACAGGTGGTGCCCGTATTATTGTTTTTAATGTTGCAGGTATTATCAAATTAGAGCGTCCAATTATTGTTCGTGCTCCTTATGTAACAATTGCTGGTCAAACTGCTCCTGGTGATGGAGTTTGTTTAGCTGGAGAGAGTTTCTGGATCAATACGCACGATGTGGTAATTCGTCACATGCGTTTTCGTAGAGGAGAAACATGGGTAGGTCGTCGTGATGATGCCATCGGAGGAAATCCTGTAGGTAACATTATGCTTGACCATATTTCTGCAACATGGGGATTAGATGAAAACATGTCTATTTACCGACACATGTGGAATGATGGTACTGGCAAAAAAGATGTAAAACTTCCAACAGTAAATATTACTATTCAGAATTCAATTTTTGCTGAAGGTTTAGATACATGGAACCATGCTTTTGGTAGTACCATTGGTGGTGAAAACTGTTCTTTTATGCGTAATCTTTGGGCTAATAATTCAGGACGTAATCCATCTATTGGTTGGAATGGTGTTTTTAACTTTGTAAACAACACTATGTTTAACTGGGTTCACCGATCAATTGATGGTGGTGATTATACTGCAAAGTATAACATTATTAACAACTACTTTAAGCCAGGTCCTGCTTCTAAAATAGATGAGCCTGTTGGGCATCGTATCTTAAAACCTGAATCAGGAAGAAGTAAGCTGGATCATCATGTATATGGAAAAGCTTATGTATATGGTAATATCATGGAAGGTAATGAAAAAGTTACCAAAGATAACTGGGCAGGAGGTGTTCAGTTAGAAGATATGCCAGATAAAAATGATCCATATAAAGAAGTATTATTATCAGACGATCTTAAGCAATACAAAGAGCAAGTATACTGGACTCGTCCGTTTGCAATGCCTCATTTAACTATTATGCCAGCAAAAGATGCTCACGAGTATGTGTTAGATCATGCAGGTGCAACATGGCCGGTTCGTGATGCTGTTGACCAACGAATTTCAAGAGTGGTTCGTACAGGTATTATCGAGTATCCTAAAAAAGTTAGCTTAAAGGATGTGCCTAAATTCAAATATCGTCGTTTACCTGAAGATTCATATAAAATCGGAATTATTACCGACATCAGCCAGGTAGGTGGATATCCTGAATATAAAGGAACTCCTTACGTAGATACAGATAAAGATGGAATGCCTGATGCGTATGAAATCAAAGTTGGATTAAATCCTAACGATGCATCTGATGCTAACGGAGATATTAACCATGATGGTTATACAAATATCGAAATGTACATCAATGGTATCAATCCTAAGTTTTCTGTAAACTGGCAAGATCTTAAAAATAATTACGATACTTTAAATGATAAAGTGTCTTTAATTGAATATTAATATGGTGTTTAATCTCTGGGAACTAAATATTCCCGGGGATTTTTTGTTTTTAATTTTAAGGTTTGAGTTATGAAGATGAGAAATATATTAACAACACTATGTATCGTTTTATTTGTTTTTGCCAATGCCAAATGCGCAACAACAGAGGATGATGAATATACCAAAGTCATCAGAGGCAGAGCAGATAAAATTGTAGATGAATTAACATTCGATAGTAATGATCAAAAAATTAGGGTTCGAGACCTGATTATGGATCATTATCGATTTTTAAATGATGCAGAAGAATCTCGTAATGCAGATGTTGCTGAAATCAGAGAAGAATTTGCAGATAATACAGAATTAAGAAATGCCAAAATCGATTTACGAAAGGCAGAACAAGAGTTGAAAATTCGTGATCATCACTTTGCCTTTAATGCGGAGTTAAAACTGATTTTAACAGAAGAGCAAATTGACGGGGTGAAAAATGGATTGACATACAACGTATGCCCCAATACTTTCGCTGCGTTTCAGGATATGATTCAGAATTTAAAACCAGAAGAAAAAGAGCAAATACATATTTGGTTATTGGAAGCCAGAGAGCATGCTATTGATGGTGGTTCTTCAAAAGAAAAACATGGTTGGTTCGGTAAATACAAAGGTCGGATTAACAACTATCTTTCCAAGCAAGGTTACGATTTAAATAAACTTAGCGAAGAATGGCATGATAGAATGAGAGCAAAAGGAATTGAGCTTTAATATATACTATTATCTTAAATTGTAATTTTAATATTGCAATTCAATTGAGAAACTAAGAGTTTGATTTATTTATAGATCAAACTCTTGTTAAAACTATTAATTACGGTTCTAATGATTAAATCTGCGAAAGATATCTTTTCTACACATAAAATGTTTGCTATTAAAAATACATTTATCATAACACTTTTGGTGGTAGCTTCTTCAATTTTGGCGAAACCTCGTCCAAAGCCACTTGTATATATTGGTAGCAACGGAAATTTAGAATACATCTCAGATGAAAAGGGAAATAGAATTATCGATTTCTCTTACTGCGGATATGAAGCATCTGAAAAAGAAATACCATTAGTTAAAACAAAAGTTGTTGTCCCTTATGTGGAAGGTGACGCTACAGAATTGATTCAAAAAGCCATAGATTTTGTTGGAAATCTTCCAATGGATATTACAGGTTTTAGAGGTGCCATCCAGTTTGAATCAGGAAAATATTTAGTAAAAGGACGATTGTTAATTGAAAAATCAGGAATTGTTCTTAGAGGGAAAGGAATGGGTGATAATGGAACCCAAATTATTGTAGGAGGAAAGGACAGACTTACTTTTATCAGAGTTAAAGGTGAGGATAATAAAATATTAGACAAAGCATCGGACATAAAAGATGTCTATGTTCCGATCAATGCAAAATATGTTACTGTAAACAATGTTAAGGATTTTACAGTAGGACAAAAAATAATGATTCATCGTCCATCTACTCAAAAGTGGATTGATGAATTGAGCATGCGGGAACATGGTGGAGAAGAAACTGGTTATGTGGGTTGGAAACCAGGACAAAGAGATATATGGTGGGATAGAACCATCAAAGAAATTAAACAAGATACATTGTTTTTTGATGCTCCAATTACAACAGCTTTAGATACAACTTACGGAATAAGTCAGGTTGTTCCTTATCAATGGGAAGGAAGAATCAATAATATAGGCATTGAAAATTTGAGTTTAACATCAGAGTATGATGCATCAAACACTAAAGACGAAGATCATTGTCATACAGCTATTTCTATTGAAAATGCCGAAAATGTTTGGGTTCGTCAAATCGTGTTTACTCATTTTGCAGGTTCTGCAGTAGCTGCCTATGAAACAGCCAGAAAGGTTACCGTTGAAGATTGTGTTTCATTAGCTCCGGTTTCTGAAATTGGTGGATGGAGAAGAAATACCTTCTTTACAATGGGACAGCAAACCTTGTTTCAACGATTATATGCTGAAGACGGATACCATGATTTTGCAACCGGATTTTGTGCAACAGGACCCAATGCTTTTGTAGAGTGTTATTCGAGTTTGCCTCATAATTACAGTGGAGCAATAGACAGTTGGGCTTCTGGTCTTTTATTTGATATTGTAAATGTTGATGGTCAACGTTTATCTTTTAATAATCATTATCTTGATAATCAAGGCTCGGGTTGGTGTGCTGCCAATTCTATGTTTTATCAATGTTCTGCTGACAGAATAGAAAGTTTTGCTCCTCCTACTGCTACAAACTGGTGTATTGCATCGTGGGCTCAGTTTATTGGCGATGGATACTGGCATGAACAGAATAGCCATCTGGCACCAAGAAGTTTATATTATAAGCAATTGGCAGATCGTTTGGGAAAAGATGAAAAAGTGTTTGAAAATCAATACAGAATCAAACCGGAGGAAGCTTCAAGTAGTCCGACTGCAGAAGTTGCAGAGCAATTGACTAAAGAATCATACAAACCATTGGAAACAATGAAGCAATGGGTAATGAGAGCTTCAGAAAGAAATCATATCAATACCAATTCAATAGATGCTTTATTAGCAACCAAAATAAAAGATGCTAAACATGTAAAAGAGGATGATATACCTGAAATTTCTATTCAAAATGGATGGATGGTATATGGATCAAAAGTGATGGCAGGAATGCGCTTTACGGTACCTTGGTGGAGAGGTGTTGCTCGTCCTTATCAGGCAATTAAAGAGAATCCTTGCGTTACAAGATACGTTCCGGGAAGATATGGAAAAGGTTATACTGATGATCTTACATATGCATCAGAATGGATGAAGGAGAATAATATGGTTGGTTTGGAACACAATTATGGTTTATGGTATGATCGCCGTAGAATGGATCATGAGCGAGTTCGCCGCATGAATGGTAATGTTTGGGCTCCTTTCTTTGTGCAGCCTTGGGCTCGCAGTGGACAAGGAACTGCCTGGGATGGTTTAAGTAAATATGATCTTACAAAATTCGATTATTTCTATTGGTCAAGGTTAAAGCAGTTTGCTGATATTGCAGCCAAAGAAGGACAGGTTTTAGTTCATCATAATTACTTTCAGCATAATATTTTAGAAGCAGGAGCACACTGGTCCGACAGTCCATGGCGTCCGGTTAATAATATCAATAATACTGGCTTTCCGGAACCAGCTCCATATGCTGGAGATAAAAGAATTTTCGTTGCAGAACAGTTTTATGATATCAACCATCCGGTTCGCAGAGACTTACACGATAAATTCATTCGTCAGTGTTTAGATAATTTTGAAGATAACCATAATGTACTTCAATTGATTAGTGCTGAATATACAGGGCCTTTAGAATTTGTTGAATTCTGGATTGATGTGATCAAAGATTGGGAGAAAGAAACAGGTAAGCATGAAATGATTTGCCTAAGTACAACTAAAGATGTTCAGGATGCAATTTTAAATCAACCTGAACGAGCTTCAGTGATTGATGTAATTGATGTTCGTTACTGGAGTTATCGTCCGGATAGTTCAGCATATGCTCCTAAAGGTGGTGTAAATTTAGCTCCTCGTCAACATGCTCGTTTGGAGAAGACAGGTAGCAGATCTTTTAATTCTGTTTATAGAAGTGTGATTGAATATAAAATGCGCTTCCCGAAAAAAGCAGTGATTTACAGCGAAGGGAGATTTGATGCTTATGGTTGGGCTGTTTTTATGGCAGGTGGATCTTTGCCTGTATTACCTCAGGAAACCTCTAAAGAACTATTGAATGCTGCATCTTCAATGCGGCCTGTTGAAAATGCAGAAAATGCAGAAGAATTATCTATGCTTTCAAATAATAATGGTGAGTATATCATTCATTTAGCAGCAAATAATAAAGTGGATCTGGATCTTTCTTCATACAGAGGAACGTATGTTGTAAGATATGTTGATTTAAATTCCGGAAAAATTACAGGTGATAAAAAGGTGATTAAAGCCGGATCTAAGGTTAGTTTATCTAATCCTTATGAGAGTTATAGTATTTTATGGATAACTAAAAAATAAAACCGTTTAGGCATGTTTAAAAAATTAGCATTAGGCGTTATAGCATTATTACTGATGGTAGCTTGTGTTTCAAAAAAAGCTACAAAGAAAGAAGGGCTGTCTTTATTAAAGATTTCCGAAAACGGAAGGTTTATGGAAGATGAAAGTGGAGATCCATTTTTTTGGTTGGGAGATACCGGATGGTTGCTGTTTTCAAAAATGACAAGAGAGGAGGCTGATCAATACCTTACCAATAGAGCAGAACTTGGATTTAATGTAATACAGGTGATGGTTTTACATACGATTGGTGCCAAAAATGTTTATGGAGATTCTGCTTTAATCAAAAATAATGTAGCATTTCCATTGATCACAGAAGGTAATGATTTTAAAGATTCTGTACAGTATGATTTTTGGGATAATGTGGATTATGTTGTTGATCTTGCTGCAGAAAAAGGTTTATACATGGCCATGGTTCCAGTTTGGGGAAACAATGTAAAAGATGGATATGTTTCAAGAGATGAAGCTGCAACTTACTCTAAATGGTTAGCAAATCGTTATAAGGACAGAACAAATATTATTTGGTTAAATGGTGGTGATACTTTTGGTAGTGATTCAACGGCTACATGGAACATCATTGGTAATGGTTTAAATGATACAGATCCAAATCACTTAATCACATTCCATCCTCGTGGCAGATGTTCTTCTACAGATTGGTTTCATAACGAAAAATGGATGGATTTTAACATGGTTCAGTCTGGTCACCGTCGCTATGATCAGGATGATACAGAGAGAGCTTATGGTCAGGATAACTGGCGTTATATGGAGGATGATTATAAAATGACTCCTGCTAAACCTACAATTGACGGGGAGCCATCTTATGAAGGCATTCCTCAGGGTTTACATGATACAAACCAACCATTTTGGAATGATGATGATGTTCGCAGATATGCATATTGGTCTGTATTTGCTGGTGCCTTTGGATATACATATGGACATAGTGCTGTGATGCAGTTTTATAGCGAAAAAGATAAAGAACCTGCTTATGGAGCTAAATTATACTGGCAGCAAGCTGTAAATGAACCAGGAGCAAAACAAATGAAATATGTGAAGCAATTGATGCTTTCAAGAGACTTCTTTAGTAGAGTTCCGGATCAATCGTTATTAGCTGAAAATGGTGAAAAATATTCCTATAAAGTGGCTACAAAAGGCAATTGTTATGCAATGATATATACTTATATTGGAGATGAGATAGCAGTTAATATGGATCAATTTTCTTCTTCAAAAGTTAAAGCTTCATGGTTTAATCCTCGTAATGGTGAGATTAAGGAGATAAAAGAAGTTTCAAACACAGGTGTAGCAAGATTTGATGCTCCGGGTGAGACTGAAGAGGGAAATGATTGGGTATTAATTTTAGATGAAGTTTAATAGCATTACAATGAGTAAATTTTTATTAGCTATAACATTAGGATTAGTATTGGTTTTTACCAGTTGCAATCAGACTAAAGAGGCAAACGAAGTGTTTATGTTTACTTCTTTTCAGGAGCCTGCAACAGATGGATTGAGACTTTTATATAGTCAAGATGGTTTTCAATGGACAGATTTGGATACTACATTTCTAAAACCAGAAGCTGGACCAAGTCATTTGATGAGAGATCCCTCTATGGTTCAGGGACCAGATGGTACTTTTCATTTGGTTTGGACTACAGGTTGGCGTGGTGATTTAGGTTTTGGATATGCCAACTCTAAAGATTTGATGAATTGGTCAGAACAGCAATTTATTCCTGTTATGGAATATGATACTACTGCAGTAAATGTTTGGGCTCCGGAGTTGTTTTACGATGATGAAAACCAGGAATACATCATTGCGTGGGCGTCTACTATTCCTTATAAATTCCCAAAAGGAATTGAAGATGAAAAAAACAATCATCGTATGTATTATACGAAAACAAAAGATTTTAAAAACTATTCTGATCCTGAACTATTTTGTGATCCTGGTTTTAGCGTCATAGATGCAGTTATTGTAAAAAGAGCTAAAGAGGATTATGTTTTGGTTTTAAAAGATAATACACGTCCTAACCGAAATCTTAAAATCGCCTTTGGTAAAACATCTGTTGGTCCATGGAGTGAAGCTTCTGAAGCTTTTTCTGGTAATTTTGTAGAGGGACCAACTGTATTAAAACTTGGTGATGCCTGGTATATCTTCTGTGATGTTTATAAAGAATACAGATATGGGGTTTATAAAACAAAAGACTTCATCAATTTTGAAGATGTTTCATCTGAATTTAGCATACCTAAAGGGCATAAACATGGTACAATCTTTACAGCTCCAGAAGAGGTTTTGAATAGCTTAAAACTTAAGATGACTAGATAGTTCATAGTTAAAAGTTTAAAGTTAAAAGTGAATAGAATACTTAATATAATGTTTAAGTTACTATACTTTAAACTATTGACATTTAACTTATTAACTTAGTTATTGGTAACAAATTTAGAAAAGGAAAAAATGATACGAACAACACTATATACATTTTTATTTTTGGCATTAGGAGTCCTGAGTGTAAAGGCACAGGATACTGCCCGATATGTTGGTAATACATTATCAAACATCGATTATCATCATGGATTGTTAAGTCCTGCTGTTGGTACACATAATATTCAGGTGTTACGAGCTAATCGAGAAATGCCTGAGGCAGCAGATGATTTTGGTTGGACATACAATCATCAACCAATGTTGGCTTATTGGAATGATACTTTTTATTTAGAGTATTTAAGTGATTCAGTTGGTGAGCATATTCCACCTAGTCAGTCTTATTTATGTGTTTCAAAAGATGGTTACGATTGGAGCAAACCAAAGGTTGTTTTTCCTCAATACAAAGTGCCTGATGGAACTACAAAAGAAGGTGTTGATGGAGTAGCTAAAGACTTAATCGCGATTATGCATCAGCGTATGGGATTTTATGTTTCTTCAAATGATCGTTTATTGGTATCCGGATTTTATGGAATCAGTATTGATAAACACGATAGCCCTAATGATGGCAATGGTATTGGTCGTGTAGTTCGTGAAATTTATAAAGATGGCACATGGGGACCAATCTATTTTGTTCGATATAATCACAATTGGAATAAGAAAAATACCGAGTTTAAATTTTATACTTCAAGCAGAGATAAAGGATTTAAAAAGGCATGTGAAGAATTGATGGCAAATCCATTAATGATGCAACAGTGGAATGAAGAGGCAGATCGTGATGATCCTATCATCCCAATGACCTTGCAGTTTAAAGCTTTTAATTACTATCATTTACCAGATAACCGTGTTGTAGGTTGGTGGAAACATGCCTTGACTTCGATTAGTGAAGATGGTGGTAAAACATGGCCTCGCCCTGAAAGAGCTCCTGGTTTTGTAAATAAAAATGCCAAAATATGGGGGCAAAAAACTGCTGATGGAAAATATGCTACAGTTTACAATCCTTCAGAATACAGATGGCCTTTAGGTGTTTCTGTAAGTGATGATGGTTTAAATTACAACAACCTTCTTTTGGTTCATGGTGAAATTTCTCCAATGCGCTATGGAGGAAACTTTAAATCATACGGACCTCAATATATTAGAGGAATTATTGAAGGAAATGGTCAGCCAAAAGATAATAATATGTGGTTGACATACAGTATGAATAAAGAAGATATCTGGGTGTCAAAAGTTCCTGTTCCGGTTATCGATAAGGTAACAGAGGATGTAACAGAGGAATTTAATGCCTTGCCAGATAATAAAGAATTAGATTGGTGGAATATTTATAGCCTTCAATGGGCTCCTGTGCAAATTGAAAAAGTAAAAGAAGAGAAAGTATTAACAATAAAAGATAAAGATCGTTATGATTTTGCGTTAGCAGAAAGAGTTATTCCAACATCTGAAAGTTCTGTGGTTGAGTTTACCGTTGTACCTCAGCAAAATGATAATGGTCAGCTGCACGTTGAATTTCAAAATGCTCAAGGTCTGGGTGCTATTCGTTTAGTATTCGACAATGATAGTGTATTAAAAGTTAGAAATGGTTACCGTTATTCAGGAGTGGTACGCTATGAGCCTGGTGAAGAATATCACATTCAGGTTAAATTTGATGTGAATAAAAGATTTTACTGGGTTACTGTTAATGGAAAGCAAAAAGGCAATTATCGCCTAATGTATCGTCCGGTTCACGAAATTTCAAGTGTAGCTTTCAGAACAGGAGATATTCGTCGTTTCCCTGATGCAGATACTCCTACAGATCAGGATTATGATCTTAAAGATGCTGGAATTCCTGTAAAGGAAGCTCAGTTTAATATCAAATCATTTACATCGAAAAAAATCAGATAATGAACACGTTTAAGTATATCATATTTATAGCAGCTGTTATTGCATTAACATCATGTAGTTGTAATAAAAAAGACAGCAACTACCAGGGGGCGGTTTTAAATGTAGATGATTTTAAGCACTATGTGGATTATTTTAATCGCATGGAAGATGAAAACATAGCCCAGGCTATACCTAATGCTGAATCATGGCAATGGATGAAAGATAATGTTCCTTTCTTTGAATGTCCGCAGGATAATTTTGAAGAGATGTTTATTTATCGTTGGTGGACTTTGAGAAAGCATATTAAAGAAACTCCGGTTGGCTATGCCATTACAGAGTTTTTAGTGCAACGTTCTTATTCTGATAAATACAACTTGATTGCTTGTGCAATGGGGCATCATATTATGGAATCGAGATGGTTACATGATTCAAAATATCTGGATCAGTATGTACATGTTTGGTTCCGGGGAAATGAAGGTAAGCCAATGAATAAGCTGCATAAATTTAGTAACTGGACTGCAGATGCATTATATCAAAAGTATTTGGTTGATGGTGATAAAGAATATATGTTGGACATGCTACCGGATATGATTTCTGATTATGAGCGTTGGGAAAAAGAGCGTCGTTTAGAAAACGGATTGTTTTGGCAAAAAGATGTTCAGGATGGAATGGAAGAGCAAATTAGCGGTGGACGTCACGTAAAAAATGCCCGTCCAACAATTAATAGTTATATGTATGCAAATGCAGTTGCCATAAGTAAAATGGCATCTATGCAAGGTGAAGCTGATATTGAAAAGAAATATAAAGCGAAAGCGGATACTCTACTGGGATTGATAACAACGAAACTTTGGAGTGAAGACAGTCATTTTTATGAAACTGTAAAAGAGGATGGTGATTTTGCAAATGTTCGTGAAGCAATAGGTTTTATTCCATGGTATTTTAATATTCCAACTGATGCTCAGTCTGTAGCATGGAAGCAGTTAATGGATGATCAGGGATTTTTAGCTCCTTACGGACAAACAACAGCTGAACGTCGTCATGATGAGTTCAGAACAAAAGGATGTTGTAAATGTGAGTGGGATGGTGCTATCTGGCCATTTGCTACATCGCAAACAATGGTAGGATTGGCAAATGTGCTTAATAATTACGATCAGAAAGAGATTACTAACGAGGATTACTTCAAGCACATGGAGTTATATGTAGAGTCACAGTACCATCGAGGTCGTCCTTACATTGGTGAGTATCAGGATGAAGTGACCGGATATTGGTTAAAAGGTGATCAGGAACGAAGTCGTTATTACAATCATTCAACATTTAATGATTTAATAATTTCAGGGTTAATAGGATTACGACCAAGAGCTGATGAAAAGATCGAAGTTAATCCATTAGTTCCTCAGGATAAGTGGGATTGGTTTTGCCTGGATAATGTAAAATATCAGGGGAAAATCTTAACAATAATCTGGGATAAAGATGGATCAAAATTTAACAAAGGTACAGGTTTACAGATCTTAGTTGATGGAAAATCTGTTGCACATTCAGACCAATTACAAAGGTTGGTAACTGAATAAACAATACAGGTTATGAAGGTACTTAGAAAATATACACTAATATTTGTTTTATTGAGTCTTGTCAGTTCAATTTATGCCAAAGAATTGTCTGATCTGGAAAAGAAAGCTACAGAATGGATTAAGACTTTGGAACTAAACGATAATGCAAAAGAGAAACGTTTAATTAAAGTTGTAACAGAGCATCTTACAGCAGTTAAAGAATGGCACGATTCTCATCCTTTTTCAATGGTTCCTGCGGGTATTAACCCACGGACAGGTGATAAACTAACAGATTTGGATCGTCAGATTATCGTGGATTCCTCAATTCCGGCAACTGTGCACGAAAATTTAATGGATGGGTTAAGAGAAGATTTAACCACAGAGCAGGTAGAAAAAGTATTGGATTGCTATACTGTTGGTAAAGTCGCTTTTACAATGAAAGCATATAAGGAGATTGTTCCGAATATGACTACAAAGGAAGAAGAAGTGATTCTTGGGAACTTGAAAAAAGCCAGAGAAATGGCTGTTGATTATAAAAGTATGAAAGAGATTTCTGCTATTTTCGAGATTTATAAAACAAAAAATGAGCAATACCTTAATAGTAATGGACGCAACTGGCACCAGATGTATAAAGATTACGTAAAGGCTCTTAAGGAAAAGAAAAATAAAAAATAATATGATGTCATTAAAGAGAATTTTATCGTTGAGTTTATTTCTTGGATTGGTAATTTTTAGTGCGCAAGCCAAGAAAGACAAGTGGAAGAAAGGAATAATTACAGAGCAATTTATTTATGAAAAAGCGGATTTTCCATCTTGTCATGCCGGAACATTAGCTGAAACACCCGAAGGAATAGTAGCTGCTTTTTTTGGAGGCGAGTATGAACGTCATCCAGAAGTTTGTATCTACGTTAGTCATCTTAAAGATGGTAAATGGTCTAAACCAATGAACGTGGCCAACGGAATTCAAAATGACACATTGCGTTATCCAACATGGAATCCGGTTTTATATCAAATTCCTGGAGGTGATCTTTTACTTTTTTATAAAGAGGGACCTAAACCTCAGGATTGGTGGGGAATGATTAAACGTTCGTCTGATAATGGTCATACCTGGAGCGAAGCAGAAAAAATGCCTGAAGGTTACATAGGACCGGTCAAAAACAAGCCTATTCTATTGGATGATGGAACATTAATCTGTCCTTCTTCAAAAGAAATTAAAGGTTGGGAAGTACATTTCGAAACTACAAAAGATTGGGGTAAAACCTGGGAAACCACAAAGGCTATTAATAAATACAAGGTTCATAACATTATTCAGCCAAGTATTTTAAAGCATAAAGATGGTACATTACAAATCCTTTGTCGTAGTAAAAATGGTGTTGTGGTAACTGCTTATTCTCACGATAATGGTAAAACATGGGGATTAACTCAGGATACAGAATTACCTAATAACAATTCAGGTACAGATGCTGTAACCTTAGCTGATGGTCGTCATTTAATTATCTATAATCATGCTAAAACACCTATGAATGCCTCAAAAGGACATCGAACTCCTTTAAATGTTGCAGTAAGTAAAGATGGTGTTAAATGGTATGCTTCATTAGTTTTGGAAGATTCAGAAATTAGTCAGTATTCATATCCAGCAGTAATTCAATCAGCTGATGGAATGGTTCACTTTATTTACACCTGGAGACGTGAGCGTATGAAATATGTAAAAGTAGATCCTTCTAAGTTACGTATGAAGCTGATTAAAGATGAAAAATGGCCTGAATAGCAGAATTTAGGTTAAGAGATTAATAAAACGGTATGGTAATCAACTCTCCTCCTTATCAAGGAGGAGTACCTCGACGTAGGAGAGGGGAGGTGGTTTTTAATACTTCAGTTTAATTTGAAATGTTTAACGACTAGTTATAAAACCACCTCCCGGTTCGTACCTCACCGTACTCCTCCTTTTAAAGGAGGAGAGTTGATTTTGCTTCTCAAAAAATTATAGATTTAAGAAATCTTAAGATACTCAGAGGTGAAGCATCGGGAATTTAAAGCTTTGTAAGGGTGACATAATTAAAAAGGATAAAGAGAATAAGGCAAATGGATTAAAGGTTAAATTCATCATTTATATTCTCATTTCTCTTATCTCTAGTCTTTTATCTAAAAATATAAAATGAAAAAAATAACTATATTTTTTTGTCTGATTATGATAACGTTTACATGCGCTATCGCACAAAATTCAGACAATAAGTTTGCCCGTCCGTTAAAGGATGTATTGAAAGATATTGAGCAGGAGTACAATGTGAAACTGCGTATTTCAGATAAGGATGTAGAAGGAAAAATATTGAATTATGCCAACTGGCGTTTCAGAGCGGATGTAGAAGAAACATTAAAAAATGTATTGGCTCCTTTTGATTTAATGGCGCTTCCGGATAATGGAGAAAATAAATATAAAATAGAAGAGTTTCGTTATCATCGCAGAACTGTTGAAGAAGGCAAAGAAACATTAGATTATTTAGCTTCTAAATACTCCACTAAGGATGAATGGCAACAACGTCAAGCAAAACTAAAGCAGTGTGTAAAAGAAGCAGTTCGTTTAAACCACATGCCTACGTCCCCGGATAGTAAACCCATCCTAACCAAAATCAGAAAAATGAATGGTTATACTGTGCAAAATATTGCACTTGAAGTATTACCCGGATTTTATGTTTGTGGTTCCATTTACAGACCAGCTAAAATTAAGGGAAAAATCCCAGTGGTTCTTTGTCCAAATGGACACTTTGGAAATGGTCGCTATAATAAAGATATTCAAACCAGATGTGCTGGTTTAGCTCGAATGGGCGCAATGGCAATTAATTATGATTTATTTGCCTGGGGAGAATCTGTTCTGCAAGTTGACCCAAAAACTCACCGTAAAAGTTTAGCCAATACAATACAAGCTTTAAATAGCATTCGTTTATTGGATTATTTGACTTCTTTTAAATATGCTGATACAACCAGAATAGGTATCACCGGAGGTTCCGGCGGTGGAAGTCACTCTATATTAATGTCTGTTTTAGATGATAGAATTGATGTGAGTGTTCCTACTGTTATGATGTCTTCAATTCATTATGGAGGATGCCCTTGTGAAAGTGGAAATCCAATTCATCTTTGCTGTGGTGGTACAAATAATGTGGAGTTGGCAGGAGTGTTCGCACCTAAACCTCAATTGATAATTTCTGATGGAGGTGACTGGACATCTAATGTTCCGGAACTTGAATTTCCATACCTGAAACGCATCTATAATTTCTATGATAATGCAGTAGTAGAAAATGTTCATTTACCTAAAGAGCATCACGATTATGGCCCATTAAAACGTACCGCAATGTATCATTTTATGGCCAAACACTTAAAGTTAGATGAATCTAAAGTATTCAATAAAGAAGGTGAGTTGGATGAATCTGCAATAACAGTAGAAGATGAAAATGCTATGAAAGTCTTCGGTGATAATGGCGAAAAATTACCGAAAACAGCAATTAGGAGTTTTGATGTTCTTGCAAAAGAATTTGAGAGTGCAATTGCACAATAATTGAAAAAAAAACTGGTTTAGTGTAAAATTTAAATCTATGAAGTCTATAAAAAAATCCTATAAAATATTTATTGCTATTGGTTTATTGATAGCAATGATCATATCATGTTGCAACAATAAAAAACACTCAACTGAAGCATCCAAAGAACCAAGGTATAAAGTAGCAGTTTGCGACTGGATGATATTAAAGCGTCAAAAAACCAGTGCATTTGATCGAGCGGTTGAAATTGGTTGCGACGGTCTGGAAGTTGACTTAGGTGGCTTAGGAAAACGACCAACCTTTAAAAATAAGTTTCATAGTGCTATCTGGAGAAAAGAGTTTAAAGAAAAGTCAGCTGCAACCGGAATAGAGATCAGTTCTATTGCGATGTCTGGTTTTTATGCACAAAATTTTGCGGAAAGAGAAGGAATCGATCGTGTTATTGATGATGCTGTTAACTCTGCAGAAATGATGGGCGTAAAAACAATCTTTTTGCCATTGGGTGTTCAGGGGGACTTAACGCAACATCCGGAGCGTAAAGATTCATTAATCAATAATTTAAGAAAAATTGGAGCCAAAGCTGAAGCTGCAGGCGTAGTTGTAGGTATTGAAACCAATTTTGATTCCAAAGCTGAAGTTGAATTTTTAAATGAAATAGGATCAACTGCAGTTAAAAGCTATTTTAATTTTGACAATGCCATTAAACACCAAAAGGATATTTGTGATGAATTAAGAATTCTTGGTAAAGATAGAATTGCTATGATTCATGCTTCAAATACAGATAGTGTTTGGTTGCAAAACGACCCAATGATTGATATGCCAAAAATTAAGAAAACACTTGATGAGATGGGTTGGAGTGGATGGCTTATTATTGAGCGTTCAAGGGATATTACTCAGGTAAGAAATGTAGTAGCTAATTATGGTGCCAATGCTGCTTACCTTAAAAAGATTTTCCAAGCAGAATAATAATATCGAAAATATACAAATTGATCGTAATGAACCAGATAAAGACACTTGGAGTTATCATTGTTTGGAGTTTGTGCAACTTAATATCAGCACAAAATATTTATGTTTCTCCAAATGGAAATGATGCTAATGAAGGGACTGAAGCAAAACCATTGCAGTCGGTTCAAAAAGCAATTCAAAAAGCTCGTGATTTAAGACAACAAAAAGAGACTTCAATTTCTGAGGGTATTCATATCCTTTTAAAAGGAGGAACTTATCAGATCAGTGAGCCTATTTTATTTGGTCCTGAGGATTCTGGTTCAGAATCTTCACCTACAATTATTTCGTCAGCTAATAATGAAAAAGTGATAATTAGCGGAGGTGTAAAAGTTACAGGCTGGCAAAAAGTAGATGGTAATATTTATAAAGCACATCTTAATTCAGATCATAAGCTTCGTACCTTATTTGTAAATGGTAAAAGAATGCACATGGCAGGAACTGATATTCCGGTTTCCGGGTTAGGTGATTGGGGTACGTTTAAAATTAAAGGTAAAGAGCCATGGGCTTATGGAGAAGGATCTGCAATTGATGGAATTAAATTTAGTTCTGAGGATGTAAAAGAATATTCTAATCCTGAGGATATTGAATTGGAGCAATTTAATATTTGGACTGAAAAAATTCTTTGTGCCAGAGATATAAAAAAAATGGGAGATACCACTGTTGTAAAATTGCAGCAACCTTATGGTGCTATTGCAACAACTATGGCCTGGGCAGGAAAAATCAACTACAAAAAAACTTTTGTAATCAGAAATGCCTATGAATTATTGGATGCTCCCGGTGAGTTTTATTTCAATCGTAAAACCAAAACAATCTACTATTACAGCAATGGTGAAGATATGGCCAAAGCTGAGGTGATTGCACCTGTAAGTGAGGGCTTAATTCATATTAAAGGAAACTCAACAGAATCGAGAGTTAAGAATATTCAATTTCAAGGGATCACTTTCTCGTATGATCATTGGCAATTGATGGAGGTTGCTGGTTCGCATGGTTTTGCAGGAATACAAAGTTTAGGTTTAGCAGTTAAATACATACCTGGCGGTAATTGGCATACTACAGAGTATAATAGTACTGATGTTCCCAGAGGTGCTATTCAAGTGGAGAATGCTGAGGGTATTGCTTTCACTCGTAATCGTTTTGAAGGGATTAGTTCTGCAGTAGCCGTTAATATGGTTAACGATGTTAAAAACAGTAAGGTTGAAGGAAACTTCTTTTATGATATGCTGGGTAATGCTGTAAATGTAGGCCATTCTCAGCATTATAAAATTGGTGATGGAGCTATTTTTCCTGAAGGTGTTGAAGGTCTTTGTGAAAATATACAAGTCTCTAATAATTATTTGCGTAATGTTTGTTTGGATTTCAGACAAGTTGAGGGAATTACTGCCTTTTTTGTGGCCAATGTTAGCATAGAACATAATGATATAGAATGGACACCCTATGGAGCAATTACCTGTGGCTGGTGGTGGGGTAATTCCGGAATCCCGGCTTCAACTTTGGCAAAGAACAATTATATCCGCTTTAATAAGGTTGGAAATACCCATCAGGTTTTGGATGATGGAGGAATAATATATGTTTTGGGAGAACAACCTGGTTCTTTAATAGAAGGAAATCACATTTTTAATGGGCCAAGATGTATCTATCCTGATGATGGTTCTGCATACATTACTATAAAGGATAACGTGGTGGATAATGATAGTTATAAATGGATGTGGTTGCATTTATGGACTAAAAGATGTCATGATAATGTAGCCTACAGAAATTATGTAAAGAATAATCTTTTGATGGATAATGGAATCAATAATGTTATTGGAAATACAATATCATTCAGAGAAGATGAATTCTCTGAAGAGGCTCAAAAAATTATTGATAATGCAGGTATTGAGGAAGAATATAAGGATATCATTCCTGTTTCTGAACCAGAAAAATTGAGCATACATCCTAAAGGTTTTAAAGAAAGAGACGTTTTTCATTAAAAAAGTATCTGAAATACCGTTTCCTTCAATGGTAATTTGGAATTTTTGTCGAAATAAATTACACTAGCAGGATAAATTAGTTCTACAATATCAACCAAAAAATGATGATAAAAAACATTACATTGAAAATGAGTCTGTTAATGATGTTGTTGTTAATCGTAACATCCTCATTCGCAGAAGTAAAATATGAAATGACTGTGGCTCAGGATGGCTCTGGTGATTTTACTACCATACAGGATGCGATTAATGCCACAAAAGCTTTTCCGGATAAAAGAGTTACAATAAATATCAGGAATGGTGTTTATCATGAAAAAGTAAAAGTGCACGCATGGAATAATTTGTTGACAATAAAAGGAGAAAGTACTGATAAAACTATTATTACTTATGATGATTATTTTGGTAAAATTGGTTTAGGCAGAAATAGTACCTTTTATACATACACATTATTGATTGATGCAGATGATTGTATTGTTCAGAATTTAACCATTGTCAATAATTCCGGACCTGTAGGACAAGCGGTAGCTTTACATGTAGAGAAAGATCGATGTCAGTTTGTAGATTGTAAAATATTAGGATATCAGGACACAGTATACGCAGCAGGAGAGGGTAGTCGACAGTATTTTTTAAGATGCTACATTGAAGGTTCAGTTGATTTTATTTTTGGTGCTGCTACTGCCTTATTCGATGATTGTACAATAAATAGTAAAACCAATTCATACGTAACTGCAGCCAGTACATTTAAAGGTACTGAATTTGGTTATGTGTTTAAAAACTGTAAGTTAACAGCAGATGAGGGCGTAGATAAGGTTTATTTAGGACGACCATGGCGTATTTATGCTAAAACAGTTTTTATCTCTTGTGAATTAGGAAACCATATTTTGCCTGTAGGCTGGCACAACTGGAAAAAAGCTGAGGCCGAGAAGAATGCTCTATATGCTGAGTTTGATTGCACTGGATCAGGTTTTCAGCCGGAAAAAAGAGTCACTTGGTCTAAACAATTAACTAAAAAGCAAGCTCGTAAGTATACCAAGGAAAATATATTTGGGGATTGGATTCCTATGGTGAAATAATATCTTATATAGGATTATAAATATATCAGGCTAATCTTTTGAGATTAGCCTTTTTTATTGGGTATACCTTTTGTAATAATATTATACAATAGACTTTTGTTGTTAGCAAAAAAATACCGCAAATTGAAAATCTCCTATTAAGTTTATATCTAAATTTGCATCCGTAATTTAATATCATTTTTTAGTCGCTAATTAAACTGCGTTTTATGATTCATCCTCATACCGAATTAAAATATATTAGTGATGAAATTGGCTATGGATTAGTAGCCAAACAATTCATTCCTCAAGGATCAATTATTTGGGTGTTAGACGAACTCGATCGGGAGTTTACACCAGATCAATTGGATATGATGTCTCCTGATTTACGTTCTGTATTTGAAAATTATACGTATCGTAATAATAAAGGAAATTATGTGTTATGCTGGGATCATGGTAGGTTTATGAATCATAGTTTCAATTCAAATTGTATGGCTACACCTTACAATTTTGAGATTGCGATCAGGGATATTCAGCCAGGTGAGCAGCTGACAGATGATTATGGCTATTTAAATATTATAGCTCCGTTTAAAGCTGAAGATGAAGGAACACATAGAAAATATGTTTATCCCGATGATCTGGTAAATTACCATAAGGAGTGGGATGCAATAATAGCTGAAAACTTCAATAAAATTAAAGAAGTTGAACAACCTCTTCGTCCATATTTCTCTGATCGGTTATGGAATGAAATTATTTTGATAACAAAAGGAGAGAGAGCTTTAGATTCAATTCTTTTAAATTATTATAATGCGGAAAAAGTTGATAACGGTTAGGTTAAGAATTGAATAATAGCCATGAAATAATCAGATACGATTCTAAATAAAATAGTTACTAAGATAACTCAGGGAAATCCACAATAATTCAGAAATGAATAGTTGTGGATTTCTTTGTTTATAATCAAATTCTATATTGAAAAAAGCATTAAAAATGATAACGATTACATTCTGTAAAAACCAGAAAAACAAGTAAATAAAATGGTTGATAAATAATAAAATGTAAACGATATATTGGAATTTTAACTTTTATAAACTATTTTTGTATGCTTTATGATCTATGATGGATAACTATTAAAGAAATAAGTGTTTATGTAGTTGTCAGAGGTATATGGACAAAGTAGTTTTAATCCTATAAAAGAAATCTAATGAAATCAAATCGCATGCATTTGAAATATTTTCAAAAATCACTTTTCATATTTTTGGTTTTTACGACACTTGGCTTTATGGAAGTTCAGGGGGCGAAGTCAAAATTAACTGTACAAGATCTTCGTACAGAATACAAAGTAAATCCCATAGGACTAGAGAATTTAAGTCCACGTTTATTTTGGAAATTGTCTTCACAAAATACCAATGTACTGCAGAGTGCTTATCAGATTAAGGCTGCTGCAACAATGGCTGATTTAAAAAGCGAAAATAATTTGTTGTGGAATACCAATAAAGTAAGCTCAGAAGAGTCCATTCAAATTCCATATAAAGGAAACAGTTTAACATCTGGTCAGAAAGTATATTGGCAGGTGCGTGTTTGGGATGCTAACGGAAATATTTCAAATTGGAGTGAAGTAGCTTCTTTTGAAATGGGATTATTAAGTGTTTCAGATTGGAAAGCATCCTGGATTGAGCCTGATATTAGTGAGGATGAAACAAAGCCTTATCCTTCTCCATTGTTAAGAAAAGAAGTTGACTTAAGCAAAGAAATCAGATCAGCTCGTATTTATGCCACTTGCCACGGATTGTATCAAATCAATTTAAATGGAAAGAAAGTTGGTGATGAATTCTTTACTCCGGGTTGGACGAGTTATCATAGTAATCTTCAGTATCAGGTATACGATGTAACGGCTCAATTAAAAAAAGGGAAAAATGCCATAGGTGTTATTCTTGGTGATGGATGGTATCGTGGGCCTTTGGTTTGGCAGGGAAATAAAAATCTATACGGTAAAAAATCAGGGTTGCTTTTTCAAATGGAAGTGACTTATACAGATGGTTCAAAAGAAACCATCGTGTCAGATAATAGTTGGAAAGCATCTACAGGTGCCATCTTAAAATCTGAAATTTATGATGGAGAACTTTATGATGCCAGATTAGAAAAAGAAGGATGGGATAAGTCAAATTTCGATGATAGTAAATGGAGTAAGTGTATTGAAAAAGAATATGATAATTCAATTTTAACTGCCTCAGTTGGTGTTCCGGTTAGAATTACTGAAGAATTAAAACCCATTCAAAAAATCATTACTCCAAAAGGTGAATTGGTATTTGATTTTGGACAAAACATGGTGGGTTGGGTCCAGTTTAAACTACAAGGAGAAAAAGGAAGTAAGATAACTATTCAACATGCTGAAGTACTTGATCAGGAAGGTAACTTTTATATCGATAATTTAAGAGTGGCCCAACAAAAGGATCAATATATTTTTAATGGTGAAGGAGTTGAAGAGTTTCAACCTCATTTTACTTTTCATGGCTTTAGATATATCAAAATTTCAGATTACAAAGGTGAGGTTTCCTTAAATGATATTACAGGAAAAGTAATCCATTCTGATATGGATCCTATCGGGGATTTTGAGTGTTCAGATACTTTGGTAAATCGTCTACAAAAAAATATTCAATGGGGATTAAGAGGGAACTTTCTTGATGTTCCTACAGATTGTCCTCAACGCGATGAACGTTTAGGCTGGACCGGAGATGCTCAGGTTTTTGCATCCACAGCTTGTTTTAATATGAATGCAGCTCCATTTTATACTAAGTGGATGAAAGATTTCATCGTAGATCAAAAAGCCGATGGTAGTGTGCCATGGGTAGTTCCAAATGTTGTTGAAAACGGAGGAGGAACCGGATGGTCAGATGGCTTTGGTGCTACAGGTTGGGCTGATGCAGCAGTCATCATTCCATGGACAGTATATCAATCATATGGGGATACTCAAATTTTAGAGAATCAGTATGCGTCAATGAAGGCATGGGAAGAATATATGATCAAGCATTCAGGCGATAGATATATTTTTGATTATGGATTCCACTTTGGAGATTGGTTGGCCTTTGCAGAATATATGAGTTACAAATACAATGCTCCGGATTATGGTTTTGCAGGTGCTCATACCGATAAAGATTTAATTGCCACAGCGTATTATTATTATACAACTGGGTTAATGCAAAAAATAGCCGCAATTTTAGGTAAAGATGAGGATGCAAAAAGATACGAATCCATCCGTCCTAAAATTAAGGCCGCATTTAAAAAGGAATATGTTACAGCGACCGGACGTTTAAGTTCGAACACGCAGACCGCCTATATTTTGGCTTTATCATTCGGAATAATGCCTGACGAATTCAAAGAAACTGCAGCACAAAGATTAGCAGATAATATCAATGAATTAGATCATTTAACCACTGGTTTTTTAGGAACACCTTTGATTTGTCAGGCATTATCTGAAAACGGTTTTTCGGATATAGCATATAAATTACTTTTCAATAAACGATATCCTTCATGGTTATATCCTGTAACCATGGGCGCAACTACAATTTGGGAGCGTTGGGATGGAATTAAGCCAGATGGATCTTTTCAGGATGTAGGCATGAACTCATTCAATCATTATGCCTATGGAGCGGTTGGTAATTGGTTGTATACTCAGGTAGCAGGTGTTCAAATTGATCCGGAAAAGCCAGGATATAAGCATATTATCATTAAACCTCAATTATCCGATCAGCTTACCTATGCAAAAGCAAATATTGAGTCTATGTATGGTGAAATAAATTCTCATTGGCAAAAACAAGAGGATGGATCTTTACTACTTAAAGTAACTGTACCAGCCAATACAACAGCTTCTGTATTTGTACCAGCTTCTACAACATCAGGTTTGTATGTCAATGGCAAAGAAATTTCAAAAGCAAAAATCAAGTATACTGAACCATCAAATGGATATGTGAAAGTTGAAGTGGGATCAGGTAATTATCAATTTAAGACAACGCAAAAATAATAATAATGAAAAGGGTACTTCCGGGATTTTTAATTGTGGCAGCAAGTGTTTTTAGTGGATTTCAACTTAAGGCACAGGAAAAGAGTTTGATAAATACATCGCAGAGTCCGTATGTTAAAATGAGTAACATAGATATGGATGATGTACAGTGGACTGATGGTTTTTGGGCAGAACGTTTTGATGTTTGTAAAAAGACTATGGTTCCATTTATGTGGAGCATATTAAATGATCCGGAAATCAGTCATTCTTTTCGAAATTTTGAGATTGCGGCAGGGCATGAAGATGGTGTTCATTCTGGACCTCCGTTTCATGATGGTGATTTTTATAAGTGGTTTGAGTCTGCAGCAATGGTTTATGCCGTAACAAAGGATAAAGAGCTAGATAAACTGATGGATAAAATTATTGCGATCATTGGTGAGGCTCAACGTGAAGATGGATACATCCATACGCCTGTAAATATTGAACAACGTCAGCACCCTGAGCAAAAGAAAGAATTCGCAGAACGTTTGGATTTTGAAACCTATAATTTAGGTCATTTAATGACTGCAGCTTGTGTGCATTATCGTGTAACAGGTAAAACTACCATGCTTGATTTAGCAAAAAAAGCAACGGATTATTTATATGGTTTTTATAAAAGATCTTCAGCAGAATTAGCACGCAATGCTATTTGTCCATCTCATTATATGGGAGTAGTGGAAATGTATAGAACTACCAGAGAACCTCGATATTTAGAGTTAGCTGAAAAATTAATCGAAATTCGAGATTTGGTTGAAAATGGCAGTGATCACAATCAGGATCGTATTCCTTTCAGAGAACAACATGAAGCTATTGGTCATGCAGTACGAGCTAATTACATGTATGCCGGTGTGGCTGATGTTGTGGCTGAAACTGGTGATACCACCTTATTAAAGCCTTTGGAATTAATTTGGGAAGACCTTGTAAATCGTAAGATGTACATTACAGGTGCATGTGGTGCCTTATACGATGGTGTTTCACCGGATGGAACTACTTACGATCAACCAAGAATTCAACAAGTTCACCAGGCTTATGGAAGAGATTATCAGTTACCCAATGCTACAGCTCATAATGAATCATGTGCCAATATTGGTAATATGATCTGGAATTGGAGAATGTTACAAATTACAGGCGAAGAGCGTTATGCAGATGTAATGGAACAAACTTTATATAATAGTGTACTTTCGGCAGTTAGTCTTGATGGAAAGCGATTCTTTTATACAAATCCGCTTTGTGTGAATAATGATTTGCCTTACACTTTACGATGGTCTAAAGATCGTGAGGAATATATCACATTATGTAACTGCTGTCCGCCAAATGTGGCCAGAACTGTTGCTGAGGTAAGTAATTATGCTTACAGTGTTAGTGATAAAGGTCTATGGTGCCACATGTACAGTGGAAACAAACTGGATACAAAATTAAAAGATGGTTCAAGTGTTGAATTAGAGCAGGTAACCAAGTATCCATGGGATGGCGATATTAAAATTACCATGAATAAGGTTCCTAAAAATGCTTTTTCAATGTATTTAAGAATACCATCATGGTGTGGTGCTGCAAAATTAATGGTGAATGGTAAAACTGTTGATGCTATTGTGGCTCCTGGAAAATATGCAGAGATAAACAGAAGCTGGAAAAAAGGTGATGTTGTAGAGTTAATCTTACCAATGGAAGCTAAATTAATTGAAGCAAATCCGTTGGTAGAGGAAACCCGTAATCAGGTTGCAGTAAAAAGAGGACCAATAGTATATTGTTTGGAATCTCCGGATGTTGATGGAGCCCGTATTTTTGACATAGCCTTACCTTCCGATATAAAATTAACTCCCGAATCAACTGTAATTGCAGATAGTAAAATTACCACTCTTGTAGGTGAAGCCAATCTTACAAAAGAAAAAGAGTGGAGTAATCAGTTATATCGTGAAATATCATCAGATGATGCTAAAAAAGTTAAAGTAAGATTAATTCCTTACTATGCCTGGGATAACAGAGGAAAATCAGAAATGACTGTTTGGATTCCTTTAGCGAGATAATTAATTGTAAAAGGAAGCAAAATATAAAATCAATGATAAAAAATCTACAATATTTATACCTCCTGGTTCTTTTAATAGGAATCACTTCTTGTGGTAAATCAAAGGTTCATCTTGTATTGCAGGAAGGAGCTCATACCAGAACTGTTTTTGGAGCTGAAAGGTTACAAAATACATTAGATGCTGTTGGGTATGAGATCGTGCAAGGTGAAGGACAAAAGGATCTTTTATCCATAAGAGTTTGTGAAGTTTCAGATGTTGAGACAGTGCTGTCATCTGATGAAAAAGCAAAACTAAAAGCAAAAGAAAGCTTTCTGATTAAGACTGTTGGTAATGAAGTTTTAGTTTGTGGAGGAGATGCTTCCGGTTCATTATATGCCTGCATGGAGTTAGCTAAACAGGTAAAAGAGAATGGTGGTGTGCCAGAAAATATAAATTTCTTTGATCAACCCGAAATGGTTTTAAGAGGAACTTGTATCGGGATGCAAAAAACTGATTTCCTTCCGGGAAGAATGGTTTATGAGTATCCATATACTCCTGAGAATTTCCCTTGGTTTTATGATAAAAAATTATGGATTGAGTATTTGGATATGTTGGTTGAAAATCGATATAATTCCTTGTACTTATGGAATGGTCATCCGTTTGCTTCATTGGTTAAATTAAAGGATTATCCTTATGCCGTAGAGGTAGGTGATGAGACTTTTAAAAAGAATGAAGAGATGTTTGAGTTCTTAACGGAAGAGGCAAACAAAAGAGGCATCTTTGTGATTCAGATGTTCTACAATATTATTCTTTCAAAGCCATTTGCCGAACATCATGGTTTAAAAACTCAGGAACGTAGTCGACCAATTACTCCACTTATTGCAGATTATACGCAAAAGTCAATTACTGCATTTATTGAAAAATATCCCAATGTTGGATTATTGGTTACTTTGGGTGAAGCCATGCACACTATCGATGATGATGTAAAGTGGTTTACTGAAACAATTATTCCTGGAGTAAAAGATGGTTTAAAAGCTCTTGGCAGAACCGATGAACCTCCAATTGTATTAAGAGGTCACGATACAGATGCCGCTAAAGTAATGGAAGCAGCACTACCTATCTATAAGAACTTGTATACCATGTTTAAATATAATGGTGAGTCATTGACTACATATGAACCACGTGATGATTGGCAGTCAATACCAAAAGGATTAAGCGAGCTGGGTTCTGTTCATATTTCTAATGTGCATATAATGGCTAATCTGGAGCCTTTCCGTTATTCATCTCCTGATTTTATTCAAAAGAGTGTGAAGGCGATGCACAATATTCAAGGTGCCAACGGCTTGCATTTGTATCCTCAGGCTTCCTACTGGGATTGGCCATATACTGCAGATAAAACAACGCCAAGATTAAAGCAAATTGACAGGGATTGGATGTGGTATGAAACATGGGCTCGTTACGCATGGAATTGCCACAGGGATAGAAAAGAGGAAGTGGCCTATTGGTCTGATATTTTGGATCATTACTATCAATGTGGTGATCAGGGGAAGAATATTTTGGAAGCTTATGAGCAAACAGGAGAAATTGCCCCAAAGTTATTGCGCACCTTTGGTATTTCTGATGGTAACAGACAAACTTTGTTGTTGGGGATGTTCATGGGACAATTGGTGAATCCATTTAAATATCATGTTTATAAAAACTTCCTGTCCTCAAATGGTCCTGTTGGAGAAATCCTTATAGATTATGCTGAAAAGGAATGGAAAGGAGAGCAACATGTTGGAGAAACACCACCTCAAATTATTAAAGAGGTTGTGGAGCATGGAAAATTAGCTGTAGCAGCAATTGAAGAGGCATCAAAAAATATTGGGACTAATCAGGAAGAATTTGAAAGGTTGAAGAATGATGTTTACTGCTATAACGATATTGCCAATTGTTTTTCAGATAAAGTAAATGCTGCCTTGTTAGTGCTTAGATATAAATACTCCAATGATATAAAAGATCTGGAACATGCAGAAGTTTTTCTTGAGAGTAGCCTGAAGCATTACACAAGTTTGGTGAATAGAACTAAAGATACCTATCTGTATGCTAACAGTATGCAAACAGCCATGCGTAGAGTTCCTATAGCTGGAAAAGGAGGAATTAATAAGCATTGGGATGAATTATTACCTCATTTTCAAAAAGAATTGGAAGTGTTTAAGCGAAATATAGAAACACTTAAAGCCAATGGAGGTGCTAAAATCTCTGAAGAACTTAAAGTTTATGATCCTGTTGAAGTGAAAATACTAAATAAAGGAGTTAAGAGATACTCTTTGACTAAAGGACAACAGGTTTATAGCGATAATAAAACTATGATAAACGGAGTTTGTGATGAGTTACAAAAACTTTCCGGAGTTCAATTTTCAGATATGCAACAGCAAGCAGAAGGTACCATACTAAAATTTGAAAATAAAAAGCCTGTTAAAGTATTAGTAGGTTACTTCAATACAAATAGTTATACCATTTTGGAACCGCCAACGCTTGAAACAAATGCGCTGGCAAATGATCGTGGTCAGGCAGATATTAAAATAGCAAATGCACTTGATGTACCAGGTTTGTATCCGGTTAATGTGTATAGTTATCTATACGAACCAGGAGTTAATGAGTTAAAGTTAGGGAAAGGCCGTGTGTTAATTCTTGGTTTTATCGATGGCAACGAAGAAATTATGATACATGATGCCGGAGTGGGTGGTACAGAAGATGGAGCTGCAGTAGATTGGTTATTTTATTAAATAGAGTCGAAAAGAAAACCATAAAGAAATGATGAGTTTATTAAGATTTAGGGGAATTGGATATTTATTAATTGCTGGTTTAATTCTATTCACAGGATGTTCTGAGAAAAATTCTTTGAGACAAGATATTCTATTGAATGAAGATTGGCTGACTATTGCTAATGATTCAGATAAAACAGCCTTCAATGGATTTGAAGATGCTGAGTTTAGCACTGAAGATTGGTTGAGTGTGGATGTGCCTCATAATTGGGATGATTATGGTGGTTATCGCAGAATGATGCATGGAAATCGTCATGGATATGCGTGGTACCGCAAAGAGTTTATGGTGCAAAAGCAAACTGATGATAAACGTTATTTCCTGTTTTTTGAAGGTGTGGGTTCTTATGCTACTGTATGGGTAAACGGACAAAAAGTAGGTTATCATGCCGGAGGAAGAACAACTTTTACTTTGGATATTACTGAGGCTGTAAAATTTGATCAAAAGAATATTCTGGCAGTACAAGCAGATCATCCATCTGATATCAGGGATTTACCTTGGGTTTGTGGAGGATGTAGTCCTGAATGGGGATTTTCTGAAGGAAGTCAGCCAATGGGAATTTTTCGACCTGTTCATCTGATTGTGACAAATTCGGTTAGGGTTGAGCCTTTCGGGGTTCATATCTGGAATGATAATCAAATTACGAAAGAAAAAGCACATTTAAATATTGAAGTTGAACTGAAAAACTATGGTTCAAAACCAAGAAAGATAGAGCTGGTTAACAGTTTTAAGGATGCGCTTGGAAATGAAGTAGCAGTTGCTATTGAAAAGTTTGAAATTGCTCCCGGAGCGACTGATACTATTGCTCAGGAAATTAAAGATATTCATCATCCTCATTTATGGTCGGTTGAAAATCCGTACTTATATCACATGGAAACTAAAATTTATGAGGGTAATAAATTGGTCGATGAGATTACGACTCCCTATGGAATCCGCTGGATTAAATGGGATATTAAAGGTGAAAATGCCACCAACAGATTTTATTTAAATGATGAACCTGTTTTTATAAACGGAACTGCAGAGTATGAGCATATCTTAGGTCAGAGTCATGCATTCTCTGATGAGCAGGTACAGGCTCGTGTAGATCAGATATTGTCAATGGGTTACAACTCATTCCGGGATGCTCATCAACCTCATAATTTTCGTTATCATGAAGCTTGGGATCAAAATGGAATTTTATGGTGGACTCAGATGGCAGCTCATATTTGGTTTGATACACCAGAGTTTAGGGAAAACTTTAAAATGCTGCTTCGTGATTGGGTAAAAGAAAGAAGAAATAGTCCTTCAATTATTCTTTGGGGATTGGAAAATGAAAGTACGCTTCCTGAAGATTTCGCCAGAGAGTGTTCAGATATTATCAGAGAATTAGATCCAACGACTTCATCGCAACGATTGGTTACAACTTGTAATGGAGGTTCTGGTACAGATTGGAATGTAATTCAAAACTGGTCGGGAACTTATGGCGGTAAACCTGAAATTTATGATCAGGAAATATCAAAGCAATTATTAAACGGTGAGTATGGTGCCTGGAGAAGTATTGATTTACATTCAGAGGGAGAGTTTGACGCTAATGGGGTGTTAAGTGAAGATAGAATGACCCTATTGATGGAATCAAAAATTAGATTGGCAGAAAAGGCTTCTGATAAATGTTGTGGTCAGTATCATTGGTTATTTAATTCTCACGACAACCCGGGAAGAACACAAGGAGGTGAAGGGTTCAGAGATATGGATCGTCTGGGGCCAATCAATTATAAAGGTGCAGTTTCTATCTGGGGGGAACCTTTGGATGTATTCTATATGTTTCGCTCTAATTATGTGGACAATAAAAAAGAACCTATGGTTTATATTGCTTCTCATACCTGGCCAGATCGCTGGACTGAACCGGGCATCAAAGATGGTATCAGAGTCTATTCTAATTGTGATGAGGTAGAACTTTTCAATGGAGTTAATAAAAACTCATTGGGCCGTCAGAAAAGAGGAGGTATTGGAACTCACTTTGTATTTAATCAGGTTGATATACAAACCAATGTTTTATATGCTGTTGGATATGTTGAAGGAGAAAAAGTTGCAGAAGATTACATCGTTATGCATCATTTACCTCAGGGTGTTGATATCAAGCTATTGCAAGGAGATGTTGCTCCATTGATGGAGGCAGATTCTGACTGGAATACAATTTACAGGGTGAATTGTGGTGGAAGTGATTATATCGACCAACAAGGAAATGTTTGGATGGCAGATGTTCACAACATAAGTAATGATACCTGGGGTTCTTTATCATGGACGGATGATTATCCTGGCTTACCTGCATTTTATGGTAGTCAGCGACAAACGCATGATCCAATAGAAGGTACAGATGAATGGCCATTAATTCAGACATTCAGATATGGCCGCCATAAATTAAAATATCACTTTCCTGTAGCTGATGGAAAGTACAAAGTGGATATGTATTTTGTTGAACCATGGTACGGAACCGGAGGTGGTTTAGATTGTAAGGGATGGCGAATTTTTGATGTGGCTGTTAACAATAGTACAGTACTAGATGATTTAGATATCTGGCAGGAAGCAGGTCATGATAAATTATTGAAAAAGACCATTGAAGTAGATGTTAAAGGCGGTAGTCTGGATATATCCTTTCCTAAAGTAAAATCAGGACAGGCAGTCGTTTCAGCCATTGCAATTTCAGCTCTGGATTCAAATGCAAAAGCTGCTCCGGCATCAGAGAGCCTAATAACAAATCTAAAGGTTCAAGGTGGAGATCAAGATAATTGGAAGGCTGAAACCTGGATGGATACTGGTATAAAGCAATATTCAGATAGTGAGCAGGCATTTTCATCTATTCCACCGGTTTTATATGGTGCAGAATGGATTAAAAGTCCTTCAATAATACAAGCAGAAAATAGTAGTGTAATAGCTTCTTTTAAGCTAAGTGCTGATGCCGATGTTTATATCGGAATTGATTCTTCAATGACAACTTTACCATTATGGATGAAAGACTTTTTACCATCTGATAAGATAATTGAATCAGTATCTGATGAAAAGGCGAAATTTATTCTTTATCAAAAGAAATTCTTAAAAGGACAAACTGTTGAGTTATTGCCAGCATCAGAAGCTAAAGAACAAAAGATGTATGTGGTAGCTGCAGTTCCTGTTTCAACATTAGATAAAGCCATCGACCTAAGAAAAACTGTTTCTTACCAGGCTGAAGATGGAAAACGTTGGGGTAATGCACAACAGGTAAAATTCATGAAAAAGGATTGCATCATTGTTCCGGATAAAAATGGAAGCATTGGTTTCGTATTTAAAGTTGGCTTGGCTTCAAAATATGGATTACAATTCCGCTTTATGAATATGGCAAATCATGAGATTGATGCTGATGTTGAAATTTTAGCAGCCGATGGTCGTTTAATGTGGGATGGCTCTTGGACATTTCCTTCAGCAAACATCAAATGGAAAAGCTTTAGAACAGATACTCAAACAACCATTAATGCCGGAACCTATACCATTAAAATCACACCTAAAGAAAAAGGCCCGCTGTATTTTGATTGGGTGAAAGTACAATAAGAGGGTTAAAGGTTAAGGGGTAAAGGGTAACAAGGAACAAGGAGAAAGGAACAAGAATTGGCCTAGTGCATAGAGCGAAGAGCTTTGAGTATCTTGTTAGAATTAGAAAGATAAATCTCTTAAGAATGGTTCTTTCGGCATCAGCAGGTGAACCATATGCTAGTTCGCGATTTTATCACGTTCTGTAAATTAAAATATTAATAGATAACGTTATACGATGCAATCGTGCGACAACAAGTGGCAGTAAGAAGGTTAAAGGAACAAGGAAAAGGACTGAAAGTCCGATATAAAATAGCCAGGGGTTTTAGCCCCGGTAAAGTTGATGCAATACAATTAAACAAATTATCAAATCAACAAATCGAAAAAAAATAATAAAAACTATACCGTGATGAAGACATTAAATGTATTGGTGATAATTGCTGTGGTGCTTGCAGCCTTTACAAGTTGTAAAAAAGAATTGCCAAAAACTGTGTCAAAGGAAAAGATGCAGGAGATCTATGAGGAAGTAAAAACGCCATATAAATATGGATTGGTAATGGTTCCTGAAGATGATTCTAAGAAAATGGATTGTCCTACTGTATATCGAAAAGGTGACAAGTGGTTTATGACCTATTTTGTTTTTGATGGTCGCGGATATGAAACCTGGTTAGCTCAGAGTGATGATTTATTACATTGGGATAACATGGGTAAAGTGATGTCTTTTTCTGATACAACAGATTGGGATAGCAATCAAAAAGCAGGTTACCCAAGTTTACAAGATCCGGAGTGGGGAGGAAGCTATGAATTGGAACAGTTTGATGGCAAGTATTGGATGCCATATTTTGGTGGTAATTCACGAGGATACGAAAAAGGTTTGCTATCAATAGGTATGGCTCACACAGAAAAGGATCCAACAACTGTACACCTTTGGGACAGAGAAAAAGAGCCTATTTTTATGGCTACAGATGAAGATGTACGTTGGTGGGAGAACAGCACCATCTATAAAACATGGGTCTTATTCGATAGAAGCAAAACTACCGGATATCCATTTGTAATGTATTACAATGCAAGGGGTGATAGTATTAATCCAAACAGAGGTGCAGAACGTATTGGTATGGCTGTGTCAAATGATATGGTAAACTGGGAGCGTTTTGGTACCGATCCTGTAATCAATCACCATAAAGGAATCTCTGGTGATGCGGTGATTCAAAAGATTGATGATGTTTCGGTAATGTTTTATTTCGGTGCTTTTTGGCCTACTCGTAAAGATTACGATGCATTTAACCGCTTTGCTTGTTCTTATGATCTTGTTAACTGGACAGAGTGGGATGGTAAAGATTTAGTATTCCCATCAGAGCCTTACGATAACTGGTTTGCTCACAAATCATATGTTGTTAAGCACGATGGTGTGGTTTACCACTTTTATTGTGCTACAAATCGCGATCAACAAAGAGGCATCGCTGTGGCAACGTCAAAAGATTTAGGAAAGAGTGAGTTAACTTATTAATATAAACCACCCCGTCAGATTCTCGTACCTCGCATCTGCCACCCCTCCTTAAAAGGCGGGGAATGTTGTCAAGAGAAACGATTCCTCTTTCGAAGGATACATTAGTAAGTGCTGTAAATAATTCTCCTCCTTTTAAAGGAGGAGTACCCGAAGAATGAGGGGGAGGTGGTTTAAACTAATAACAAATAGCCATCAGCTTAAAAAAATAAATTATGTATCAACACATAAATAAAATATTAATCATCGTTGCAGTTGCCTTATTGGCAGCCTGTAATCAAAAGGTTGATAATCCGCGACAGGTGGAATCTTTTAATAAAGGATGGAAATTCTTTTTAGGAGATACTGCTGATGCTTCAAAGGTATCATTTAATGATGCGGATTGGCGTGCATTGAATTTACCCCACGACTGGAGTATTGAAGGGGAGTTTAGTAAGGATAATCCTTCAACTACTGAAGGAGGAGCATTGCCAACTGGAATTGGATGGTATAGAAAAACCTTTAAGGTGGATTCAGTTCCTCAAAATCAAAAATATTATATCGACTTTGATGGAGTTTTTTGTAATAGTGAAGTTTGGTTAAACGGTCATTATTTAGGAAAGCGTCCATTTGGATACATTACCTTTCGTTATGATATGACTCCATATTTAAATTTTGAAGATAAGGAAAATGTAATGGCGGTGAGAGTAGATAATGATGCTCAGCCAGCTTCTCGTTGGTATACCGGATCAGGAATCTATCGTAATGTTTGGATGGTAACTATAAATCAGGTTCATGTTGATCATTGGGGTACTTATATTACAACACCAAAAGTTAGTGATGAGGCAGCAATCGTAAACCTTGAGGTTAAAATCAAAAACAATCAAAACGCAGCACAACAATTAAAGGTAAAAACTGAATTGTATGATCAGAATAATCAAGTTGTAGCTCAGGATGAAAAGTCAGTTTCCTGTAAAGATTCTCTATGTTCCATAGCCTATGATTTTACTGTAAATCACCCCGTATTATGGTCCATTGAAAATCCTTATATGTACACAGCTGTAACAAGTGTTTATAATAAGAAGGAATTGATTGATCAATATGAAACTCCATTTGGTATCAGATATTTTGAGTTTGATTCTGCAAAAGGATTCTTTTTAAATGGTCAGCCATTAAAAATTCACGGTGTCAATCAACATCACGATTTAGGTGCTTTAGGTGCTGCTGTAAACACCAGAGCCATGGAGCGCCAGCTTGAAATTTTAAAAGGAATGGGTTGTAATGCTATCCGTATGGCGCACAATCCTCCGGCTCAAGAATTATTGGATCTGTGCGATCAAATGGGATTTTTAGTTATTGATGAGTCCTTTGATGAATGGAAAAAAACTAAAGCTAAAAAAGGATATCATTTATATTGGGATGAATGGCATGTTCGCGATTTACAGGATATGATTTTACGCGATCGTAACCACCCAAGTATTATTGCCTGGAGTATTGGAAACGAAATCAGAGAGCAGTTTGATACAACAGGAATATCTATTACAAGGGAGTTGGCTGGTATTGTAAAAGAGTTGGATAAAACCCGTCCTGTAACCAGTGCATTAACAGAGCAGGATCCTAAAAAAAATAATATATATCAATCAGGAGCTTTGGATTTAATTAGCTTTAACTATAAGCATAAGGAGTATCTTGATTTTCCAAAGAATTACCCGGGTCAAAAAATGCTCGCTTCTGAAAATATGTCGGCTCTATCAACACGCGGACATTATGATATGCCTTCAGATAGTATGCGAATCTGGCCTTCGGCTTATAATGCTCCTTTGGTAGGTGCAAATGATGATTATACGGTTTCTGCTTATGATCATGTGTATGCCTATTGGGGTGCAACGCATGAGGATACATGGAATGTGGTTAAAAACAATGATTTCATCTCAGGGATGTTTATCTGGTCGGGGTTTGATTATTTAGGAGAACCAATACCTTACCCTTGGCCAGCACGTAGTTCTTATTTAGGAATTATTGATTTGGCAGGATTCCCTAAAGACGCATATTACCTGTATCAAAGTGAATGGACAGATAAAACCATGTTACATATTTTCCCACATTGGAATTGGGAAAAAGGACAGGATATTGATGTTTGGGCGTATTATAATAATGCCGATGAGGTTGAACTATTCTTAAATGGTAAATCATTAGGTACACGTAAAAAAGAAGATGGAAAATTCCATGTAATGTGGCGAGTGCCGTTTGAACCAGGTACTCTTAAAGCAGTTTCTCGTACAGATGGTCAGGTTGTTTTAGAAAAAGAAATTCATACTGCAGGCGAGCCTTATAAAGTAGAATTAATTGCTGATCGTGAGGTAATTAATGCCGATGGAACAGATTTGTCTTTTATAACAGTTAAGATTATGGACAAGGATGGTAATATGATTCCGGATGCAGATCAATTGGTTCATTTTGACATAGAAGGTAACGGCTTTATTGCCGGAGTTGACAATGGATATCAAGCCAGTTTAGAGCCATTTAAAGCCAATTATCGTAAAGCTTTTAATGGAATGTGCTTATTGATAGTTCAGGCCACAGAAGAAGCCGGGGATATTAAAATTACAGCGACTACTGATGGCTTAAAAAATGGAGTATTGACTCTAAAATCAAAATAGTATATAAAAAAGATGGCTGATTTATTAATATATAAACCAGCCATCTAATGTTATAGTTTTTCCAATTGTGTTATTAGTTTAAAAGTTAGGTTAATCAATTTTGTACAGTTTTTCTATTTTGATGCTAGGTTTTATTGTGTGTACAAAGGTTAACCTGCTTTTTTCTTATAATGATCAATAGTCTCCTGTAAGATTCTTCCAGTCTTCAGTCTCCAGTTCCTTTCTTCCTGTTCCTTTCTCCTTTAACCCTTCTCCCTTTTCCCTCTTCCTTTCTCCTATTTATGCATCTTATTTTTCTTAATCAATAGCAATACTTCGTTGTAAGTCATAGGGTAAGCACCAAGTGATTCCCATTTAGCAAAGTATTCATAAACTAATTTTAAATTCACCTCACCATCATTGTAGGCAGATTCATTAATGATAAGTTCTGGAATGTAGCGTACTTTTTTACCCATTTTAAGTAGTTCTGTGATCACATGATCCACTTTATTTTCCAGTCCCACGCCAAAAACAATCCATTCCTTAGCCTTTAATTTTTTAACGCATTCAGCTGTGTTTTCGTTGCTGTTAAAAACCAAAACATCCTGAACACCGTCCTTAGTACCTCTTTCCAGATAAAACTTATATCTTTCACCAATAGACTTTTTCCATTCCTCTTTTTCCTTGTTGGCCGGAATAAAAACAAAGTCACGTTTATCATCTTCCATGGGTTGAAAACCATCTTCATGAATAGTGAATACAAGCGGTGCAACAATGGCAGAAATTAAACTGTAAATTTCAAACAGTTCATCACTAATAGGTTGACTTCTGTCGGGACAGTTAAATTTTACTTTATTTGGGGTGATTTCAATACAGTCAACATCAAAAAATACGTAGTTATTGGTCATCTTAAAATTGTTTTATGGCATCACAAATGATACTGGTTAAACATAATCGGTTTTTAAGATGTGATCCCAGAGAGTTATAAATATTCGGGCAAAATAATTGAAGTGAAGAGATAATATAGGTGGTTTCTTTTCTACTCCTTTATTCGTAAACAAATATAGCTTAATAAATGGTTGTAAAAAGTTAAAATGTGCGAATTAATATTGATTATTGTGGTATTTGGTGATAAAATGTTCTAAAATTAGGTGTAAATATGATAAAACGTAAGGGGTTATATCTTATTCAATAGTACTCAGTACTCAGTCTACAGTCAACAGACTTCAGTAGGGAGTGTAAATATCTGTTTATTTGTAGATTTGTTTATTGGTTAATTTGCCGACTGCTATTTCCTAACTGCCGACTGCCGACTGTGAACTGCGAACTGCCAACTATTTGCCCCTGTTCCTTTCTCCCTGTTCTCTTCTCCTTGTTCCTTGTTCCCTGTTCCCTTCTCCCAATTAATCCCAAATTAAACAAGTTACATTACCAACTTTATAAACTTTACTTATTTTTGTGTTTGTTTTTCTAGTACAAATAATCATTAAAACCAATTATTGATGAAAATTCACTGTATTTTACACGTTGATTTTGAAACACCTGGATATATTGTTGATTGGGCGGAGTGGAATGATTTTGAAGTTTCTTATACACATATTTATAATAATGATCCTTTTCCTGAGATGAAGGAGTTTGATATGTTGGTGGTTATGGGCGGACCGATGGGGGTGTATGAATATGACAAATACTCATGGTTAAAGGAAGAACAGGAATTTATTAAAAAAGCTATTGACGCTGATAAATATGTATTAGGCGTTTGTCTTGGATCTCAACTGATTGCCGAAGCCTTAGGAGCTAAAGTATATCCATCCGGTATTCAGGAAATAGGCTGGTATAAAATTGAATTAACAGAAGAAGGTACTCAACGATGGGGAAGTTTTGATCCGGAGAATCGTTGGGTTGTTTTACACTGGCATGGTGATACATTTGATTTACCTGAAGGTGCTATACTACTGGCTTCATCAGAAGCTACCAAACATCAGGCATTTGCTATTGGAGATAAGGTTTTGGGATTACAGTTTCATATGGAAGCTACACCTTCAACTGCCAGGGGGATGTATAATGTATTTAAAGACGAGTTGGAAGATTTGCAAGGACAGAAATATGTGATGCCTGGCAAGGAAATGCTTAAAAGAGAAGTATATTTCCATGATATCAATGCATTGTTGGAAGCAATATTAGATCAGTTTGTAGGTAATAGCTAGTGGTAGCATAGAGTCAAAAGCCAGGAACAATTGTTCATTATTAATTAAAAAAGAAGGATGTTAAAAGATAAAGTACTATCAAAAGAGTCAGGAATTTTATTGTATGGACTAACCCCTCCAAAATTAAAAACTGAAGAGGATAAAATTGCGGTTATTGCCAAAAAGCAAATAGAGCGAATTAAAAACCTGGAGATTGATGGCTTGGTGTTATATGATATTCAGGATGAAACCTCAAGAAATGACTCGCCTCGTCCTTTTCCTTTTATGCCTACATTAAGTCCTGATTACTACAGTAACAAATATCTGAGTGAATTAGATATTCCTAAAGTGATTTATAAGAGTGTAGGAAAATATAGTGAAGAAGATTTTAAATATTGGCTTAATCAGGAAACGGCAAATATTGATTGTTCTGTATTTGTAGGATCACCATCTAAAGATCAGGTAACGAAGTTATCATTGGGTAATGCCTATAAAATTAAGCAGGATGTAAATGCTGATATTGTATTGGGAGGTGTAACTATTCCGGAGCGCCACGCAGTTAAAGGGGATGAGCATTTGCGATTGTTTAATAAAATAGATAAGGGATGTAGATTCTTTATTTCGCAATGTGTTTATAATATTAACAATACCAAAAATTTCCTTTCTGATTATTATTATACATCTGTCGAAAATAATAGAGAACTGCAACCCATCATATTTACATTAACACCATGTGGTTCTATCAAAACCATGCATTTTATGGAGTGGCTGGGGATTGATATTCCAAAGTGGTTAATCAACGAATTAAAGCATTCTCACGATATTCTGTCAAAATCAATTGAGATTTGTAAAATGATTGCAACTGAGATTGTACATTTTGCAAAAGAAAAGAATATGCCTATCGGTTTTAATATTGAAAGTGTAGCCATCAGAAAAGAAGAAATAGAAGCTTCTATTGATCTATTAAAGGATATAAGATCTTTAATGAACGAATAGAGAAATGATTTCACCACGGAGAAGAAATCTCTGTGTACCTCAGTGAACTCTGTGGTAAAAAATAATTTAACCAAGGAAAGCATAAAGGTGCTACACTTCATCACATAGAACTTGGAGATAAATATCCTCTGTGTAGCCCTGTGAAAAGCCTCGGTGAACTCTGTGGTGAAAAAGTTATTAAACCAAGAAGAGCACAAATGCGCTACGCTTCATCACAAAGAACTTGGAGATAAATATCTTCTGTGTAGCTCTGTGAAAAACCTCGGTGAACACTGTGGTAAAAAATAATTTAACCAAGGAAAGCATAAAGGCGCTGTGCTTTATCACAAAGAACTTGGATATAAATATCCTCTGTGTAGCTTTGTGAAAAAACTCGGTGAACTCTGTGGTAAAAAATAATTTAACCAAGGAAAGCATAAAGGTGCTACGCTTCATCACAAAGAACTTGGAGATAAATATCTTCTGTGTAGCTCTGTGAAAAACCTCGGTGAACTCTGTGGTAAAAAATTATTTAACCAAGGAAAGCACAAATGCGCTACGCTTCATCACAAAGAACTTGGAGATAAATATCCTCTGTGTAGTCCTGAGAAAACCCTCTGTGAATTCTGTGGTAAAAAATAATTTAACCAAGGAAAACATAAAGGCGCTATGCTTTATCACAAAGAACTTGGAGATAAATATCCTCTGTGTAGCTCTGTGAAAAACCTCGGTGAACTCTGTGGTAAAAAAAAGAAATTAAACAAACAACCATTATAATGATTAAAAGTATTATTAAGTCGGCATTTATAGTTTGCGCTTTATTTGCCTTAACAGCCAATGCAGAAGCACAAAACGGAAAGCTTTTTAAAAAATCTAAGTTTAATGGCTATGCCTATTCAAGTAAAACCGGAAAGGTGGAGCCTGATTCATTATTTAAAACCGGCAAAGGGACTATAGTTTTAGATGGTAAAACCATTGGTTATGTAATGAGTAATGAAGTTTATAAAAACTTTAAACTGACAGCTCAGTTCCGTTGGATGACAGAGTCTGATCAAAATAAAAAGCGCAATAGTGGGTTGATGTATTATGTGGCAAAAGATCAGGAAGACGCTTTATGGCCATC
Organism: Plebeiibacterium sediminum; assembly: GCF_026013605.1. Lineage (GTDB taxonomy): Bacteria > Bacteroidota > Bacteroidia > Bacteroidales > Marinilabiliaceae > Saccharicrinis > Saccharicrinis sediminus. The sequence continues at coordinate 118,381 of NZ_JAPDPJ010000008.1, forward strand.
AGGAATACAATATCAAATAAAAACTAATTCAACAGGTAATTTTATTCTGTTGAAAGATGTTAGTTTGACTGTTCATGATACTATAATCGGACCAGGAGCCAGTATTAATGTAAATCATTTTTCAGATGCAGAAAAGGAACATGGAGTATGGAATGATATTGTTATTGAAGCAGATGGCGATCATGTAAAACAATATTTAAATGGAGTATTGGTAAATGAAGCAACCAATACTTCAGTAATAGAAGGACGCATCTTATTTCAATACGAAGGTTCACCCATTGAATTTAAAGCTATAAAAGTGAAACGTCTATAGTTATCACCTCTTAGTATTAAGTATGCTGATCTTTATTAATTCGTTTTTATGATCACAGCTATTCTAATTCACACGAACTTATAAAAAGAGTTTATATTTAAAGGTTTCTCAAATGCTACAATGCTCATCACAGAAATATTTCAAAAAACTTTCCCTAATTAACCGCTTGACAAAAAGTGGTTTAGTTCTTACCTTGGTGTTTCTGCAAAATAAATAATTCAATTTTGTTTGGATGTTAGAATTAAAAGCTATTTATTTGCACCCGCTTTGAACGAAAGGCGAGACAAAAAGATGACATAATGATAACTTTATAAGGGATGAAAAACCTAATACAGAGCAGGTTTTAAGGAGTTTTATAAAGAAGAAAAAAAAGAAATAAATTTTTTGATTTTTTATTTGGATTTAAAAATTAAAATCACTTATCTTTGCAGCCGCTTTTAAAGAAGGGCAAAAAGATAAAATAATGAAGCTT
>NZ_JAPDPJ010000090.1 GCF_026013605.1 Plebeiibacterium sediminum
CTGTTAAATAGAGACTATAAACTGGCCTGTTTTAAACCGAAATCATTGGCATACACCGACCGATATTAGTGGCATAAATCAAACCGAAATAGCCAGTATGCGTTTGGCTTTATGTTATATCTATAGTTATTTTACAACTGCTTTATTAACTCTTTATTCCTTTTATCAGAAATACTGTCCTGTTCTATTTATCAATAGATTTTGTGCCATATAAAAGTTCATTTCATTTAAATTACCTAGAATTATAATCATGTGTTCTGTTAATATATCAGATTTTGATTTATTTGTTCCATCATGCAATAGAAACTAAGCATATAGTTAGTAATTAATTAACATGTTATGAGAAATTATTAATCACTATAGATGATATAAATAGTTATTTGTCATAAATATTAGTTATTTTATCAAATTAGATTAGGTTATAAGTACTATAAATTATTATTTTTGGTTCGAAAAGTCGAAATTATATTTGTTTGCATTATATAATGTTAAATGAGGTAATGAGTTGGTATATACAGATAAAAACGAATATTATTTTGGAATCATTAAACAAACAGAACTAAATTTAATTTTTTATGCTAAAATTTAACCTCCTAGCCGTATTATGCCCCCCTCTTTATAAAATAATTAGTGAGCCCAGTTATCTTGAGATTGATAATGCACTGCCTTATAAAGAATATTTCATATAGTAAAATTTAATATTAGGCTTAGCTCATAAACTTCCCGGCAAAATAAAATATCCATATTAATAAAATTAATTCTATTCCTATCGCTTTTTATGTTTGCGATTAACTGTTTTGCAATAAATATTGCATAAGGAAATTTTCAGCCTATTTGTATTACTTATTAAGGAAATGATAGTTGAAATAGCAGCTGCGCATAGAATGAACGATATAGGATTTGAAGCATTCGCATTTTCAATAAATTTATAGATACATATAATAATGAAACGAAGAACAACGCATTTTTTGATGATTCTGTTAATTGTCCTTGGGATAAGCCCTAGCTTATATTCACAGACTCAATTACAAGTAGATATTTCAAATAATGGATCTTCTACAATCTATTATAAAAAGATTGGTACAGTAAATAATTATAATGGAGTTATTAACATTAATGGAGTATTAGGTGCTCATACGCCTTCGCAAGGAAAATCAAAGGTTGATCTTACATTTAACGCAAGGGATAAATTTATGGCCATGGGTCATATTGATGGTAAAAGTCCGAATTGTTACATCATATTGGTTAAAAATGGCTCTGGACCTTTTGGTTCAGATTATGATGTTTATTTACGTTATGGGGCATGGGCACAGGCAAGTATTACAATTACAGGTATTGGACATTGTAGTACTATTGATGGTCAGGTATCAACAGAAAATCCGGGTATTGCATTTTGGTCTTCTGATGATATTGTAGCAGGTCAAACGATAACAACATTTATTGATGATGTGATTGTTAAAGGAGGGCTTACTACAAATGGAATCATAAAAGCACCAGAAATAAAAGTGGAGGCTCAAACAGCAGACTTCGTTTTCGCAGACAATTATCAGTTAAAGAGTTTAACTGATGTAGAAGCATATATAAAAGAACACAAACACTTGCCAGAAATACCTAGTGCTAAAGATATGGGAGCATCAGGTGTTAACCTTTCCGAAATGAACAAGCTGTTACTTCAAAAAATTGAAGAGTTGACTTTGTATGCTATTGATAAGGATAAAGAAGTTAGCACCTTGAAAGAGACAGTTAAAAATATAGAAGGATCAAGGAGCATGGAACAAAAAAGGAGCGAAACTTTGGAAAAACGCTTATCCAAGCTAGAATCGTTAGTTGAAAGTATCACATCGAAATAACAATTGTAAAAATTAATTTAAAAAGTTAGACGTAAAATGAAAGGTATCCTATTACTTGTTGTAACCCTTTTTTCAATTTCACTTGTAGGTTATACACAAACAAATATAAAAGACGAGACAGGAAACTCGACTCCAATAAATGTAAAGAATAATAATGTTGGAATTGGTACTGCAGCTCCATCCGAAATGCTAGATGTTAATGGAAATATTAAAACCAATAGGTTATATATTAGGGCAGGAGATGGAATATATTCAAAGTACAATAATGACTATATTCTTAGAGATCATAATAATGGTAATGTAACTGTTAATGCGTCTGGATTAGATTTGTATTTAGGTTTTGTTAATACCCACAGAATACGCATATCTAAATCGTTATATGATAAGAATGGTTCTTATTGTATATTAAGTGCTGATGGATTTGTTTATCAATCAAAAGGAGGAGTAAATAATTATTTTGCAGGTAATGTTGGAATCGGAACAGCTAATCCCACAGAAAAATTATCTGTTAACGGAACTGTTTTGGCTAAAGAAGTACGTGTTTCTGCAGAAAGTAATGATTGGCCAGATTTTGTTTTTTGCGAAGACTACCGACTAAAAGACTTAACTGATGTAGAAGCCTATATAAAAGAACACAAACACTTGCCAGAAATACCTAGTGCTAAAGATATGGAAGAATCAGGTATTAACCTTGCCGAAATGAACAAGCTGTTGCTTCAGAAAATTGAAGAATTGACTTTGTATACTATTGAATTAGAGAAAAGAGATAGGGAAAAAGTGGATCAGATCGATAAAATAGAAGAATCTAGGAGCTTGGAACAAAAAAGGAGAGAAGCTTTGGAAAATCGCTTATCTAAGCTAGAATTGTTAGTTGAAAGTATCACATCGAAATAACAATTGTAAAAATTAATTTAAATAAAAAGTTAGACGTAAAATGAAAGATATCATATTACTTGTTGTAACCCTTTTTTCAATTTCACTAGTAGGTTATACACAAACAAATATAAAAGACGAGACAGGAAACACAACACCTATCTATATCAAAGGTGGCAAGGTAGGAGTTGGGACAGATTCTCCCGGAGAGAAATTAGATATATACGGAAAACTAAGAACAATTAATTATTCCGTTAGTTCTGCTACATGGGATAATATAACAATGTGGTCAACAGGTTCTGAATCTTATATTCAGTCAAATGGAGATGAAAATGGTTTATTTATTAAATCTAATACTGGTAATAAAATTATTTTTGAAAGTAATGTTGGTATTGGCATTGAAAGTCCTTTAACAAAGTTGCATGTAAATAATGGTAATTCAGGGTTTAATGCTTCTAATGTATCAGGTTTGTTTGTTGAAAATAATGGTAGTGCTAATAATTATTTTGTATTTCAAACAGCAACTATTGGAGGAGGAAAGTCATTTAGTATTACAAATTCAGGACTGGTAGGCATTGGTTTAAGTAACCCGGATAGCAAATTACATCTTAAAGACGGGAATATAAAGTTATCTAATTCGGGAAATACAAGTTATGGGATTGTATTTGAGCATGATTATCCTAATTATCCAACTTCAGTAGCTCAAATTTTATTTGATTTCTATGGGCATTCTTACGGTGGAGCAGTAGTGAAACATGGAATGATATATCAATCTGGAAGAAAAGGATTATCTAAACATTGGTTTATTGATTCTTCAGGAAAAACTCAGATGATGATTGATAATAATGGTAATGTTGGTATTGGTAATACTTCACCTAATGCCAAATTAGAAGTTGCTGGCACTATCCGCGCTACAGAAATAAAAGTTGAAGCTCAAACCGCTGACTTCGTTTTTGCAGACAATTATCGGTTAATGAATTTAACTGATGTAGAAGCCTACATAAAAGAACACCAACACCTACCAGAAATACCTAGTGCATCAGATATGGAAGCATCAGGTGTTAACCTTGCCGAAATGAACAAGCTGTTACTTCAGAAAATTGAAGAATTGACGCTTTACACCATTCAACAAGATGAAAAACTTGTAAAAATAGAAGGAACTAAAAAGGTGGAAAGGTTGGAGAGAGAAAAACTGAAAAAAGAGTTAGAAACTCAAAAGCAATTAGTAAAAGAGCAAGAAGAACGTTTGGCTAAGATAGAGACTCTTATACTTGGCAATGCATCAGCCAATTAATTTTGTAAATCTTTTCAAATAAATAATAATTCTAATACTTACAACTAAATAACTATAAATGCAAAGAAGTTTAATAATATTCATAATCCTGTTAATGGGAATAAGTATTTCAGCACAAAATTTTGGAGGGGCAACCATTTCAAATAATTCTTTTCAGTTTATATCAAGTTATGGAGATCTGAGAATGAGGCGCTATATAGCTAATGATTTAGTATGGAAAAGAGCATTAGTTCCAACAGCGAATCAATTAGTTCTAAATTGTGGAGGAGATTTTATTGATGGTATAAAAATTTCTGGTTTTGGTTTAGGAGTTGAAGGGAAATTGGGGATTGGAATAACTTCTCCTTTGGAAAAGCTTCATATTAAGGATGGTAATTTTTTATTAGAAATGAATTATAGTGGAAGCCAAGATCCTATGGTTTTGATTGATAATGAAAATGGAGGTGCAAACATTAATCAAACTTATTACAGATGGAGCGGTGTTGATGCAAGATATTATGCTACAAGATTTCATAATGAAGGACAAAATGGGTTTTCAATTCAAATAGGTGGTGTTAGTAAGAATATTGGAGAGCATAGTTTTATTAATGTTTTTAATATTGCAAACAATGGTAATATAGGGATCGGGACTAATACACCAGATTACAAATTAGATGTTGCCGGAACCATACGTGCCGCAGAAATCCAAGTCGAAGCACAAACGGCTGATTTTGTTTTTGCAGAAGATTACCAACTTAAGAATTTAACTGATGTAGAAGCATACATTAAAGAGCGTAAACACTTACCTGAAATTCCTAGTGCAGCAGATATGGAAGCATCTGGTGTTAACCTTGCAGAGATGAATAAGTTGTTATTGCAAAAAGTAGAAGAGTTAACATTGTATACAATTGAGCAAGAAAAGAAACTTTCTGAAATTGCAGTATTAAGGCAAAAAGAGGAAGACGAAAGAGTAGTATTAGAAGAACGGTTAGCTAAACTTGAAAAAATTATATTGGAAGCAGAATAATACTCAGAGGTATACAATATCTAATTTATTAATAATATATGCAAGCAATAAAGCTAATGATATTAATTACTTGAATATATAGACTTCCGAAATATATAATTCATAGCAATGATACTATATCAATAACCGATGGTGTATTCTTATTGGTTTTATAATTTACAATCCCCCTGAATAAGTAAAAATTTAACAAACTTTAAAAATGAAAAAACTATTGTTATTAACAATCTGTATTGTTAGTTCTTATGTTCTGTATTCGCAAAAAGGCACCTATTATGAACTACATTTCGTAAAGGCTGATGGTTCATCAAATTCTGATCCAACTTATTTTTATAGAGATGACCAAACTACCGATAGAACAAGTTTGAAATTGAGATTGGGAGATGAGAACTCTTCTGATTTTCAGATTGGATATAGGTTTTATTCTGATGGAAAATGGTATAGCAATTTTAAACTTGATGGTAATGGTAACGGATATTTTAGGGGGAAATTAACTGTAAATAGTAATCAATATGTGATGGGTAATGTTGGTATTGGAACTACCAGTCCATCGTGTAGATTACAAGTTTTAGGCACCATACAGGCTACCGAAATAAAAGTTGAAGCTCAAACTGCAGATTTTGTTTTTTCAGACAACTACAAACTTAAAAACTTAAGCGATGTAGATACCTACATTAAAACTTATAAACACCTACCAGACATTCCTAGTGCTAAAGAAATGGAAGCTTCAGGGGTAAATTTGGCCGAGATGAATAAACTTTTGTTACAAAAAGTTGAGGAGTTGACATTGTATGCAATAAAGCAAGAGGAGGCTAGAAATAAGGAACAGGAAAAAAGAGAAAACTTAAAAGTAGAGTTAGAAGTGCAAAAAAAAATAGTTAAGCAACAAGAGGAGCGTCTGGCAAAACTTGAAGCTGTGATATTAAACGAGTCTGCAAAATATTAATTTTTTAATCAAAAGCAAACCTTAAAAAATAAACATGTAATGAAACGTATTGCATTTATAATATTTAACCTGATTATTTGTACTCTTGGTTTTTCTCAACAATATGAAGGTTACTTTAGAACGGTTTCGGGAAATAATACCTATCATCATTTTACCAGAAATGGAGGAGGGTCTGTAGTTTATATTAATCAGCTAGATACAACTCATCCAATTTTAAGATTGTCAAGTGGAACATCTACTGCCAATGAAAGAATAAAATTTACTGTTGAAAATAATGGATTTGTGGGTATTGGAACATCATCTCCAACTTCATTATTAAACCTTCAGGGTACGCCTTGGTGTGGTATAAAAATTCAAGATGTTACAAAAACAGATGGACGTGGAGTTAAAAACCAATATTTAGATGGTAATAATGATGGATGGGCTATGTATTTTGGTGGACATTACTCGAATCAGCCATTAAAATTCGCTCCAATTTCAAAAGGAGTTCAAGGTAATGCATCTTTGTCATTGTTAGATAATGGTAATGTGTCCATTGGTAATTTTTCAAATAATACTGTTGGACGACTTCAAATAAAGGGTGATGGACCCGATCAGGGAGTTACAATTTGGAATGAATCCGGTGCAACTACCTTTAGATTATGGGCTGATGCAACTACAAATGTAGGCTATTTGTCAAGAGGGAATTTAGGAACCTCTGGTATTGCGCTTGCTGTAAATGGAAATGTTGGTATTGGAACAGCAAAGCCTACAGAAAAACTATCAGTAAATGGAACTATCCTTGCTAAAGAAGTCCGAGTATCTACAGAAAGTACTGATTGGCCAGACTACGTCTTCTCGGATACCTACAATTTAAAAGACCTGAGCGAAGTAGAGGCATTTATTAAAGAAAATAATCATTTACCGGAAATACCAAGTGCTGAAGAAATGGAAGCTTCAGGAGTAAATTTGGCTGAGATGAATAAGTTATTGCTGCTAAAGGTAGAGGAGTTGACTCTCTATATTATCGAAAAAGATAAGCAAGTAGAAAAACAACAAGATAGGTACAATGATCTGGAAAGCCAGCTTAATATAATAAAGAAAACACTATTGAATAATAATATTAAATAAACAACTATGAAAAATTATCTATTTGCATTTATCATTTTTCTGCATTTTGTAAATCTTTCAGCTCAAACTAATCCAACATCAATTTATATCAGAGGAACAGGTTTAAACAGAAATGCAGCACGAATATTAAAAATAGGAAATCAAACAATTTATAATACAGCTTCAGGAAGAGGATTAAGATTAACGATTATAAATAAATCAGATATATCAATGGTGTTCGATCAAAATTATGATTGTTATGGTTCTTCTGCTGCTTCTGAAAGTTTAGCATCAAAATTGAATTCGATAGGTCAAAATCAAATAGGTATTTTAACCTCCTTTGATGCATGGGAAGGACAGGTATCTACAAATTTGGATAATGCTTTTTTACGATTGGGTTTAACAATAGCAATGGGTACAGTTAATAGTGGAAGTAGAAGACCCTATACTGCAATTTTTGAAGGAGCCTCCAATGGTGAAATTACAGGAAAGGCAATAGAAGTAAGCTTTAAAAATAACGTTAATATGCCCTATGCAGAGTTAAGAGGTTTTTTTATAGAAGGATCTTTTGTTGCATCAGGAAGTCAAAGTAATGCACTTTTAAAGCCACAGGGAGATGGGGTGGCAGCTATAGTTGATTATAGAGGAAATGTTGGAATTGGAACGACTGTTCCAGATTATAAACTTGATGTAGAAGGTACAATTCGGGCTAAAGAAATTAAAGTTGAAGATATTGCTGCTGCAAATATTGACTTAAATGGAAATTTGGCAGCAAATCAAATTACCGTTAAAGCCAATGGTAACACTGCCGACTTTGTCTTCTCCGATACCTACAATTTAAAAGACCTGGGCGAAGTAGAAAGTTACATTAAAACTCACAAGCATTTACCAGATATACCAAGTGCTGAAGAAATGGAAGCTTCAGGAGTAAATTTGGTCGAGATGAATAAGTTATTGCTGCAAAAGGTTGAGGAGTTGATGCTCTATGCTATACAGCAAAAGGATGAAAGAAAAAAGGAACAAGTAGAAAGAAAGGTCTTAGAAGTAAAGCTTGAAGATCAGAAGGCGAAGTTAAAAGAGGTAGATGTCTTGAAGGAAAGGCTATCTAAGATTGAGGCTATACTACTAACTACACCAAACCCCTAAAGTAGCATTTATTATTAGCAATAGATAATTGATAAAAACAGTAAGGAGGAATATTGTCTCATAGTTTTTCTTATATGTTACTTGATCATTGTTCCAGAATATAGAATTAAACTAGAAGAATAGTCAATATTTACCAGTCACAGATTAGAATCTTATAATAAAAAATGAAAGAAACAAATAGAGTTATACCAGTCATTTTTCTAAAAAAAGTGAGTAATTTAAATAAGGCTGATTATAGTTTATTAAAACTTATTGCCTTGGTAGTAATATTGTATGTATTACCACTAAAATCATATTCTCAAAGTAGTAATTATATTATTACTCCTGAAATCAAATCGCCACAGGTATACTTGATGAAGCAGTTTGCAGATTATCCCGTAGATAGATCTCGTGGTTTAGTTGATATTAACATACCTTTATATGAAGTAAATGAAAAATATGTAAAAATACCAATAGATTTGAAGTTTCACGCTTCTGGTTTAAAAGCAAATATAGCAGAGTGTGGATCTTTGGGGTTGAAATGGGTAATTAGTGGAACTGGTTTCATAAGTAGGGAAGTAAGAGGTATCCCTGATGAAATAAAACCACACAAACAAGGAATTACAGAAAACTATGATCCAGATTGGGTTACTTTATTTGGAACAGATTATCATACAAATGGATACTATACAGATACGGATCATCCAAATAATAGTGTATTTGTTAGAGATTTATATAATATCGATTATATACATCGAAATGGAGAATATAAAGATACAGAGTATGATATTTTTACTTTTGTATTACCAACAGGAGAAAGTGGTAAATTTATTTTAAAGGATATAGATGGAGTTAAAGAAGCTTCATTTATGCCTTATAAACCTTTTAAAGTTCAAAATTTAAAAAAAGGATATGGTAAAGTTTGGGTAGAAGGAATCTATACTAGTTTTGAGATTGTAGATGATAAAGGTATTACTTATTGTTTTGGAGGTAAAACAGAGAATGGGGATTTGTATTATGATGATTCAGAAGACAATATGCATTGTTCTTGTTGGTATCTAAAATCTGTAATTTTACCCAATAAAAAAGATAGTATAAACTACTTCTATGATTTAAGATATGTACCTAGTGCTAATCCTAATCAAACTCTTGTAATAAACGACCAAGTTGAAGCTCCTATAATGGAAGGAGGGTATTGGGCTAGTGAAATATTAAGGAATTATTTTGGCGATGTAGAATGGGTTCAGGATAATACCGAGCAATGGGGATACACAAAATCAGTTCATGTTCTTTCAAAGATTAAGTTTAGTTCAGGGAGTATTAAATTCAATTTTATACCAAACAGTAATGATGATTGTGATTTTTTTATAGAAAATATGATTGTGTCAGATTCATATAATAATCCAATTAGAAGAGTTTATTTTAATATTGAAAGTACACTTAGTTCAATTAAATCAACTGATAAACCGAGCTATTTGACTTCTGTTACAATTAAAGGAAACGATGACGAATCTATAAAGCAGTATTCGTTTGATTATTATAATATGGATAAATTGCCAACCTTAGATAAACTAGCCTTTAGATCAGATTATTGGGGGTACTATAGTTCAAGCTCAGGTAAATTAACCAAGGATAAAATTGCAGTAAATAAATACTACATAATGGATGAACCTATATATACTAATTTTTCAAAGTTCTTAAATTATGATATAGGAACAGCTATAAATAGATATTCAAATAAAGAGGATATGAAAATAGGAATGATTAAGACGATTACATATCCAACCGGGGGAAAAACAACTTTTGATTATGAATGCAATCAATTCAAAGATGGAGATAATATAAAAAACTGTGGAGGATTAAGGATTAAATCCATTACTTCAAATGATAATAGTGGAAAAGAAATAAAACGCACATTTACATATGGTAAGAATGGAGATGGTATAGGAACTTTACCTTATTATTTAAAGCCATCAAAAGAAAATGGATACCTAAATAATTATGAAACTCATGGAACTTCTTATTATTTTTTAAAAGATCTAGTGATTATAGGTCGAGATGTTTATCCACCAGTGATAGAAGTAGGATGGTATACCACAAGGACATTTACAGGACAGTTTCCTGGTAATTATTACACGTTTCTAGATAAAATAGTTTCCTATAATTTGGTTACAGAATATAAAGGAGATGAGTCAAGTAATGTTGGTAAAACAGAATATTACTATTCTAGTAAATATCCTCGCATGGAGGATTATTCTTTTGATTCATGGAGAATTCATTATACAACTAGGATCGAAGGGACTAATCCATATAAATTTTGGGAAGGAAATCATTTGGATAGAAAAATAGATTATGACTATAATTTAAATAATAGAATGTACTCAATTGTAAAACAGACAGATTATAATTATAATTCTTATATAGTTGATACCTTTTATGATCTTTCTGTTCGAAGAAAAATTTTATTTAATAAATATAGTAGTTCTTCTGATTATACTCTTCCAGAAACTCAGGAATTAAATGACGTGTTTGCAGCTCCATTACAATATTTTGCTTATAAAGTTCAAAAGTATGCAGTTGGAGTTGAAAATTTAACATCTATTAAGGAATATTTATTTGATGGAGGAGATACTATTATTCAGACAACACATAATAGTTATGATAGAGATAAGCCAACGTTTTTATCTTACAAAACAGTTTTAGATTCAAATGATGAAGAAATATACCAAAGTTTTTGTTATCCTTTTAATATTAATTATGGGGTATATCAACAAATGGCAGACGCTAACATTATTTCACCTGTTATAGAAAAAATTACTTCCAAAACAGGTGTTGTTTCCAATAGTATTTTAACTAAATATAAAAAATCTGATAATAATTTTGTTCCAGATGAAATTTACTCTACTGAAATTACCTCACCTGTAGCAACATCTAGTTTTAATGAATTCACAGGAATAGAAAAGGATGTGAATTATAGTAAAGATGCAGAAGGAACATATAATTCCTACGATATATATGGTAATCCTATTGAAATAACAGCAAAGGATGGAGTTGTTACTACCTACGTATGGGGATATAATCATCAGTATCCGATAGCAAAAATTGTTAATTATAGTAAGTCCCAATTCGACTCTAATACAGATTTGCAAAATTATATTTACAATTTGGAGGATTTTACATTTTGGGAAAATGGTTTTAAAGAACAATTGGACGTGTTAAATACAACGCTTCGTTATATAGTAACAGGAAGTGATGTGCAACTTTATACCTATACATACGATCCCTTAGTAGGAATGACAAGTGAAACCGATCCCAATGGAAATACTACTTTTTACGAGTATGATGGTATGAACAGATTAAAACAGATTCGTGATAATGATGGGAATATATTAAAACAATATTCATACAATTATCATTTTGATCCAAGCATTTATTCGGAAATGACCTGTTCAATTACTACCAATAAAAGTGAATATGATCAGGGAGAACTAGTTAATTCACAGGTTAGTGTAAACGGAGGATCTGGTAATTTTACCTATAAGTGGACAGCCAAGGCAAATTCCACTACAGTTGCCAATGGTTCAGGATCTACATTTTCGTTTAGAAGTAATTATGGAGGAACACTGGTGTTAACCTGTGAAATAACAGATCAATTGTTGGGCACCGTAAAAACAGTATCGAAAAATATTGTAATGAACTCATGTGGAATAACCATGAATACGGGATTTCTGGCTTATACTTATGGCATTAATAAAGATGGCAATAAAGCTACTTTTTATCTTAATTTTTCAAATACAGGAGCTGCTATGGTCAAATATAGTACCTATTTGGTTGGAAGATTAGAGGGGGGCTGTTTTCCTAGTTCAACAAAGAGTTTTACGATAAACTATTCAGGAAGAACATGGTTAATAGATATAACTAGTAGTGGCGATATTAAATTTACTATTACCTCAGGGTCAGATTTTCCAAAGAATTCACCTTTTTATTATACAGGAAGTATGGTATATGACTTATAATAAAATTCAAAAATTATTGATGAAAGTAATGTAAACAAACCAGAAAAAATGAGAAATAAATATATAAAGTGGTTAATGTTAATGATATTAACGTTTCCATGTATAATAAAAGCACAAACCGCGAGTTCATCTCATAATTACGTAACTACTGAAACAGTATTGAAAGAAGGAGTTACCACAGATTCGCAAGTAACTAATCTTGATTACACACAAAAGTCCACCACCATAAATTACTATGATGGCTTAGGACGTCCGGATCAGGTGGTTCAATATAAAGCAGGAGCTAAAGTTAATAATGTTGTTAAAGATATTGTTACACCAATAGATTATGATGATTATGGAAGGGAAAGTATTAAATACCTTCCGTACGCCAATACATCAGGTTCAGGAGGGTATGTTGATAATGATATATTGGGACAAAAGGCCTATTATGCACCTGGTCAGATTGATGTTAAACGATCTTTAACGAGTGTTCCTTTTTCAGAGACAGTTTTTGAAAGCTCACCACTAAACAGGGTGTTAGAGCAGGGAGCACCGGGTAAGGCATGGCAACCATTAAATGCAAATATAGCTAATAGTGGCCATACGGTTAAAATGGAATATGGGACCAATAAGGAAAATGACGTATTTCGTTTTGAAGTGATTAATAATCAATTAGTAAAAGAGGGTTATTATATAGCTTCTGAATTATACAAAACTGTATCAAAGGATGAAAACTGGGTTTCAGGGAATCTACATACCACAGAAGAGTTTAAAGATAAGCAGGGGCAGGTAGTTTTAAAACGTAGCTATGTAGAAGGAGAAACTGCAATAGACACGGTAGATACCTATTATGTATATGATGATTTTGGATTACTGCGCTATGTAATACCACCACAAGCGGTGAAAAATCTGTATAAAGGTACTGATGTAAATAGCGAAATTGAGCTTGTAGATCAGGATCAAACCTTAACAGGAGCTCCGCAAGCAAGTACGTATCTAATTACTAAAGGATCCAGTGTAACCCTATCTAATTTTAGGTTTTCTGCATCATCCGGCTCAAGCCTGACTATATCAGCAGGGGCAGGTAATGGCGACTTAATATACGCCTATAAGTATGATGGTAGAAAGCGAATGATAGAAAAGAAAATACCAGGAGCCGCACCAGTATATATGGTTTATGACAACAGAGATCGTTTAGTGTCGACACAGGATGGGGAAATGCGGGAAAAGGGAGTGTGGTTATTTACCAAATATGATATATTAAATCGTCCGATAATAACAGGATTATTAAGCAATAATCTCAAAACTCAGGATGCCATGCAAAAAAAAGTTGATGATTTTTATAAGGATTTAACTAAAAAGTATTTTGAGACAAGAAATGATAGCTTAAGCACATCATACAGTTATACAACCAGCAATAGTTTTCCTGAGGTAGGAATAGATAGATGGTTAAGTATTACCTATTATGATACGTATGGATATAAAGATTGTAAAGCATTTTCTACAGGAAATAATATCAGTGATGAAATTTCGTATAATCATGCTGTAAAGGGACAAGTAACAGGAACCCGAACCAAAGTATTGGATGGAAATGAGTTTTCATCTACTCAAGCACAATGGTTGGTATCAACAGTTTATTATGATAATAAATATAGATGCATACAAAGTTTAACTGATTTATTTCCTGCCAACGGTGGCGCTAACTATACATTGGTAAGTAATAATTATGATTTTGTGGGAAAGATTGAAAGTAGTAAAACAATAAATGTGTTCCAGGGAACCACAAAGATTATTGATGAGCGCTATGATTATGACCATGCCGGAAGATTATTAAAACATTACCATAAAATTAATGGTAAAAATGAAGTATTGCTAGCAGATAATACCTACAATGAATTAGGTCAATTAATTACCAAAAAAGTAGGTGATAATGTTCAACAAATGGATTACCAATATAACATACGAGGTTGGTTAACTCAGGTAAATGACCCATCTGTTACAGCAGCAGGCAGTAAAAAGTTGGCATTAAAGCTTGATTATATAGATCCCTCAAGTGTATTAAATGCTCAAAAACAATACAATGGTAACATTTCATCCATGATTTGGCGAACTGAAAAACAAAGCAGCGTAAGTGGAGATATGAGTGCTTATGGCTTTAACTATGATGGACTTAATAGGCTAACCCAGGCCAATTATGGACAAGGGGGTAGTTCAATTGCCCGTAATGGTGCATATGATGTAACAATTGGTAATTATGACTTAAATGGTAATATAGGTATCCTAACCCGTAAAAAGGCCAGTACTACTATTGATAATCTAAGCTATAGTTATAGAGGTAACCAATTGTTGAGCGTAAATGATGCAGCTAATGATAATGTTGGATTTAAAGAAAAGAGTAGCAGTGGTATAGAGTATAATTACGACCTTAATGGTAATATGACTGCAGATAAAAACAAAGGTCTTACCAATGTAAAATATAACTTTTTAAACCTACCTGAATTATTAACAGGTGATGATAACAAAACAATTCGTTATATTTACACCGCAGATGGACAAAAAGTAGCCAAAACTGCAAATGGTAAAACCACTTATTATACAGGAACAACTATTTACGAAGAAAGTACCTTACAGCAAGTATTACACAGCGAAGGAACAATAGCCATGAACGGAAGCAGTGCCACATACCAGTATCATTTAAAAGATCACTTAGGCAATACCCGTGTGGTTGTTGATGAGAACAATGTAACCAATCAGGTTAGCTTTTATTATCCATTTGGTATGACAGCAGAGCAGTTTAACTCTGGAGCTAAAAATAAATACCTTTATAACGGTAAAGAGCTTCAAGAGGATGCTATAGGAGGTAGAGTTTTGGATTGGTATGATTATGGTGCTAGGTTCTATGATCCCGCTATCGGGAGGTGGCATAGTATAGATTTACTTGCAGAAATTTACTTTTCAAGTACTCCATATCATTATGTATTAAGTAATCCTATAATTTTTACGGATGCTTTTGGTTTAGCTGTTCGTAAAAAGAAGAATGGGTATGAAATAACAGGAGATGATGCAGTCACTTATGCAATAAATATGGGACTTGTGGGTAATGGAGGAAATACTTGGGCAGATTTTTACAAATCGCTTGATGATGCAGCTGCAGGCAATAAAAAAGAGAATAAAGGAAATAAAGTAGCTAATCGCTCGGAGTCTACTGATGTTTATGGTTCTGGAGATGCTAAAAGTACTAAAGGTGCTCCAGCAGCAATTAATCATGATAACAATGCACTAAGTAATTATCGTCAGAGTATACGAAAACAAGAAGATTTAGCTTTTCAGCAGAGTGTAAATCACGCCATAAATACAGATGGAGTAAATACCGTTTTAGGAACATTAGCTGTACCAGGGGTAATTATAGGAGCTTCTATAAGTGGATGGTCAATGGGAACTGAATTTGGGTTGCAGATGATTAAGAACGACTTTAATGTTCAAAAGTCCATCCAGAACTTCAATGTAACTTCTGCAATACCGGGAGGTAATATATATGGAAAAGCCGCAGGAGTGCTCTCTAGTATGTTTATACAGAATGCTAGTTTTAATGATGGTATTCAAACAAATAATTCAGTTGGAGAAATTGTAGGAGGCGGTCTTGTTGGAGGTTTTACTACATATAGTGGAGGGCAAATAGGAAAAGCATTTGGAGGAGGTAGTGCAGGTAATACTGCTTCAGGAACTTATTCAGGGTTTCTTAAGATTATGACAACCTATGTAAATTCGAATCAATGAAAGAAAAAAATATTGTAATTGTTGGAACTGTAATACTTGCAGTTTGTATTATGATTGTATTGAGAATAAGTGTAAATAAATCGTTTGATAAATACTTTGATGATGTAGATAGGGCTGTAGGAGTAACTACGGAAACTACTCTAAAGGCAAATGGGACAGGGATTAATGTTCATTATTTATACAGAATTGGAAAAACAATATACAAGGGTTCTTATAGCACAAAAGGTTCTCATGGTATTAAAGTTCCTAAAGGAAAATATTTGGTTGTGTATAGTAGAAAAAATCCTGTATATAATGCATTTGTTCCAGTTTTAGTTAATCAAAATTTAAAAGATATACAAGTCGATTCTTTAGAACTTAAGAAAAGGTTTGACTTAACAACAAGAGCCAAAATAGTTAGAAAATAATCTCCCCACCCGTACGCGCGGATTTAGCGTAGCATAATCCGTGAAATAAGCAAGCTGTAAGTCATATACAAGAGCCGCAATTCATAAAGTTGTGGCTCTTTGGGTTGTATGTATGGGTTTGTAACCCGGCTGTTTATAACGCAGCAATATTTGTATTAAAGAAGTCTTTGAACTTACGTTTAGTAAGCATGGTGTCAATGATATTAAACACTGTTTCTTTATCCTTTTCATCCAGTTCCTGGATTAACTTAACCTGCTCAATTAATCCTTTATCTTCTATAGTCACTTCTTTGGGTACATCGCCTTCAAGGTGTACGATTTGATCAATAGTCAAACCATAAAACTTGGCCATCTTATCCAGTATATCAACAGACGGTTCAACTATCCCTTTTTCGAGTTTATTATAGTGCGCAGGTTTTAAGCCAATCCCCAGTAGGTGGAATTGCAATAAAAAACTAGACAAAAAGTTAAGCCACTTTTCTGATTACCACCTTTCCATACTCTTCAGGTGTTTGATAGTTTAAATAAGAATGTCTTCTTTTTCGATTATACCATATCTCAATAAACTCAAAAATCTCATTTCTAGCATACCAATGGTTCAAGTATAATCGATGATATATTAGTTCTGATTTAAGAATTTTAAAGAAGCTTTCTGCTACAGCATTATCCCAGCAATTACCTTTGCGACTCATGCTTTGTGTAACAGCAAAACCAGATAAAAGTCTTCTAAACTCATTTGAAGCATATTGTACACCCCTGTCAGAATGAAATATTAACTGTTTGGTTAATGGGCGATTTATCAATGCCATTTTCCAAGCTGCTTTTACTGTATCCTTTGCAGTCATATTATCACTTAAAGCCCATCCTATAATCTTACGATCAAATAAGTCCATAACAATAGTCAGATAAAGCCAACCTTGCTT
>NZ_JAPDPJ010000091.1 GCF_026013605.1 Plebeiibacterium sediminum
TCTGTAAATCCTGTCCATACTTTATTTTTTGACAGGATTAACAGGATAAACAGGATTAATTTACTTTGTAAATATGTTCTGCGATGAGGATCGTATTGATAATCGTTTTTTATATTAAGCAATATAACATTTTATTTATCTTAGTAACTATTCTAACAACGACAGTAAATTAATTATAAATGTTGTAATAGAATTTTATCAATCTCAAATCTTAACATAAAATTATGAAAACAATTTTTCTGCTTTTATTTATTCCCATATCTATTTTTGCACAGAATCCTATCCATAGTTTAAACTATGGAACTATATCTCCTTGCAAGTATAATGAAGAAATTCCTTTTGATTTCTTTCAAGGTCATATTATTATTAATGTAACAATTGAAGGAAAGTCTTTTCGTTTTATGATGGATACAGGTGCAGCAACAGGTATTTCTGCAAGTTTATATGATGAATTAAAACCGCCAGTATTTGGCAAAATAGAAATTTCAGATGCTAACAATGAAAAAGATAGTACAAGAGTTACTGTAATTGAATCACTCAAACTAGGTGATATTACATTTAAAGATGCAGCAGCTATAGTTTACAATGATAATCTTATTTTTGATTGTTTTGAATTGGATGGAGTGTTAGGAAGTAATTCTCTACGAAATTCTGTTGTTCAGTTTGATTATCCTAATAGAATTATAAAAATTACTGATTCCCCCAAAAAATTAAACTTAAAGTCTAAATACGCTCAACAAATGGATTTAAGTCCGTTTCAAAGTAATCCATATTTTTATCTCTACATCAAAGGAAAGCAAACCGGTAAAGTGCATCTGTTATTTGATAGCGGAATGGATGGTTTGTTGGATATTTCATTGAATAATTATCATGCTTTTAAAGAACATGATATTTTTGAAAAGGTATTAAGTTCTAATGGTAATAATACAATAGGCTTTTATGGTTTGACAGATGATACTATGCATTATAAAATAAATATTAAAAGTATGGTGTTCAAAAAAATGGAATTAAATAATATAACAGCAAATACTACAAAGGATTTAGATACAAGAATAGGTGCTAAAGTATTACAATATGCACTAGTTACTTTAGATTATAAAAACGGTAAAATTTATTTTGAACCAAATGGTAATGATCTACAAGATTCTTATGTACCTAAGTTTCCTTTGGAGCCAGATTATAAAGAAGGTAAATTTCAAATAGGATTTATTTGGTGTCCTGAAAAAGTTCCAAATATCCACAAAGGTGATGAAATACTATTTGTAAATGATATCTCGTGTAAAGATAAATCCATGTGTGAGGTATTTAATTTGATGCATAGTTTTAGCAGCGATGAAATGAAGTTAGTTACATTAAATGAAAGCGGAGAGGAATGTATTTCTATAATTAAAAAGGAGTAATGTTTAATAAATTGATGTTTGATATAATGTATTTGTTTTCTCGATTTAAGAACAATCCACTTATATTTCATATTTAAAATTAGCAAGAACGGACAAGTTCGAAAATTCGAAAAAACAATACATTTGTTAAGAACAATATTTGAAATGAAACAAGCCACAAGAGCATTTCTTATACAAGAAGACGTTTATATTTTGGGAGTTGTATCTGACCTTAAAAATAAAATGTAAGCCGATGAAAGAGGAAACTAAAAATGAATACAGTAAAGCGGTAAATCTGGCCATTGATTATATCAATCAAAACATAAATAATTCTATCGATTTAAAAAATATTGCTGATTATACCGCTATTTCAGAGTTTCATTTTCACCGAATTTTTAAGGCCTTTGTAGGCGAATCTGTGGGAGCATATATTACGCGGTTACGTATTGAAAATGCAGCACAAAAATTACAGCTTTCCAATGATACTTTAACTGAAATTGCATATAACACGGGTTATCAATCACAGCATTCGTTATCAAAGGCATTTAAACGACATTTTGGTATTAGTCCTTCAGCTTTTAAAAATCTTCAAACATATTTTTCAAAGGGAATTTCTCATTCAAATAACCAACAAATTGAATTGAATCCACAAATAATTGATGTTGAAGAAAAAACATTAGTTTACATCCGTATTATAGCTAAATATGGCTCAATAACAGATTATCAGGTGGCCTGGCAAAAATTAGGAGAGTATGCCAAGCAACAAAACCTGATACGCAGAAACAGTGAATTTATAGGATTAAGTTTTGATGATCCGAATATTACAAATGAAGAGCAATGTAGATTTTACGCTTGTATTTCAACAGAAATATCAATAGAACCCAAAGGAGAGTTTGGTATTTATAAAATCAATGGAGGTAAATTCGCCATGTTTACCCTAAAAGGCTCTTATTCGGGTTTAAATAATTTATATCAGGCCATCTATTTTCAGTGGTTATCGCAATCCAATTACACCCTCAGGAATAGTGTTTCGTATGAAAAATATCTTAATCATCCTGATAACGTAGCAGAAAACGATTTATTAACAGAAATTTATATACCCATTAATTAATACAAATTATGAGTAAGCAAAACAAAATTTGCCAAAGTTGTGGAATGCCCATGAGTAAGGATCCTCAGGGCGGAGGAACTAATGCGGATGCATCTAAAAACACCACCTATTGCAGTTACTGCTATCAGGATGGACAATTTTCATTTATCGGTACAGTGGATGAATTCCAGGAATCGTGCAGAAAGATAATGATAGAGAAAGGACATAATCGAATTTTATCGTGGCTATTTACCAGAGGAATGAAACGTTTAGACCGTTGGAAAAACAATTAGAAGCATGGAGAAAATAATTACCCTTAATCAATTGAATATTGATAGCGAACATATTTGTTGCGCCATTTCAGATAAAAAATGTAAAGAGAGTTACGAATTGAAAAAAGACTGGCTCCGTAAAGAATTTGACAACGGTTATATCGTTAGAAGAATTGATGCCAGAGCTAAAGTTTTTATTGAATATGGTCCTGCCGAAAAAGGTTGGGTTCCTGTACATGCTTCAAATTATCTTTTAATAAACTGTTTTTGGGTATCTGGTCAATATAAAGGTAAAGGATATGGAAAAGAGTTATTACAATTAGCTATGGAAGATGCCAGAACTCAGGGCAAAAACGGATTAGTAACTGTGGTGGGTACAAAAAAGTTTCATTTTATGAGTGATACCAAATGGCTTTTAAAACAAGGTTTTGAAGTTGTTGAGCAACTATCAACGGGCTTCAGTTTGCTTGTTAAAAAGATAAATGAAAAAGCCAAAAATCCGGAGTTTAATGAGTCTGTGAAAAATGAAGACAGTATTGATAAAGAGGGTGTAGTGGTTTACTACTCTAATCGCTGTCCTTTTTCTGAATATCATGTAAAAACATCTCTTATCGAAACTGCAGAAAAAAGAAAATTACCATTGAAGATTATTAAGTTGGAAAGTATGGAGCAAGCGCAGACTTGTCCGTCTCCGGCCACTATTTTTAGTTTGTTTTACAATGGAAAATTTATAACTACCGATCTAAGTATTTGCATGGATAGCAGGTTTGATAAAATAATGGATAAGGTTTTATAATACATTAAATAGTTATTGTTTATATCTGTTTTATTATATTTAACCCCTGTAATTAACTCTTACTTATAGTTCTCAGACTATAAAAACCTGATAAATAAATTATGATTAAAATTATTGTATTGTTTGCATTGATGATTTCTGTATATACCACTATCAATGCAAAAGAAAAAATCGTTAAACAATTAACAACAGATCAAAAGTTAGCTGAATTTGATAGTTTATTTATACAATTAAAAGATGTCTTTCCTTATTTTGGAGTAAATGAACGACGACATGGTGTGGATTGGTTAGCGAACTACCAGCTTTATAGGGATAAAATTGCTCATACCAGTAATGATAAAGAGTATTTGGCACAAATTGATAGTATTATGCGTGATTTAAATTCAGTGCATGCAGACATTTATCCCACAAGAGCATACAAATATTATTTACATGCCTATAGGTTTGCTAATATGCTGACTTTTGGTGCTTTTAAAGGTTATACCAGAGAATTGCGAAAAAGCGTAGCTAAGGAAAACTACTCATATTGGCAGGCTTTATATAAAGAACTTCATCCTCCTAAAGTAAAAACAGATTTAAATTTAAAAGAAGATCCTAATGTTCGTTGTGAATTGAATGAAGATAGTAGTATTGCAGTTATAAAAATTAAATCATTTGATTTTGAACTCAAAAAAACAGATAAAGATGTCATTCTTGGTTTCTATAATCAATTAGATGGTTATAAAAATCTTATTATAGATATACAAGGTAACGGAGGTGGTTTTAGCGGATATTGGCAAGATGTACTTGTTCCGTTTTTATCAGATACTACCATAACATACAAAGGAAATTTAGCATATAAGGATACACCTAAACTGTTAAATTTTATAAAAGCTGATAAAAATGGTGAAGAATATCATTTAGACAGCATACAATATCCAAAACTACCACCAGAGGTAATACATGATAACTATGCTTTTTCAACTTTGGATTTTAATATCAAACCTGATAAAAAATCTGCCAATTATAAAGGAAATATATACCTGCTTGTAGATCATAATAATTATTCTTCTACAGAAGCGTTTGTAAATTTCTGCAAAGTTACCGGGTTTGCAACTGTTGTTGGCGAAACAACCGGAGGCGATGGAATAGGTTCAGATCCTTTTATGTTTACATTGCCTATTAGTGGTATTGTTGTTCGATATCCGGCTATTATGGGTCTTAATCCTGATGGTAGTTCAAATGATGAATTTGGAACAACTCCTGATATTATACTTAATGGTAGTTCCAAATCTGAACGATTCAAAGAGTTAAATGATTATATCATGAATCATAACTAATAATAGCAAACCTAATTATGAATAAGCTAAACTCGTTTGTCCTAATAATCATACTTTTTTCCACAACACTTCTAAGCCAAAACAAAGTTCGTATATACGGTCACGTTACAGATTTTAATAATAATCCTGTGGATAGTGTTTCAGTATGGCTAAAGCAGAATATCGATTCGCTTGAATTAAAGAATAAGGATAAAATATTCGAAAACAGTCATGAAACATTTACTGACAGTACCGGATATTTTTCTATGGAAGTGGAGCCAGGAACCTATTATTGTTTGTATTCCATAAAGGAAGTAGACTATGGTAAAACAAAACTTGAATATTGGGCTTGGAATATTCCTGTTTATAAGGATTTAGAGATCAATCCACAGTACGATCGAATAGAAATTTATGGAATAAGTGGTTTTGAACCCAAACGCGGTCCGTTTAACTCCTATAAAATATATTTCAGACCGATGAGTTTAACCAAAGCGCACAATTTATCCAAAGAAACAAAATCAGATACTATTAATATTGCGCCAAACGAAATAACCGAAGAAGAACTTACTGTAAAAGTTAACGGAACAGAATCGAAAATTGTAGCGATTGATAAAATTAGGGAGTACACACGCGATGACCATTATATGTTTGCCTATATGATTCAAGTACTAAAACCACTAGATCCCTTGCCTACTTTTAATTCGGAACAATTGGTTGATGAATATGATAAAATATCTGTTATTCTGCATTCTTCTGAAACAAATGAATATGGTAAAGGAGAGTATTTTATAAAGAAAATAGGGAAATAAGAATTGGCTATGTTTTATAAAAAACGATATAATAATCTCCTATATATTTAATATATGTAGGAGATTATTTACTTTAATATTAAATGTTTAAAAACTAAACTTATACGAAATTGCCGGCATTATGCCATAATCAGAATATAGATTTGTATTGTTATAGCCACCTTCTGAATATTGATTAATTCCTTCATTTACAGACTCGTTAATTCTATTATAAACATTGTAAACATTTACACTCCAAACAGAATGAAATCTTCGGTCTTTTTTCTTTTGGTTTTCATACACAAGACCAACGTCTAATCGGTGATAATTATCCAAACGATATTGATTAATATGATTAATATCAAAAACCAAAGGAGGCCAGCTTTTATAATTTAAAGATGCTGGTGAACCAGTACTGTATAACCAACTTAAATTTAAATGTAAATTTTTATTGATATAATAGTTAGCATTTAAAGCCAGGTTATGTGGTCGGTCGTAATTTGATTTATACCATTCACCCATATTTATATTATCCGCTTGTCTTAATGATCTTGATAAAGTATACGAAATACTAGCATTTACTTTTTCCTTATTCATGCGTCCGTAAAACTCTAAACCATATGATTTACCTTGCGAAGAAACTAAACTACTCCATAAATTTACTGTTAGGTTTTCATCAGATTTATTATTAAAATAACTCAAGTTGTTTTGGCTTTTTTTATAATAGGCTTCTACGCTGTAGGTGAAATCGGATGTTTGTTTATTATGAAACAAACCTAATGATACTTGATCGCTAATTACAGGTTTGTTGTATGATGTACTCGGTGCCCAAATAAAAAAGGAACTACTGTAATAGCCAACATATGAAATTTGATGCATATTTTGTTCCATATGGTTGTATGATAATTTAATATGGTTATGTTTTATACGATAGCTCATAGCAAAACGAGGTTCTAATGAACCATGGTTGTAGTATGTTATGCCTAATACGTTATTATTTATTTTGTCAATTTCAGGTGACGCTTCCTGTGAAAAATAGAAGGTTCCTCTTAAACCATAGTTAATACCGAGATTTTGATCAATTTTTAAATGATGATCTATATATATAATTGATTCAAATGATTCAGATGAATCATCAATCCCTTTTTTTAAGGTAAAGGTATCATTAGTATTAAATTCATGTAGAACAGTTTTACATCCAAATTTTAACGATTGATTGTTGTTTATCTGGTATTGATAATCATGATTAAAACCAATATCCAAATTGGTTCCTTTAATGTAATAATAGTCCTCATTTTCCATATCCCAATTATAGTTATAAGCACTAAAAAAGAAAGAGGTATTTACGAGCCAGTTTTGATTAAAATTGTTAACCCATGACAAACTTGATCCAAAAGTATACCAGCTATATTCTCTGTTGTTGTAGTTCATATATTCGCGAGCATAATTATGTTCTTTATAAAAATCATAGATCTTTTTATAATTATACTTTTTATAATCTCGTCCATAATATAATGATAGAGCCAGTTGTTGTTGATCATTTATTTTATAGTGCAACTTTGTGTTAAAATCGCTAAAATTCCAACTTTTAATTGTTCTATCATTTAACCGTTTCCATTCCATATTGCTACGTCGTAAGGATACTAAATACGAAAGCTTGTTTTTAATGATAGGGCCTTCCGCAGCTAGGCGTGTTGCTACAGTACTAATACCACCGTTTAAATGAAATTTGCTTTTATCCCCATTTTTCGAAGTAATATTAAGAACAGACGAACTACCCCCACCAAATTGAGCCGGTATTCCACTCTTATATATACTCATATCCTGAATAATATCCGGATTAAAAATGGATACATCAGCCAGGTGATGGGATATATTATACATTGGGCAATGATCAAACAAAACCATATTTTCCCCTGAGGAACCTCCACGAACACTAAAACCTGTACTTCCTAAATTTATTCTTAAAATTCCGGGTAAATAAAACGATGATTTAATAATATCAGGCTCAGAATAAGTGAGGGGTAAGGAATTAATATCATTTAAACTGATTGTATTTGCTCCTTCAACGTTATTATTTATCGAATCTGGATTGGTTGTTGTTGAAACAATAACCTCGTTAAGTAAAGTTTCTTGCTCAGGAAGTTTAATATTTAGATGAAAATCTTCATCCTGATCAATATTAATATCAGTCGATTTATATCCTAAATACTGAGTTTTTAGGGTAACAGAATGCGATGGTACGTTTAATGAATAGTACCCATATTGGTTGGTTGTAGCTCCTACATTAGTTCCCATCATAAAAATTACAGCACCTATAAGATATTCCCCAGTAATAGAGTCTGTAATAAAACCGCTAATATTAATTTTATTCAGCGGATTCTTACGAATACTTACTGCAATAGATTGATTAAATATCTGAAATTTTAATGTACTTTGTTTTCTAATTTCTTTTAATGTATTACCTAATGATGTTTCAGTTAAATGCAGATTTAATACCTGATGTAAACTATCAATAGCTAAATCATCGTAAATAAAACGATATTCGCTTTGTTGTTCAATAAGGTTGAATACATTTTGAGGACTCGCTTGTTCAACATTAATATTCAACTTAATATCATTATTCTGTTGTGAATAAGAATAATAACTTTTTATAAAACTAAATACTATAATAATACTGTATTTAACAAAGGATATTAAAGGATATTTGCTATTCATTATTTTCTCATAATAGCTTGCAAAAATAATTTCATTATTCATAAATTCTCTTTTTAAGGAATGATTATTCGTAATATTTTATTTATCAGATTGATGTTTTTCTGTCATGTTATTACCAATGTTTTGGCATACAATTTCCATTACAGCCATATATCATGACTATTTAAGTGCATTATTTAAATGATTGTTGTATTATTATCCAGTATTCATAAGTAATTTAGTGAACTCTGGTTATTTTACGGATATCAATTAATGGTTTGGTTTGTATATAATGATTTGATCTTCAGATTTATATTCAACTTTAAGGTTATGAACAAAGCATATTGAATTAATAATTTCAGATAAATTTTTGTTTGAATATTCTCCCGTTATAATCAGGCTATTAATGTTGCTATCATTTACTTTTATTTGTACATGATACATGTTTTGCAAATCAGTAATTACCTGGTATAATGGTGATTTATTATAGTAAAAGGATTTATTTATCCATTGTTTATGTTTTTCAGAATCAACTTGCTTTACATTTACCAATCCGGTTTGTTTATTAAAAACTAATTGCTTATCAGGAGTTAAATAAAACTCATTTTTGTTACTCATGTCTGATACATTAACTTTTACTTTCCCTGTGTTTACAGTCACTACAGATGTTATTTCATTATTAAATGAACGTATGGTAAAAGAAGTACCCACCACTGTGATCATCATTTTTTCTGTTTGAATTGTAAATGGGTGGAGTTTGTCTTTTGCCACACTAAAAAAGGCCATACCCTCGAGTGATAAATCACGGTTTTGCTTATTGAAATTTTTTGATACAGTTAATTTACTGGTAGAACCTAATGAAACTTGTGATCCATCAATTAAATCAATATCCTGTATCTGGCTATATTTGGCCTCATAAGTATCATTGTTAAAGGATTTAATCTGGTTTTGAATCAACCAGCCTATACCAATAATCAAACATGCTACAGCTGCCCATCTTATTAATTTGTAATTATTAATGAATCTGGTTTTAGATTCCTTATGATCCTTAATTAACAATAGAGCCTCTTCTTTATGTGTTGCAGATAGATTATTATTACCCTTTTCAAGCGATTGATTCCATAGTTCTTGCCATATATCGTTATACTTTTCAAACTGCTTGTTGTCAGAAAACAGGTTATACACTCTATTAAACTCCTGCTTGTTGCACTTGTTCTGTAAATATTTAAATATTAATAATCTCATTTGTGTATCGTCTGTTTTTTGATTACCAGTAGCCATCTGAAAAATATATTGATATTGCTAAAATCTGCTAATGATTCTTTTATAATTAACGATTAAATCTATATCCAATTCTTAAATGTACATTATATAAAACATAGTTTTCGTCTTGGTAATAACCAGCTTGTTTTGCAAAAACATGCTGATAACCTATTCCAAAACCTGTTTCAAAATTAATATGTTTACCAATGCTTCTTCTGATACCCCAGGTAGGAACAATTGAAATATCACTTATAATACTGATGTTACTGTAATTTGATATAACAAACCAATCTGGGTGATAACTTGTTTTTAGTGAAAGGAAATTACCTGTGTTTCCATCAATACGTTTGGTTTTTCTTTCTCTTTTATTTAGATTGTAATAATAGCGAGGCTCCAGGGTTAATACCGGAGTCATTAAAAAGCCTGTTTTCTCGTAAAAGGTTCCTCCCCATATTCCACTGTCAAACCCTATTTCACTTCTCAGTGCCAATGACTTCGATAGAAAGGCCTCATTATGCCCCCAAATTCCTAAAATGCCAGTTTGAATACCATATACTGATTTTTCAACACTTGCACTTTGTGATTTAGCAATGAATGTAAGTTGTATAAAACAACAGATCAAAATATACTTTCTCATTTGTGTATTTAATAATTAATAATATTAATGTTTTTAAGATTATGTATTTGTAATACACCTAATGAAAGGGCAGGGACTATGTATATTTTAATTTTTTTACGAAAAAAGCCATAAAAGAAGTATAATTGTGCTTTTACTATTGTTATTTTTTGATTCTATAAATCTCTTAATCTGCGAGATAGAATCTACCATGTGGTTTTTTACTGTATTTTTTGAAATATTTAATTCAGTAGCAATTTCTTCATGAGTTTTACCAAATCTGCGACTCATTTCAAATATTTTTTTCTTCTGGTTGGTTAGTGAGTTTATGGCGTCATTTATTGTTTTTAAAAGCTCATCGTGTTCTATACTTTCTTCCGTATAGCATTTACCAAACATCATTTCATCCCATATCTTATCCTTTAAATACTTTTTATTGTTATTGTCTTTTCTGATGTAGTTTAAAGTAGTATTCTTAGCTATGGTAAAAAGGTATGAGGAAAAGGACTGATCGGTATTAATATCTTTTCTGTTTAGCCAAACACTTAAAAATACTTGTTGGGTTATGTCTTCAGCAATATCCTCAAGTTTAATTAGTGATTTTACAAAATTGATTAGTGCTGGTTTAAATTCGCAATATATTGAGCTAAAAGCTTCTTCATTTCCTTTGGATAATAGTATAAGGGTTTGTTTTTCCATTTAGTTAAAGTCCTTAATAAGTAATATTTTGTTTATAAAGAACAAATATAATTTTTTAAAATACAATCATTTCTGTTTTAAATATGAATTTGTTTACTCTCCTAATGCAGAATCAAATAAAAAAACATCAAATTCAAAAATATTATATGCAGACTCAAATGTGCGATATTTTTAAAGTCTGGGTATAATATCTTTAAATATGATTTTTAACAATAACTAATAACAAATCAAGCAAAGTAATTATGAATCAGTCATTACGTGGTAAAATAAATATTTAGTCTTAAAAGAGGTTCTAGGACATAAATTTTTTAGAGATGTAATAGCGTATTAAGAAATATATACGTTCAAAGATATTGTTACAGCTAATCCATTCGTAATAGTATGCATTAATCTGTATAAAGGAATCTCTTTTTATTCCATATGCTTATTTATTAGTAAAACTTGAAGAATTCAACTTTCGTAACCAGAATAAATATTTTAAATATGATTAGAAATAATTTTTTACCCTTGTTGTATGTGTTAGTGATAGCAGTTATTGTGACATCATGTAACAAAGATGATATCAAAGCCCTAATTACAGAATCTAATGCTACGGTTATTCAATTAAACTCAAGTGACTATGACCCTATAGGAGTTCCAATTGTGCTGGATAATGATGATTTTATTATTACTTATAGTTCTGCTGATAATCCTTATGAAGTGATCATTCATCGTTACAACAGAAAAGGGGAGATCAAATGGACTAGTAAAGTAGAGGAAATACCAGCATGTCCAATATTATATAATGATCAAATATATTTTGCATGTGCCAATTATTTGTACGCCTTAAGTGCGGATGATGGTAGTTTAAAATGGAAATATAAATTAACTAATGAAGGAGTTGATTTAACAAAAATAATATACAAACCATGTATAAATTCTGAAGGAAACATAGTAGTATGTAGAGATTCGTATCTATTTGATTACGATACTGCAGTTCCTGCTAAAATGGTTTGTGTTACACCTAGAGGTACTTTAAAATGGGAAAATATATTTTATGCAGAAGATGCTATTGATAATCGTTATACAAAAATGGCTGCTCCTATTGCCACTTCAAATGGTATATATTGTATAGTTCAATATTCCGAACACAATAAATTGATGTCATATATCAAGCGAATAAATGCAACAGATGGTCATTTAATTGCATACAATCTTTTTTCTGATTATTATGGATGCAGATTACACTGTACAAATAATAATGGTGATGTTTTTATGAGCGGAAATGATGATTTAAACCAAGAAACACTTTTTTATTCTCTTACTGCTTCATTAGGAACAAAATGGAAAAAATCATTCGGTGATAATCCTTTGGTTAGTAGAGCTGTAATAGATAATGGTGGAAATGTTTATGTTGGTGTAGCTGATGGTTATCTACATAAATTTTCGTCTTTAGGAAATGAAATTTATGCATCAAACCTTGAAAGAATTTTTGTTGGCGGCGAGATGCTTATTGCTAATGATGGTAATATTTATAAAGGAGTAATTAATCCGGAAAAAATTGATGTAAATACAGGCCAGTCTACTACTATTCCATTAAACTCGGTATCGGTTTCAGACATTTCAATGCTGAGCGATGGTACAATTATTTGTGCGGGTATGGATGAATTGTATTTGGTACCAACATCAGGCAAAGGAATATCAACTTCGGCTCAATGGGCATCTTTTGGAGCAAACCCTGGAAATACTAGTTTTCATGAATAAAATGATGAATTGGAATATTTGTTAAGTAGAATTAAATAATAATAGTATTATAGGTGTTAATAGTTGTGTAGAAAAATTTATTAGCACCTATAATTATACTAAAATTACGAGTGTTTTGAAAAGTCAATTTTTAAGCACACATTATGTACTCTGCTTTTAAATTTTATTTGATCAGACTGTGAGTTGTTTAATAAACCATAATCATAGCTGTAAACGATACAAAATCTTCCAATGCCAATCCCTCCTCCATAAACCAGGTCATAGTGAAAAGCTTTGAATGCATCATCTCTACCAACTTTAATATCACTATTGGGTAATTCTTGCTTTATTTTTCGAACGTTATCGGGTATACTTCCATTGCCAATGGAAGATCCTCCTGTACGATAATTATCAGTTGTTCCATTGAAACATAAGCCTAATTTGTGGCCTAAGGAGGCATATAGTTTAAATTTACGGTTTAATAAATAGTAGTTAAAAACCATAGGTACTCCAACATAAGGCATTTTATAAGAAAAATTATATGATTGTTTGGAGCTATAATGCCATTCTGGTACTCCATTCTTATCCAATGGTCCGGATTCATCTATATCGATATTTTCATTACGTTTAAAACCTTTGTTTCCCATGGTAATACCGGATTCTAAGCGTAAACTTTTCCAAACTCTAAATTCAAGGAATATTCCTAGATTATAGGAACCCGTACTTTTAAAATTGGTATTGAAAGAAACAGATCCTAAACCATCTAAATTAACTGGAGAAGATTGATCTTCATAAGTCAAAACTGATCCGCCTCCATATATACCCCATTTAATTTGCGCATTAGAAGAAATGGTAAATATTAAAGCAAGTAGGGTAATTAGGATAATTTTTGTTTTCATTAATTTAGAACGTTTTAGTTAAATGTTTAATACTATCTGTAAAAATAGCATTTATAATAAATTCAGTATAGTTATATTTTTTTAGAGTCTTTAATAATATAAAGTTAGAGTGAAATTGTGATAGCATTGATTCTGTATAGAAAATAAGAATAGCAACTTAAAATTTTAGTTGCTATTTGAAACCTTATTGTTTTTATCTAAACAATACTTTTTATATTTAAATGATCCTGCATTATGGTATCACAGCTTTTATTGAGTATTCATCTTTTATTCTTGTAAAGAATCTTTTTCCCGTATTTCTAAAAACATAAGCATTCAGTAAAGAAATAAAACCATAATCATTCCTTCATCATCAATTAAAATTTAATTTTGTACTCCGGTAAAAATAGAGCATGATGAGTAAAGCGGTATCCCGAATCATACAAAAACATAATGAACGAATAATTGCAACAAGGAGTTTAAAAGAGCGTCCGGCAAATTTTGTTGATGCACCTGAAAATTTACATCCTGAATTACAAAACTGGATGAGTAATAATGGATATCAAAAGCTTTATTCGCATCAGTTTGAAATGTTTGAAAAAGCATATTCAGGCAAAAGTGTAGTGATAACAACGGGTACAGCAAGTGGAAAATCTTTGTCGTTTTATTTACCTGTTGTGCAGCGTATTTTAGAAAATCCTGCCCGAAGAGCGATATTTATATATCCTACAAAAGCCTTAACTAAAGATCAGTACCGCAATATCAAAGAGTTTGTTGCATTCTTTGGTGAAAACAGAATACAAGCAGGAGTTTATGATGGTGATACATCACCTAATGAGCGTAGCAGGATTAGGGAGCAGGCCAATATTATTTTGACTAATCCGGATATGATTAATGCAGGCTTTTTACCCAATCATAATAAGTACGGATTTGCGCATATATTTGCCAATTTAGATACCATTGTCATTGATGAGTTGCATGCATACAGAGGAGCCTTTGGTTCACATGTATCCAATGTATTCAGACGCTTGTTGCGCATTTGTGATTACCATGGAAATAAGCCTCGTTTTTTATGTAGTTCTGCAACAATAGCTAATCCGCAGGAGCTTGCAGAGAATGTATGTCATACTCCATTTGAAATTGTCAATCAGGATGGTTCACCAGCTCCGGCTAAACATATTCATTTCTTTCAGCCAGAGTATTTAGAGGAAGCCCAGCGAAAAAAATCAGTGAGTGAAGAACTTAAAGTAATTCTTCCTGAATTGGTGTTTTCCGGAGTCAGATCTATTACTTTTTGCCAATCCAGAAGAGAATCAGAAATTGTAACTAAAGAAAGTCGTGATATATTGTCATCTGATCCAATGCAGTACGGTATTAATATGTCTGATAAAATTTCGGCATACCGTGGTGGTTATACGCCTATTGAAAGGGCTCGTATAGAAAAGGATTTGGTAGATGGTACATTGTTGGGAGTAGTATCAACCAATGCCCTTGAACTTGGGATTGATATTGGTAGTCTTGATGCAGTTATCATGGGAGGATTTCCTGGTACACGAGCAAGCTTTTGGCAGCAGCTTGGGCGTGCCGGAAGGAATGGCTCTGAGGCTCATGCTATCGTTATGTTGAAGGAGAAACCTTTGGACCAATACGTGGGAAAAAATCCGGATTGGCTATTACAGGCGGAATCTGAGAATGCCATTATTGACAGGGATAATTTATACATTCAATTATCTCACATTAGAGCAGCATCAGCTGAGCTTCCACTAACCATTGATGATGTAGCTTCATTCCCTGATTTGGGAGAAATTATACCTTTATTGGTGAAAGAAGGCGAATTAATAGAGCAAAATAGTACATACCAGTGGAGTGGAGATATATCACCTGCTCATGAAATAAGTCTGCGTAACATAACTGGCGACACCATTAAGGTGGTGGATATGGAAAAGGAAGAGACCATTACCATTGTGGATATAATTCAGGCTAAAAAGGAATTTTACCCGGGAGCTATCTATCTTCATGATAGTGTTCAGTATAAATCTATTCAGCTTGATCTGGAGAGTAAAACAGCCTTTGTAAAAGAAGTTACTTCCAATTATTATACAGAGCCTCATAAACCAGGAAACATAGCGGTTATTATGGAGCATGAGCACGAAAAGGAACATCGTATTAACAGATTCTTTGGAGATGTAAAGGTTACTGTATTGGTTACTGGCTTTAAAATGGTTGAGTTTAATACACATCAAAATCTAGGATATACAGATTTAGCTGAGATTCTACGTACTGAGATGGAGACAGAGGCTTGCTGGATTGAAATACCAGATAACGTAGTTCGAACTTTTGTTGCCACAGGAAAAGCACCGGCCCTGGAACCGGAAGCACCATCGGCAAAGGTGCCAAGATTTGATTATAGTGAAGGTTTGGTGCATTGCTTAAAAGCTGCGGCATCAATGCTTGTTATGGCAACAGATAGTGATTTAGGTGGTGATATTTTTTCTTTTGTAGATGAGGAAACTAAAAAATCGAAATATGCCATTGTGTTGTATGATGGATACCCGGGAGGACTAGGATTTTCTGAAAAGGTATTTGATTATCTGGATAAGATTATTCAGAATGCAGGGACTTTTGTTAAAAATTGTGGCTGTAAAAATGGTTGTCCGGTTTGTGTGGGAGATCACAGAATTGATAAACATTTGATTCTTTGGGCACTTCGAAATTTCTACAAAGAATTGGCTTCACCGATGTCCGGAATAATTGGAGAACGCCTTGATAGGCAACAAGAGACTTCTCTGCCTAAAATGAAATGGGAAGATGTGAAGACGAAATGGTCAGAGTTATTAGATCGTTTTCAAAAGGAAGATCGATTTGGAGGTAAGTTCTTAAAAGAGGTTATAAAGGTGGAGCAATCCGCAGAAACCCTTAATTTATATTTCCCTACGGGTATCTTAAAGATAGCTAATAATGAAACGGTTATAAAGGGTGTAAAAACCGAGTTAAATATTGTTGTGGATGTACCGGAACATTATACCCTGATCTTTAGAGCAGGAGAGGAAATAGACTATCGTAAGGAGTTGAAAATACGCCGTATGATGGGAGGGGAGAAGAACGAATAAATGATTTGAATATCAACAACAAATGGCGAACACCCTTTGCTTTTAGATAATACCCTTTCAGGGCATTTAATTAATTGATTAAATATTTACCTAAAGTCCTGAAGGGACGTAATCAAATAGCGTAGGGTGCAAG
>NZ_JAPDPJ010000092.1 GCF_026013605.1 Plebeiibacterium sediminum
GGCATTTGTAGTATTACTCATTTGTTGGTTTGGAATCAATTACCTTCCGGCAGCGCAAAATAGTGTGCATGTTTATTCGAGTTAAACAATTCACGATGAAATGAGTTTTCTTCCTATTGAATTAAATACCTATGGTTGTAAGAAAGATAAAGAGAAGTATACGCTTTTCTAAATATGTAATATACAGGGAAACTCTAATAGATTACAAAGAGTTTCTATGGTCATTTATTGGTGCGTTTGTCGGTATCGGATTAATCGCATTTATACAAAGCACTCATCTTAGCGAGTTAGAAAATATATTTCTTATCGGTTCATTTGGAGCATCTAGTGTTTTGATATACGGAGCAGTTGAAAGTCCTTTAGCGCAACCACGGAATCTCATTGGGGGACATTTTATTTCTGCAATAATTGGAGTAACCATTTTTAAAATATTACCAGAAATAATATGGATTACAGCACCGTTAGCTGTTGCTACTTCAATAGTTGCAATGCAATTATCAAAAACGCTACATCCTCCCGGCGGAGCTACTGCATTAATTGCAGTTATTGGTACTGAGAAAGTCAAAGCTATCGGATATTTTTATGCAATTTCTCCAGTCTTATCAGGAGCTTTTATCTTATTTCTTGTTGCGTTAGTTTTTAATAACATGACTAAACACAGGACTTATCCAACCAATGGTAGAGTTAGAGGAGTTTTGAGAAAAATTAAATTAAAAATCAGTAACTATAAACCGTTTCGATAATAACATAGCTATTAAAAAAATATAGCCACAACCATTTTTAATGCTATGGTATTTAGTGAAGATATTTACTTGAAAATTCTTATAAAGTAAATCTATATTTTGTTGACGTATTGATTTTTACATCTCTCCATTTACAATATTTACAAAGTTTACATGAAATTGTAAGTGTTGGCTTACATTCTCATATTTCCTGAAATAAATACAATTGACCTACCTTAATTTCTGCTTCACATATTTATTCTATATTTGTGAAAATTTTCTCATGCAATAAATATGCAAAGCGTTGAATTTAAGATAGAAAAGACAATTAAGTCAAAACCTAAAGGTTATCTATTGTTTTCCGATGATTTTAGCCATAGAGGTTCGGCTGAATCAATAAGAAAAGCTTTGCAAAACCTAAAAGAAAAAGGTCTGATAAGGTCTGTTGCTCATGGTATATACGTGCGTCCGATAATAGACAAATATATTGGAGAAGTATTGCCTACCGCCGAGGATGTAGCTAAAGCCATTGCCAGACGCGATAAAATTAAACTCATCTCTACAGGAGCATACGCATTACATGCTTTAGGTTTAAGTACACAAGTACCTTTAAAATTAGTTTTCCTCACCGATGGTGCTCCCCGTATTATTAAGGTCGGAAAAAGAACCATAAAACTAAAAAGAACCACTCCTAAAAACCTTAAAGCAAAAGGTAAAATCAGCTCTTTGGTTATACAGGCTTTGCGTGAAATAGGCAAAGATAAAGCCACTGAGGTGGAACTTCAGAAAATTAATACGCTTTTACAAAAGGAAGACCTCAAATTGTTGCAACACGATATTGCATTAGCCCCGGTGTGGATTAGAGAAATAATGAAACAGGCAATTGATAAATAGATAAAAAACAGAATATGTCAGAAGACAAGTTAGATATAAACAGCAATCTATTTGCAGATATTCAACAGCTAATTGACCATGGTAAACAGCAGGTAGCTCAGGCGGTGAATATTGGAATTACCGCCACATACTGGAACATTGGTAAGCGAATTAAAGAAGATATCCTTGAAAATAAGCGAGCTGATTACGGAAAACAAATTTTGCATGCACTGAGTGCAAAATTAACATTGGAATATGGGTCTGGTTACTCTGCCAAAAATTTAAATAGAATGATGCAATTCTACGAGTCTTTTTCTGATAATCAAATTGTCGCTACACTGTGGCGACAATTGAGTTGGTCTCATTTTAAACTGCTTATTCCTTTAAATACAGACTTAGAACGTGAGTTTTATGCACAGATGTGTCGAATTGAAAACTGGAGCACACGTACCCTGCAAAAGAAAATAGACTCAATGCTGTTTGAACGCACAGCTATCAGTAAAAAGCCCGAAGAACTTGCGAAACTAGAACTTCAAGTATTAAAAGAAAGCGATAAACTCTCTCCGGATTTAGTTTTTAAAGACCATTATGTCCTTGACTTCTTAAACCTAAAAGATACTTATGCAGAGAAAGACCTGGAAGCTGCCATACTTAGGGAGATAGAAAACTTCTTAATTGAATTGGGTTCTGGTTTCACCTTTGTTGCCCGACAAAAACGTATGATAATCGACAATACCGATTTTAATCTTGATTTGTTGTTTTATCACCGGAAATTGAAACGTTTAATAGCTATAGACCTTAAAATCGGGAAATTTAAACCTGCCTATAAAGGACAAATGGAACTGTATTTGCGATATCTTGAAAAACATGATACCGAACCGGATGAAGAACGACCAATAGGCTTAATACTTTGTGCTGAAGGAAACCAGGAACAAATTGAGCTTCTTCAATTGGATAAAGCAAACATAAAGGTTGCCGAATACATAACCCAACATTTACCTAAAGAGCTTTTAGCCAAAAAATTGCATCAATTTACAATTACTGCTAAAAGGCTTATTGAAAAACGAGACAAGGAATAAAATATTTTAGACTGATTTTAAGAAACATACGATATGTCAGAAGACCAGAAGAAATTATTGGAAGCCCAACTTTGGGGCATTGCCAATTTATTAAGAGGCAAGATTAGTGCAGATGATTACCGGGATTATATTCTCGGTTTTATCTTTTATAAGTACCTGAGTGAAAAACAATACTTATATGCCAATGAATTACTTGAAGGAGAAAAGATAACCGATTATATAAAAGTAACTGATACCGAAACCTTAGAAGCTATAAAAGAGGAATCGCTTTTGAAACTAGGTTACTTTTTAAAACCTAAAGAGTTATTTTCTGAACTGGCTAAAAAAGGGAATGCTGATACCGAAAGTGAAAGCAACTATATTATAGAAGACTTGCAAGCCGTAATGAATCACATTGAACAAAGTACAATGGGAACTGAATCAGAGGACGATTTCACGGCTTTATTCGAAGATTTGGATTTAACGTCAACAAAGATAGGAAGAACTGTTGGAGCAAGAAATGAAATTATAGTTAAAATATTGAATCATCTCGACAAAATTGATTTTAAACTACAGGATGTTGA
The DNA here is from genome assembly GCF_026013605.1 of Plebeiibacterium sediminum. GTDB lineage: Bacteria > Bacteroidota > Bacteroidia > Bacteroidales > Marinilabiliaceae > Saccharicrinis > Saccharicrinis sediminus. Next base: position 3,238 of record NZ_JAPDPJ010000092.1, read on the forward strand.
TTCTGATGTATTGGGAGATGCTTACGAATATTTAATTGCAAAATTTGCTGCCGGAGCCGGAAAATCAGCAGGAGAATTTTATACACCCCAACAAGTATCTAAAATACTGGCAAAGATTGTTACCAGTGGAAAGAAGAAGTTAAAATCGGTTTATGACCCTACATGTGGTTCGGGTTCTTTGTTGTTGCGTGTTGCTAAAGAGGTTGAAGTTGTTGACGAATACTACGGGCAGGAACTTAACCGTACTACATTTAATCTTGCTCGCATGAATATGATTTTGCACGATGTTCATTACCGCAATTTCGATATTCGCCAGGAAGATACTTTAGAAAACCCACAACATCTCGACAAGCGTTTTGAGGCTGTGGTTGCTAATCCCCCATTCTCAGCTCATTGGAAAAGCGATGAAAATCCATTGAACAGCACCGATGAACGTTTTAGTCAATACGGTAAATTGGCACCAAAAACTAAAGCTGATTATGCCTTTGTTACCCACATGGTTCACCAATTGGCCGATAACGGAACAATGGCAACAGTATTACCTCACGGAGTTTTGTTTCGTGGTGCAGCTGAAGGTGTTATTCGTAGATATTTAATTGAAGACCGCAATTATCTTGATGCTGTAATAGGCTTACCTGCCAATATTTTCTACGGAACATCTATACCAACCTGTATTTTGGTATTTAAAAAGTGCCGTGAAGTTGATGACAATGTAGTATTTATTGATGCCAGTGGCGATGACCACTTTATTAAAGTTGGTAATCAAAATGAATTGAGAGATTGCGATGTTGAGAAAATTGTAACCACATATCGAAATCGTGAAGCCATTGATAAGTACTCCTACCTTGCGTCTTTAGAAGAAATTGCAGAGAACGATTATAACCTAAACATTCCTCGCTATGTTGATACATTTGAAGAGGAAGAACCTGTGGATATTAATGCGGTAATGCAGGAAATTAAAACACTGGAAGCCAAACGCTCAGAACTGGACGTTGAAATTAACGGCTATTTTCAGGAATTAGGATTGAGTTTTTTTTAATCTAACTGAATCCCTAATGTTATTTAATTAAGAAAGAAAATAGTTGAAATGAAAGAAAATAGAAAAAATACACTCAATGTTCCAAATTTGAGATTCCCGGAGTTTGACTCAAATTGGGAAGAAAAATATTTATCTGAATTGATGACGTTTAAAAATGGGTTAAATGCGTCAAAAGATGATTACGGAAGTGGTTATAAGTTTATTAATGTACTTGATATTATCAATAATGACTTTATAAAGCATGACTGTATTATCGGTTCTGTTAATGTAAAAGAGGCAGATTTTCAAAAAAATATTGTAGAATATGGAGATATATTATTTCAACGAAGTTCAGAAACCAGAGAGGAAGTAGGTCAAGCCAATGTTTACCTTGACGAAGAAACACCTTCAACTTTTGGCGGATTTGTGATTCGAGGAAAGAAAAAGGCAGATTACAATCCTATTTTTTTGAATTATCTTTTAAAAACGGCTTCTGCAAGGAAAGAGATTACATCAAAAAGCGGTGGAAGTACACGCTATAATGTGGGACAAGAAACATTAAGCTCAGTAAAAATAACTACAACTATTATTGAAGAACAAAATAAAATAGCCTCATTACTTTCTAAAATTGAAGCCAGAATTTCTACTCAAAACAAAATCATTGAGGATTATAAATTGCTAAAAAAAGGGATGATTCAGAAAATATTTAATCAGGAAATTAGGTTCAAAGAAAAAAATGGCAATTATTTCCCTGCGTGGGAGGAGAAAAAAATAGGAGAAGTATTTGAAGTCACTAGAGGTTATGTTTTAGCAGTAACTAAAATGACACAAAGTTCAGATACGGAATATAAATATCCTGTTTATTCATCTCAAACAAAGAATAATGGGTTAACAGGTTATTACAATGAATATTTATATGAAAATGCAATTACTTGGACAACTGATGGAGCAAACGCAGGGGATGTAAAATACAGAGAAGGTAAATTTTATTGTACAAATGTTTCAGGTGTACTTCTGTGTAAAAAAGGAAATGCTAATCCTTGTGTTGCGGAGTTATTAAACTCTGTGACACATAAATATGTTTCTTATGTTGGTAATCCTAAATTAATGAATGGGGTAATGGCTAATATAAAAATTCTATTACCATCCATTCCTGAACAACAAAAAATATCTTCAGTACTGTCAGCCTATGACAAAAAGATGGGAATAGAATCAGAATATTTGGATAAACTAAAATCTCAAAAACAATATTTACTACAAAACCTGTTCGTTTAAACAAACAGGTTTTGTAATAGGTGTTTTTTCTGCTGCTTGTATTGTGCCAAAATCTGCTTTTCTTTCTCAAGTTTCTCATCAAGATTTGAAAGAAAACAGGCTATTTTAGTTTGTTCCTCAATGCAGGGCTGTTTTATTTTTTCATTACCGTAATCTCTAAAATAAATATGCGGTATCGTACTACCAGTTATATATTTTTCAAAACTTATCGTTTTGAGAAGTAGATATAGGAAGTACATATTATTATTGTTCTTCGGTTTTATTTTGTCGAGTGTGCCTAATACTGATGATTTTGCCTCACATATCAATGTTCGTCCAGCTCCTGCACCATCTTTAACAATTGAGATGTACGCTTCTTCTTCTTGATAAAAATTTACATTCTGCAAAAAGCCTGTAGCACCGTAAATTTTGTATTCTCCGGAGTTTGATTCTAAGGAATTTGCGGAAATGTTAGATGTCCCTTTCTCGCATAAGTCTTTTAGTTTTTTATCCTCCCAATCCGGATAATTTTCTCCACTATTATTTTTTAACCTTAATTGTTGAGAGAAAATCTGCTGCATCATACCTTTCATTAAGGATTCTTGATGTTCAATGATTTTGTTTTGGGTTTGAATACGTTTATCGATTACAACAAGAAAGTTCGCTAGCTTAATTTGCTCAGAAAGTGAGGGTGTTTTGATTTTTAGAGACTTAATTAATCCAGCACTTAGATTTTGCTGCCCTCCATCATTAGCTAAATTTCTAATTTTCTCATAATCTTTAGCTAAGTAGTTAAAAACAAAATCGACATGAAATTTATTTTTAATTTTCAATGCAGCACAAGCTTGATTTGTTGAGGCTTCTACATCAAGAATACCAACCTTTCCTCTTGTTTTACCTTGCCCATACATTGCCATTAGTATAGTGCTTTTTGGAAAAAGCTTGGCTGATGAATTACTCAGACCATCCTCTGTAATAAATTCCTCTGCCGTCTTTATTCTATTAAAATCAATTAAGCTTGTTGTAATCCATGGAATATTGCCATTCCAATAATTTGGTTTAGTTCGACTTGGAGTTCCTCCAGATGAAACAGTAGCTATTTCTTCTATTTTTTTCGCTTCCCATTCATCCTCAAACTCTGGGAATCTCAAATTTGGAACATTGAGGAATAAAGAATATAAAATACTCTAATGGCTTCCTTTGCACTTTTAATTTTAAAAAGTGTATATGAAAAATCAGAAGAAAATCTCAGCAATCAGCCAATTATGGTTGGCTGACAAAAAACAGTATGTGAAAAAATCAACCATCTCAGCTTACATGTTGTTGGTAAAAAATCACTTGCAGCCGTCTTTTGGTAATAACTACCAAATAAGCGAAGAGGAAGTACAAGCATTTGTCTTCAAGAAATTAGATGAAGGATTAAGCAAAAAAACAATAATGGATATACTTATTGTTTTGAAAATGATTCTCAAGTATGGAGCAAAACAAAACCTGTTACAGTACGAACCGTTTGAAATTCGATATCCTACAGACCAAAAAGGTCAGCAATTGGAGGTTTTCACCAGAACAGACCAAAAGAAAATAATGAACTACGTTCAGGAGCATTTTACTTTCCGGAATTTAGGAATTTATTTATGCCTAACGACAGGATTGCGAATTGGTGAAGTTTGCGCCCTTACCTGGGAAGATATAAATACAGAAACAGGATTGATAAGTGTCAACAAAACAATTCAGCGTATTTACACTATGGAAAACAATATTGGCAAAACAGAGCTTATTATCGACAGTCCTAAGACCAAAAACTCAGTTCGTGAGATACCGATGAACCGGGAGTTACTGCGGATGTTGAAATCCGTAAAAAAGATAGTCAATGCATCCTTTTTCGTATTAACAAACGAAATTAAGAGTACAGAACCTCGCACCTACCGTAATTATTACAAAAGCTTTGTGGATAATCTTGGTGTACCACATTTGAAATTTCATAGTTTACGCCACACCTTTGCCACACGCTGCATCGAAAGCAATTGCGACTATAAAACGGTAAGTGTATTATTGGGTCACTCAAATATTAGTACAACCTTAAACCTCTATGTTCATCCAAATGCAGAACAGAAGAAAAAGGCAATAAACCAAATGTTTAAGTCATTGAATTAATAAGGCTAAAGGCTTGATTAAAACAAAAAAGCAATGAGGATACTTATTTCTTATTTGTTATAGCTATTTTTGACATTTAGCTATAGAATTAAATGAAATATGTCTACTCAACCTGAACAGATACTCGAAAATAACCTTGTTGCACAGTTACAAAAGTTAGGATATAAAAATATTGTTATTAATGATGAGAATGATTTACTGGCTAATCTGAAATCACAGCTCGAAGTTCATAATAAAGTTTCATTGTCTGCGCAGGACTTCAAACAAATTCTCAACTTTATAAATAAAGGTAATATATTTGAGCGAGCTAAAATTTTAAGAGACCGGGTTCCCTACGTCAACGATAATGGCGAGCATAAAACGATAGAGTTAATCAATCAAATTCATTGGTGTCAAAATCAATTCCAGGTTACACAACAAGTAACCATGGAGGGAAACTATAAGAATCGATACGATGTTACAATTCTCATAAATGGTTTGCCGTTGGTTCAGATTGAATTAAAACGAAGGGGACTTGAGTTAAAGGAGGCATTCAATCAAACCAATCGTTATGAAAGGCATTCATATTGGGCTGGTCATGGCTTATTTCAGTTTATTCAAATTTTTGTAATCAGCAACGGGGTTAATACAAAGTATTATGCCAATAGTCCGGTAAAAGCCAGGTCATTTAAACAAACATTTTATTGGAGTGATGTAAATAATAAACTCATTACGCAACTTGTTGATTTCACCAATGTTTTCTTAGAGCCTTGCCATATCTCAAAGATGATTACTAAATATATTGTAATTCATGAATCGGACAAGATATTAATGGTTTTACGCCCTTATCAGTTTTATGCAGTAGAAGCCATTGTTGAACGAGTTGAAACAACCAGGAAGTTTGGCTACATATGGCATACAACAGGTTCCGGAAAAACGCTTACATCGTTTAAAACAGCTCAAATACTTACAAACTATCCAAAAGTACACAAGGTTGTTTTTGTGGTTGACCGTAAAGACCTCGACTACCAAACCACCAAAGAGTTTAATGCATTTAGCAAAGGGAGTATTGATGGAACAAACAACACCAACACCCTGGTAAAACAAATGACAGGTGATAACAAACTGATTGTAACCACAATTCAGAAGCTAAACACCGCCATTAGCAAGAAAAGGTATTTGGCTCAAATGGAAACTCAAAGCGACAAGCGTATTGTTTTCATTTTTGATGAGTGTCACCGTTCTCAATTCGGTAAAACACACGATGACATTAAGAATTTCTTTACTAAATGCCAAATGTTTGGTTTCACCGGCACACCTATTTTCGAAGAAAATGCAGGGACTAATGAGTTTGGGAAACGGACAACTAAAATGTTGTTTGAGAAAAAACTGCATCAATATGTAATTACCGATGCCATTAGAGACGAGAATGTTCTAAAATTTTCAGTTGAGTACATCAGTACTTTCAAAAAGAAAGATAATATTTTAGATATTGAGGTTGAAGCTATTGACGAAGCAGAGGTAATGAATGCACCCATCCGTCTTAACAATATAGTGGATTACATTATTGCAAATCATAATAGAAAAACTCATAATAAAGAGTTTACAAGTATTCTTGCTGTATCAAGTATCGACCCCAAAACAGGTTTTAGTCCCGTAGTTGAATACTATAAGTTATTTCAACAAAAGAAAGAACAAGGGCTTCATAATCTAAAAGTAGCAACAATCTTTTCATATCAAGCCAATGAAGATGACAAAGATGCTGTAGGCAATTTTATAGATGAAGAGTTTGCTTTTGAGTCTGACCAACTAATGAATATAGCAGCTGAACCACAAGCTGCATATAATACTCAACATTCAAGAGACTATCTTGAAGAGTTTATAGGAAACTATAATAAGGAGTTTGGTACGAATTTCACTACAAAAGACAGTAAAAGCTTTTATAATTACTATAATGATGTTGCTAAGCGAGTAAAACACAAGCAGATTGATATATTACTGGTGGTAAATATGTTTTTAACTGGGTTCGATAGCAAAACGTTAAATACCTTATATGTAGATAAAAATTTGAAATATCACGGTTTAATTCAAGCCTATTCCAGAACAAACCGCATTTTAAATGAGTTAAAATCACAAGGTAACATTGTTTGCTTTAGAAATTTAAAAGGTGCTACCGACAAAGCAATTTCTTTATTTTCAAACATCAATGCTAAGGATGAAATTATAATGCAGCCATACGAAGAGTATGTTGCCAAATTCAACCAGGCATTTGATGAATTATTAAAAATAGCCCCAACCGTTGATAGCGTAAACGATTTGATTGATGAAGAACAGGAGCTTGAGTTTATAAGAGCATTCCGTGAGTTGATGCGTTTAAGAAATGTACTTGTTACATTCACTGAGTTTACTTTTGATGATTTATCAATGGAAGAGCAAGGTTTTGAGGATTATAAAAGCAAATATCTTGACTTATACGATAAAGCAAAATCGACACACCAAAAAGAAAAGGTTTCTATACTAGGTGATATTGATTTTGAGTTGGAGTTAATTCACCGTGATGAAATAAACGTTGCATATATTTTAAAGCTTCTGGCAAAACTTAAAGATTCCACCGAAGAAGAGCAGGAAAAACAGAAAAAGGCTATTCTTGATTTAATGACCGGAGATGCTCGTATGCGTAGCAAACGTGAATTAATCGAGCGATTTATCCAGGAAAATTTATCATCAATTAAAGATTCTGAAGATATACCTGAAGAATTTGAAAACTACTGGAGCAAAGAAAGAATTGTTGCCATTGAAAAACTTAGTGAAGAAGAGAATCTGGATGCGGAAATGTTACAGGAGGTAATCGGAAACTATATGTTTACCGAGAAAAAGCCGTTACGAGATGATATTATTGGGATGATGAAAAAGAAACCATCCTTAAAAGAAAGAAAGACTATTTCTGAAAGAATCACTGAAAAGATTATTGATTTCGTTGATACATTTATAAGTGGTATTTCAAGAAGTTGATGAAAGTGAGCATTGATGAAATCTGTAGGTGATAATCATTTACTTTTTCTTCCTAAACTTACGTGAATTTCTATCTTTATTGAGCTTCACCAAAAGGTATAATAATTACGATTGTGCCTAAAATTACACATAACACTTAAAATAAGCCTCTAAAGAGGCTTATCGTGTTTATACCTCCTTCGTTTTCTTTGATTTATTGTCTCTTGTTTTGGTTTATTAGCAATAAAACAATATTACTCCAAGCCAAAATATAATTCAGAGAACTGACAAAATAACTACATCCTGATAAAGGAATAACAGCCAGTGAATTTCAAAAAAATGAGGAGGAAATGAATTGATAAGAGACTTGGGAAGATTGACTTGGATTTTACTAAAAACAAGTGCTATATACCAAAAGTAAAGGGAATACATACAAAACATATAAACGTCATAACAGAACAAATGATGGAGGAACAACCAGAAAAACATCTGACATTTTTCAATTAGCTACGGCAGTTTTATATCAAACCCCAGTGCAAATGTTTGGCATTGCACCCAACAATTTAACAGATGTTCCTGCGTTTGAGATTGATTTTATGAAGCATGTACCAACGACATGGAACGAAACTGTTTTCATTGATGGTTATCCCGGTAAATACTGTGTTTTAGCACGTCGTCATAAAGACCAATGGTATGTTGTTGGTGTGAATGCACAAAAAGAGGCAATAAAGTTAAATGTTAATCTTCCGATGTGGGCTGGTAAAGATGTGAAACTATACTCTGACAATAAGAAATCGGAACCACAATTTTCTAAAATAAAAATCAGAAATAGTGGTTCGGTAAATTTGACAATTCAACCTAACGGTGGTGTAATTGTGACCCAATGAATGAATTAGTTTGTAAATAACACCAACAAGATACAGTTTGAGATATTCCACTTAAGGAATATCACATTCAGAAAGCTCATAATACGTAAAAAAAAACAAGGGTTCATAGTTTCTTTCTACCAGATGATATTTTTGGTGAAACGCATGGGAAATTAGATGTTAGGTAAATATATTTACTTGATATCAATAGTGAAGTAAATCTACAAAATGATGAATATCAACCAAGTAAGATTATTGATTTACATTATTTACATAGTTTACATGAAATTTTAAGTGTTAGCTTTCTTTCTCTTGTAACCAGAATTTCTATCTTTATTGTGCTAATTACCAAAAAAGGTAAATACTATGAATTGTGCCTAAAAAATTACATATAACACTTAAAACAAGCCTCTTTCAGAGGCTTTTCGTGTTTATAGACCCTTCGTTTTCTTTGATTTATTATCTCTTATTTTGGTTTATTAGCAATGAAACTACAGTATCCCTATTGAATTTAAAAAAATCACTTCATTTTTTAAAAATTCATCAATTTCTGATAAAATCTTAATGTGATGATAGTCCCAAGAACATATTTAAAACAAGAATTAGTAAAGAAGCTTTATCCAAACAGCATTTCAATTAAGTCGGCTATGCAGCAACTTCGGAATGAAATTGATATATGTCCTACCTTAAAACAAGAAATTTCAGATGCCGGGAGCACAAAATGCCATTATTACAACAAACAGCAGCTTCTATTAATCCTGGAACATTTTAGTATAACCATTGAAGAGTTGGAGCAACTATGAAATATTTTAAAGGAATAGCCGATGTACCTCAAGCCAAATTGCGTTACAGAGAACTGGCAAAGCAACTGCATCCGGATGCTGGAGGAACAGCCAGTGAATTTCAAAAAATGCAAGAAGAATATAATGCCACACTCTTGCATTTGCAAAAGCAGAAAAACACTACTTATAGTCAAACTCAAACATCGTTAGAAGATGAGTTGCTAAAAGATTTGGGGAGATTGGCAAGAATCTTAATAAAAAAGCAAGTGCCACAATCATTCATGAAGCAAAAAATCAGAATGACCGATTCATCCTTGAAAAAAGGTATTCTGGAGGGGGTTGTAAATTTGCTAAATGGGTTGTAAGACTTTTGATAATGAAATTGAAATAAAGTATTTTTGTTTAATTCTAAACAATTATATTATTCAGGATTTCAAGTATTGTGCATAAAAACTTATCAGAGGCAATCGAAGATTATAAAAAGCAGGCAGATATGACCAAAGTTCTGGAAGGTCGTTGGATAGGTATGTTTCTTGAATTAGTTGATTATAAAAATAAGAACGGTCACGCTAATGTTCCTGCTAAATATCCTCTAAATAAAAGTTTGGGTTATTGGGTTCGTCGTCAAAGATTAGTATATCACGAGGGTACAATGGATTTGAAAAGGGAAAATCTTTTGTACATGATAGGCTTTAACTTTCGTTTAATGGCGTTTCATGATTGGGATAACATGTACACCAAGTTGCTTAAATTTCAAAAGCAGTTTGGACATACAAATGTTACAGAAAGCAATAGCGACAGTCAGCTCCAAAACTGGCTTGTATATCAAAGAAAACTATATTGGAAAGGTAAATTGCATCATTCAAAAATAAAGAAGCTAAAATCGGCTGGAGTTGAAATGAAAAATAAAACTATCAATCGATGGGAAGAAATGTTTGATGAATTAGTACTGTTTAAAAAAGAACACGGTCATTTATTAGTATGTAGTTCCTATGGTGCAAAAAATGAACTTGTAAACTTTATGAAAGTTCTTAGACGGACAAAAGATACAATGTCCAAAGAAAGGAAAGAAAAACTTAATGATTTAGGTTTTAATTGGAATCCACAGCAATCTGTTACTGCTTTATTGAACAAAGAAAGAGCTAACGAACAATGGTTAATTCGTTACGAAGAGTTGAAAGAATATAAACAACAATTTGGTACCTGCTATATTGTCACTACAAGCAAAAACTACAAATCATTAGCAAATTGGGTATCTATCCAACGTACTCATATCTCCAAATTGTCAAAAGAAAGAATTTCACTTCTTAATGAGATTGATTTTTTCAAGGATAATCAGCAAGAAATTAAACGCTGAAATTTTCTATATTGTTTGTTGGTTACACCAGTATGTAACCACATTAAAAATAACTTTCATCAATCAAAATTAACCTTCAATGTAAAATAATCACTATAATATGGTGTAACATATATGTAACCACATGATATTTTACTCAATATAAATATAGGTTCAATGTATTGTTATACAACATCATACACTTGAATCATACATAATAACAAGCGGCACCCAATCAGCTCCAACGGTGGCGTTTTCTTCAATTCCTGCTAATTTGTTTTCATCGGTTTCGGGATAAGAACGTTTTTGCGTATTTGCCTCGATAGCTGCTTCCTGTTCTACCGATATGGTAGTTGGCTTATTCTGAATATTGGTATTCCAATCAGCTCCGGCAGTAGCACCTTCCTCAATCCCTGCAAGTTTTTCTGCATCTGCTTGTGGGTAGCTACTCTTTTTGTTGTTGTTCTCTATTGCCGTTGCTTGTTCTGCACTAATGGTTGTTGGTTTATTTTGCAGTTCCTCAAAATTTGAAGTCAGGTTCATATCGTTTTCCAATTGCGAAAGCTTTGTTGGAATGGCAATATTGATATTTCCGTCAGGGTCGGTTACAAAACCACCGTGTACCTCGATACCTCCATTGGGCATATACACAGGACTTTTCTCTGAAATGAGCAAATCTTCTACATTCCCGGCAATTATCAATCCTCCACTAATTTGCTGAACAATGGTTTTTGGTCTGTATTCCGGAGCGGATTTTGAACGTGCAATATTGATGAATGAACCAACCGAAGCCCTGTCAAGTATCGTGTCCTGAATATCCCTGTTCATCTTGAAATAGGTATCTGAAAACACAATCTTGTTGTAGCCTCTATCAAATACACACGATTGATTGACCTTTGCCTCAAAACAACAATCGTCAATGTTGGTGGTACTGTTTAGGAAAGCAATTGCACCGCTTCCGGCATCAGTATATTCAAACCGTATATCTGCAAAATTGATAGCACTATTGTAAATCTCAATAGCCTTATCGCTTTGGAAAATTACAGGCTTAACGTATGTTCCAACCACACCATCCACCTTATTGCTCAATGAGCAGATGTTGATTTGGTAGGAGAAATCACGAAGAACCAGGAACGTTCCCAAATCGTTGATGTAAGTACCATCTTCAAACATGATGCTGATACTCGCACTTTTGTTGGTATGGTATTTTAATGCTTTGGGCAGGGAATCAAACAGCCTTTGAAGCTTTGAAAACGGAGTTCCCGAAGGAATTATAATCGCTTTGCGTTCAACATCGTATTCAAAACCTGTTATTTGTTGGTCTTTGCTCATGTCAAACACACCCTGAAAAACTTTGTATTGCTCGTGTTCCATACCCAAATAAGCGTACTGGCCATCCGAAGCCCATTCGCCTTTTTTCAATAACGGTGGGGTTGTTCCCCTAAACATTTTTATCGT
>NZ_JAPDPJ010000093.1 GCF_026013605.1 Plebeiibacterium sediminum
TCTCAATAAAGCTTTTGAGAATTGGTTTTAAGAAAAAAGATAATTTAATTTGAATAATCTAAATCAATCAGACAGAGTTATACTTACATATCCATTGGATTTCGAACCTTCAGACAGAAAAGATTTATATTAAGAAATAATTGTTGACTTCATGCAATAAACAATTACTCGTTAGTATTTATTTTATGACTACAAAGTCTCTAAAATTAGTTCTGTCAATCACTTCTTCTTTTGCATTATAAGTATTCACAAATGTCTTGGGTAATCTAACCTTCTTTTTGGCATTCCACTTAAACTCATATCCTTTTAACTGTCCATTTATTTCTTCAACAAAATCAACTTCTTGCTGCTGTTGAGTACGCCAAAAATACATTTTCGCATAACTATTTTTGTAATTATTCTGCTTTACTCTTTCTGTAATTAGAAAGTTTTCCCAAAGAGCTCCTGTATCCTGTCGAAGATCTAAACGATTAAAGTTTCCGAGAATCATATTTCTTACACCATTATCTTAAAAATAGATCTTCTTATTCTTCTTTATTTCATTCCTAAGATTTTTACTATAAGCATTAAGTCTATAAACAACAAAACCTTTCTCCAGGATATCAATATAATTTGATACGGTGTTTTTATCTACTCCTACAGTTTGAGACAACTCATTGTAATTTACTTCACTCCCTATCTGTAATGCTAATGCTTGTACTAATCTCTCTAATACTTCTGGCTTTCGAATATTTGAATAAGCTAAAATATCTCGATACAAATAACTGTTTACAAGTTGTTTTAATATTTCCTTTTCTTCTCCAGGATTATTAAGAACATCGGGATAAAAACCATACAATAATCTATTTTCAACTTGTTGCTCAGCCACTAAATAGCCTTGTGTTTCCTGATACTCTTCCCAACTTATAGGATATAATTCATACTCCCACTTTCTACCTGTTAATGGCTCATTTAATTCATGAGATAAATTAAATGAAGATGATCCACTCACCATTAATTGAACATCTTTGAACTGATCGGTAATTATTTTTAAAGTTAAGCCGATCCCTGCTATCCTTTGCGCTTCATCTATAAATACAATTTTATGTGGACCTAATATTGATCGTATTTGCTCTGTATTGGGATTATTTAACAAACTCCGGACTGTAGGATCATCTGCATCAAGAAATAAGTGCTTTTTATCTGAGATTATCTGATTTATTAAAGTTGTCTTACCAACCTGTCTTGGTCCAATTAATAGAATAGCCTTTCCCTTTCCTATCTTATTTTCAATTACTCCTCTTAATGTGCGTGAATACATATCCAAATTTTTAATATAAATATATGCAACAGATATTGTATTCACAAATTATTATGTTTTTATGTGAATTAATTACTCGTTTGGCATTTTTTTATTTAGGATTTATTAATAATTAGAACTTAAACCCAGACATTTGTAATATTCCTAAGAGCAACAATTAAGCAAGCTACAAATCAACTCTCATCCTTGCCAAGTAGGAGTACCCGAGGTACGAGGGGAGGTGGTTTGAAGCCTAAAACTTTTATTACCCTAAATAAAACATCACAACCAACCCCACCACCAAAAACAAAACACTGGCTTTTAAATTAATGCCACAAGAATAATTGATATGTTTTGAGTTTAATTCCAGAGGGTTCTCTCCTATGTATGGTTTATCAACTACCTTTCCAAAATATTCTGATGGCCCGCCAAAACGGCAATTTAAAGCTCCGGCTAAAGCTGCTTCAGGATATCCGGCATTGGGACTGCTATGTTGATTTCCATATTTAAAAATAAAAGCAAAGGATTTTGATTTTAAACTCACCAAAGCAATTAAAAGGGCAGTAATACGAGCAGGAATAAAATTAAAAACATCATCAACCTTTGCTGCAAAACATCCAAAATCTTTGTAACGATCATTTTTATAGCCAATCATCGAGTCCAGGGTATTCACCATTTTGTAGGCAAACATTAACGGAATACCCCCTATAAAAAGGTAAAAGAGCGGAGCTATCACGCCATCGCTTAAATTCTCTGATAAAGTTTCCAGAGCAGCTTTACGAATAGATTGAGCATCCAGTTTATCTGTTTGTCGGCCCACAATAAAACTCAACTGTTTGCGGCCTGCGTCCAAACCATTTTTACTTAATTCCTTCTCTACCTTTAAAACTTCGTTTATTAAAGTGCGGTTAGCCAATCCATAAAAAACAAATATAGCCCCCACAATTATGGAAACATAATAGTTTAAAGATGCTGCTCTTTCAATCATATAGAAACACAAAAAGGCTAGCACAATACAACAAAAGGCCATAAAGGCACCTTTTATTTTTCGATGATTATTTTTATTCAAGTAACGCTCACCTAGCGAGATGGTATTTCCAAAAACCTTGATTGGATGGGGCATTGAATAAGGATCGCCGATTAATAAATCAAGAATAAATCCTACAACAATTGATATAAATAATTCCGACATCATAAAAATTTTCACTTTTTTCTAAAACCGCTGTAACTTTAGCCATGCTTATGCGTCACAAACATAGAAATTAGAAACAAAAGTATGATAACAATCGTCCTTTTTTAAGTAAATCCTAACTGAGTCGGATGACAGTTAAAGAGTATAATAAAAGTGTAGAATCGTATTCTGATAATATTTATCGATTTGTATTAAAGAACATAAGAGATACAGACCGGGCTAAAGATATTGTGCAGGACACATTTGAAAAAGTATGGAAAAACCATGCAGACATTTCTTATGCCAAAGCAAAGAGTTATCTGTTTTCAACGGCATACCATACTTTAATCGATTCTATAAGAAGAGACAAATACAAAGCAAGTTGGGAAGATGCTGACGCCAACAAATATGTTACCAACGAAACCTACAGCGATGTAAATGAAATATTACACCAGGCACTTGAGCAACTTCCTCCAGACCAAAAAAACGTGATTTTATTGCGCGACTATGAAGGGTACAATTACAATGAGATTGCTGAGATTACAAACCTGAGTGAATCGCAAGTGAAAGTTTACATTTTCAGAGGACGACAGTTTCTGAAAAATTATATTGGTAAAATTGAAGTTTTAGTTTGAATCATGATGATTACAATAGATAATTACGAAGAATGGATTGTTGACTACCTTGACGGCATGTTATCTGAGGATAATCAGAAACAATTTGAGCTGTTTTTATATCAACATCCTGAAATACAAAAAGAGATTGAAGGTATCAGCGATATGGTACTTGAACCTGAAAGCATATCATTTGCAGATAAAACTTCGTTACTTAAAGCCGAAGCCAGCGAAATTGATATTCCTTACGAAGAATATATTGCCATTAAGGATATTGAAACTGGTTTAGATGAAAATGAAAAACAATGGAAGGCAGACTTTATCAATTCTTCTGAAGAAAATCATAAACTGTTTATTGCCTATCAAAACACAAAATTAAAAAGTAATAACACTATAAAATTTGCCCATAAAAGTGTTTTAAAAAGAGTTACCCTCCTACCGATATTTACACCTGCTACTTTGCGAAAAGTGAGTGCGGCTGCAGTTATTGCTCTTTTAATCAGCATAGGTACTTTTCCTTATTTAAAAAAATCAGCAAAAAACATGCAATCAGTTGTAGTTAATGATACACCATCATTAATTGTTCTTCCGAAAAATACACAAACTCAAAACACGCAAAAAAAACAAGATAACAACGAATCTGCACAAAGTACCCTTAATACGAGTGTAAAAGAAACAGGAACAGAATCTGTTACCAACACAGAAACAACTGATAATCAAAAAGAAGAGCAACAAGTAAGAGAAGATATATATATTGAACCATTGGTAGGCAAATCAATACATTTTGAGAAACAAAATAAACCATTAAATGCTTACGAAATAGGTTTAAATGCCATGATGCCGATTATGATTGCCAACAACTTAAGGCAAACAGAAGTTAACGAGTTGGCAATGGAAAATCATGTTCAGTCCGAAAGTCAAAAATTATCTCGTTCTGTTAATGCATTAGGCACAGGTATCCGATTTATCAATTACTTGTCGGGTAACCCAACAACCATAAAAAAATATATCAATGAAGATGGAGAAATGGTAGCTTATCAGCTCGAATCAGATAATATTTCATTTTCAAGAAAAATAAAAAGTATGCCTGTAACAAATTAGATGTTCAGGCGTCATAATCTTAGAAGCGCGTTCTAAAAAACAAATCATTTTTAAAATTAAAAGTCATGCAAAAAATATATTTACTAGTCATTTTATGTGCCTTATTTTCACCAGCTTTATTAAAAGCGCAACAAAATGAGACCACCACAAAAGAAAAGAAAAAAACAACTCCTGTTGATGTGGTTGTTATTGATGAAAAACAAGAAAAAGCCATTGTAGGATTTCCTCGCGCTAAAGTTGAAGTTCAGGAACATAACGATACCATTACCAAAATAACTTTAGGACATAAAAGATGGGAATTTATTGAAGAAGATGATAAAACTAATGTAAGAATGGTTCATATTCCCCGTGAAAAGTTTAAAGGTCACTACTCTGGTGTATTGCTTGGATTCTGTAATTACTCAGGTAAGGATTTTGATACTTCGATACCTGCGGATGGCGATTTTATGGAAATAAACTCAGGAAAATCGATGGCTTTTACCATTAACTTTCTTCAATACGATATTGGCTTACAGCAACGCAAAAAAAATCTTGGATTGGTTACCGGTTTAGGATGGACTGTTTACAATTATCGTCAGGATAACCAGTTCAACATTCAAAAGAACAATGCTGGTATTACATACGGAGAGCCAATTCCAGCTACCAACCCTGTTGAAAAAAGTAAAATTGTAGCTTCATATCTAAACGTTCCGTTATTGCTTGAAGCACAAATTCCTTCTGATAAAAATCGTTGTACCGCATTTATTTCAGCCGGAGTTTACGGTGGATTCAAAATAGGATCGCATACTAAAGTAGTTTATACCGATGGCGATACGGATAAATCAAGAGATGATATCAATATCAATCCATTTCAGTATGGAGCTATGGTTCAGGTAGGTTATAAAATTATTAAGCTTTATGCAACTTATAACTTTTCTACTCTTTACGAAAAAGATAAAGGCCCTGAATTGTACCCTTACAGTATTGGTATTACTTTAGCCAACTTTTAAAAGGCATTTGTAAAAAGCACTCAAAGCTTTGTTAGCCGAAGGTTATTTTCGTTCATCAGAGAATCAATTTAATTACAAATCAGTTATGAAACGTATTGTCATTATATTATTGTCATTATACCTCATCTTACCTATCTATGCCCAGGAAAATAAATCTTTTTTGGATTCCTATCAAAAAGCGTGGGAAATTGAGGACGGATATTACCGGGTAATGCTCAATGGTAAAATGGGGCTGATAGACGGTAATGGAAACGTAATTATTCCCTGCGAAAACGAGCAAGTGTGGGATTTGCAGGATAATGGAAACATTAAGGTGATTAAAAACGGAAAGATTGGTATTTACAACCTTAACGGCAACTTAATTATTCCTACTGTATATGATATGGTATGGGAATTTGAGGACGGCAGAGCTAAAGTGTTGAAAAATGGCAAGATGGGTTTTGTTGATATGAATGGCTATGAGTTTATTCCTTGTCAGTACGATCAGATCTGGGATTTTGAAGATGGTAAAGCCCGTGTTTTCAGAAATGGTGGTATTGGTTATATCAACCTGGCCGGTTTTGAAGTTATTCCTGCCGAATATCAAAAGATATGGGATTTTGAAGATGGACGTGCTATGGTTTTAAAACATGGGAAAATGGGTATGTTAAATGAAGCCGGAGTTGAAATTGTTCCTGCCCAATATCAGAAAATATGGGATTTTGAAGACGGTATGGCCAAAGTTCTTAAAAACGGCAAAATGGGTTATATCAACATGGCTGGTGCAGAAGTGATTCCTTGTCAATACCAATATATAAGCGATTTTGAAGATGGCATAGCCAAAGTAGTTAACAACAGTAATGTGTCTTACATCAATAAAAATGGTGATGCAGTCCATAATCCTGAGGAATATGATTTTGATGACGAAGAAGATGAAACGGAGACTTATGAATACTCAACAGAAATAAATCATAATGATCGTGAAGTGATTTCAAAAGATAAGGACACCACAAAAATCAGATTATTTGGTTCTGACATGGATATTATTGCTGATGACAATTCAACCAAGCTTAGTTTTCAGAAAAGATCTGATGATGATGATAACAGAATCATAAAACGCAAAAAGAAAGATAAAAGACGTTTCGATGGACATTACTGGGGTATGGATTTAGGGTTTAATAACTACCTGAATGCTGATGGCGAATTGTCACTCTATCCTGAAGATGATTTTCTTTCATTAAACACTGGAAAATCGATTGAAGTATCCTTAAATCTATGGGAACAAGATATTTCTTTGAGTCGCAAAGGAAATATTGGTTTTGTGACCGGATTAGGCTTAACATTTAATAATTATCGTTTTGATAATCCATATACTTTAACCAAAGATGATATGGGATATTTATCTTATTCGGTTATTGACGGTAATTTGGATAAAACCAAACTCACTACTTTATACCTGACTGCTCCAATTTTATTTGAGCTGCAATTCAATAGTAAAAACAGAGATGGATTTTATATTTCTGCAGGTGGAATTATGGGGTACAAATTAAAATCACATACCAAAGTTGTTACAAAGAATGATGGTGAAAAATCGAAGGATAAAGACAGAGGAAACTTTAACTTAAATGACTTTAGATATGGTGCGCAGGTTCGTATTGGCTACAGAGCCATAAATCTATACGGAACCTATTATTTATCTCCAATGTTCGATAAAAACAAAGCGCCGGAGCTATATCCTGTTTCTATAGGTGTTTCTATTTATCCTGAATGGTAAAATTCCTTATAATAAGAATCTCTATGTCCTCTGTGATGAAGCGTAGCGCCTCCTTTTCTCTGTGGTAGACTTCTTTTTAAACACGGAGCACACGGAGATATTTCACAGAGTTACACTGAGCATTTTTTTATTCTTATAAATAACAAAAATAACCCACAACTTTATCCCTGTTCCTTTCTGCATATTCCCTTTATTCTCCATGTCCTCTGTGATGAAGCGAAGCGCCTCCTTTTCTCTGTGGTAAACTTATTTTCAAACACGGAGCACACGGAGATATTTCGCAGAGTTACACAGAGGTTTTTCTAAATTAATCATCTTGTTCCCTGCTCTATTCTCCTAGGTACTTTGGACTTTTGACTTTTAACTTAAGACTCTAAACTCTCCTGAGGGTTATCAGCTTTTACAGAACCTATGGCAATAAGTGCTAAACTTACCAATCCGGCTAAAGCTATATAAGAATAGGAACCCAGGTAGTTATAGGATAAACTAAACATAAATGGTCCTAATGCGCTTGAAAAGACGATCATCTGCATACTGACACCCGATATCGCTCCAAGATGCTTCCTGCCAAAAAATCGAGGCCAAACAACAGATGACAATACAGCAAACATCCCTCCCATTATTCCAACTCCTCCGATCAACAGATAAAAGCCTATGGTGTATTTTAAAATGGCCAAACCTACAGAACAAGTTGCTGATCCAAATATCATTGCGTACAGTAGATACTTAAATTTTGTTTTATCGCTAATGGCATTTCCCAATACAGATACTGTAAGCGATACAATGGACATAGGTAAGAAAAATGATAAGGCTTCCTGTTTTGAGTAACCTACATCACCAAAAATGGAAATAATATGAAAGGTTAGTCCTGTAATAAAATAACCATTAAAAGCCAGCATCAGTCCATACATCCAAAAGGCACGGGTTTTAAGCGCTTGTCCCCTTGTGAATTCCTGAACTGGTTTTATTTGCTTTTTCTTCTCTTTATGCGAACCAATATGCCCATCTGGTACCATGCCATATTTTTCCGGTGAATCACGAAACGTTGCGTATATAAGAATTCCAATTACTAACAATCCAATTGACATCCATAACCAGGCATCTTGCCAACCATAGCCTTCAATTAAAAGGTTAATCCATAAAGGTGAAATAGAAAAACCTAATGATACAGCAATAGAGCTAACGGCATTCACTCTTCCTCGGTATTGGTCGAACCAAATCATAATCATATTTCTGGAGGAAAGTGTAAGCACCCCTTGTCCTGTGAATCGTATCAGGAAGAAACAAATCATGATCACAATAAATGAAAATAACCAGTTTTGAATTCCCAGGAATGTCTGAAGTGAATTTGAAATATCAGCACTTTTTGAACTTATAAATAAAGCAATAGCCAATCCAATAGCGGCTCCAAATGCCACTTTGCGAGCGCCATATTTATCGAACCATTTACCTGCTATACCCAATAATAATGAACTACCAATAGTACCAAGTGCATAGGCTAAACTAATTTGAGGACGATCCAGACCTAAAGCTTCTTTTATGGGATCTGTAAAAGTGCTCACTCCCACTGTTTGTCCGGGAACACTAGCCCAGATACCCAAAGTTCCCACTATTGCTATGACGAAACCGTAAAAAAACGGCCATTTATTTATCGAAGTAAAATTCTTCATGCTAAAACTTTTAATTAGCACACAAAGGTAGGTAAACAGGCTGATAGATAAATCTTAAATAATTATAATATCTTGTTGAACCACGCAGTATATAGAGATATTTCACAGAGTTACACAGAGAATTTTCTTTCTTTTAGATTTCAACACATCTTTTCATTTCCTAACCTGTTCCCTTCTCCCTATTTCTTGTTCCTTCTATTTTTCTCTGAGGTAAACCTCTTTTTAAACACGGAACACTCAAAGTTATTTCTTTCGTTCATGTCTAAATGCATATGATCACCTTGCACCCATTCATTTATCAATCATAAATACTTAACATAATTCTGGTTAAAAACAGGTTAAAGTCCCTCCTATCCGAACCACATTTTTTCATCTTGTTATAATTTTGGGACACTTAAAAGCATATCCTCATATGCTTTCGGTCTATAAATAAATGAGTTAATCGACAACTTTCTCTACTCACTTTATTTATTACCGCTTTGAATCAAAAGTTATTTTAAAAACATAAGAGATGGACATTAACGTAAATGAGATTACCAAATTGTACGGTCCGCAAAAAGCTTTAGACAATTTATCTTTTAAGGTAAAAACGGGCGAAATATTAGGTTTTCTTGGACCAAACGGAGCAGGTAAAACAACTACTATGAAAGCAATAACCTGCTTTATATCTCCTAATAGTGGAGATATTACTGTGGGTGGTGTTTCAGTACTTCAGCAACCTGATAAGGTAAAAAGTAACATCGGGTACCTTCCTGAAAACAATCCACTTTACCTGGATATGCCAATAATGGATTACTTAAAATTTATTGGTGAGCTACAAGGAGTGAAAAAATCGGAACTTGACAATCGTGTTAAAGAGATGGTACTTAAATGTGGATTGAATGATGAAAAGCACAAGAAAATTGGAGAACTATCCAAAGGCTACCGACAGAGGGTTGGACTAGCTCAGGCTTTGATTCATAATCCGGAAGTACTGATTTTAGATGAGCCTACAACCGGTTTAGATCCCAACCAAATTATCGAAATTCGTGAACTGATTAAAGAAATTGGCAAGGAAAAAACCGTAATTCTTAGTTCGCATATTCTGGCTGAGGTTGAAGCTACATGTGACAGAGTTTTAATTATCAACAAAGGAAAAATAGTTGCCGATGGTACTCCAAGTGAATTAAGACATAAAGCGCAAGGCAATGAAGTTTTAAAAGTGGCCATTAATAGTGGTGAAAGAAACGAAGTATATGAAGCTTTAAAGCACATAAGTGAAGTGGATGTAGTATCGTTTGCCAATGATGAAATGACGGCCTTTGAAGTTGAAAGTAAACCTCAAACCTCTTCATGCGAAGCCATATTTAAGATGTGTGCCGCTAAAGGTTGGTATTTAACTCAGTTGACTCCTATTGAAAAAAATCTTGAAGATATTTTCCGTGAATTAACAGGAGGAACAAGTGCTAACTAGAAATTTCAACTATAGATTTAACAATAAAAAAAGTTTAACGACAAATGACATCATTAGATAATAATTAAAATCAATCTTTTGTCTCTTGTCTTAATACTTATTTCTTAATCATATATTATGAAACAAATCTGGATCATAACGAAAAAAGAGCTCAAAGGGTATTTTGATTCTTTGATGGCTTATATCATGATTGTTGTATTCCTTGGCTTGAGTGGATTTTTTACCTGGCTCTATGGAAACAATGATGTGTTTTTTATTAATCGCGCCACTATGCAGCCATTCTTTGGAATTGCATACTGGACACTCTTTATTTTTATCCCGGCATTAACCATGAAACAAATGGCAGAGGAATATAAAACCGGAACAATAGAGTTAATGCTCACTAAACCCATATCTGACTGGCAAGTGGTTACCGGTAAATTTCTTTCAACCTTTTTATTGATTGTTATTTCACTGGCATTAACCATACCATACTACATTTCAATCGCCTCCATCGGTCCAATTGACCATGGATCTGTATTAACCGGATATCTGGGATTACTGCTGATGAGTGCTGCATATATTTCATTGGGAATATTTGCCAGTAGCATTACATCAAATCAGATAGTTGCCTTTTTATTGGCTCTAATCATTGGTATTTTCTTTCAGATATTGTTTGGAATTACCTCAACAGCCTTTTCAGGAATAACAGGCGATGTGTTATCGTACATGGATATGCAATACCATTATAATAGCATAACACGAGGAGTTATTGATAGCAAAAATCTGGTTTATTTCGGATCTATTATTCTCATTGGATTAATGGCTTCTGAGCTATCATTAGTAAAACGAAACATCAACTAATTAATCAGTATCATGTTTAAAAAGAGTCAGTTAAAATACTACATCATACTATCGTTGGGAATCATCATTCTCATCAATATTTTAGCCAACAGATTCTTTTTTCGCTTAGATTTTACAGAAGATCAACGTTATACGCTAAGCGAAACTACAAAGGACATTCTGGAAGGCATTACAGAACCAATTACAGTAACGGCATATTTTTCGGAAGGTTTACAACCTCAGTTTGATAAGGCCCGTCAGGATTTCAGAGATATGCTTGCCGATTATAGTTCTTTAACAGGTCGCCAATTGGTTTACGAGTTTATTAACCCGAATGAAGACCCTGCAAACGAACAAAAAGCGGTTGAAGCAGGCATCAGAACTTTAATGATTAAAGCTCGCGAAAAAGATCAGGAAACGACAAAAAAAGCATACATGGGGGCTGTAATTCAAATTGGTGAGGAAACAGAAACCATCCCTTTTATTCAACCTAATGCGCAAATGGAGTATTCTTTAACTACAGCCATCAAAAAACTTACGGTTCCGGAAAAGGCTGCTATTGGGTTTATAACAGGACATGGAGAGGCAGGTCTAGATCAGTTGGCACAAGTATCTCAGGGTTTAGATATTCTTTATGTACCCGAAAATGTAACACTATCAGATAGTGTAAACTTGAGTAAATACATATCGATTGCCTGGATTAATCCTCAGGATACGATTCCGGAAGAGGATTTTGCCATTATTGATCAATACTTAAATCAGGGTGGTAATTTGTTTATCTCCTTCAATAAAGTTGATGCCCAATTACAACAGGGAATGGGATTTGCAAAGTACACAGGACTTGGAAAATGGTTAGAAAGTAAAGGTTTAAAAGTAAATGACAATTTTGTGCTAGATGCAACTTGTGGCTCTATAAACGTACAACAACGTCAGGGTATTTTTACGGTAAACAGACCTATACAATTTCCTTATTTACCAGTATTATCAAACTTTGCCGAACATCCTATTACCGAAGGTTTAGGAACAATGATAATGCAGTTCGGTAGTACATTAAGTTTTACAGGAGATAGCACTAAATCCTTCACACCATTGGTTTTCACATCTGAAAAATCAGCAACTCAACCTGCTCCCGTCTATTTTAATGTTGAAAAACAATGGACTGAGAATGATTTCCCGAATTCAAAAATGCCTGTTGCTGGTATGATTGAAGAGGACAATCATAAAATTGTAGTTATTGCTGATGGTGATTTGGCAATAAATGGTTCAGGAGAACAAGTGCATCAGGTACAACCTGACAACGTAAATTTTGTGGTTAATGCCATCGATTATATGAGTGATGATACTGGTTTAATACAATTACGATCAAAACAGGTTAAAATGCGTCCTTTAGATCAGATTGATGATGCCAATAAGCAATTCTTAAAAATATTCAACTTTGCGCTACCTATTGTAATCATCATTTTAATCGGTATTTATCGAAATCAGAAAAGAAAATTGATCCGTTTAAAAAGAAAGGGGGAAACCTATGTTTAGAAAATTTAGCCTTAAAACATTAAGTATCGTTTTTATAGCATTATTAGCTCTTGTTATTATAGCCCGCATTGTTGACCATAGTAATGGCACAAACACGCTAAAAAGCATGCTATTTGATGTAAATACAGATAATGTTACGTCGGTTGTTATATATCCTAAAATGCTTAAGGGTGATAAAATTGAACTTAAGAAAGCTGGTGATAACTGGACTGTATTGAGAAATGGCAATACTTATAATGGAGAAGGAACGATGATTAACCGCTTGATTGATCAGGTAAACAAGCTAAAACCACTTCGTTTAGCAGCCAGAAAAACAGATCAATGGGAAAAATATGAACTCACAGATTCTCTTTCTTCTGTAGTAAAACTTATGAATGGTTCAAAAGAATTGGCATCGCTGTATATTGGGAAATTCTCTTATCGTCAGGCGAAACAAAATCCGGCTATGATGCAACAAAACCAATACTATCAACAACCCAGAGGTACCATGACTACTTATGTAAGAACTGGTGATGATGACGAGGTTTACGCTGTTGAAGGATTTTTAGGTAGCATGATTAATCGTGACGCTAATGCATTTAGAAATAAACAATTGGTTAAAGTCAATAAAACCAATCTGAATAAAATCTCTTTTAATTATCCAGCAGACAGTTCCTTCACGATGGTTTTAAATGAGGATAAGTGGATGAGTGATGGAATAGCTTTAGATTCAGCTTCTGTAGCTCAGTACTTAAACAAAATTCAAAATTTAAAAGCCTCTGCATTTGCTGATGTGGATAAAGGTAACTATACGCATACGATCCAAATTCAGGATAATCAGATGAATATTGCAGAAGTAAAAGCTTATTTAGATGGAGATGAAGCTGTGATGGTTTCAAATCAAAATGAAGGCACCATTTTTAAAGAGAAAAAAGACATGAATTTTAGTAAGCTTTTTGTTTCTAAAAGTGCTTTTATAAAATAATGAACTAATTATCTCCTTTCATAATAATTTCATTACAATAAGTGATGGGTCATCAATTTTTGGTGGCCCGTTTTTGTTTGATTTTAATACAGATACTTTTTTTAACACGAAGGACAAAGAGGTATTTCACAAAACTACACAGAGTTTTTTTATTCTCCATATCCTCTGTGGTGAAGCATAGCGTCTCCTTTTCTCTGTGGTAAACCTTAAACTTAGGACACATGAAGGTTTTCACAAGGATTTATCTCTTCTCTACAATCAAGTTGTTATAATCAATAACCATTAACAACTCTCTTTACTCCTTTAATTAGCTGGGTAACATTAAAATTAATGAGTAATCCTGTCCTTTTATCAGCAAGTTTTAGATAAGATAATATTTGAGCCATATGGATATCGTGTAAATGTTCAACAGACTTCAATTCAATAATAACTTCATCCTCTACAAATAAATCTAATCTGTAACCACACTCAAGTTTTACTTCGTTATAAACCAAAGGCATTGCTACTTCTTTTTTAACTCTAAATCCCTGCCTTTGTAATTCATAAAATAAACATTCCTGATAAGCTGATTCCAATAACCCTGGTCCTAATTCTTTATGAACTTTAATTGCACATCCAATAATTCTTTCGGTAAGTTGTTTATTCTCCATAGTTTAATTGATTTTAATTTGGTTTTGATATTAAATATAAAACAAATTTTTAATCCGTTATGCATACGAATACACAACAAAGTCATCTATTAAAAACATTTTTACATCGTTTCTATGTTAATTGATGTAAAGTATTGATTATTTGATATATATATGATATTCACTTTTTTACCACGGAGCACACAGAGGTATTTCACAGAGGTAGTATGTTTGAAAAAGCATAAGCTAAGAATTTATTATATTATAAAGAGGTATTTTATAAATTAAATTCAAGCTTATGCAAAGTCAATTTAATAAAAATCAATTTGAAGGACAATCTTTTTACATTGGGATTGATGTTCATAAAAAAAGTTGGAAGGTTACCATATTAGGAGAAGAATATGAACACAAAAGCTTTAGTCAGGATCCAGAAGTAAAACATTTAGTATCTTATTTGCATAATAATTTTCCTGGAGGTAATTATCATGCTGTATATGAAGCAGGATTTAGTGGATTTGAATTAAGTAGAAAACTAAATAATTCAGGAGTTAAGTGCTTGGTTGTACATCCTGCTGATATACCTACTTCTAAAAAAGAAAAAGTACAAAAGACTGATAAAGCTGATAGTAGAAAATTAGCACGTTGTTTAAGAAGCAATGCAATTGATGGAATTAATATTCCAGTACGAAATTTAGAATCTGATCGTGCATTAGTACGTCAACGCTTTCGTATAGTTAAAGAAGTTGGAAGAATAAAAAATAGGGTAAAATCATTACTTTTTCAATTTAGTATTGAAATTCCAGATGCATATAGCGAAATGCAAACAAGATCCTGGTCTAGAAATTATTTAAATTGGCTAAAAACAGTAGATATAAAAGAAACCAGCTTAAGAGTAACATTAAATAATTATATAGAAATAGGGAGTTTTTTACGTAAAGGATTATTAACCTCAGTTCGATTCTAAAATAAGGCTAATTGATCAGACTTAATTTGCTCAACTTTAATAGCAGGTTTCTTTGGAAAAAATGAATAGGCTAT
>NZ_JAPDPJ010000094.1 GCF_026013605.1 Plebeiibacterium sediminum
TAGGATGAACTCGGTACAAATATAAACTAGAAAAAGCGTTTAAACAAGGTTTTCTTGTATAATTTTAAACTGATAAAATATGCAATTGATATTTCCCTGGGATGGATAGCCGAAACCAATGAGTTTGACGGAAAAATTGATAGACAAGCCGATGTTTATGTTTTTTGTTTGCACACAGAAAAGAATATAAATTTAGATCCAAATCCTTTATCATCAGAGAACTGGCTATTTTATGTTGTCCCTACTGCATTAATAAACGAAAAACTAAAAGATCAGAAAAGCGTAAGGATTTCTACAATTGAAAGTGTTCTTAATTCAAAAAAAACAAGCTATGAAGATCTTAGATCCGAGGTTTTAAAATATAAAGAATACAAAGTAAATTAAAATGAAAAATAAAATTGATGAAAGTCATCAAAATCCAATGTCATATATAATTAATTCATTAAACTAATCTAGCTAAAATTAAATTTGCTATGAGTGATACTAATAACCCTAATGGATTTGTCCAAAAATTAAAAGTAAACAAAATCATAGTGCATCAAATCATTACAGAAATGCACTCAAGTCATGTTGAACTAGAATCATCTAATAGTTTGATGAAGCTATCAGAGAAGGAAGAAACACTTGTTAATGAATTGAATAAAAGATATAAAAAGCATTCAACCTTAACATATGCTATTTTTGATGACAATCCCCAACCTAAAGATTTTCAATTTCTTTTAGATAATTATTTGGATTCATTCGATGATGAAGATTTCATAAGTTTCTCAAATAAATCTATTGAAATACTCAAAAAAGATCTTGAATCTAAAAGTGCTTCAAAAGGTGGATACTTTGTTTTTGTAGATTATGAAATTCGAGATAGATTTATAGGTATTTTCTTGATCCGTAACACTAATGGCCAGATTCTAAAAAAAATAAACGACACTTTTCAAGTTGATGAATTAATGCATATTGATTTTGAAAAACTTGCATTTGGTTGCAGAATAAATCTTAAATCCTATCAAAATGAGGAGTCTAAAGATAGATATCTTGCATTTGTTCAAAATAAAGGTGATTCAACTTCTAAATACTTTTCTGAATGGATTGCCATTAAGAATGAACAAAATAATAAAGTTGATTCTGAAAAATTAATGGATATTTGTACAAAAATTGAAGTACCCAATGATGAAAAAGGCAATCAAATGCGTAGGGATGACTTCATGAAGAATGTTAGTGAATATTGTAGTAATTTAAAAGGACAAAATTTAAACCTTTGGGATCTTGGAAGAAGATTTTACCCCGATGATGAGTATAAAATCATTAACTATGTTGATAACAACAATATTGAAATCAATAGAAATTTCAAACCTGTAATTTCAGTTTTAAACAAATTTTTAAACATTGATGCAGAAGCTGAAAACATTAAAATAAAATTCCCTAAAAAGTATTATAAATCAAAAAAAGTTGAACTTAACAAAGACAAGACATCTGTTATCATTCATAGTACTGAGTTAGCAAAGAAAATATTACAAGAACAATCCAAAGATGAAAATTGATATTATAAATAAGTTTGTGAGTCTTCTTTTAGAGTGTCATCAGTTTACTGGTGATGAAAGATATGAAGATGAGCTTCTTTTTGAATTTCTCGATCCAACATATTATGATTTTCTAGATGAAAATAATTTTACATACACAAAGGTAAGTGAAGGTGCCATATTAAGTCTTGGTAATCTTCCTTTTAATATTTACTTTAATGAACCTCATTTTTATGAAGAAATAGTTAATGCTGATGATGATAAAAATTTTCTAATAATTAATTTTAAAGGCGAAAGTATTTACTTCGATTCTGCTTCAAAAATCATCTTTTCAGATGGAAAAATTAAAAATGATTCTTTTTTTCTTGACAATATTAAAGCATACAAGCTATTTTTCAAATATATAACAAGTTCTATTGGTATAGCTGATTATGTAAATGAACTCGACAAAGAACTAGTTTTTTATAGTTCAACAAAGGGGATATTCACAATTAAATACAATTTAGCTTTTCCAGAACCTATTTTTGAAGAAAACTTATTACCTTTTTATGAAAAGCTAATTAAAGAATTAGAAGCTTTTGATTTCAAACTCTTCTTTATTAGTGAGATCATTAACATGCTTCAGTCTGAAAAATATGAAGATAGAATATATAAATTATTTTTAAAAAGTAGAGAAATATATGATGCAGCAAAAAGGAATTACGAATTAAAATTATCAGGGTTTGACTTTAATAAGCTACGTAATGATCTAAATATTCAAAAAGAAAAATATTTAACTTCTTTACGTGAAATCCTTAAAGACATATCTAAACAAGTTATTGGTGTGCCAATATCAGTAATTGTTGCAGTTTTTGCTGCTGTAAAGATTGATGATTTACAAACAGCTATAGTTATAACTATAATCTTCTTTTTTTTCATTTTATACCAACTATCTCTGGAATTCTACATCTTATCTGATCTTAATGAAATACAATCTGATTTTAATTCAGATATCGATATTATTAGCCGAGAAAAAAGTTTTAATGAAACTGATGTAGATTCCATAAAAAATATTGTAATAGGTAAAATACAACGCATTAAATTAATACTCAGATTAGTACTTACAATAACTTACATTGTATCTCTATCCTATTTTATATTGATTGCACTAAAATACAATTGGTGTATGATATGTTCAACTATAATCTATTTTGTATTAGTTCTAATATCCACATTCTTAACAATAAAACAAAAGCAATAAAAAACATTTCTAAACAGAATTAATTCATTGTTATTAAAATGGAATGAATATTATTACGTTGCTATTACATTCAGTAAACACCATCACTCATTCACCCTTAATACCCTATTTCCCACGCTTCTGTATATAGGGTGTATTCACTCAGGTGACGGCCATTCACTCCCAACACCTCAAAAGTGGCAAACAACTTATCTTGATTGGCGCTTGATTTGTAATCAGTCCTCCACACATCCCAGTATTTTCACATCACTATCGTTCAGTTCAAAAACCGCCTTTAACCCGAATTATGCGTTAAAGGATTGTAATGAGCATTGAAAATACAATAAAACAAGCACTTGGTGAAATGAGGCATAGCATCGTTCTGTTGAATTGAAGCAAGTGAATGAAATGACTTGTTTTGCAGTATTTTCAATGCGTAATAGATTTTTTAACGCATATTTCGGGTTTTACCCAACAGCACTTGCCATTTCTTAATGTACATTTTGCATAGTCAATGGCAAAAGCTGTTTTTACCCACACACTATTTCTCATCCAAAATTCTATTCAATCCATGTTTGCCACTTCCCTACCCTTCTGATGCTGTTTTTGTCAAACCTTTTGCCCAATGGCACTCAATTTACAACTATTGCTGGCGCTTGATTTGTAATCAGCGCCATACACACATTCGGCATTTAAGTCATTCCGCTGTTCGTACCTCACAACTAAAAATGCCTTAAAACTCGAACCACAAGTATACTTGAATCAATCCTACATAGACGAATATCCTATCCTACAAACTGCAATATTTCAATACATTACAAAAACAAACCAAACTAAATTACTCTTAACTTTCACCTATCAATTGACTTATAATATATTGACCTGTTGTCTTTTGACAAAATGCAAAAAATACTGAACGTGATTAACTTTTGATACTAAAACAATGCAAAATGCAGCATACTTAAAAGGTTATTTACAATAATAAAAATCCAAAATTGACTTTCTATAATCACTTAGTTATATTTCAAAATAATCTTTAAAACACATGGTAAAGTAGGACGGTCTTGAAAATCAATTTTTATAAGCAATCTCTGCTAAGGTACTATCTGTATTTTTAAGTAATGCCAACAATTGCTTAAAAATAACGGTTGCTCCTGATGAAACAACCGTCTTACATTAAACGATATATATCCCCGTGCTTATTTTTATATCGCTTCTATCTGTATTTGATAATCCTAATCTGATCAATCAAAGCTTCATTAATTTCACCATCCATATTTGTATTCCATTCTTCTAACACTATTGAGAGATCATTCTTTCCTTTATGCAAGTTTACTTTCACTACATTTGAGTATCCCCAATCTGACCATTCATCAGTTCCTCTTTGAGGCATTACCAAAACTCCATCATAAGCTCCATTTGCATATAAGCTCCTGATACAACAATTATTGTCCGTATTCCAAGGTCCTGTTCCATTGGCATAACGACAATCTATGATATATTCCCCCTCTTCTTCAATAGTGAAATTGAAATTCAATTTTACATTTTCACTTGTGCTGGTTTTAATAAAACCTTGACCATTATAATTGGTATAAGGTAAATTTAATTTTGGATAATATTGTTCTGTTTCAAGAACTACTTTCTGAGGAACCACTTTTATCGGTTCGCTGCTAAAAGATTCATCACCATAACTATTGATGGCTGTTACTGCATACTCAGCAAACACATTGTCAGAAATTTTCATACTTAAAAAATCACCGGACTTTAATAATTCTCCATTTCTATAAACATTATATTTTTCCGCACCTTCTAGAGCTTTCCATTTAATCAACGAATCACTAAGTTCTACCTGCGGATTTGTTGTTGAAAACCGATTCTCCACTAAATTAATACCTGATTTTTCGAATGTATGATTAGCCATTTTGATAAGGATGCTATGCTCTCCTTTTAAAGTTGCAGGAACAAAAGCATTTTCGAGTATTTCGTTATCAAGCATAAAAGATTCTATCTTATTTCCATAACCATCAACTTTAATATTCAGGATTGCATCCCGGTATTTAAAATGAGATAAGGTTCTCACTCCTCCATAAACTTCAGGAATCACAGGAGTAAATTGAATACCGTCAACTGTAAAGTTCATCCCTATAAAAACACGATGAACCATGGCCAAATTGCCTGCCATACTCCATAACATTCGATCAGAATTGATCTCTGTACCTATATAATCACCGTTTTGAGCCACAAAATTTTCATAGTTTGTTAGAAATAAACCTCCGGCCCTGTATATTGCAGCCAAACCATGTTTTAAAACTTCTTCATTTCCTGTTTTAGCCGCAGCCAGATTCCAATACGATTGTACAAAAGGCCAAATTCCATTATTGTGATATGGTGGAATATTCGGAATCTGAGGGTAGATACAGGTAGTACCATATGGAGTTACTGGTGATTTTGAAATTATGGATTTTGCTTTTTCTGTGTCTGCAACATCAAATAAAACAGATAAAGCCTCTCCTAAAGCTTCAAAACGTGGGGATACCAACATAGATGTCCTTCCGTATAAATACTGAGCATAATAGCCCTTATCCTTCATCCATAAATGGTTATTTATGCCTTCTTTAATTTCATCAGCTCTTTTTTCATATTCCTTGTATGGCTCACATAAAAGCTTAGCCATTTCAACCAGGATTTTATGTGCCTGGTAATGCACTACATTGGTTCCCAAATTTTCTGACACGTAGATATCCATGTTTGACATCCATTTAGGATATGTTTGCTCACGCCAATCTAAAAATGATGATTCACCCCTATACATTCCAGTTTCTTTGTCCCTGATGGTTTTATAATCATCATCCAATGTGTTTTTTATCACCTCATAAGCTGTTTTTAACCAATCCTGATCACCGGTAACTTTATATATCTCCCATGCTCCAAGAGCCCAGGTAGTTCGATCGGAAGATACCGGCCATGCACCACCCGATCCTGTATCCTGAATGATCCTGTTGCGTTTAACCTTTTTCAGCAGACTAATTTTAGCCACTTGGGGTTCGTGATAAGCAAAAGCCAACAATGTACTATAACTTACATCACGAGTCCAAACCCCGCCCCACTTAGCTCCGGTACGCAAGGTACTGTCTGCTTCAATATTCATTAAAGCCTCTTCAAGCGATAAATTAAATAATGCATCAACAATCGGCTGCTCCGATTTGTAAGAAGGTTTAGCTGAGATATCAGTAGTAAGTTTCCATTCTTTTGTTTCTGCGCTCCTGGGGTTAAATGGATTTAAAACAACAGTCAGCTCATATATTCCGTCTCCATCCTCATCCTTTAAAGCCAAACCATTTTCCTCCAGATTTGAAAAATCCCACGACAATGGCGCTGAACCGCCTGCAATATAAACACCTTTGAAATCTTCCTTAGCAACACGACTACCATCAAAAGCCTCGTAATAACCTTTCTCTTCAAACTGTTTTAAAACCGGATTCATATCCAAACGAAAGGTATACTCATAATTGGCAGGAAGTTTCGTTCCAGGATCGGTTGGTTGAGAAGGATTATCTGAACCAAATTCTATAACAGGAGATTCATGCTCATTTCCAACTATAATCCAATGATCTGCCCCCGAAACCTTTTCATTATCCTTTTCATTAATACTGAATTTGAAAGTGATTAAACGTGAATAGTTTTCATGCACTAAACTTTGATAGGTAGAAATGATATCTTCAGGTGACTGAACTACAGCCTTATTATTTCCTTGTAAAACACCATCATTGTAAACTGTAAACTGTTCGGACTCATATAAAGTATTATTTTTTTGCTGACAACACGTTAATGTAGTACCAATACAAGCCAGCCCGATTATTTTTTTAATATGCTTCATGTGTTCATTTATTTTGTTTCCTCTTATACAACCCACCTCATCCTTTTTAAATATCTTATTTCCGGATAGATTTATTTTAATTTCTCGCAAAGCAACGCAAAGACGGAACTTACATTTCATATGTCTAAATTAGCTTTTCATTGCCATATGGAACTCCCAAATAACAATCATTCCCCTGTGTAAGAAAGCCTTTTATATTGCTCGTTTCACCTATTTGAGTGAATTAAAACGTAACTAACTCAGTCATGCAAAGCTCGCAAAGCAAAACACTTGCGAATTTTAGGAATTAAGTTACTTTTCTATAGAAATAGTATACTTATCATATCCTTTGGGAATTGCTATTACAAGAATATTTGTCTCTTTATTCCAATTCCATACTGTTTTATTAACCGATTCAAAACGATGATCAGAAAGTTTACCTGCTTTCATTTTTTCTCCATTTATAAATACATTGGCTGGCATGGTATCCAAATATAAATTGTAAAAAACAACCCTATTCTGTAAGAGATAATTGCCAGATTCAGACTCTTTATAGGTTAACTCATAATTTGTTCTTGTAGTTTTACAAACCATCTTGCGTAAACCAAAAACATCACTTTTATAATCATTCGTTACACCATCATCTTCATATACATCGAATGATGCTTTTTTATTTATATCTGCAGGAAACAGATCCACTACCAACGGATAATCAGATTTTTCTTTGATATATTGCATTACTGGTGCCTGAGGAACAAAAGAACCTTTTCTCACAAAAATCGGAACAGTTTCCAACTCTACAGGATAATCAATCCAACTATTGCCATTATAAATTTGGTGCTTATTATTAAAATCAATCCATTCGCCTTTGGGTAAGTATACCTTTTTAAATGCAGCTCCCTCCTCAACAACAGGTGCCACCAACATCTCCTTACCAAACATAAACTGACTGTTCAGATCTGCAACTTCAATATCTTTTGGATATTCAAGCATAAGAGCTCTATCAACAGGGATTCCAGTATCATAAGCTTCGCGCGCATAAGTGTAGATGTAAGGAAATAACTGATATTTCATCTCAATGGCTTTCTTACAGATAGCTTCTGCCTCACTACCAAACAGCCATGGCTCTACGGCATTGTTACCCTCATGGTGAATTCTACTTAGGGGGTTAAACGCCCCAAACTGTAACCATCGAATATATAGTTCGCTTAACTCTTCGTAGTCCTCTATATCACCGCAATACCCTGAAATATCACAACTCCAGAAAGGTATTAATCCCATACCTGCAGACATCATTAAGGGCACCTGGGCTTCTAATTGCTCCCAGCCTTGTGTTACTTCATTGCCATTACCTGAATCACCAGACCAGCCAAAGGTGTAACGTTGCATACCTGCAAATGCAGCTCTTGTCATCTGAAAAATACGAGTATTAGGATTATGCTTTTCAAATTGTTCTGTTACTACTTTATCCCATGTAAATCCATATACATTGTGGATTTCATTATGAGCACCTAAATGATGCTGCATAAATAAACGATCTGTACTCTCTTCGTTGCTCCATGCTGGTTCTCCCATATCTGTCCAAAAACCACGCACCCCGTCATCCAATACTTTTTGCTGATAATTTCCCCACCAATCAGCCACTTCCGGCTTGGTAAAATCCACTACGCCACAATTACCTCCCCAAGGCCATGGCATATCATAAGTTTTGTGTGTTCTTGAATCAATAGCAAAATAGCCCAGGGAATCTGCTTCATTCCATTGTGACTTATTAGCTTGAGAAATCACAGGATCCTGAGAAACAATCACTTTAAAACCTTCAGATTCTAAATCAGAAAGCATCTTTTGTGGATTCTCATAATTACCATCACGCCATTCAAAGTCCTGCAAATTATTAGTCCAACCAATATCCTGATAAATAATATCACAAGGTATCTGACGATCTCGGTAACCCTTAGCAATCTCTCTGGTTAATTCTTCATTGGTTAGCATACCGCGACATTGCGCAAATCCTAATCCCCAGGCTGGTGGCATGATGGGTTTACCTGTTAAATCTTTATATCTACTAATGATTTGTTTGTAGGTAGGTCCGAAAATAAAATAATACAACATCTCTCCTCCTGGTGCAGAAAATGAGTAATAAGATTCGGACTCTGTTCCAAAATCATATTCCGTTTTGTAGGTATTGTCGAAAAAGATACCGTAACCTTCACTGCTCATAAAAAATGGAATACTCTTGTATAAAGGATCCTCTTGCTGCTGATAACACGGCTTATCGC
The DNA here is from genome assembly GCF_026013605.1 of Plebeiibacterium sediminum. Lineage (GTDB taxonomy): Bacteria > Bacteroidota > Bacteroidia > Bacteroidales > Marinilabiliaceae > Saccharicrinis > Saccharicrinis sediminus. Next base: position 8,872 of record NZ_JAPDPJ010000094.1, read on the forward strand.
TATTCCACATTTTAAACGAACTACCAATGCGGTTGATATTACCATTTTTCTCTCCAAGCCCATAGATTCTTTCACCAGGCTTTAATGTTTTGTAACTGCTCATTTTTAGAGTGTCAGCCTCAAATCCCTTATTTTTATAATCTTCCATCAATAGCTTTTGCCATTTATCGAAAATACGAATCTGAAATGGAGCTTTATTAATACGAACAATCAAATCACTGGTATATATCTCATAACTTCCGGGCTGTTCAGTAATATTGATGGCTTGCTCTTTATTTCCTTTTAAAATAACAGCAAAGGATTCATTGTTACGAATGAAAGAATCAGTGTCGTACCATATTTTCAGGATTCCTGAATTGATTTGTTCGATTTGAACATCCACATTATTTTGGCAATTAAATATTACAAGATTGTCTTCAACCCTGTATCCCAAACAGTTTCCAGGAGTATAACTTTGGGCATATATATTTAAAGCTCCTGAAAACAAGAAGATAAAGAGATGAAAAATATATTTTCCTGATTTATTATGCATTTCTTTGAATTTTAAAAGATATAGCAATCCCATTTATCAGAATACATGATTCTGAATATTATATTAGTTATTACAATTAAAAGTATTAATACTCCACAACAATCATTGTCCAATATTTTAGTTCGGGCAATGTAAAACTTACATTTTCACCTTCCTGAGCAAAATTGACAGATCGTGCAGCGCCTCCGATTATATCAGGTGAAGCCACCCATATATTTTGAACTTCCTGTTGATTATGTAATGATAATTTAGCGTTTTTAATAAGAGCCGGAGAAGTCTGTATTCCTGAATTATCTCTCCATTCCAATGTAACTGCATCAGAATAATTGATGAGAGAGATCACTTGTTTTTGTCCTGATTTTTTAGCTACAACTGCCACTTCATCTAAATCTGCAGGCCAGTTGCTCAAATTCATTTTTCCATCCAATGAACTTATGGATACAGAATTAAAGCTTCCTCCATCCCTTAATAAATTCTGATAACCAACCAGAAAATCATAGTATGAGACCAATGACTTTTTTAGATCTTCTTTCATGGTCAGGTTATTATTTGGAAAATACTCTTTTCCCAACATATGTTCTCCCAACTCAAGATGCGAACCTCCGTAAGCAAAAATAACGGCATCAGTCATTAACACAGCTGGCGTATTAAAATATCCTTCTTGATCTGCCAAATCATAATTCATATAGGCAGCCAAAACGGTATTTTTTTCGTTTCCACCGTAAACATCATTCTGTCTGATAATACTTGTCAAATCATCATAGCTGTTATTAGGATCCCAAACTTCAGTATATAAAAAGTCTGTTGAAGCATTAGCAATTCCCATCTGACCATATTGATTGACAGCATTCATTACATTGTACTTATCCTGCTGACCTGATTTTATTGCATTAATAAAAGGTTCAAAAGTCTGGGATAAGTTTAATTGTATGCCATCATAGTTATAGACAGTTCCTCTATCTCCTAATTGATCCATATGAAAGCCGTCAAAATCAAGATATTGATATACTACATCATTTTCGTTCTTATAATAATTTTGCCATGATGTATTTGAAGGATCCAACACGTACAAACTACTTAAAAACGGACTTCCCAATGGATGATAATCTATATTACTATGTGCATTATCTTTAAACACATACCATTTTCTATCTACGCCATCATTCGCAGCATCATCCCATGCTCCATAAATCAGATTGTAGTACATAGCCTTCATATTATGGTTATGTGCTTCATTGATATAACCTGTTACCGTACTTAAATAAACATCTTTATTAATGATATCTTTCCAGGAATCCAATGGTTGAGAATTTTCAACAGGTAAAGGTTTATGATGTTTATTGTGCCAATCGTAAAACTGAATTCCGTTAATATGATGCCTGTTTAGATTTTCTATAACATCAGCTATTTGTGGAGATTCTAACTGCGAATAATCAGAAAGGAACCCATATCTTGGAAATTTAGTCCACTCTGATGAAACATCCACACCTATCACTGCCTGAATGGTCTCCTCTGTATTTTCAGTACTGTACACTTCTGCAACATATCCTTTAAAATCCTCAGCAGGAGTTGTCCACGACCAGGTATTAGTATTTAAAGTAACATCTGAAAGAACTTCATTTAAATATTTATATCTCACTTTTAAAGATGCAGGCAAATTATCCAATGAAAGTGTAAAGTGAACTTCTTCTCCGGGTGCATAACAAGCTTTATCTGTGGTTATGTATTGATTACTATATACGGGTGTAATTTCATTTACAGGTGCTTCTGGTATTACATCTTCAGGTATTTCTTTATCCTTTGAGTCATTGCAAGCCATTAATGCTGCAAATAATACAATTGCTATAAAATATTTATATGAAAACATTATTTGAGTTTTTAAAGAAGTTGTCTTAAGTTTTAATTTCATAGGAAAATAGCTTTTAAAATAATTTTTCAATTCAAAACAGCTTTTCTTATTTATTCATCTCTTAATTGCTCAAGCCGCAAGGCTCCCACTTTTTTATTTGCATAAAAATATCAAAGCGCTCATGATACGCTTCGCTTAATTCTACAGTCAAAAAAGTGGGCAAAAAGTCCGCCGACTGCAGCACTCGCTTACCCACTACGTCTTGTTGATGAGACAGAAAGAACTCCCTGCGGTCAAACAGCTTTAGTTCACTAAAACTGATTTATTTCGGAGTTCATGATTTTCGCTTCGCTCCAATTCTGTCTTTTCATCAACTTCAACTTGTGGGTCCCAAGCTACGTTGCTGAGGTCGGTTGCTCAACCTGCAACATCGGCTTGTTTAAAGGGATTTCCCTGATTAAAACCATTAAGACAACCCAAATCTATTTTATTGTTTTGTAATCGCCATTACTTCATTATCAAGGTCAATGGTAATTTCATATGTACCCGCATCTCCACTTGACAATTTCCATTTGTTATCTGGTCCGTCGCATCCATGAGTTATAATATAACTGGTATTTGATAAGGATTGACTTTCTGTGGCTGCATTAATCCAATCTCCATTGCACCAGTCACCTTTAAACTTAGAGATCTTAAATTCACCCTCAGCATTATCAGCACCCAGTTCACCATTAAAAGTATAAACTCCATTACTGTAAGTAAAAGGCTCAGGTGTTCCGATATTCCATCCATTAGGACCACCATCTCCAATTAAATAAAGCATTACTTTCTCAAACTTGACTGTGTTATCAAACAAATTAATTGTAATCAGATATCTTCCTGCAGTTTCATCGGTTACTACCCATTTACAATCATTACCATTACATCCCTGATTAATTACATAATCAGTAGCATCCAATGTTTGATTATCCTGTGAAGCTACAAACCAGTCACCATCGCACCAATCGCCCTGATAAGTTGAAAACTTAAGGTTACCAGTATTTAGAGGTCCTTCATAAGTAAATACAAAAGGATCATCGGCATCTTGAGTAAATGCTTCAGGTGAACCAATGTTCCATCCGCTTAAAGAAGCATCTCCAACAATATATAATTCGGTGTATGCCGGTCCTACTTGTTTTTCAATAGAGATTGTCAAATCCAACAAATTCACAGTTACTACATATGGCGATCCTTCCAGAACCTCCCATTGAACATCATCACCACTACCTCCTTCGTTATAAACCATTAATTCAGCATCATCAGGATTTTGCGTATAAAAATCCTGACACCAACATTCATCAGTACTGACTGGAAATTTAAAATTTCCCGGACTTAACTGACCTTCATAAGTAAAAATCCATGGTTCTTCATCGTCGCCTGTCATTTCTATTGCGTCAGCAATATTCCAACCAGCTGAAGTTGCATCACCAACGATGTATAAAGATTCAGAAACAGGCTTATAAGTTTGTACTGAGAAAGAAACAACTGAAGAAACATCATCTTCAACAGACTCATCAGCCACTTTTGCAGTTACTCTGGCTTCCAGATTAAGTGATTCACCAGGTAAAACACCCCATAATTCGGTTACCATGTCATTCAGGTCTTCAACTGTCAGACTTTTTTCATACACCTGTTTACCGAAGTCATAAACTTTAGCTGAAGCAAAATCATTACCTGCTTTATCTATTTCAAAAACATAAGAAATAGAAGCTCCGGTTCCCTGGTTACTACCAGTTGTCCAGTTAAAAGTAATAGCTGAATTAGAATAATCAACTTGTTCAAGAACTAAGGCATCTGCAGAAGCAGAGATGGAGATTAGCTCTCCATTTGATACTTCTGCATCGTACTCCTCCTGGCAGGCAGACAATAGAAAAACAAGTATTAGTGTCGTAAAAGTAAACCATCCCATAGTCCACCTATACAATCTGGTATATGATATATTATTTAGTATTTGTGTCATCTCTTTAGCTTTTTAAGTTTGTAATCATAATCCGGTAAATTAATAACCTGAATTTTGAGTTAAATTAGGATTGTTATCAATCTCTTTTTGTGGTATAGGAAATAAAAGATGCTTTGTAGTAGCATTGGTTTTTCCAATGGAATGCAAGAAATCCAATCCCCATTGACCATCATCCACACGAATCATATCAAACCATCTTTGACCTTCAAAAGCCAACTCAACTCTTCTTTCGTGTAATACAACTTCCTTAAACTCATCTTTAGTTAATCCGGAAACATTATCTAATCCTGCTCTTTTTCTAACTTTATTTAATGGCGTATAAGCCTCTGATGTTCTGTTCAGATTGTTTAAAGCTTCAGCTTTCATTAACAGCACATCGGCATATCTCAACACAGGAAAGTTCATTGGACTGTTATCGTAAGTTTCGGCAACATCTTTAGTAACTAAAAATTTGCGCAGATTATAACCTGTTGACGAATAAATCGGATCGTAATCCATGCCATCAAACTGTGGGGCACCATCGTAAAAAACAGTTACATCTTTTCTCAAATCACCATCTTCATAGGTGCTCATAAATTCTGAAGTAGGCTGATTCCATCCCCAGCCTCCGGCCACCATATTTGATCCTCGTGGTCCGGTAAAAGTACTTAACCATGAAGCCTGATTTTCGTTAGACCAAAAATCCTCACCTGCATTACTTGTGTATTGAACTTCGAAAAGAGATTCAATAGAATTCTTATTATATACATCAAAGTTCTGTTCATATTGAAGATTTAAATCGTATCCTAACGTTTCCACTTCATCAGCAAGATCAACCACTTTTTGCCATTCTTCCAAAGTAAGGTAGACTTTAGCCAATAATCCTGTAGCTGCACCTGTAGTTGCTCTTCCTAAATCACTGGATGAATAGGTTGATTTTTGAGGTAACAAATCTTTTGCCTCAGTTAAGTCAGAAATAATCTGTTCATAAACAACCGCTTTATCTGTTCTTTTAGGACGAAGATTATCACCGGGTTCCTGAGGTGTCAGAATCAAAGGAACATCACCAAAATATCTGACTAAAATAAAGTAGTACAACCCTCTTAAAAAATAAGCTTCACCCAATACTCTGTTCTTCAAATCCTCATCAATATCCATAGAAGGAACATTTTGTAAAACCAGGTTTGCTCTTAAAATTCCGGGAGCAGGACCTCTCCATAAATCCAACACACCGGGATTATCTGTTGCAGTTACAAAATTCGACATATCCTGCGTTTCACGACCATCATCACCACCACCGGCTCCAACAATACTGTTACCTGCCATGATATCAGAAGTCCACATACGCATATTATACAATTTAGGCCATTGCAATGGTTGGTATGCTCCGTTAATTGCATTAATTGCATCTTCATCCGTTTGCCAATAATTTGCCGTATTGATCGAATCCTCAGGCGATTTCTCAAGAAAATCCTTTCCGCAGGAAACTGCCATGAGTGCTATAATTATAATTGATATATACTTTAGATATTTCATTTTTTTCCTGATTTAATTTTAGAAACTGATATTTGCACCAATACTAATAGTTCTGGTTAGTGGATATACGCTGTTGAACTAAACCTCCTACGTCGGTAGACAAGGAGGTTTAGACGGTAAATTACCGCATCTTTGTATTGTAATTTTAATAAACTGATTAAAGATG
>NZ_JAPDPJ010000095.1 GCF_026013605.1 Plebeiibacterium sediminum
TAATATCCTTGCAATTAAGAACGAATAAATATCAATATTTATTCACATTCACTGTTGATAACTAATGACTTATGATGTTATTAAGGATTAACTAGTTAAGTAATGATGAATACTTAACCAAGAACTTGTTTGTATTTGTGATATAGGTTCATAACAAATAATTTTTTTCAATAATTTGATTATCTAAATTTTAAGCATACAGTCAAAAAAAAATACTAGCCCCATAAGTATTGGCAATAATCTTTTCATTTACATTTAACTTTATTTTTAGTGTAATCTTAATTCCAAAATTCCGCCAGCATCTCTGCTTGGCTTAATACTGTTTCTGTTGCCAACTTTTGTAAATCCGGTGGATAACCATATTGACGAAGCGTTCTTTTTACTATTACTTTCAGCTTCTTTTTTACAGATTCTTTTACAGTCCAGTCTATTGTGGCATTGGCTTTAACACGTTCAACAAGTACCCTTGCAAGTTTTAGAAGAACTTCATCACCAAGCATATCTTTGGCACTTTCGTTTGACGATACAGCATCGTAAAAAGCAAGCTCATCTTTTGATAATCCCATTTTTTCGCCACGTTTATCAGCTTCCTTTATCTCTTTAGCCAGTTCAATCATTTCCTGAATAATTTCGGCAGCGGAGATTAAATTGTTTTGGTAGCGTTTAATGGATGATTCTAGCATCTCCATTAGGGTACGGCTCTGAACTATATTATGCTTGGCTCTTACCTTAATCTCATCGTTAAGTAGTTTTTTGAGGACTTCTAAAGCAAGGTTCTTATGCTTCATATCTTTCATTTCCTCAAGAAAATCATCATCCAATACAGACAATTCCGGCTTTTTAATTCCTGCTGCATCAAAAATATCTACAACCTGTTCAGAAACTATGGCTTCATCAATAACTTGTTTAATTGCGGTTTCAATTTCGTAATCGGTTTTTCCACCTGAAACTTCTCCCATATCAAGCTTTTGGATTCGGGCTTTGACTGCCTGAAAGAATGCAATCTCATCTTTGGCATCCATTGCCTGGTCATGAGGGAGTGCAATAGCAAATGCTTTTGAAAGTGCAGTCACTTCTCTTAAGAACCTATTCTTACCATTTTCTAAGCTTAAGATATGTTCAACTGCAGAAAGTATGATTTCAAGTTTCTTCTTAACTGTAGCATCAAAGTATTCCTCGTAAGCAAATTGATGACCATACAAAACTCTGTCTTCGGCAGCCATCTGCAAACCTACATTGTCTGATCCTGCTTTTTCAGAAAACATTTGAGATACGACTTCTAATTTTTCTAACATGAGCTGAACTGCTTTCTCTTGCGCTTCTGCAGGATTTCCTTTTCCACCGCTATCGGAATAAAAGGATAGTGCCTTTTTTAAATCAGAGGCAATACCAAAATAATCAACCACCAAACCGCCCGGTTTATCTTTATAAACACGGTTAACCCTTGCTATTGCTTGCATCAGGTTATGACCTTTCATTGGTTTGTCGATATACAAAGTGTGCATACTTGGAGCATCAAATCCTGTTAACCACATATCCCGAACAATTACCAATTTCATCGGGTCAGAGGTATCTTTCATTCGGTCGGCTAATGCTCTTCGTTGGTCTTTTGATGTATGATGTTTCATTAACTCTGGACCATCGGATGAAGAAGCAGTCATCACTACTTTTAGTACACCTTTATCCAAATCATCATCATGCCAATGTGGGCGTATTTTAATGATTTCCTTATACAAGTCAGCAGCTATTTGTCGGCTCATGGTAACAATCATTGCTTTGCCTTCGATACCGCTATTGGTACGTTCCTCGTAGTGAAAAACAATATCTTCAGCTACCTTTTTTAGTCGTGCCTCACTACCAATAATTGCTTCAACCTTTGTCCATTTGGCTTTTGACTTTTGGGTTTCTGTTAATTCATCCTTCGCCAACTCTTCATCAAGCTCCTCGATAAGCTGTTTTCCTTCTTCTGAAAGATTGATTTTCACCAAACGGCTTTCGTAGTAAATAGGAACGGTAGCACCATCTTCAACGGCTTGAGCTATATCGTAAATATCGACATAGTTACCAAAAACAGCAGGGGTATTTGCATCGGTAGATTCAACAGGAGTTCCTGTAAATCCTAAATAGGTTGCATTGGGTAAGGCATCACGCATATACTTAGCAAAACCATAAACTAAACGCTGACCAACTACATTGCCATTATCGTCTTTTACATCAATAGTTTTTGGTTTAAAACCATATTGAGTACGGTGGGCTTCGTCAGCAACCACCACAATATTAGTACGGTCTGATAGTTGCTCATATATGTTCGAGCCATCTTCGGGTTGGAATTTTTGTATGGTAGCAAATACAATTCCTCCGGAGGCTACTTTTAGCAACTCTTTTAAATGCTCTCTGCTTTCTGCCTGGATTGGAACTTGACGCAACAATTGCTTCGATGAACCAAAAGTATCAAACAATTGGTCGTCTAAATCATTACGGTCGGTAATTACTAAAATGGTTGGATTATTAAGCTGTAAAACCAACTTACCACTAAAAAATACCATTGATAGAGACTTACCACTTCCTTGTGTATGCCAAACTACTCCACCTTTTCTGTCACCATTATCAGCAGATGCTTTTTTTACAGATTCAATGGCTTTGTTTACAGCATAATATTGATGATAAGCAGCGATTTTTTTAACTGTTTGTATGGTTGCTATTCCATCTTTATCGACATGTTTTGATTCTTCAAAAACGATGAAATGACGTATGTAATCTAATAAAGTATCAGGATTGGTTAAACCTTTTATAAGAACCTCTAACTGGCTTGTTAGGGTAGATGCTTCCTGAATACCATCACTTGTTTTCCATGCTAAATAGCGAGAATAACCAGCCGATAATGAACCTGCTTTTGCATCTGCACCGTCTGATAGTACACAAAAAGTATTGAATGTAAACAGACTAGGTATGGTGTCTTTATAGGTTTGAATCTGCTTAAATGCTGAATGCAAAGTTGCATTTTCATCAACAGCATTTTTTAATTCAAATATGACCAGAGGCAAACCATTTACAAACAGAATCAGGTCAGGACGTTTGTTGTTGTTATTCTCAATGATGGTAAATTGATTTACCACCAATAGGTTGTTTTGCTTTGGATTATTAAAATTGACTAACTGAACCCGGTCGCCACGCTGAATACCATCTTTACGATACTCAACTGGAACACCTTCGGTAAGCAATTCATGGAATGATTGGTTATTGACCATCAATTCCGGAGAAACAATCCGCTCAATGATTTTTAAAGCTTCCTGTTGGGCTTCATATGGTATTTCAGGATTGTTTCGGGCAATAGCTTCTTGTAAACGACCTTTCAAAATTACATCACTAAAAGAGTTGCGTTCCGGTTCTTCACCATCTGGAGCAATAACTGCACCGTGCATATATTTCCAACCAAGGTTTTCAAGTTCCTCAATTGCCCAAAGTTCTATATCGTTTTCAGTTATTTTTGACATTCTTTAAAACATTTTCAAGTAGAGCTAATTCATCGACTAATGCATCATCCCGATATATACCAACCTCCTTTTTCAATTTCCCTTCTCCAAATGTTTTCCTCACTAAAGGATTGTTACTATTAAAAATGAATGTATCAATCGATGTTTGCTTCTGTGTTGTATTATTCATTAATTCAAGCTCTGATGACTTTGACATAAATCCAACAGTTTGACTTTTTCTCCAACTTTTAAATTCAGCTATCGCCCCCCTATTATCAATCAAACAATCTTCAATTTCTCTAATAGAAGAATCTTCTTGCATTATAATATCATTTTTAATCTCAGCTTCCCCATTTAATTCTCTTTCCAGATTATCGGCAAAGGGTATTAACTTTTCTATAGCCATAATTAATTCAGGAGAGCTAATATTCGAATCTTTATTATCAACCATAAATAAAGGGAGTTCTGTGCTCACATATAATCTAAAATTGCCTTTATCTTGCTCTTTATAATTTATTTTTATTAATGGATTTTCAAGATACTCCCCTTTTAACCTCAGTAAGTGTTTGGAATCATGAATTACCTTATCTTTAAAAAGGACCGGAGTTTTAATTCTTAATACATATGTTGGTTTTCCTATTATAGAAACACCTTGCTCAAAATACTCTAATTCAATTATAACAGGCTGATGCCTGTTTGTATTGCTATCAACATATTTAATAGCTGCCAATAGTATGGTAGGCTTTTGGTTGTCTTCACTCTTAGCATAAACCAATTGATTCCCAAACTTATTTTCCAAAGAATTTAAAATATTATCAATGACCTTGCGACTTAATCTATTTTTAACCACTTGGGGTTCCTGTATATTAACACCTTTGAAATCTTCAGCTTTAACACCCAAGGGTTCTTCAATCTGCACCTCCTTTTCCGGGGAATTAAAATAACTATGCCAATCATCTGTATTCATATCAGGAGCAGATAGCTCATTTCTATTCTCTACCGAAATAAATTGGTCTATTAACTTCTCCGATTCAGATTTGCGTTTCACAAATCTTTTCACTTGCTCTTCGTCAATAGTATTTTTCAAATAAGGATAATGAATAGGTAATACGGCTTCTTTATTTCCCTCCAGTTCTATATTTAACTTGCCAAATAGCCTGTCTACACGGCCGACTCTTTGCTCATTATCCCCCTGAGTCCAGGCAATACCATAATGAATAACCTCCGAGCAATGATAATGTAAATCCACCCCCTCTTGCAATACAGATGTAGCTACTAATACATCAGGATAAAATGGCGTATTAAAAGCTTTTACAATACTATGCCGTTTGCTTTCTGCTGAATAAGGATATACAGGATGCGTATATTTCAGGAAATTCCACTTTTCATTTAATAAAGTATTCTCATCCAATGAAAATTCCTTTCGATACAGAGTTTTGAACGAAATAATAGCTTCTGAAATCAATTTTAGTAACCCACTTGCAATAATCTTTTTATTAATTTCGGAACAAAACTTTCGATATAATTTCCCTCCTCTAAAATCTCCGCTTTTTAATATTGCCTTATAGACAGAATAAAACTCAAATATATATTCGCTTGAAAACAATACTCCGGCCTCTAAATATCCACTAAATGCCTCTCTTTCAATCTCGGAAAAAGCATCGTACTTTTTCTTTGCTTCTTCAAAAGTCTCAGCAAGCTTAATATCACCTCCTACTTTTTTTCGATACCAAATCCCTAATAGAGTATCAAAGGATTCATTTGCTGTCGATTTTCTTTGTTCGTTAGCAGAATCCTCATTTCCTTCTAATCTAACTTTTTGCTCTTTATTTAAAATTGAATCAAACCTTAATTTCTTTATCGTCTTTAGATAATCATGTCTGTCATTATTACGGAAATAACTATTAACGTTATATTTTTCAGACTTATAATCTTTTGCAGGCTGAAAAAAGACGGAAAATATTTGATACGGAACAGTGAATCTTAACCTGAAATTTGAGCAATCTGTTGATTTATACCTACCTGATTTTTTCTTGGTAAACAAATCAAAAACTCTTGAACTCTGTATTCTATCATTATCTTCTGTATTATTGCTATCAGAATCACTCTCGATCTCTTCATCGTCTTTCTCACTCACAAAAGCAGCGCGCAAGAAGTTCTCCGTTTTTGAATAGTTTTTAATTCGCTCATCAGAAATCACTCCAGTAAAATACTTTGATAAAAACACTTTATCGTACTCATTAATCACTCTACGAGCAATTTCGTATACCGATGGAATTCTTCGAACAAACACTAACTTTTTTGATTGCTCACCTTTCTTATGAGGAGAAAGCGTTTTAATGATTTCTTCATATTTTGGATGTGCAGGCACATCTTTATATGCTTTATGGTAAATTTCTGAAAGTTTTTCAATTACACTTGCATCTTCACCCAATTTAAAATCTCCTGAATTACCTTTATCATCTTTACTCCCCGAATCAGCCGACACCCTAACGCTCTTCTTATTAGGCAAAAACTCAAACCCCTCAAGGTAACCAAATAATACCCTGTATGGATTTGTCCGCACCTTTTCTCCATTCTTTAATTTCTCTGATTGAGCTTTGACTAATGCTTTCTGATAAGATGCAAAAAAGAGCTTTTCTGATAATGAACTTAATTCTACCGCTCCCGGTATTTCTTTCCTGTACTGATACTTAGTTTTCCCTGCCAGCCTTCTAAAACGCCTTACACATATCTCTTTCAAGATATCTTCCGGAGTATGCTTTATAAAGTCAAGGCTAAACATATTTACCATATTCTTTATATCCGTATTTGCGGAATGATTGGGTGTTGCAGTAAGGAGCAATATTTTATCTGCTAACGGCTTAAAACCTGTTTTTATAAAAGGATTATCTGCTTTAATATCTCTATGGCTGAAAAAGGCATGAGCCGCAATGCTCCGGTTGGAATCACTATTGGGCTCTGTTCGTCTTAAGTAATGCGCTTCATCAAAAATAATCAGGTCAAAAGGTGGTTCTGTCTTCTTATTGGAGAAAGCCTTATAAATATTCTCATTGTATTCAATGGCAATATCGCGGATATAACCGCCAAGCTTATCATCTTTTAATTTTCCTTCATTAGTTACGCCATACCGGATACCATATTTTTTTAACAAGTCAAATGACCTTTTTGAGGGAAGAAAACCACTAAGAGAAGATGTTTTGCAAACGAAAAACGAAGGCCACTTTAAATTCACCTTCTCCATTAAATCCTCCTGGTTATGGCAATATACAGCCTTCCGTAAGGGTTTGTTGTTTATTGTTGACTTGACCAAGTCGTCAGTACCTTTATAATTTCGGTCAATGAAATTATTGTATTCTGTAATCCATTTTTTTGCAACCAACTCATTAGGCGCATATAACAACACTTTTGCATCTGGTTTTTGACGCCATAGCGTAACTAAGATAGCCAAGCCTTCTATGGTTTTACCCATTCCCACCTCGTCTGCTAACAACGCTATTTTTTTATCCAACAGAATATTATACACCTTAGCAGCTCCTTCAGCTTGAAGTTTTGCCATATCGTTATCTCCATTCTGATCATATTTCCACGTTTTCTTAGAAAAGTGGAAATTTACATAGGAACTCACGTGCTTTGGAGTTATCTTAAATAGCGTCATATTCTAACTCCTCCTTTAATAGTTTTATAAACTTTTTATCCTTTCGACTAATCGTTATCTCTTTAGGCATTTCAAAACTAATCACATCGAGTGTGTTTGTTTTAATATATTTATTGAATCGCTTAATACACCTATTGACTTCTTCGATCAGAAAAAAATGAAATAGTAAATCATCTTCCTTTTTCTCCTTAACGGCCAACTCAATTGATTCAGCAACCAGATTTTTAATATTTAATAAGGAACCGGGCAACCTATACCCCAGTTTATCTAATGCTGTTTTATCCTTTTTTGATTCATCAATTTTATCCAACAACTTTTGGAAGGAAACAAACATAAAATAATACGATTCTGTACCCTTATACTCGGACATGATTTTACTTGTAGTATCATTATCACTTTCTGTTGACAACTTGTATTGACACTGTTTAACACTCCCTTCTCCTGATGGGTTATCAATTAAAGAAGAAATTAAATCCGATAAATTCACATAAGCATAAGGTTGTCTTTGTTCTTTGTTTTCCTCACATATAAATCCCTGAAATACAGCTTTGTCATTTTTATCGAAAACTGTGAATGATTTATTTTTCAAAACGCGAATATATTTATCTCTGAATGAGGTCGTATCAACCGTGTTTAAGGAGATTTTATCATTAGGCGCATGGGGCAAAGAAATGGTATAGTTTTCAGGTTTTTCAATTTCACTCTTCATAGAGTAGGAAAATGACTCCCAATCGGCCATAATCTCCACACTAAGGCAGAATGGATTTAACACCTCCTCCCATTCTTTGTTTAATTCTTCTACTGTAACGCCTTCTACACCATTTAAGGAAACAATATCCCCTTTTAAGCTATTAAATGTTTTTGTATCTATATCCTGAATAACACCGGCTTCTATATTCATCTGTTTTTTAGGCATATTTAACCCTGTAGCACGAAATGAACAGTTCCATGAACCTACAGCTAACGTTTGAGGGGTTAACCACACTTTTGCATGATGTAATGATTGATGATCATCTTTTCTCTTAGGTTGACAAAGGTTATAATCATCAGATGCAAAAATTTTATCCAGTTCAGAAGTTTGAATATTAACTTTATTAGCTTCCGAGACATGTGGTACAATATTTATTTCTGGAAAGCCTTCTGATTTTATTGCATCAAAAAGCTTAATAGACTCTTTTGAGAAATAGGGTGACCACACATACAACTCTCCTTTTTTCAATTCATTAAACAAATTGAACTGAGACTCCATTAATGTATGAACAAATTCCCAATTGCTTTCTACATCATTTAATGTGTCTACAAATTGTTCCTCATTGGAAATGTCAACACCAAGTTCCTCAAACAAAGACAATACCTGATTAGCATTATCAACTGTTGTTAACTTTTTAATACTAATAGATTCCCTGTTTGAACTCCACGCAGAAATGGATAGATTAGCAGAGCCGGTAATTAAGTAGGCCCCTTTTTCGCCTCTTAAATAGATTACCTTAGGATGAAAAATGGCATCTGTTTTTATTGTTTCATATATATCAGCTACATTAACAGGAATTATATCAATAGTGGTGCGTTTTTGGCTTTGAATATTTAAGGCTTTATAGTCATAAAAAATCTTGATATCAATAGCAGTTAATTCTAAATTTAAAGCTTCATAATCTTCTGCTGTTTTTAACTCTTCCGGCCCTTTTCCAACAAAGGCAGAAACTAAAAATTTCTCAACCAACTCGGGGTCCATATTAAATGTTGTGAACCAAGCTGTTTGTATTGGTTTTATTTGCTCAACGATCTGTTTGAATTTCTGATACAACTTCATAGCTACTGATATAAACCGTTATACAAACTGTGAACTGTTCCCAGATAATAATAATTTCGCCAACTGTTATCTGTCAAACTTTCCTTATAATTATCTGAATAAATAAACGATCGATGCTGAGTTATTTTCCCATTGCCAATGGTCAACCAAGGCAAATTATTCCGACTTTCAAACAACTCTTTATGATAATTAATCAGATTCTCTACATACAACGAAATATCCTTATCTGAATTTACTTTTCTAACTATATCAATTAACTTTTTCAATCTCTCTAAGGCCGATTCTGAAACATACTTATACGTTGCATATTTCTCTATCTCCTTAAAATTGATTGTTTCAGCGGCTAATTGTTCCTTAATATCGTTAATTAAAGATCCGTCAATTTCAGTAGTACCACGCTGCAATAACCTATCCATCGATTTTTCAATTCTCGCCAATAATGGCTCTATCGCACAAATAGCTTTAATTTTTCCACTGTTATCATTAATTGAAGCCTGTTCTATCAACTGCTGGTATTGATAATCGGAATCTTTATTAAGCGCTTTTATTTGATTATAGATTAGTTGAGCCTCGGGATTTTGCAACCCCAACTTATCTTCCCAAAAATCGATAAAGGATTTTGATTTAAAGGATTTTGGCTGCAAAGTCTCGTGATACAACTCTTTTAATTCTTCATCGACAATAGATTCTATGGAATGCCTTATGTGTTTTTGTCCATTTTTTTCTGATAGAACTTTATCCACAATAAGCCTTTTCAATCCTTCAGCCAAATTAGACCATCGTTTACTCTTTGAGAACAGCTTTTCTACCTCATTCCAAATAGCTTCATTTGCATAGTAGTTATTGGACTGAAAAATATCCATCTGCTGAAATGGCCCTTTGTGACGCCCATGAATTCCTAAACCAATATGGCGTACCAATATGCCACTGTTTTTATCTACAATGGCTGATACAGCCTTTTCATCATTGCGATTTTGTATTTGAATGGATTTTAGTTTGCTTAATGCAGGAACTGTTACTTCAGTATTACCCATTTTGGCGACAACATTGGTCAGTATCATTTCCAGGAATATAATCATACCATCGAACAAATCGTTTTCGGAATTATATGGTGCCCGACCGGTTAACTCCAGTACTTTTTGTTTATGCTCTTTACAACACTGCCATATTACAAAGTGATGCAACAAGTTAATGGTATAGTACCGAATATCGACACTGATGGTATTGAGCCTGTTTTCGAAAATAGCATTCCCAAGGGCAGTCCAGATTATACGCAACCCCATAGGGTCAATTGCTCCTTCGCTGAATATGCTATCATCGAACTCTGTAAAAATATCTAAGGGGCTATTTTCTATCTGCATCTTACTGTTTTTCTTTAAGCTTTTCTTTTATATACTCTCAACTTATCACTCATAGATTTGGTATTTGAGAAATAACAGAAAATAAAAAATAAAATTAATTCATTTAAATTTTACTTAATTCAGATTTTATAACCTCCTTCTTCGCTCTCAACTTATTAAGGAATTCTTCAACAAAAACGATTGCCATTTTTTCGCTTTTAATTATGTTTTCATTTATTATATGCTCATAACGCCCACTCTTATTATTCCATCTAAATTCAGATAGCATATCAATCAGTTCGAGTATTTTTTTCGGAGTCTCTTTTGTGTAGCAGATTTCCTTATTACGTACAGAAAAATCAACTACACATGTATCAAGAGAAAATATTACATCAGAATTAAAGCAATATCCCGCAACCTCAAAATTTTCAAAATAGGGGATACCATTATACATCCGTGCCCCTTTAAATGGATTGTATTTTTCTTCATAGGCAAAATAATTTTTAAACTTTAATCCTATATAATCTGGAAGTTTATCTATGTTTTCTTTTATGGCAACTGCTGTATTAAAATTATGTTCTTGTTCCAGCTGTTTAGCAAATGAATCCATAAAATCCATATCAAGTAGTTCTTTAGTAAGTTTTTGAAGTATTGCTTTATATTGGACTAGCACCGCTATATTGTTACTATCAGTTGTTACTTTGATGCAAGGTGTAAGCCAACCCGAAATTAAATCGCTCGAGGTACCATCGAAAGCTCGTATGCAAATAAGCTTGTTTTCGATATCAAGCTTATCTGATTCATTTTCTAATTCCCATGTTGTCCTATCCGGTTCTTTTCCTTGATTTAGGGTTAAATAGACAATCGCAACTACCTCAATTTTTCTACTTTTCAACTGATAATAATAAGTTGGAATTTGGTTTGTGGTATCTCCGGCATCATTGATTTTATTTTCAATGATAACAGCCTTATTATTTTCTAGGATGGTAATATCCCTTCTTCCTTCTTCACGCGAAACAATAATATTTGTACCCCACTGAGTTAATTCTATTTTATAAGAGCTCTTTTTACTTATAAATTCCATAAATAATTTAAGGTACTTATCATTTTCGCCATGATTAGCACTGGGAGCTAATAAAACTTGCAATACATCGCTGTGCATATTCTCGCGATGATAAATATCTGAAACCATTTCGAAGATATTAAGCCCATTAAATGACTCCGCAGCTTTCTTTTTATTAAAAGTACTTACCGCTTCACGGTTACTCTCTATAAATCTTTTTATAGCTTCAATACTCATAACCATGCTACATTTTAACTCTCAACTCCCCACTCATTAACTTGGGCAACAAAGTATTTCGTAATTGGGTAAGGGTTTGGATTTCTTTAATATTTTCATATTGTTTAAATATTAATGACTCAGCTATACCCGTGTATTTTTCTAATATTTCATTTGGTATATCAAGTACATTGTAAATTAACAGATAATCCATCTTCATATTCGGACGAGTAGATGTCTCATTAGTGATTTTACTAATATGATTATTAAAATCTTGACTACGTAAATATGAATACAAATAGATAGCATAGCCATTCTTTGGTCTAATTCTTATTGAACCATTATTGAACACTGCATCTAAATCTTCAATGATTAAATAAGAAAGTCCTAATAGGCTTGTCCTTGTAATTATGATGTCGTTTTTTAGAAGTCTAAATTGCTTAAAATTTTCTGGTGTTATTTTAGTAAAACCCCATTGATTAAAATCTCTGGAATTACTTAAGTCACCTATTCTAATACACCTAACACCTGTATCTTCATCAACCATTGGAGCTTTCTGAATTGCATCAGCTCCGGTATTATATTTTGTGATAAAATCTTTAACGGTTTTAACTCGCCACCCCTCCGGAATTTCACCCAACTCACTCTCAACCATTTTGCTGCATGAACTTTTATAAGGTTCACCGTTTTCGTTGGGAAACTCAAACTCTACAAACCAACGTTTAAAAAGGGTTTGTGCCAGTTCTTCTAAGTCTTGGTTTTGTTGGCGGAGTAGGGTGATTTTATATCTTAAAGCATCTAATGTTTTTACAATAGACTCTTTTTCCTTTTTTTCTGTAGGTACTATTATAGGAAAGTCTCTTAACGCTCCTAAAGTAAGATATGGTTGACTCGTACCTGTTCTTGAGTATCCAATATAATGCTTAGCATTACGCCCTTGTAAATAATAAAATAGCCATTTAGAATCTAATTCATCATTGGGCTTAAAAAGTCCTACATTTTTAATTGCATAATTAATAGTTTCATTTTCTTCTATATATGAAAAACCACAATATTCACCAATCATACTTATAATAACATCCCATTGGTCAACTTTACTTCTTTGATTGATTTTCTCATAGTCCTCTTTTGAGATTAAATATGCATCATCAAAGTTGATACTTTCTCCCTTTATATGCTTTGATGTAACTAATGGGAATCCTTTCTCTTTTTGTTTTGGACTATCATGTGTACCATCTGTAACTTTAACACAATATGAACTAGCTTTTATGATTTCCCAATCCAAAGGTATTTGACCTATTTCTGTATCTTTCCATTCACTCATAATTCAATCCCAATTTTAGCCAATTGTGTTTTAATTTCCTGGTCAAGCTGTTGGGCTTGGTTCATTTGTTCACGTAATCGGGCAGTAAGCTTATCGACCTTTTCCTGAAATGGAATACCATCATCTTCTTCATCGGGTATTCCTACATAACGTCCGGGAGTTAATACAAACTTGTGTTTTTGTATATCTTCAATAGTAGCCGATTTACAGAAACCTTTTACATCTTCGTAGTTCTCACTTTGCTTTAACCATTTGTGATAAGTATCTGCAACTTTACTAATATCCTCAGATTCAAACGCTCTGTTCTTACGATTAATCATATAACCTAACTCAGAGGCATCAATAAAGAGCGTTTTACCATTACGTTGCTTTTTGCCCCTGCGCAAGAACCACAAACAAGCTGGAATACCTGTATTAAAGAACAAAGCTTTGGGTAGCATTACAATACACTCTATCAAATCGTTTTCCACTAACTTCTGGCGTATGTCGCCTTCACCCCCTGTATTAGAGCTTAATGAGCCATTGGCTAATACAAATCCTGCATGTCCGCCATCTGGTTTTAAGTGATATAAAAAATGTTGCACCCAACCAAAGTTTGCGTTTCCTGTTGGCGGTATTCCGTATTGCCAACGAGCATCGTCACGCAACAATTCACCACTCCAATCACTTACATTAAAGGGGGGATTGGCAATGATATAATCGGCTTTTAAATCTTTATGCGCATTATTCAGAAACGAGCCTTCAGTATTCCATTTAATGTTTGAGCCATCAATGCCACGTATAGCCAGGTTCATACGGCATAAACGGTAAGTAGTTTGGTTACTTTCCTGTCCGTAAACAGAAATATCGTCCAAACGCCCCTGATGGCTTTCAATAAACTTTTCACTTTGTACAAACATACCACCCGAACCACAACAAGGGTCAAAGACACGACCGCTATAGGGTTGTAACATTTCAACCAAAAGCTTTACAATACTCTCAGGCGTGTAAAATTGACCTCCCTTTTGACCTTCTGCCAATGCAAACTGCCCCAAAAAGTATTCATACACCCGGCCTAATACATCCTGAGATTTTGCTTTCTCATCCCCCAAGGCAATAGTACCAATGGTATCAATTAAACCACCCAAAGTTTGTGGATCAAGATTGGTGCGTCCAAAGGTTTTAGGCAGAATACCTTTAAGAGTTGCATTATCTGCTTCAATCAAGTCCATTGCATCATCAATCAACTTACCGATGTTAGGCATCTTAGCCTGTGATTGAATATATGCCCAACGAGCATTCTCAGGCACAAAAAACACATTTTCTGCTCCGTACTCATCTTTATCTTCGGGGTCAGCTCCTGCATATTCGCCTTCTCCGGCTACGAGCTTTTCGTAATGGTCTTCAAACGCATCAGATATATACTTTAAAAAGATTAAGCCAAGCACAACATGTTTGTACTCGGCTGCATCAATATTTTTACGCAATTTGTCTGCGGTAGTCCACAGCTTCTTTTCGAGCGATTCGTTTGCTCCGTTTCCGTTAGATATTCCGGTGATGTTGACCCCTCATTCCGGTCATATTGACCCCCTTGGATTTGGGTAACTAAAAATGGTTAGTGTGACAAAATTACATC
>NZ_JAPDPJ010000096.1 GCF_026013605.1 Plebeiibacterium sediminum
CTTCTTTAAACTTTTTGTAATCAAATTCTTTTGTCATGAGGCAAAGTTATTTTCTTTTTAATCTATTATGACACAAAGTTTTGAACACTCTCTTTTTTGTTTTTATATATGTAACAATCTCTTCTGATGCCTCTTTTGATATCGGCGAAAGACTATTAATATGATCCAAAAATTCTTTCATGTGTTAATATTCTGTTTTTATCAACTTAAGGTACTCCAAATTAATATTATTATACTGTAGAATTCAAAGATTGGCGTGATTAACCTCTTGTTATGGTCATTTCCTTTTCTACGATCTGAATATTATATAATACGAAGCACTTAATTTACTCTATTCAGGACGTAAAATAATAAGATTGAAGCAAAATACATGATTTTAAATTAAAGTTTATGACAAAAAAATAACCGTAAAATCTTCCTTAATGGAGACTTTACGGTTATTATATATTCAATGCTATCACTTTAGCTCAGGCAAACATATTTTTAAAAAAAGTAATTTATTACTTATTAAATTTAAAATAGATGGTATTTTGCATGTTTGGTGTTTCACTAAATCCTTTAAAACGGTGTAATTGCGATTGTGGACCGTAATTATCTGCAGTTTGAAACTTAGTACCTACGGCAGGAATAGCATCCATAAACGAGATATTACCTTCAGGATAAACAGGGTTTGTCCAGTTTCTATTAGGATCATATTGTTTTTGAATGGATGGTGTAAACAAATGCAAGAAAACATCTTCAGAAGCACAATACACTTCAAAAGGAGTAGGACAATCAAGTTTCATACCGTAAAATAATGAATAATAACCTTTAAACTCAGGGTATTCCCATACTTCACCAGTAATGGCATCATTGTATTCTTTATCCCATATATTTAAATTTCCACCTTTTAAACGATTGTTATAAACCCTGTACGGACCATTTGCAAACAGTTTAGCGCCTTTAATATCTTTTTCAGGGAAATTAAAAGTAATTCCACACATGGCAATTTTATCTGCTGGTCGGTAATCATAATCCAACTTCAATACACCGGATTTCTGCATGGTATAGGTAAAACGGTAAGCATCCCAGTTATTTGGATAGCTGTACAATACATTGATTGAATATTCACCATCTTTTACTTGTAAATCAACATGTTTGCATTTTAACTCAGCATCTGTAATAAAAACTGGTCCTTCGGTTAATGGAATAATACCATCTGCAGTTTTAACCTCAGTCAGCATTCCGGTTTCTTTATTAATCTTTACAGTAACTCCAGCTGCCGATAAAATATAATCTGTAGCATCTTCAGTTTTTACAACAGCTGAACTATTAGCAGAACTGTTATTTAAAACTCTGTGAGCAAAAAATGCAGGTGAGTTTAACTCAAAACTCCATGTGTATAGTTCATCGCCATTATGATCTTTTGCTGTTACATATAAAACATCGTAATCTTTCCAGTTTTTAGGTAAATCTAATTCAAGTTCTCCTTTATTACCCGGAGTAATATCTGGTGCATTAATTTTACCATTAACCTTCTCTGCTTCTCCATCTAATGAACTGAATTTTGATAACGAATAAAAGAAGCTACATTGGCTGGTATTTGTAAAATCAAATCGGTTTTCAATGGTTAGTTTACCATTCCATGCCGGAGTGATGTATTTTTTCTGTACATACACAGGCGACCAGATTTCTTTTATGGTATAAAAGCTTCCTTCTTTTTCACGGTAAGGTCCTAAGATTCCATCAGCGCCTGAAGCCTTATCTGTATCAAGAATTCCGTCTTTATCGGTACGTACCACACCTTCATCTGAAAAATCCCATAAAAACATACCTGCCGATAGCGGATTAGAACGCATTAAATTCCAGTAATCATCCAAACCTGCGCCGTGGCCTCCATCATATAAACCATGAAGCGACTCCGTTGGCATAAAGATATCACGTCCGTTAAACATGTTTTTAATACCGGAATTGTACGAGATATAATGCGTAGTATTAATACCTCCATATAATCCAAAAGGATGAATAACAGGACGTTTTTGAATGTCTAGCTCTGGAAACATAGGATCGAAATCTCTGTTAAAACCACCCTCATTTCCATTGGCCCAAAAAATGATGGAAGGATGATTTACATCCCTGGTAACCATTTCGCGAACTAAAATTTCGCCAATAGGTGTATCATACGGAGGTTTTTGCCATGCACAAAGTTCATCAATAATATATAAGCCCAATGAATCGCAAAGCTCTAAAAAGTGCTTATCCGGTGGATAATGCGACATACGAACGGCATTCATATTCATCTCTTTAATTAGCTTAATATCGTCTAAACTTTGCGCTTTACTAACTGTACGACCTGTACTTGGCCAAAAACAATGGCGGTTTACACCTTTAAACATGATCTTTTTGTTGTTTACATAAACACCATCACTTTTTCTAAGATCAATTGTTCTGAAACCAAAACGCTCTGTTACTTTATGAAACTCTTTTCCTTTTTGGCTTACCGTAATAACCGCATTATATAAAGCTGGCGTTTCTGACGTCCACGGTTTAATATCATCTATTTTAGCTGAAGCAAGTATTGTCTTCGTTTTTTCGGCTGAAGAGGATTCAAATGAACCTACTTTTTTACCTGAGGCAACTTCAAACAACTCAACATTTACGGTTGGTTTTGAAACAGGTTTGTCCAAAACTACTTCCATATTTATGGTACCATCATGCTTTGCATCAATACCGGTGTATTCGATAAAATCTTTAGGTACCGCTTCCAGGTAAACTGGTCTGTAAATACCTCCAAATACCCAAAAATCGGCACTACGCTCCGCGCTATTTACACTGGCATTAGATGACATCTTGCTTACTTCTACTTCAAGCTTATTATCTGATTTATACGATACAAAATCAGTGATTTCTCTTTTAAATCTGTAAAATGAACCCTGATGTACAGCTCCGGCTTGTTTTCCATTTACTTTAACCTTGGTGTCAGTCATTGAACCTTCAAAAACAATAAAGACACGTTTGTTTTTCCAATCTTCAGGAATAGAAAATATGGTTTTATAAAGTCCCTTTTCTGATGATTTTTCTCTTTCGTATCCATAGTTATACTCGCCAAAACCTTCTAATTCCCAACAAGAGGGAACTCTAATAGTAGTCCAGGTTCCACTGTTTCGGCCTGATGTACAAAAGAAATCCCACGTAACTCCATCGTCGGTGTAATTGCCGGAAAGCATTTGTTTTTCTGTTTTCTGGGCCACTGTTATATTACAAACAATGCTCAGAAATAGTAATAAAAATAAATTGCTAAACTTCATAAGTTGGTAATTTTTATTTCACTATAGTTTATATTTCAATGGTATTAAATGTAACTCGCCTATCTCCTACATATTAATAAAAGATATAGATTATTCAAGCTCGTTTTATTGTGTAATTATTTTCTATTTACAGTCTGATAAAATCTCATTATTGGATGTCAAAAATAAAAGTATAATCCTAATTTTTATAATTAATCACATTTTAAAACCTTTATTAATAAAAGACTTTATACCTAATATGATAAAAAACGGCTACGAAGTCAAGAGGAATGGAGAAACTGAGAATTTAATTATTAGGAATGATGGGAATTCTAGGTAAATAAAAAAAGGCCCGGCTACGTAAGCCAGACCTTTTTTTAAAGCTGTATAAATAAATTTTTATAGATAAAAGAGCCATCTAAAACATATCGTATGCATGTTAAAGATTTACTCAGGATACCTTAACTCTAGTTTTTTAAGAATTCCGGAGACGCATAGGCAGGATTAGGATACTTGTAAAAACCTTCACCTGTAGCCATACCCATTTTTCCCTTGTCTATGAAATTTTCTTTAACCCACTGGGCACGCTTGTTGAATGATTCATCATTATGAGCAACTGCCAATGACTCCAATGTATGATATACAGTTCCCATTCCAACAATATCCATAAAAGCACAAGGGCCATATGTAGATTTGGTAGAAATAACCCAGGTTTTATCAACATATTCAGGTGTTGAAATTTCGTTTATTACAAGATCTAACCCTGATAATAAAAACGGAATAAATACCGCATTCATCACATAGCCAGGATTTTCCTTTTTAACAGGTATTGCAACCATACCTATAGCTTTTGCAAAATCAACTACTTGCTCATAAATATCATCTTTGGTTTGAGCTTGCCCCATTACTTCTGCAATATTTGCATCCCATATACCTCCTGTTGCAAAGTGTAATGCCAGGAATTTCTCCGGTCTGCCCGAAGCTTCAGCATAAAAACTTGGTAATGTTGAAGATGTATTGGTTGTAAAGATTGTATCTGCAGGAGCTACTTTACCCAATTCAGTCCAGAACTTTACTTTTAATTCCATATCTTCAGGAACTGATTCACTAACCATATCTACCCCATCAACAGCCTCTTGCAAGTTAGTTGTATAACTTATTCTGCTTAAAGTATCATTAACTTGTTGTTGACTGGCTCCTCTTTGTGTTAAAAATAATTGAGCAAATTCCTGATGATACGATTTACTTGTTTCAATACCTTTTTCAAAGGCATCATAAACCGTAACCATAAATCCGTGAAATGCAGTTTGCCATGCAACTTGTGATCCCAGTACACCACCACCAGCAATCATTACTTTTTTAATTTCCATAATCTATTGTTATATTACTATTTATGTAGATATATATTTAATACCTTATCAAGTTATGCAAATATTAATTGTGCATAAATAGTAATATTTTATTCAAATACATAAATAGTTATGCATTATTTATTAACAATCACTATTTGTGTATTTACAACAAACTACAATTAAATGATGGCTACTTAGCAATCGAATAATTGAAACTTTAGAAAGACTTTAAATCGTTATAGAGTTTTTACTTTAACTCAATACCATAATCTTCCAAGATACCTTTTATATCCTTATTGGGATTATGATATACACCAGTAATATCACTCCTAGCGTTAACTTCATTAATATATTTTGTTACAATAGAATAGTAAAAATATTCTCCTGATTTTTTATCAAAAGCTCTTTTAATGTATCTATTTATTAAGCTTCTAAAGCGAATAAAGAAATTTTTAACGCAGGTAATTCTTTTCCGGTTTTATTAATTACAAACTGAAAAATTTGCAACAAATAGTAAAAGAATACAAGCACAAGTGGAATAAGAAAAATTTGAAATATCAAACTAATAACAAGTACTCCTATGCCCCAATAGATATAAGTAATAACAACAATACACAAACTAATTATTGGTAATAATAGAATCATACTCTTAAGAAAAGGATCTGCAAATTCCCAAAATACGTTAAATCGTTTTCTGCCGTTCATTTTAATACAGAAAATATTACTATTAATGGCTTCTGAATACAATCTTAGATGGCCTTTAGAAACTTGATTACACTCTTCTATTGACTGTTTAAATATGGGAAAGCTTTTATTAAAAATAGCCTCAAGTTTTTCAATGTAGTTAATAATACTTTTAGCATTGTAATTATCATTATAGTAATACAGTTTAAAATGATCTGGTGTGTTAATATTTACCAGATAGGCCAGATAAATAAACGGAACAACAACTAATATACATCCAAGATAAGATAAAAACTCAGTGTACGATAATGTGCTTTTTAAGTCTGTAATAAGTTGTATCTGGCCGAAGTAATGAGAAACCTCGGGAGCAGCACTACCATAGGCAAAAATCGAAAAAAGTGATAGGATTGTAAGAAGTTGTAATTTAATTCTCATAGATAGGATGTTATGTGTTATGGTTATTGTATATTAAAATTTGATTTTTGATGATATGTATAATTTATTTAGTGCTTTTTTGCCTTTTCAGTATTTTGACAATTCTATTATTAATGATTTCAGATAAGTTCCAATTGTATAGTTTAGAATCAGTTGTGCTGTAAAACTCAACAATAACAGCATCAATATCTTTATGATACTCTGCAAAACTCTGGTATCCAGGAACCCAACCGCCATGTTTATATTCATAAACGGAAGAATATATTTCTTTTTCTCCAGGTTTAAATATAGATCCATCATTCAAAGCTCTTAAGAATATACCTACATCTTCAGCTGTGGCTAGCATACCATGTTCATCTTCCTTTAAATCATAGGGATGCCCCACATGATAACCACTCATTACGTAGTCCATATTTACCTGACTTAATGAACTATAGGTGTTTTTTAGATGTAAAGGAGTTAAAATCTCATCCTGAATAAATTGAAAGTTATCATAACCTAATACATCATCCATTATTTTATTGATTAATAGATAGTTTGTATTGCAATATTCATAATCTTCGCCTGCTTTAAAGTTTGCAGGTTTGTCTAATATCAAGGCCAGACTTTCTTCATAAGATTTTGTTGGAGAAGACCAAAAATTAGGTGTATCTGTAAAATTTGGAATTCCACTTCTATGCTGAATCATCAATCTTAAGGTGATTTTATCAGCATTTTCAATTCTTCCTACAAGATTGGGTAAATAATCGGCAATGGTTTTATCTAGTGAAAGTCGTCCCTGACTTACCAATTTGGTGACAGCTACAGCATCGTATAGCTTACTGATGCTGGCAATTTTAAAAAGTGCCTGTGGTTTGGCTGGTATTTTCGATTCTCTATTATGCCAGCCAGCTGCGTAATACCGAGGTTGTTGACCAGCCTGGTCTATATAAACAATTATCCCGTCAAATCCCTGATTTATTGCTTCATCTAACTGTTCCTGAACTGTATCTGGCAGTGGTAGTATCCATGCCTTTACCAAAATCCATGGTACAAAAAACATCGATACAATTGTTCCTATTAACAATGTAATTCTGATGATCAGTTTTGTATTCTTTTTTGTCATATAATTTTTGGAATTAAGGTGTCAAGTACGTCAAACTTAGTGGTGTATTATATCCTTAAAAGTTTAATTAATCCATTATCCCTGATTTACTTGGATTTTATTCGTTTTAATATCTCGGTTTACTAAACTACTAATGTAGTTATTATTTTGTAAAGCTTAGCATATAACGGGTATTCGGTTTTATAATTATGGATTCTTAGTTTTTTTTGTATAAACAGCGTTGTCTATGGACTTTAAATACATAGAGGTTAGTTTTTTTACATAAAACTTTATGAGCAACTCATCGCATGTTTATCGCAAAGTGTACGCAAATCTAGCCCATTTTATCGCAAATTTATCGCAACTGCATCGCAAAGGGGACTAGACAGCTACGCAACGGCTTCGCAAATGGTCGCAACCGCGACGCAACCTGTACACAACCGCTACACCATAGATTTGCGAACGTTGCACGATAAAATGATGATAAGCGTGAAGAAAACAGGATGTTTGAATAGTAAGTGGTTTATAGCTAGGGTATAAATGAGTAGGTCAGTATTAATGGTTGAATATCAATATGAAATTACTAAAATAAGGGTCTGGATATAATGACATAATAGGATGCTATACCGAACCTATTGGACATATCTTTATTGAAGATGTAAAGGTACAGGATTTAATCTTGCACCAGTATTAAGAGCTCATATGAGCTCAATATAACAAAAAAGGGAATCAATTATGATTCCCTTAAATATAACAAGTATGTATTTCTATATGGTCGGACTTTCTTTATAAATCCTATATACTAATTAGCAGTCTGTTTTACAATAAAGTCAACAGCTGTATGAGCAGCAGTTAGCATATCCTGGTCAAAAAGGTGCGTTTCACCTTCCATAATATGCAGTGTGCTGTTTTTATAAATCTGATCGTATTTTTCACTGTAAGAATAAGGAACAACCTGATCTGCTCTACCATGAATCAAACAAACAGGACCTTCATAGTTTGCCGCATTTTCGTAAATATTTAATGTTTGACAAGTTGAAAGGTATTCGCGTCCTACAGTATGATTAAATACAGAAATACTCTCTGGAATATTGTTTGGATCAAACTTTACACCCATCATCATTCCCGCATTTGTTTGATCTTCCATTACTGCTGCTGGAGCTAAAAGAACTACACTTTTAATAGCATCTTTTAATTCGCCACCTACCAATGAAGTTACTACTCCACCTTGTGAGTGACCTAATAAACTGATATTAGATACAAAATCCAATGTTTTGCAATACTGATATACAGCCAATGCATCTTTTACTTCTAAAGGAACTGTCATATCTTTAAAAGCCCCATCACTCTCGCCATGACCGTTAAAATCAAAACGAATAGATGCAATTCCTTTTTGCTGTAATTCGTTGGCTAACTTACTGATAATTGGAAAGTCTTTATTTGAAAATACGCCATGCATTAAAATGACTAAGGGACAAGTTTCGCCATCTTTTAATTCCGGAACTTGTAATACAGCTTTTAACTTACCTACGGCACCATCTAATTCTAAGTTTTGAGATGAAGCTGCTTTTGCGGTTGTATTTTCAGTTTGTTGCTTGTTGGCATTGTTACAAGCTACAGATAGAGAGATGATACACATCAGTGCTACCGATTTTAATATTTGTTTCATATGTTTATTTTTTCTTCTAATTGCCACATGGAACTCGCCGAAAAAACAATCATTCTCCTGTGTGAGAAAAACTTTCTCATGGCTCGTTTCATGTGTCTAAAATTTGTTCTCGTTTACGACATGGAACTCGCCAATTTAGTCATTCTCGTGTGTGAGAACTCGTTCCTATGGCTCGTTTCATATTTTAATTTTTCTGAATGTTATACTTTGAAATCTTATTAAATTTAAAAGTATAGATCGGGATTATTAAATTTAATAATTTGTTTCTGATAATAAAATTCTACGCTTAAAGCTATTTTATTACATAACAAAGCCTTACTAAATGTAAGGCTTTGCAGAAACTCAAATGTTAACCTAAAAACAGGTCATTAGAAAAAATATTATTTTAGGTTTTCTTTAAAGAAAGACTCTAATTTATCAAATGGAATAACATCTTTTTTATCGTAAAGATCTGTATGAACTGCACCTGGGATAATCATTAATTCCTTAGGCTCATTTGCTGCTTTGTAAGCATCTTCACTAAAGTAACGTGAGTGTGCATTTTCTCCAGCAATAATTAAAATAGGACGAGGAGTAATTTCATTGATGTAAGTCAGCAATGGCATATTCATGAAAGATAATGCATTAGTTGCAGTCCAAGAGCCATTTGAGTTGATTGAACGCTCATGAAAACCTCGTTCTGTTTTGTAATAGTTTACATATCCTTTTACAAATTCAGGTTCGTCACCAGTTAATTGTTCTGGCTCAGGTAATCCTTGGGTTCCATAAGCAGGGCTTCCAGCTTCTGCATCTTTCCAACGTTGTTGACCTAATTGCTCTAACATTTGTGAACGTTGTTCAGGAGTCATGCTATCGAAATAACCTCTTGCAGTAACACGAGACATATCGTACATACTTGCTACAGCAATAGCTTTAACACGTTTATCTGCAGCAGTTGCATTTAATCCCATACCTCCGAATCCACAGATACCCATGATACCAACTCTTTCTCTGTTTACAAATGGTTGTACACCAAGAAAATCAATTGCAGCACTAAAATCTTCTGTATTGATATCAGGAGATGCTACATTACGTGGTTCACCACCACTTTCGCCTGTATATGAAGGGTCGAATGCTACAACAGCAAATCCTCTTTGAGCAAATTCATTGGCATATAAACCTGAAGATTGTTCTTTTACAGCTCCGTAAGGTCCACTAATTGCAAGTGCAGGAAGTGGTTCTGTACCTCTGTCTTTTGGTAAATATAAATCACCAACTAACGTTATACCATAACGGTTTTTAAAAGATACTTTTTCTCGTGTTACTTTATCACTCAATTCAAAGGTATAATGTTCTTCTGTTTCTGTATTTTTCATATTCTCTTTCTCTTTTGTTGTGTTCGTGTTTGTGCAAGCCTGAGTTACTAACATAAATAACCCTGCCAGCATAATAGTTGCTGTTTTCAGTCTGTTCATGTGTAATTGTGTTATGTTTATATTAATTGTTTTTAAGATAGGTGTGCTGTGCTTAATATGATGCAAGAGATGCGATTGCGTGCACAGTGCAAATTGATGGAAGTTGGAAGACAGAAGAAATAATAGTTATTTTACTTCTGACTTCCTTAATTCAATTTTGCTTATAACGCAATGTAATTACAAGTAGGTTAATGCATTATATTAAGCTACTAAAATATTATAATTTATTGTATTCTTCGTCAGTTACCGGTCCGTGCCAAACTGTTGTAGAACCTTCAACTGGAACAGACATTGCAACGTGTGCAAACCAACTGTCTTTTGTTGCTCCGTGCCAGTGATTTACTCCTGCAGGAATATTTACAACATCTCCTGGGTTCAATAATTGAGCAGGTTTTCCTTCTTCCTGATACCAACCAGTTCCTGCAGTACATAGTAAAATTTGGCCACCCCCTTCGTGAATATGCCAGTTATTACGACATCCTGGTTCAAAAGTCACGTTAAAAGTTGGTACACCTTCTAAGGTTAATAAAGCAAGGTAACTTTGTCCTGTAAAGTACTCTGCATATGCATCATTTTTCTGTCCTAATGGAAATATTTGTTTAAATTCACTCATTTTTATTTTCTCCTATATTTTTATTTAGATCGTTAGATTATAGATTATAGACATTAGATTTTTATTAATTACATCTAATCATCTTATAATTAATATTCTCCAACGAACATTCGATTAATATTCTTATTTATTTTCTGGGATTACCTCATTGATACAGCTAATAGCATTTAAAGTTCTTGGGAATCCCATATAAGGCAAACACTGTGTTATGGCAACAAGTAAAGTTGTTTTATCATTACCCACTTTTAAATTACCAAATACATGTGATTTTACCTGGTTTTCACATCCTCCTAAGGCACTCAAAATACATAAGGTCAATAACTCTCTTGTTTTTAAATCAAGACATTTTCTGGTGTAAATATCTCCAAAACAAAAAGCTGATAAATAATTTTGAATGTGCTTTTGATTTTCAGGAGCATTTTGATGCATCTGATCTATAACATCTCCAAAAATATCCTTCTGAACTTTAAGCCCATCCTCATATCTTGTTTCTTCCAAAACTGTTTTTTGACTCTCTACCGGAAGTGTAATATTTTGTGCTTTAAACACCTCGTTAACCTTTTGTATGGCATTTAATGTTTTAGGAAAACCTAAATATGGTACACATTGATAAATGGCTTCTTTAATGGCAACAGGTGATACTCCTATATTTAAGGCTGCAAATACATGTGCCTGAAGTTGATCAAGTGTTTGATTGGTAGTTAATACAACTAATGTAATTAACTCTCTTAACTTATCAGATAGCTCTCCGTGGTAAAATACTTCTCCAAAAATAAAATGATTTAACATTTCTTGTAAATCAGGATCCGTTTCTGCCAGAGGACCAACATGATTACCAAATAATTCTTCAAATTTTTTTTTGCTTAATTCTATTCGGTTCATATTATATGTTGTTTTATATTTTATGTCCAGAATCTTTATCAGATTTCTATAATACAAATATGAGGAGATTCTTACATATAAATTTACCAAAATAACGGATAGAGTTACCCTAATTACGGAAAGTTATTTTTTTTAGTAATAGAATACTTAAAACTGAAGAAATAGAATGAAACAAGCTTTCTAAGATGCCATAATACAAGTTTAGTTCATCTGTATCAAAACAAGCTTAAACAATATTTTTCAAACATGTAAATAAATTAATGGATATGGTCTAGCTTGCGTTACAGAAAGGAATGTATTTAGCATTTTAAGCTGGGTAAATTATATTAGTATACCATCTGAAGGGCCGTTAGGCCTGATTTCTTAGTAGAAGATTGTTAAAGTAATGTAATCAAGGGGCGTAGCTCTGTTGTCTTAAACTGGGTCATACCATTCAAAAAGATATTTGTGATCAAAGTTAATATCAAACTTTTTAAGGAACGATAGATACTCATCTTTAAAAACATCTTTTTTTATGATGTTCTGGTTGATTTAATATATATTTTACAACTCTGTCAGTTTGTGATTTCGAATATGTAAACGCACCATATCCATCCTGCCATGAGAAATGGCCATGTAAAAAACATTTATCGTTAATCCATTTTGACAAACCAGCTTTTATTTGTTCAATAAGCTTTGAGATCGATATAGTTGGATGAATCCCTACAAAAATATGTGTATGATCCGGATTACAGAAAACAGCAAGAGGTTTTGATTTATGCTTGGTTACAAGTCCACATATTAAGTTTTCTCTACCTTGAACGGCAAAAACATATTGAATGAAAAGTTGGGTATAGGTATTGGCCATAATAAAAACTTAAGATAACAGGGCTAATGCCCCTATGTATATTTATTAAATCTTTTTCTTCTAAGAAATTAGGGCTAACGCCCCTCATTCTACTACACTAGAGATAAATATAGTTATAATAATAGAAAATCAGAATATAGAAATTATTTCTATTATTATGTTCATTTAATCAAAAAATGAAAATATTACCTAAAAGGGAATATAAAAGTTTTATCCAGAAAATGCAATGCAAAGTTATACAATAGCCATATTAGCTTATCTAAAAACCAGATAATACTTACAAATTACATTTCGTAACCAGGCTCTTTATAAAGAATATCTTTATTACCCATTATATCATTCGGGTAAACTTTATTTTTCCATTCTTCAAGCGTAAAATCTTCTATTGAAACAGAAAAAGATTCTGCTCCATATCCTATTACTCTCTGAGCTGTTTTAACCAATTCTTTGGCTAATTCCTGTTTTTGCTCTTCGGTTTTACCCTCTAATAACTTTATTTGAAAATGTGGCATATTTAATAGATTATAAAATATTAGACTTTAAATAAAAAAATAAGATACAGATGTTTGACCTGTATCTTATCTATAAATTATTCCGGTTTTATTCAGCTAGTGATAATGTAACTGTGACATCACCTTTCCCTAAAGCTTCTTTTAATTCCGAAGCAGTAATATTATCTATTTTTCCGAGTCTTGTAAAACTCCATGTGTTAGGGGCATAATAAATAACAAATGCACTTCCCTGGTATAAAATTAAGTCTCCGGCCTCTGTAGTAATAGATTCATCATTTCGCGGAAAATCTCTTCCGAAAGAACCTACCTTCTCCATGTTACCATAATCACGCATATCAATAGTAATTGGAGCTTCAGCCAGTGCTTCCTTCAAAGCCTCTGTTGATGAATTATCTACTAGTGTAGCGGTTAAAACTATATCTCCTATAGTAATATTTATTTTGTCTGTT
Organism: Plebeiibacterium sediminum; assembly: GCF_026013605.1. Classification (GTDB taxonomy): domain Bacteria; phylum Bacteroidota; class Bacteroidia; order Bacteroidales; family Marinilabiliaceae; genus Saccharicrinis; species Saccharicrinis sediminus. The sequence goes on from NZ_JAPDPJ010000096.1 coordinate 13,248, forward strand.
GTTATCATATGATCTGATGTATCGTTACTATCACCGGTATTATCTTCATTTGTAATAGCGGTATCTGTTTCATTATCTAAATTTTCATCATTTTCATTCTCTCCAGAACATGCTCCACAAGCCATAAAGAATACAAAGGCACACATTAAAAAAATCTTATTTTTCATATGTTTATTTTTTCTTTTAATTGCCACATGGAACTCGCGAAAAAACAATCATTCTCCTGTGTGAGAAAAACTTTCTCATGGCTCGTTTCATATGTCTAAATTTGTTTTTAATTGCCATATGGAACTCACAAATAAACCACTATGGACTGAAAGTCCATAGTTTTGAGCGACCTGAATGACTAAAAGTCATTCTTTAGCTCGTTTCTCATCTATTCTAAGATG
>NZ_JAPDPJ010000097.1 GCF_026013605.1 Plebeiibacterium sediminum
CATGTCTCTTTGGGATCCCAAGTCCAATAATGCCCCCATGCTTCTTTTGCCCATAAAGCCCCAAAAATAAGCCCTAACGTGAGGAAGCCAAAGCCAACATAGACTATGTTATTTGTTTTTAGTACAAAATCCTCTTTCAGATTATCTTTTCTAATAGCATATAATCCAAGCAATCCGAAAAGTGCAGATAAGCCCAATAAGGCGTAAGCAATCATATACACAATTACATGAGGTACAAACCAAATGCTTTGTAATGCTGGCATTAGTGTTTTACTGTGAATATCAGGATTTAGGTAGTTCAATAATAAAAATAGAATAGCCATACCAAGTGAATACAAAAGCATTAACTTGATTTTCCATCGCTTCAATATTACATAGCCTGAAATTGCCAGGAAGAATGAATACCAAAGTCTTGTCTCTCCAAGAGTTCTTAAAGGAGGACGTTGCAAATTCATCCAAAGTAAAACAATAAATACTGCAAGACTTAAAGTTCCAAGGATAGCCCCGACATATGCTATTTTACCTGCTTTGTTAGATAAGGATGATACTATTGCAATGAACCATGCTACCAACGAAATAATTGCAAATACTTCAAAATTATGCCACATTACACATCCTCCTTTCTATTTCCAGTCCATATCAGATAGCATGTTCCGGCAATTATTAAAAAGAATCCCAAATATACCAAAGGCAACCAGGGGTCTTTAACCAGTTCTAATGTGCTTTGAGTTGACCACCGCCCCATCGATGCATCATAGCTAGTTTGATATACCTTCCATCCAGCGACTTCAATCGGTTTATTTACCTCAATGATAGTATCGTAAAAAGCTCCTTCTTTTTCGAAGACAGATATTTCTGACAAGAATCGTTTTGCTTCAGGTTCGGTCAGTAGCATAATAGTGCTTGAATCTATCGAGTACATTTCCTGACGGTATAAAGCACTCGGACTGGAAATCCAGAATGTATCAACCATTCCATTGTATGACTTTGTTATCATCGTTGATTGTGTTGCCCCCATCCCCAACACAGGTTCAAACCTATTCAAAACAGGAGCAGAACTCATTAAAAGCTTTTCAATCTTTAAATCAAAATTCTTATAGTTGAATTGTAAGCCCTCGTGTGGGTCTATCATTAAGGGTTTGTTATTTTGGTTGATTATCTCTCCGGTTTTGTTATCAACGAATGCAATTTTCGCAGGATATTCTTCAATGGAGAAATCTCGTAGCTTAATGGCAAAATTCAATTCTACAGTACTGTTATCGTTCTCAACTCCATACCAGGTAGTTTTACCTTCTTCAAGAAACATATTCAGTTTTTGTATGTCTCCTGCACCTAAATGAGCCGATGCGATACAAAGCCACAAACCAAAATGGTTTAGAAAGAATCCAATATTCCTTTTTGATAATTTTGTAATCCTTTTTATGGTTACTGTACCAAGTATGATTAAAAAGAAAACTACTCCAATTGTGTAAGTCCAGCTTGATGTTACATCAAACAGAAAAAACAACGAATCTGTTTGTCTTTGCGGAACTAAAGCCATTGAAAGAGATGGTACAACGAACAATATTATCCCTGCAATAGATGCAGGAACGCTATAAAACCATTTGAAAAACGTTCTTTTTTTTGATAACAGGTATAGCAATAACGAGATGTTTGCTAAGAATGCAACTGAAATAACATTGGCTGGCCATGAAATTTTGGGAGCTTTTGTTCCGGTTATAAATTCAAGCCCCAATGATGCCAAAAGCAGGGCAAAAGCTATCAGGAAGCTTTCTGAGTACCTCCAGGGAAGTACCCACAAGCTTTTCTTTTCTTTTCTTTAGTATTTTGCAAGTTAATTTATTCTAATATTTTGATTCTCTTTGACTGGCTTCTTCAAGCCATTTAGGAACTACTGTTTCAAGAAATTCTGCTTTATCAGCATTTAATTTAGCCATATCCAAGCCTATGTACTGTTGTGCTTTCGCTTTAGTAGATATATCAGGTATATCAACCTCTTTATTATAACCAAGGTCGGCTAATAAGCGAGTAAGCTTGATTCTTGCCTCTTGTGCAATATTAATTCCTGATGATACAATTCTACCAGTTTCAACTGGTGAATGGAATGATGCGCCATGTGCAGCTACAGAATAATCCCAACGCCATTGAGCGTGTCGTATATCCATAAGTATGGGTTGCATTTGTTTTTCGTTTGCACCTTTGTCCCATGCTGCTTTAGCTTCTACATGTGCTTTCACCAATATATCTTCAAGTATGTTTACGTTTTCTTTTATTTTATCCTGACGAGAATATACATCAACAATGAGTTTGTGAGCTTCTTCTCGATGGCAAACCTGACATGAATTAGCCATATTGTTAAGTGGACTTTGAATATGATGGTCGGTAAATTTTACTCCCCCTTCGCTCTTATAAGGCATATGACAATCGGCGCATGAAACCCCTCGTTGTGCATGAACACCTGTTAAGTAAGTTTCATAACCCGGATGTTGTGCTTTTAGCATCGGAGCCTTACTTAATTGATGCGTCCAGTCACTAAAGTTCATATTGTCATAGTATTCTTCTGCGGCTTCTACGGTCATACCATTATCCCAAGGGAAAGTCAGGTAAGGAACACCTTCAATTTTATCCTTGTTGAAGTAATATTCGACATGACATTGGGCACAAACTAAAGTTCGCATTTCCTGATGCGTGGCTTTACTTATGTCTTTTCCTTGTCTTTCAAATGCTTCAATCAATGCCGGACGAGAAATGCGCAATTGCATAGTATTTACGTCGTGACAATCGGCACAACCAATCGGATTAACAATCTCAGCTCCCCATTTTTCCCATGAACCTTTATAAAACTCTGCAATTCCCACTTCATTCATCATTCTTGGAACATCAGGGCTTTTACAAGTCCAGCAGGTATTTGGCATTGGACTCTTTACGCTATCATTTGGTGCGCCAGTTCTTAAAATATTACGGACATCATTTACTGCATAATAGTGGCCTCGTCCCTGGTTATATTCTTTAGAAAAACCATATCCAGCCCAAAGCACAACCATCCTTGGGTCTTCCTCCAATTCATCTATAGTTGCAGAACCATTGTATTTACTTCTAAATGTTGTATCAGAAGTGTTATAATATGATTCGAATTCACGAGGAAAATTAGCTCCCCACTTTTCATTACGGGGTTCAAACTGAGAAAAATCGTTTTTGGGTACATAGGCAAACACCGCTTCACTTCTTCTTTCTACAACACTTGATGCTAACAATCCTAAAAGGAATACAACTATTATTGTTCCAAGGAAAAGAATCCAACCTTTCCATGGTTTCTCTTTAATTTGTTCGCTGAATGATTTCATAGAGTTTAGATTTTATTCTGTTTCTTTTAATGCTTCTTTTAACCAATCGGGTACCGGACTTTCAGGTAATGGTACTTTAGCATTAGGTGTACTTGAAATACTGTTTACCCTACCATGGGGAACTTCACGATGGCATTCCCAACATGTTCTGTCCGTCCTGTTTGACTGAAAGTCAATATGAATGGTATTCATTTTTGAATCTGTAATAAGGTCGCTGTGGCATCGAATACAATTTTGCTGAACAACCTGATGTCCGGCTTCCTTAATTTGGATGACCTGAGGTTCTGCTTGCATAGTAAAAATGGTTGCATGTCGCATACCATCCTTCCCTTTAAAATAATATTTATTGAGTACATTATTGTGGGGTACGTGACAGTCGTTACAATTAGCCCATTCTCTATGGGAGCTATGCATCCATGTAGCATATTGAGGAGCCATAATATGGCAGTTAACACAGGTTTTAGGGTTGTCAGATAAATAAGATGATGCGTTGGAAATGTAAAATAGGAAGAAAAAAAGACCAACTAAGATAGCGGAAACAATAATGACTGGAATTCGCCATTTATCCGGAGGTAAAATCTTTTTCAATAGAATCATAGTCTTTAATTTCATTATATATTAAAACTATCCTCCCCTCATTTTCATTAAAATAAATTAATGAAAATTCAATCTTGCAATACAAATATTGGTTGTCGCAAATAAAGAATCTGTACCATTTGTTACAGCTTGTGATTTTTCTATTTCATAAAATTGCATCTAATAAATTTAAGACTTTTTAAAGAGATTATAAAAAAAATATTCAGTATTGACGATTTTTAAGATGGTGTATTTTAGATAATAACGAACGTTTAGACTGATTGATAAATGGAAAAATTTTATAAAAAACTTCATAAGTGGCCAGGACTAATCATTGCATTTTTGCTTTTATATTTTGCGATTACAGGGATAATTATGAATCACCGTGAGTTTTTCTCAGGCATTGATGTTTCACGAAGTAGCCTCCCAAATGATTTCCATTATAAGAATTGGAACAATAGTGCTATTAAGGGCAATCTTATTTTAAATTCAGATAGTATTCTGGTCTTTGGTAATATTGGTGTATGGCTTACAGATTCTACTTTTACGAATTATCAATCATTCAATAATGGTTTCCCAAACGGAAGCGATAACCGTAAGATTATTGACCTACATCTGTCAATCGATGAAAATTTATACGCTGCAACACAATTCGGATTGTTTGCTTTTAGTAAGGAAAAAAAGCAATGGATAAAGTTTGAATTGGATGTTAACATTAAACGCTTTGTGGCTATTGAATGTGTTAACGATACGCTCTACGTATTAAATCGTTCCTATTTATTTAAAGGTAAGTCAGAAGGAATAAATACCCAATTTGAGAAAATTGAACTTAAACAACCACGAGATTACAAAAATGAAGTCTCACTTTTTGAAACCATGTGGCAGATTCATTCAGGTGAGATTTTCGGAATTCCCGGAAAGCTGTTTGTTGATGTGTTAGGATTAGTAACTATTTTTTTATCGATTACTGGAATTTTTTACTTCTTTTTTCCTGGCTGGATAAAACGTAGAAAGAAAAAGTCGAAAACTGTTACATCAATAGTAAAGACTAACCGATGGTCGTTAAAATTGCACAATAAAACCGGAGCATGGTTATTTGTTTGCCTGATAGTTTTGTTTTTTACAGGAATGTTCTTACGCCCTCCTTTGCTTATTGCCATTGCCTATTCAAAAGTAAGCCCTGTAAAATATTCTCATCTCGACCAACCTAATCCCTGGTATGATAAATTGAGGGGCTTAAAATTTGATGAACAACGAAATGAATTTCTTTTGGCAACATCGGAAGGAATCTATTATATGGACAAAGATAATTTGGCTCCAATAGCTTTTAAGGTTCAACCTCCGGTAAGTGTTATGGGAATTAATGTACTGGTACCATTCAGTGACGGAGCTTACATTATAGGTTCGTTCAGCGGTTTGTTTTTATGGCATCCTGCTCATCCTGAGATTTACAACTATGCAAAAGGTAATTTGTATGAAGGAAATACAACTGGCAGACCTGTTGGCGATTTTAAAGTTACAGGATTGATAACTGATTTGGACAGAAAACAATATATGATTGACTATGACAAAGGAGCCATTCCTTTGTATCACGACAAGTTATTTCCGGAAATGCCTGAGAATGTTGTTAATGAATCGAAAATGTCACTGTGGAACTTATCACTCGAAATACACACAGGACGTTTCTTTCGATTTCTTCTTGGTAACTTTTACATTCTTATGGTTCCCTTGTCTGGGTTGGTGGGTGTAATAGTTGTTTTGAGTGGTTATCTACTTTGGAGAAAGAAATTTAGGAAACCTAAAACTCGTTAAATTGTTGTAACTTTTATAAACAATAAAAACATATGAAAATGATTTCAAGAAGCTATAAAACAGAAGAACCAAAAGAAAACCCGCATAAGGTTGATGTAAAACAGTTGTATAATCACGTATCGACACAAGTAATGCACATTACATTACAACCCGGTGAAACATTAAAACCGCACAAAACACCTGTTGATGTAACTTTTTATGTATTGGAGGGAACTCCAACCGTGCATGTGGGTGATGAATCGGTTGTATTTGAAAAAGATACGCTTATAGAAAGTCCGGCTGACATTGTTCATTATTTAAGTAATGAAGGCGATAGTCAGGCTCGGATATTAGTTACAAAAGCACCAAGGCCAACAACACAAACCAAACTTTTATAAACCTGTCTACCCAAGGGTAGGCTTTAAATTCATTTTGTCATGAGCGAATTAATCAATAACTCAAAGTATCGTAAAGAGCGATTAAAAGAACTTATTCTAAAACTACACGAAGGTGAATCGGCCGAAGCTGTAAAAAAAGAACTGGTTGAAACGCTAAAAAATATTCCTTACGGTGAAGTAGTTGAAGTAGAACAGGAACTGATGCAGGAAGGCTTACCCGAAGAAGAAGTGTTAAAACTTTGTGATGTTCATGGTTCGGTTCTCGAAGGAAATGTAGATTTGAGCGGAGTAAAAGATATTCCAGACGGTCATCCGGTTGATGTTTTCAAGAATGAGAATATTGAGCTGAAGAAAGTAGCCGAAAAAGCGAAAACCCTTTTAAAGGCATTAAGTGCAGTTGATGATTCGGAGTTTCAGCAATTTATATTCGGATTACAAGGTGTGTTTAATCAATTGATGGATGTTGACAAGCACTACCTTCGTAAAGAGTACCTTGTTTTTCCGCATTTAGAGAAAAATGAAATTACTGGCCCACCCAAAGTTATGTGGGGCAAACATGATGAAATAAGGGAACAGTTGAAAGGTTGTATCGAGGTTTTAAACACTAAAGATATTACCAAGACCGATTTAGTTGATTCTCTTGATTTGTTATTTTTCCCGACTCTGCAAGCCGTAATTGATATGGTACAGAAAGAAGAAGAAATTCTTTTCCCAATGAGTATGGATGTGCTAACTACAGAGGATTGGTGGAGCATTCATAAACAAACGTTGGAATTTGGTTTTTGCCTGTATGACCCACAAGTTGAATGGAAACCCGAAGGGCTAACCGATGAGAAAGATGATACAGGGATTACTTCTGACGGAAGTATTCAATTGCCCTCCGGAAGCTTTTCAGCAAAAGAAATAATGGCAATTCTGAATACTGTACCTTTCGATATGACCTTTGTAGATAAAAACGACAAAGTAAAATATTTCACGCAAGGAAAGGAGCGGATATTCGTCCGCAACCGTTCTATTATTAATCGAGATGTGCGTTTGTGTCACCCTCCCGGAAGTACCCATATTGTCGAGAAAATTCTGGAAGACTTTAAATCAGGCAAAGCCTCCCATGTTCCGTTCTGGATTCAGATGAAAGGCAAGTTTATAAAGATTGAATACTTTGCTTTGCGTGGTGAAGATGGTGAATACCTTGGAACACTTGAAGTTTCTCAGGATTTATCGGAAAACAGGGCATTGGAAGGTGAAAGACGAATTTTAGAATATACTGACGATAAAGAAAAAGACAATGGATAAACTGATAATTACTCCCAAAACCAAGATATTTGATTTACTGGAAGCATATCCTCAGCTAGAGGATGTGCTAATAACTGTTACTCCACCATTTAAAAAATTGAAAAATCCAGTATTGAGAAAAACAATCACCAAGATTACTACTTTAAGCCAGGCATCAGTAATTGGTGGTGTCAAAGTTGAAGAACTTATTAACAAGCTTCGTGCAGAAGTTGGGCAAACCGCATCAGGTTCAATTGAAACAGAAGACAGTAATTATACTACTGAAAAACCTGATTGGTTTGATGAATCCAATATCTCAGAATCAATTGATATTAGGGAAATGCTAAATGCAGGTGAACAGCCAGTGCATGAGGTATTAGCTTTATTGAAGAAACTTGATTCAGGAAAAATACTTAAAGTGATTGCTCCTTTTATTCCTGCACCACTTATTGATAAGTCGCTTAGTTTAAATTATGAGCATTGGTTGGATAAAAAGGCGGATGAAGAATTTTTTGTGTATTTTAAAAATCATTCATAACGAAAATATGAAGCAAATACTATTAACGATATTATGTCTGGTATTTATTGTTCAATTGGGACAATCTCAGGACAATAAGTTTAAACGATTAGAATTTCTATTGGGGAATTGGCATGGAACAGGTTTCGGCTTCGGTAATAATAATTCAGTCATTGAATCCAGTTTCAAGTTGGTTATGGATGACAATTACATTGAAGTGCGCAACGAATCTAAATTCGAACCCACAGAAAAGAATCCAGAAGGTGAACATCATATCGACAAAGGCTTTATTAGTTTTGATAAAACACGAAGTGCAATTGTCTTTCGGCAATTCAACAGCGAAGGATATTATAACCAGTATGTAATGGTTGATTCATTATCGAACAATACAACATTGGTGTTCAATACCGAATTTATCGAAAACTTTGTTCCCGGTGGCAAAGCTCGCTGGATTATAAAAAAGCACTCAGAAACGGAAATAGAAACGACTTTTGATGTTTCTTTTCCCAATAAGGAATACACCTGTTTCGGAACAAACAAACTTACAAAGCAATAATTTAAATTGATTATGAGAATAGGGATTATCATTGAAACAAAAGAGTACGAGAAGGCATGGAATGCTTTTCGGTTTGCTGTTACTGCCCAAAAGTAAGGTCATGAAGTTAAAGTTTTTCTAATGGGAGAAGCTGTGGAATGCGAAGGCTTGACACACGAGAAATACAATGTTGATGAACAACTAAAAGCTTTTGTGAATGAAGGTGGAGAGATTTTGGCATGTGGGACTTGCTTGAAATCAAGACAACTGCATGAATCTGAAGCTTGTCCAATATCAACTATGATTGATTGTGTGAATATGGTTGTTTGGGCTGATAAAACGGTTACTTTTTAATAAAAAAGAGACAGATCAATAGTCTTCATTTTAACAATCCCGAAAGAGCTTTTTTATCCAAAATTCTAATATCTCTTCCATCTGCTTCGATAATGCCCTCATTATGCATTTCACGAATCACCCTTCCTAATGATGGACGTGATATCCCAAACATAGTGGCAAGTTCACTTTGTGAGTTTTTAATAGTAAATTTCATTTTCCCTTCTCGTCTAACATGTTCAAGCAGATAATTTGCAAATTTGCCTCTAATGGATTGTAAGCCCAAAAGCTTAATCTTTTTTGTGAGTTTCTGCGCCCTATTGGATATAATATCCAGATAGTTTTTGAGAACAGTATTTTCAGTACAAAACAAGCTCATTAAATCTTGTCTTGGTATAAATAAGATCTTAGTTTCTTCGATCGCAATCACATCAACAGGAAGTGTATTATCCTCACCAAATAAAAATGCAGAAGCGATTGTATCTGGAGCATGAAGTTCTTCAATACGCAAAGACTTTCCCTGGAAGTCCATCATTTCACCAACAGCAGCACCTTTTACAATTATCCTGAGACTGTTACATGTGTCCCCATTACTTGCAATTAATTCATCTTTTTGGTAGGTTCTCACTTGGTGATGGACTTTTTTAATTATCTCACCAATGTTTTCTGCCTTTAAATCTTTAAAAATATAGCTCGATTGTAAAGCATCCACATAATTAAGAAAACAAAAACTACATTTTTGATTACAAGGCTGAATATATTTTTCATTGTAATTATTATCCTCCGTAGCAGTATTTACCATAAATTGTGAATTAGATATTTATTTTCAACAAAAGTAGAAAAAAATGATCTCCCTGTAACATATGTTACAGCTATTACTTTCAAAATACCTGAACTTTGTATCGTTGATTTAGAATTAATACTTAAAAAGATAAGATTATGAGCATGTTTTGTTATCAATGTCAGGAAGCTGCAAAAGGAGAAGGTTGTACTATCAAAGGAGTTTGCGGAAAAGAAGATTCAACAGCAAACCTACAGGATTTATTAATATATGTAACCAAAGGTGTTTCATTGTTTACTGAAATTGCAAAGAAGAATTCAGTTGCGATTGACAAAGCCGACAAATTTGTGTTTGAGGCATTATTTGTGACCATTACAAATGCTAATTTCGATGATAATAAAATCACCAATAAAATTATCGAAGGTATTCAGGTTCGTGATGCTTTAAAGAAAGAATTAGAAAATAAGGGTGTTACAATTCCAAAACTTCCTGCTAACGCTACTTGGGTTGCAGAGAGTGATGAAGCAATTAAAGCAAAAAGTGAGATTGTCGGAATTTTAACTGAACAAAACGAAGATATTCGTTCTCTAAAAGAACTGTTAACCTACGGATTAAAAGGGATGGCAGCATATGCTGAACATGCTTTTAATTTGGGTTATACTGACGAGAAAGTATTTGCATTTATGCACAAGGCATTAGTTGCTACTACCAGAACTGATATTACAGTTGATGAATTGGTTGGCTTAACTTTGGAATGCGGTGAGTATGGGGTAAATGTGATGGCTTTATTAGACAAAGCAAATACCGAATCTTATGGAAATCCTGAAATCACAAAAGTAAATATTGGTGTGCGTAACAATCCGGCAATCCTTATCAGCGGTCACGACCTGAAAGATATGGAAGAGCTGTTAAAGCAAACCGAAGGAACCGGGGTTGATGTTTATACACACAGCGAGATGTTGCCAGCACACTATTATCCTGCATTTAAAAAGTACGAACACTTTGTAGGAAACTATGGTAATGCATGGTGGAAACAAAAAGAAGAATTTGAATCATTTAACGGAGCGATTTTATTTACAACAAACTGTATTGTTCCTCCAAAAGATAGTTACAAAAATAGAGTTTACACCACAGGTGCATCAGGTTTCGATGGTTGTACTCATATTGCTGACAGAAAGGACGGACAACCTAAAGATTTTACTGTAATTATTGAACACGCAAAAAAATTACCTGCTCCAACCGAGATTGAAACAGGAGAAATTGTGGGTGGATTTGCTCATAACCAGGTATTACAATTAGCCGACAAAGTAGTAGATGCAGTTAAATCTGGTGCAATTAAGAAATTCCTTGTAATGGCAGGTTGCGATGGTAGAATGAAAGGACGTGAATATTATACTGATTTTGCTGACCAGTTGCCACAAAATACTGTTATTCTTACAGCAGGATGTGCGAAATATCGTTACAACAAATTGCCATTAGGCGATATAGGTGGTATTCCACGTGTATTAGATGCAGGACAATGTAATGATTCATATTCTTTGGCCGTTGTGGCTCTTAAACTAAAAGAGGTATTTGAATTGAACGACATCAACGAATTGCCAATTGCATATAACATTGCATGGTACGAGCAAAAGGCTGTGATAGTATTATTAGCTCTTTTACACTTAGGTGTGAAAAACATTCACCTGGGGCCTACATTACCAGCTTTCCTTTCTCCAAATGTTGCAAATGTTTTGGTTGAGAACTTTGGAATAGCTGGAATTGGAACAGTTGAAGAAGATTTAAAGCTTCATTTGGCTTAATATAAAACATACTCATGTAGAACGCTGCAAAACAGATTTGTAGCGTTCTATTTAAAAACGTTATTAGCTATGATTGAAAAAATATTTAATACCGCAGAAGTTTACAACCTGAAAGACATGGTTGATTATGCCGATGGTTCAACTGTAAGCAAGATTATTACACGTAATGAAAAGGGAAATTTAACCTTGTTTGCCTTTGATAAAGGACAAAACCTGAGTGAACATTCAGCTCCCTTCGATGCAATTGTTCAGGTTTTGGAAGGTGCAGGCACAATTATCATTAACAAAAAGGAGCATGCAGTTACTGAGGGGCAGTTGATAATTATGCCAGCGAATATTCCACATGCTGTGGAAGCAAATGAGAAGTTTAAGATGTTACTGATAATGATTAAAGCATCGTAAAGTATTATAGCTGTGAGCCTAATAAAAACAAGTTCTCAAAAACATAAACGTTACCCATAAACCGTTGTGAATTTCATTTTGCAGCGGTTTTTGCTTATAGTAAATATTAATATTTGTAAATTATAAGGCTAATTAATGTTTTTGATATGTCGGAATTCACTAATACAAAACAACAACGGATAAAAAAATTGCTTGAGGTTTCTAAACTTATTTTGGAAACAGGTAATGCTCATTCATTCATTACTGAAAACAAAGATTTTATTTCTACGGTAATACCTAGTGATTTTATAACCCTCTTTGACGAGATTATAAAGGAAGGTTATAAGATGGAAGATATAAAAGTGCTAACGAATAAAGTCCTGAATATTTTCCATGTTCCTATTCGTGATTACGTAAGAGTTGAACCCAAACCGGATTCTTTTCTTGGTGTGTTAGAACAGAATGACCATGAAATGGAATTGTTATTGAATAAAGTCCGTCCGGTTTTTAAAGAATTTGTGAAAGACTCAAGTAATTCTGATTTACAGAAAAAACTTACAGAACTCTTTACCCGACTTGAAATTTTTGTAAAACATTACACCATAAAGGAAAATGTTCTATTCCCAATCATAGAGGAATTATGGCAGGACTATCGATGTTTACAGATTATGTGGTCGTTTCACGATGATATTCGCAGAAATATCAAAGCTGTAATTACCCAATTACAGGAAGGAAACATCGACCTAAAAGTTTTCAATAAATGCGTAGGCGACATATTCTTTAATATGCACGCCATAAAGTTTAGAGAAGAACGTATTCTTTTTCCTTGCATATTATCAACCATCAGCGAAAATCAGTTAGAAAAGATGAATCGTGAAGGCTTTGAGCTGGGCTATCCATTTATTCAACCTAATTTAAAGATGGACAAAGAAGTAAAACCAGATTATGAAGGGAACCTTGTAAATCTTGGAACAGGCAAAGTAAGTATCGAGCAAATCAAACTCATTTTTAATCATCTTCCGGTTGATATTACTTTTGTTGATGAAAACAACAAGGTTTGCTATTTTTCAACACCACCTAAACGAATTTTTCCTCGCACAACTGCTATTATCGGGCGTGAAGTAAGGAACTGCCATCCGCCTGAAAGTGTACATGTCGTAGAACAAATTGTAAAATCGTTCAGAAATGGCAAAAAAGACCATGCTGATTTTTGGATTAAAATGCGAGGTGAATATATATTAATTCAATATTTTGCTGTTCGTGATGAAAACGGAAACTACAAAGGAGTAATTGAAGTCTCCCAGGAAATTTCGGGCATTAAAGCTTTGGAAGGGGAAAAACGATTATTGGATTGGTAATCTTAAATCATTCAATTATGGAATTATCAAAATTAAAGCTTGAGAAGTTTAAACATATCAAGGTTGTGAATTTCCCCACTGATATTAAAATCGAACTTGATTCTACAGACAATGAAGCGGAAGTCATTATCTATTATATTGATATGATTGAAGATGTGAAGGCATTTGTTGAATTGAGCAACAGCTCGAATCTTCCAAAAGAGAACCGTACAATAATGGTTTATAAAAAGGGACGAAAAG
>NZ_JAPDPJ010000098.1 GCF_026013605.1 Plebeiibacterium sediminum
TTTTGTAAGATACTGAATATCAAGGTTTTAAACAAGAAAATTCACCTTTTAAATCATTGATTTTCAATTATTTATAGTTTTGTCATGTACTGAAATCTTTACATAACGACCTCCCCAGCCTCCGTAACCAGGATTTTCCATATTTCTTAATCCTGTAGGTATATTATTTAAAAATGCGGGAGTATCGCCTTCAGCATTAAATTGTCCTTTGTTGTTTTCATAAGCGTTGCACAAAGCCCCATGATTTTTTAATATATTTTCTGTCATCCAGTCTGCCTCAAAATAACTTTTAATATTTTCAGGAAGTACCTTAGGCCAGATGTAAGCCATGCAATCAAACTGATCAGAAATTACGATGGGGAAATTGTATTTTTCCCAGTTTGGACGAATGTATTGCTGATAGGTTTTATCCTGTTCCCATATTAAAAACAGACGAAGCTTGCCGGCTACTTCTTCCATTCTTTCCGGATAATCTTCCTGTATTATTTTTAAAGCTCTTGATATTGTACTGCAGCCACCCCATGCTTGAATCCACACCGGACGACTATCGTTTTTATTAAGTAAAACACTAGCAATTAACTCAGCACCTTCGGTTCGTATATCATCTTCATCATTACCATTAATATTTCCTACTTTCCATTTACTCAAAAGAAAATCTGGCGAAGGATAATTCTGATCGTGAAGTAGGAGGTTGTCATATACTTTTGCATACAGATGAATATAATCCTTAATCCAATCCACCGGGTGAAAGGCATTCCAACCTTGTCCACCTACCCAATGAAATTGGGAACTGCTATTAATGATTCCTTCTACATCAAACTCATTACAAGTTAAAAGAAATCGTACCATGCTCGCCCTGTCATCAGCTTCACCATCAGTAGTTACAATAATACGAGGTTTCTCCGATTGGGCAAAAAGTATTGTGTTACATGAACACAGTATTAACAGTACGAGTAGATATAATTGTTTATTCATGATTTAGAGGTGTTTATTTATATATTTTAATCTGTCTTTTTTTTGCGGATCATTGTTAAAAAAATATTCTCTTAATTAAATTACTTCAGGATAAAAGAAGTAGTTCCAATAGGTTTGTTTGGTTGTGTAAAACATGTTGATAACTAGTAATATACAGGTGAGGTGTGGCATTATGGATGTATAACTCATTACCTGTATTACTCTAAATTTGACACATACTCTGATGGTAAAACACCAAACTTGTTTTTAAAAGCCTCTCTGAAATAAGCCAAACTATTATATCCAACTTTAAAAGCCACTTCCGAAATGGAAAATTCTCTGGAAATTAATAGTTGCTCTGCTTTTTGTAGCTTAATATCTCTCACAAAATCATTTGCTGTAGCTCCTGTAATAGCTTTTATCTTTCTTGAGTAAGATGAATAACTCATATTATGTTGTTGAGCTAAAAAGGCAATGTCTATTTTTTCTAGTCCTAAATTATTCTCAATAATGGATATGGTTTGATTTATAAACTCATTGTCTAATTTTGTTATTGAATTTGAAACCAATTCTTTTTTAAATACTTCAGAAGTAAAATAGGTAGCTATTTTTTCTCTTCCTTTTAATAAATTATTTACTCGTGCAGTTAGTAAAGTGGAACTAAAAGGTTTTGTTATATATGAATCAGCACCAATTGAATAACCTTCTGTTTTATCACTTTCAGTATCTTTAGCAGTAAGCAGAATTACTGGTATGTGAGAAGTACCTATATTTTCTTTTATTTGCTTACAAAACTCAACACCATCCATTATCGGCATCATAATATCGCTAATGATAATATCCGGCGTATTTTCGTTTAGTTGAAGGAGTGCTTCCTGACCATCACATGCAGTAATAATCTCAAATGAATGAATGAAAATATTTGAAATGTAATCTCTGATGTCTTTATTATCTTCAACGATCAACATTCGCTTAGTGCATTCTGTTTTTTCAATTTTGTCAGAAGTTTGATATGGCAAATGAATGGCGTGAGGATAAGTTTCATCTAGTTTTAAACGAAATACAAATGTAGTTCCTTGGTGTTCTATACTTCTTACATTTATGATACCTTCATGTAATTCAACTAATTTTTTTACCAATGCTAAACCAATACCTGTACCATTAACTGGTTCTGTTCTTTTAACCTGAAAATAACGATCAAATATTTTATCTAAATCACTTTCCGGAATGCCATAACCAGTATCTGAAACTTCAATTTCAAGCATGGCAACTTCGTTTTTACGAATTGTCCGGGCCATTACCTTAATGTTGCCTCTTTTTGTATTTTTTAAAGCGTTGGAAATTAAATTATCCATTATAATGGTAATCACTTCTTTGTCATAATACAATACAATGGATTTTTCTGTCATTAAATCAATTGAAAGGTCCTTGTTTTTATTCAGATCCTTGAACTTAAAAACAATTTCATGAAGTACGACGGAAATGTTATCCTTAGCAACGTTGAGCGTTTTGCTTTGTGTTTCACTTTTCCTGAATTCCAGTAATTGGTTTATGAGGGTAAGCAGACGATGGGCATTTTTATATATAAGTGAAAGTTTATTACGGTCTTCAGTATTTCGGTTTTTACTTTTTATCATGTCATCCAAAGGACCAAGAATTAGAGTTAATGGTGTTCTTAGTTCGTGGGTAATATTAGTAAAGAACTGTATTCTCTCCTTATTAGTTTCTAACTCTTGTTCATGAGTTTTTTGTTCAAGAATAAGCTGGCTCTCCAATTTTAGCTTACGTCTGTAAAAAATAACAATAGCGGTTCCTATCAGAAGAGCAATAGAAATGTAAATACATTTAGCCCACCAGGTTAAGTATATAGGTGGATAGATTTTAAAAGAAATTTGATCTGTTTGATCCGACCATTCCTGGTTGTGGATTCGGGCTTTTACAAAGAATGTATAATTGCCCGGAGGTAAGTTTCGGAAGGTAACATGGTTTTGCATTTTGGTTTGGTACCATTTATCTTCATCAAGTCCATGTAATAAATAAGCATATTCAACCTGATTTCTTAATCCGTAATCCAGAACATTGAAATCGATGAAAAGGGTGTTTTGTGTATGTGTTAATTTACCTGGATGATTAACAGGAAGGTTTATACTTGTAAACGGAAGGTCTTCAGTTGAGTCATACGCCTGAAAACCAGTAATAACAATGGGTGGTAAAACTATGTTTGAAATGCTGTCATTCGTATTAAAATAACATATTCCATCCTGAGAGCCTAAAAATACTGTACCATCATTGGTTTTTGACACAGCGCCATTTTTAAATGTACCTAAAGGAATTCCATCGTTATAGCTATAATTTTTTACTTTGGCGGAATGAATGTTATATAAGGATATACCTGCATTAGTTGTAATCCATATTTCCCCTTTTTTTCCTTCAACAACTGCCCGAATATAATTATCAGCTAAACCGGAATCTTTTGTAACGTTAAATGAATCATAGCTTTGGTTTTTAACTTTTGGAAATACCGTCACACCATTATTTGTACATACCCAGATTTGATTCAGTGAATCCTCATATAAATAATTAATATTATTAGATCCCAATGAATTATGCTCATTGAAGTTGTGTAGTAATTCAAATTCAGGAGTCACTACGCTCACCCCATTAATGGCACTACCAATCCAAAAATTACCATTTATATCTTCAATAATATTTCTGATGTAATTATCCTTTAATCCAATATTTTCCCCTTCTATTTCCTTTATTCCCTTATGCTCAGTATCGTAAACTATAACTCCATTATTTGTACTTATCCAAAGGTTTTGCTTACGATCTTCATAAATGGAAGCAACATACTTATCCCATTGGGGATTTCTGAAAATATCAAAGTTTTCAAAATCTCCTTTTTTAGTGTTATAACACATTATGCCATTTAAATCATTACCAATCCATAACAATCCCTTATTGTCAGTGAATAGACTAAGTATATCGCAGTCGAACGAAAAGCTTTTTTGTTTTTTGAAAATTCCAGTATCAAAATCCTTATTAAATTGATCGATAAAACCATTGCCAAGTCCCACCCAAAGTATACTATCATGAGAATTTGTAATACAATTTACAGCCTTATTACTTAAACCATTAAGCTCCCCTTTTATTGGTGAGTAACTTATTTGTTTAAAAAAAGGTTTGATATGATTGATTACATTAATTCCTTCTCCATAAGTGCCCAACCAGATATTTCCGTATGAATCATAATCAATAGCTTCAATAATTGGAGAGGATAATCCTGATGGTAAATCATTTGCTTCAATATGTTTAAATGTTGTGTTTTCAGGATGATCAAAATCTACAGTTGCTAGCTCTAATATATTTACACCACCTTTCCAGGTTCCAATCCATAATTGTCCATTGATTTCATGTATGCTACGAATATCATCATCAGATAAACCATCAGGATTTTTTGGATCGAATTTAAAAACTGTAAATAATTCAGTTTTAGGATTAAAAACAGCTAATCCACTGTGTGTGCCTAACCATATATGATTGTTAGAATCAATACATATATCCATTACTTCATTACCAGGTAGACCTGTAGGATTATCAGAATTAAATTCATAATGTTTTCCGGTTAAATCCTTAGTTGATAATACTGAAAATCCATTCCCCCAATGTCCAATGTATACATTGCCATTATGGTCATCTGCAATACATTTTATTTTAAAGTTGTTTGGAAGAGGTATATTCTTTAAATAGGAATGGATTACAGAATCGTTACTTACATCCAGCTTTTTGAGTCCATGCTTATACGTTGCGATCCATATATCACCATTTATATCAAAACATAAATCTGTTATTCCATTAGACAATGTACTGTTTACTCTATTTTCATAGGTAGGATAATGACTGAACTTTTCAGTAATACGATTAAAAACATTTAAACCTCCTCCTTTGGTCGCTATCCAAAGTAAATGACGTTCAGAGTCAACCAGAATTTTATTAATTCCGTTATGAGATATCGTATTTTCTGTAGTATCAGCTTTAAATACTTTAAAGGTATTTCCATCAAAACGGTTTAGACCCCATTCTGTACCAAACCACATAAAGCCTTCTTCATCCTGTGCTATATCAAGAATATAATGATCAGAAAGTCCATCACCGATCCCAATTTTATCGATCGTATTATTTTGAGCAATAAGTTCAACATTAAAAAATAAGATCAGGAGAATTACTATTTTATTATAATCTGTCATTATTTAAATTCAGCTTTCTCAAATATTGTAACAAATATTAGAATGTGGTGAGTGATGAAACAAATATAAAGTTTTACGAATTAAAGATAAAGAATAAGAATAAGGACTTAATTTAGTATTTTGAAAAAAGCATTCATTTATAGTAATATACACGCCCTTTAGTGAATAAATACCATCCCTGAAAAGTAAAATACAGTCTCTTGATATTATAGCAGACGACTAAATTTGTTCATCCTAATGATAAAAACTTAAGGTGTGAATTCGATTTCATATCAGGAATTAACTTTATAAAAAAATGAAGAGACTGCTTACATCTATTTTATTTCTATTTCTTTTTTATTCTTTTCTTCAAGCTGAAGGAATTCAAATGACCAATTTAAAAGTTGAGTACATAAAAACTCCATTGGGAATAGATATTCCAAAACCTAATTTCAGTTGGCAAATGATGGTTCCTAAAGAGAAAAGAGGTTATATGCAAAAGGCCTACCAGTTGGAAGTAATTAACGAGAAAGGAGAGGTTGTTTGGAATAGCGGAAAAGTACAAAGTGATATATCGGTTAATATTAAATATAAAGGTAAGCCATTAACAGCCACAACACGATACAACTGGAGCGTTAAAATTTGGGATAACCACAATAAGAAACATACTGCACAATCATGGTTTGAAACCGGACTTATGGACCCGGAACATAAAGATGCCACATGGGATGGGGCTCAATGGATTGGTGGAAACAATGAGGATATGGTACTCTATTCTCAATATCTTCCTGTTTTTAAATTAGGTTTTACGGTTAAGTTAGATGAGGAATCAAAGTCACAAAGAGCAGGTTTTATATACGGCGCCAATGATATGCGATTAAGAGATGCTAACAAAAACCTCTTTAATATTGAAAGCAAAAAAGATGAGTCGTACCTGAAAATAGAAATTGATGTTTCGCCTTTACTTAAAGGGGAGAATGCCAAGCTTCATTTGTACAGAGTAGGATATCATCCAAACGATAAAGCCGAGATACCATTTAAATCCTTTGCAATTTCGGAGCAGATTATTAATAGTGCCAATAAATACGATAGTCATCATATAAATATTTATTCGAACCTGGGAGATACCCGGATATTTATCGATGGGACTACTAAAGAAAATCAAATTGCCAGATTATATATAAATCCTATTGGTTATCGTAGTGGAGATTACATTGCATTTCCCGTTGTTGGAGATATAGGCTTTGATGTGCCGGAAAATCAAACAGTGTACTACTCAGAAGTGTCCATTAGTCATTTCAGACTACCTTCGAATGTAATATTCCGTGAGGATTTAGAGCGTAATTCGTACAATGGAATTTTTAAAGGTTTAACCATTAAAAACGAAGCCATTATAATAAATGGAGGAGATTCAGGGAATAAGATCATAGCGGATCCAAGTCAAAACTCAATGCCTTTGTTACGTACTACATTCAAATCTGATTCTGAAATTGCAAAGGCCCGATTGTATGTTACTGCTCGTGGAATTTATGAGATGTATATCAATGGGAATAGAATAGGGAATAGTTATTTTAATCCGGAAAGTACGCAGTATAATAAAACGCAGCTGTATCAGACTTATGATGTTACAGCTTTTGTTCATCCCGGACAAAATGCAATAGGTGCGATACTTGGCGAAGGTTGGTGGAGTGGAGGTATTACGTTTTTGGGTGGAAACTGGAACTTCTTTGGAGATCGTCAATCATTATTAGCCAAATTAGTCATTACTTATAAAGATGGAAGCGAAAAGATAATCACTACTAATCCGGATACCTGGACTTATTACAACGAAGGACCCATTAAATATGGCAGTTTATTTCAGGGCGAAGTGTATGATGCCCGAAAGGAAAAAGATATTGAAGGATGGAATACTGCTTCTTATGATGCATCAAAATGGCATCCTGCAACGGTTATACAAACGGAAGGAACAGTAAGTACTGAAGGCACAGCAAACTGGCCGGATTATAGTGACTTTGTGGAATCAAAAATGATAGGACAGATAGGTCCAACAGTGAAGCAAGTTAAAGAATTAACAGCAGTAGAAGTGATGGAGGTTCGTCCTGGTGTTTTTGTTTATGATATGGGACAAAATATGGTTGGAATACCTAAAGTTTTATTAGAGAATATGGAGGCAGGTAAGGAAATAATCCTACGCTTTTCGGAAGTGCTTTATCCTAAGCAGCCAGAATATGAGGCAAATACAGATATGCTTATGTTGGAGAATATCCGTGCAGCCATGGCTCAGGAAATATACATTACCAACGGTGCCAACAAACAAGTCATTCAACCTCGTTTTACCTACCATGGATTCCGGTATATGGAAATTACAGGTATCGACAAAGCATTACCTCTGGAATCCGTAAAAGGTTTGGTATTAAGTTCAGTTCATAAGCTGAGTTCCGGCTATGAAACCTCTAACCCTTTAGTTAATCAATTTTGGAAAAATATAACCTGGTCTACCTATGGCAATTTTGTATCCATTCCTACCGATTGTCCACAACGTAACGAGAGGTTGGGTTGGAGTGGTGATATTTCTGTATTCTCACGAACTGCCACCTATTTAGCAGATCTTCCTCTGTTTTTAAGGCGACATATGATGGCTATGCGAGATCTTCAAAGAGAAGATGGACATTTTCCGAATGTAGCTCCATTAGATGTTGGTTTTGGAGAAACGCTTTGGGGAAGTGCTGGTATTACTGTAGCCTGGGAATCGTACCAGCAATATGCCGACGTGGATTTACTTAGGGATCATTACGATGCCATGAAGAAATATATTGATTACCTCACTTCAAGAATAAATCAGAAGACTGGTATACTTTGCGAAGATGAACGAAATAAATGGTATGCATTAGGTGATTGGTTATCGTTGGAAGACAGCCGAAATGATAAAACATTATTATGGGAATCGTACTTTATTTACGACTTAGAAATAATGACTAAAGTGGCTTCTGTTCTGGGTAAGATTGAGGATAAAACACAACTTGAGGATCTTTACAATGAACGTAAAAAATTCTTTAATAAGACCTATATAGATGAGGAGAGTGGTAAGACTGCTTTTAATGGAAAAGTGATTGATACCCAAGGCTCGTATGTATTACCTCTTGCATTTGATATTATCAATGAGAGTAATAAGGATAACGTTATAAAATGCTTTATTAATTCTATTAAACGAGAGAATAAAATAGATAACGGACCTGTTTGTGAGCCATACTCATTGATGACAGGTTTTATTTCAACAGCATGGATTAATAAGGTCTTAAGTGATAATGGTTTTTCGAAGGACGCCTATAAGTTACTGCAGCAAACCAATTATCCATCGTGGTTGTACCCGGTAACCCAGGGAGCAACAACAATATGGGAAAGGCTGAACTCATACACACATACCAATGGATTTGGGGGTAATAATCATATGAATTCCTTTAATCACTATTCGTTTGGGGCTGTTGGATCATGGATGTATAACTACTCTTTAGGAATCAGGCGCGATGAAGATCATCCGGGATTCAAGCATTTTATTTTGCAGCCAGAACCAGATCCTACCGGAGAGATGATGTATGCAAAAGGATATTACGACTCGATGTATGGTAGGATAGAGAGTAGCTGGAATATGGAGGGTAGTAATTGCAATTATCGTTTTGTTGTTCCTGCCAATACAACTGCAACGCTATATATTCCTGTAGGAGATAACCAGACAATCACCTTAAACAAAAAGTATATAAAGGATAAAAACATAGTATTCCTTAAAAAGGAGAATGGAAAAGCTGTTTATACGCTAAATTCCGGCGAATATGAATTCAATGTGGTTCAATTACCTGAATGATCGTGCGAATTCCGGTATTTAAAAACTTGTTCTGTAAGGGCTATACATCAATCGTTTTTATATAAAACCACCAAGTCCCAATGACTCAAAGCTCCCGTATCGGGTTCAAGATTGCATCTTGGACCTTAGTTGTTAATACACAGTAGATTATCCGGTAGTTTGCAAATTACTCTGTGTCTTAGAGTCTCCGTGGTAAAATCAAACAGTTTATGTTTTACAACTAACACCCCGTATGACACTAATCGCAATGAAAGTCCGGTATTTGAAAGCCTTTAATGTTTTTTAAATGGAGGATTTTAAACTTCCAACTGCTTTATGTGTTTTATTCATATACTTTGATAGTATGTAAAATATCATTAAGTAAAGGGGGAAGATTTATTTCCTCTGATGATGATGTGTGTTACAGATTGTATATGATTAAATAAAAATACTAATATAGTTATGAATAATTCTTCAATACTAAGGGTAGAAGCGTTAGGTTTTCAATGGAAAGCACAAGATCCGTTTTTATTTTGTACTTATCACAAAGATGACTATCCAAAAGGAAATGAAAATCTGGGATTAGATGCGGAATATTTGACAGGAAGAAATATTGGTCAGGATTTTATTTCTAAAAATGGATTCAGAATGTATCATGGAAGTATGGTACCAGGATTTCCGTATCATCCACATAGAGGTTTTGAAACTATAACAATTTCAGTGAAAGGAGCGGTTGATCATAGTGATTCATATGGTGGTGCAGGACGGTTTAAAGGTGGGGATGTTCAATGGTTGACTGCAGGTAAAGGGATTCAACATTCCGAGATGTTTCCTTTACTTAACTCAGATAAAGATAATCCGTTTGAGCTTTTTCAGATATGGCTTAACTTGCCCTCAAAAAGTAAATTTGCTGAACCTCATTATAAAATGATCTGGAAAGAAAATGTTCCGGTTGTTAAAGTAAAAGATTCAAACGGTAAGGTAACGGAAGTTTCAATTATTGTTGGAACTCTGAATGAAATCAATGCACCTGAGCCTGCACCGGATTCATGGGCCGCAGATCCTCAAAACGAAGTTGCTGTATATACGATCAAAATGGAAGCGGGTTCAACATGGACTATTCCAAATACAGCAGAGTTGGTGAATAGAAATTTGTATTTCTATAAAGGCAAAACAATATCAATAGATCAACAAACCGTAAAGGATCAAAGCCTGATTACCTTAAATTCAAAGGAAGAAACTACAATTGTAAATGGTAGCGAAGAGGCTTTTCTTCTGTTGCTGCAAGGAAAACCGATTGAAGAAAAAGTAGTACAATACGGGCCTTTTGTAATGAATACTGAGCAGGAAATAAGAGATACCATTTCAGACTATCAAAAAACGCAGTTTGGAGGATGGCCCTGGCCAATGAAGGAACAAGTATGGGATAAAGCGAAAGGAAGATTTGCCATCTTTGCTGATGGAACTGAGGAAGAAAAATAGGTGTAAACTTAATTAGGGTCTTGCATAAATAATGACAAAAAATGAAGATAGGTCTTGTTGAATCACCTGTTATTAAATGTAATTTGGACAGCTTTGATTTATTTATCATTAAATCAGTCTGATATATGAATAGATTTGTAATGTGTGTAACTGATTAAACATTAATATTTTATGCATTACTTCGTTAGAATTTTATAATGTACAGATACTTAATGTATTGAATAATCTATAGTGGAATTGTTATCTTATTGATTTTAAGTGATTTGTAAATCAGTCTAATGTCTATTATCTAAAATCGAACGATCTATTGTTATGGAATATTTCATTTTATCACTCATTTGGGGATTTTATTTTGCTTTACATAGTGTATTGGCAAGTAATGACGTGAAAAGCTATTTTAAGAAAAGATTCCCTTCATTTTATCCTTATTACAGAATTTTTTACAATTTAATAGCCCTGTTTTTATTGATACCGATGCACTTATTTCAACAAAGTATCCCACCAATTATGCTTATTAATAAGGGAGTATTGATGAGCGTATTGGGAGGTGGAATTATGTTTGTTGGGTTGATTTTGGGGTTACTGGCATTTCGTAATTACAGTGGTAAAGAGTTTGTTGGACTAGATTTTCGGAATGATAATGTTGGTTTAAAAACAGGGAATTTGAATGTTTCCGGGCTGAACCAGTATGTACGACATCCGCTTTATTTTGCTACTCTATTAATGGTTTGGGGCTATTTTATTATTTGGCCAACATTAATGGTTTTAGTTATTGCATGTGTAATTTCAGTTTATTTGGTTGTGGGGACTAAATTGGAGGAGAAGAAGCTAATCGCTGAATTTGGAGATCAATACCTTCAGTATAAAAAGCAAGTTCCTATGTTAATTCCCTTTTTTATCTGTAAACCTAAGAAATAGTTGCGATATTAAAGTAATTCGTTTTAGCCTGAAACTCTCATTTTTAGTGGTATTTGTATAAAATGCTAATTATTAAAATGTGATTTGTTCATATTATAATTTCGCTTAAGATATGTGTTTAATAAATCAACACCTATCCATATTTAAAATCAGGCAAGACGGATTTCTCTTTTAATGTGAAAATCGATAAACAAACATTGATTTCATCCTTACGTTCAGCGAAGCGTCTCGCTTCGTTGTTTTATTCAGGCCTCTGGCCTTTTTCACTTCCTATTGTAGCCTATGGTTATGATAATACTCTAATTCAGAGCATAATCTTTAAAGTAAATTCTACTTTCATAATAAAAATAAGGTTGCTAATTGACCTATCAGGTAGCTGTTATATGGCAAAGTGCAAAGTGGATAGGGCAAAGAGTAGCGCAATGAGTGATGTATGTATATTAACTCAGCAAAGTTACTGTTTGATTGGTGTGTGTTATTTATCCGTGTAATTATATCGTGCTGAAAGCACAGTTCAATTTAGCCCAAGGCAACGCCTTGGGAATTAATATAAAGTTAATTATCGTCCTGTAAGGACAGCTCAAAATAAATTTGAAATATTCCAAAGTCCGGTATTCTTTAGCATAGTCTGTAAGTGCTGTATTTTGAATGAGTATAAATGGAATTAGGCGATTACAACCACCTCCCCTTCGTACCTCAGGTACTCCTCCTTTGTAAGGATGAGAATTTATGGGCAGCACTTATTTAATTGTAATTCACTTAAAAACAATTCTCGTATTATTATATTCTTTTTTTTAAAAGATTATTGCTTTGTTCGGCATAGTTCAAGTAAACTTGACTCTGCGCTCTTGTTCCATATTTCATAGGGAAATATTTTTCAATAAAGAAAGTTCTGACTTCTGTAAATATGGACTCAACGGCCTCATCTGGTGAACCATAAAACAAGATTCTGCAGTCGATAAAAAGCGGTATTGTTTGAGTCCTTGAGGAACGAAAGGATGAGTTCAGCGCTTTCGACGTAGGAATCGTAGTTTTATGAGAGAAGCAGGTGCAGCCTTGGGTTTTTTGCTTCCGTTATATTAGCATTTGCAGGAAATGGCTAAATTATGGATATAACAAAGAGACTCCATATGCTGCGTAAACTTATTTTTTGCTTGAGAATAAATCTAAAAAACGAATTAAGAA
>NZ_JAPDPJ010000099.1 GCF_026013605.1 Plebeiibacterium sediminum
TGGCTCATTTTTATTTTGCGGAAGTAGCTCAGCTGATAGAGCATTAGCCTTCCAAGCTAAGGGTCGCGGGTTTGAATCCCGTCTTCCGCTCTATAAAGCCATCTGATTTTTCAGCTGGCTTTTTCTATCAGTAAGCTATAAAATTATACTTCAAAACTAATTTCAGATATAAGATAAAATTATTTGAAAAATTTCACTTTTTTATTTGCTTGGTAAAAAAATACAGGTATATTTGTACCGAATTAAAATAAAAAAAAGACAACATTTTGTTGTTTAAAAATATAGGGTTAGGTTTGGTTAAAAATGGGGATGCCGCAAGGCTCCCTTTTTTTTTGTCTTTATTTTTCATGCCCGTTTCATAACTTCTCATAAAAAATTTTTCTTTCTTTATTAAAATTATCCATATTTCCGAAAAGATCGCTCTGTACGGATGATAGAATAATAAATTATGAAAGAAAAACACCCTATAGTAAAAGCCATAGCTCAATTTATATTTCTTCTGGGAAGAATCATCTTATCTGTAAGATATAAAGTTCGTCTGGAAAGACTTAATGATATTGACGTAAATAAACCCATACTATTTCTTCCCAACCATCAGGCTGTTGTTGATCCCATGTTACTTGTTAGCTATTTGTATCCACATAAGAATATAGTTCCCATGATCACCAGTTCGTATTATGATTTACCTGTTATTAAATTATTCTTTAAAAACTGGGGTGCGGTAAGAATTAGTGATTTAGAAAGTGGTAGTAGAAACACCAATGTATTAAATGAAATAACAGAGTCTGCAATTACTGCATTTAAACACAAAAAAAGTATCGTAATTTATCCCTCCGGACAAATTGCTTCGCAAGGGTATGAAAGAATCCTGAATAAAAAAGGTGCCTATGAAATTGTAAAACAGATTCCGGCCGATGTTCAAATTATAGGAGTACGAATAAATGGTTTATGGGGTAGTCAGTGGTCTAAGGCATGGAAAGGACAATCGCCTAATTTTGGAATTAACCTCCTAAAAGGTTTTTTCTATACCTTATGTAATATCTTCATTTTAATGCCAAAACGAAAAGTTTCAATCTATTTTGAAGACATCACTCAAAGTGCCATCGATTTCTCGAAAAGTGACAAACAAACTTTTAATCAGTTTTTAGAGCGTTTTTATAATGCAAAAGGAGAAGAACAAGCAACTTTTATTAAGCATTACTTTTTCAGTCCTGCTCTTAAGAGAGAACTGCCTGAGAAATTGAAATCTCAATCTACTCCCTATAATCAGATTCAGACAAAACAATCATTTCCTCAGGCTATTATTAAAGATGTTAATTTTATTTTAAAAAAGCATTTCCCCGTAAATACAGAGGACATTACACCCCAAACACACTTAATCAACGACCTGGGAGCAGACTCTATCAACCTGGTTGAGATTATTAAAGATATTGAAGCGTTTTTTAATGTTGAAACACAGACAGACATTGCAGGAATTAAAACTATAGGTCATCTATATTTATTGGCCAACGGAGATCTACAGTCAAAAATACCTCTCCCCTCATGTTCTTTTTCAAGAAACAATCCGTTTAACGATTACATTAAAATCAATACGGTACAAAACATACCTGCTCTGTTTATTAATAAGTTTACTAAGAACACACATATTCCATTTTCTTATGATACCATGCTGGGAGAAACAAACCGAAAAGATTTCCTTTTAAAAGTATGTGTTGTTTCTGAAATTATTAAGAAAAAGTGTAAGGATAATCATATTGGCATCATGCTTCCTGCTCTTCAAAGTACTTCTTTATTAATAATGGCTAGTTATTTTGCAGGAAAAGTGCCGGTAATGTTAAACTGGACTGTGGGGCAATCCATATTAGATCACTGTATTAATAAATCGGCTGTTAATTATATATTTACGGCCACATCGTTTATTGATAAAATTAAAGATCAAATATCTCCGGAAACCACTAAGAAATTAGTCTTTCTGGACAAAGAGATTCCACAAACCAGTATTTTAACAAAACTCAGAGGTGCTATCAAAAGCAAATTACCTAAGTACTTTTATAATTTTGATCGTATTGACGATACTGCCGTTATCTTGTTTACTTCAGGTAGTGAAAATTTACCCAAAGCAGTAGAACTTACTCATGATAATATTATCTATGATTTAAAAGGAACGCTTGAATTAGTTGATTTGGAAAGAAACAGAGTTTTAATGGCATTTTTACCGCCATTTCATAGTTTCGGATTTAGCGTTCTTTCCATATTACCATTAATTACAGGAACCCGCACAGTGTATTCACCTGACCCTACAGATGGAAGAACATTAGTAAAAGTAATTAAACACACCAGTGCTTCAATAATAGTGGCTGCTCCAAGTTTTTTAAAAATTATTTTAAATAATGCAGTTAAAGAAGATTTGTCGCACATTAAATATGTTGTATCTGGAGCAGAAGCACTCACTCCAGATCTCCTTGACTATTTTAAAAGAATGATGCCACAGGCATACCTTCTCGAAGGATACGGAATTACAGAGTGTGCTCCGGTATTATCTCTTAATCCGCTTCAGCAGCAAAAAGCAGGTAGTGTTGGTAAAATTATAAAAGGTGTGGATTGCAAAATCATTGACTTAGAAAACAATCATCCTATAAATAATAACCAAACTGGTATGATTTGTTTTAAAGGCAAAAATATTTTCAGAGGATACAGCGATCCTGCTATTCCTTCTCCTTTTATAGAAATAAATAATGAAACCTACTATAAAACCGGTGATTTAGGATATATCGACGAGGATAATTTCCTATATATTACAGGAAGATTAAAGCGATTTATAAAAATTGGTGGTGAAATGATAAGCTTACCTTTTATTGAAGGCATATTGGAAGAAGGTTTCGGAAGTAACGAAGAGAAAATTTTAGCTGTGGAAGGTAATGACAAAGTTCAACCTCCACAAATTGTGCTATTTACCAAAAAACCAATTACCCTTAATGAGGCTAATGAACACCTTCGATTAAACAAAGCTCCATCGATAGGTAAAATAACACGAATAGAACTTATTGAAGAAATTCCTCTATTGGGAACAGGAAAAGTAGATTACAAATTACTTAAGGAGAAAACTCAATAACTAAGTTTTTTAAAGCTTAGTTACTGATTCATACGAATATTATTTCGATATATTATTATAAATCAAAGATATACTAAACACAAAAGAGGCTACAAGCCTATAACATCACAACAAGGTGGCAACGCCCCTTCATAGTGTAATCAAGGAAAATATCAGACTGAAAGTCTGTAACGATCTCCAATAATATTTTGATTTTGTAAATTTGAATGTAATAAAATGTTTCAGACTTACAGCCTTAACTTACCGGATGTATATGTACTTGGGACGATGACCCTCGTTTTGATGTGTAAGGCTTTCAGCCTAAAAAAAATACAATTTATCGACAGTTTAAAAGTATTAATGAGGCAAAGTATTTCCTATTCAGATTAACAAAAATCTACACTTAATTAAGTAAAACAATATGTAGACCCAAATTTTAGACTTGATCCATATTCATTTTTATTATTGCTGATGTGGTTAAAACTTTAAAGTAATTCCGCCATATACGTGAGTTGGCAGTGCTGGGTAATAATAGCGAGGTTTATTATTACCAAAGGAACTGGCATTTATTAAAACCATTGATGCATAATGCTCATTAAATATATTATTGCATCCCATGTAAACATTACCTTCCACATTTAAAATCTCAAGCTTGTAGTTTAGTTTTCCATCCAGTTTTTGATAACCATTGTACATTTTAGTATTATCATCAGTCAGGTACTGTTTTCCTATATTTTTATAGCTCAAATTAACAGTCCATGCTTTATATGTTGACGTAATCTGATAGGATAATATATGATTGGGGATTCCGGGTAACTGATTTCCTTTTTGATCCTGGCCATCATCAACAAAATCTACAAATTCATTTTGTGAAGTAAAGTAATTTACCCTCATATTTAAAGAATATGCTTCAGTTCTGAAAGCATTATACATCAATGAAGCCTCCATTCCGTAATGTTTGGTTTTACCAGCGTTAACACCATAAAATATATCTTCACTTTCTCTTTTAGTAACCAGTAAATTTTTCATTTGTAGCTGATATAAGGTTAAATCCAGATTCAGTTTATTATTCATAGATGCATACCTGTATCCCACTTCAATACCAATTCCTTGTTCTGGCTTTACCAAATGATTAAAGGAGCCATCCGGCATTAAAGATTCTTCGAATGATGGCTGAGAAAAACCATGTCCTATGGAGCCCAAAATATTATGTTGTTTACCCACTGTATAATTGAAACCTAATCTTGGGGAGGCAATCCAATCAAATGAAAAATTTTCATCATCTGCTATGGAACGATAACCTGTTTTATTAAGATTCAGAGAAGCTTGCATTAGCAAATCAGGTATAATACGTGATTCAAAAACACTAAAAACATTAGCGTAATAGCGAATTAATTTATTGGCGTTTGTTGGAGATCCGTAATCTTCCTCATCAACACTAAAATACTTCACGCTATTTCTTTCATGCAATAGTTCCACACCTAAAATTGCCCTGATTTTATCCTTTTTATATACCAGTTTATCCCTTAAGCCAATACTGTTTTTTCCCTCATGTAAACGATTAAATGGTCGTAATTCATTTAAGTTTGAGATACGATAAAACAAATTAACTGAATGAGCCATTCTTTTCGATATTGGAAAAGCCCATCTTCCGCTAAGTATATGTTGATACGATTTTTCATAGCCTTTTATCTGAACCCAGGTAAAAGTTGCTTTTTGAGGAGTATCATAAAAATTGAGACTATCTAATGAGCTTGGGATTTGTCCATATAACCGGCTATAATGATAAAACAATTTAAAATTACTTTTCCCTTGCTGATGACTGGCGTTCAAAGTAACATTATGTCTCTCATAATTGCTATTCTCTCTATATCCATCTGAATTAAGATAACTTGCATTCAGATTAACTGAACTACTTTTATTCTGCAAAAGATTTAAGTTTATCTGGTTTAGGAAGGTATTGTAGCGACTATACTCACTCTTATAAACTATATTTTTGCTACTATTTTTTAATTGATGTGGAGAAATTAAAACCACACCTCCTAATCCGGCTCCATAAAGAGCAGAGGCAGGTCCTTTTAAAACCTGAATATCAGAAATATCATTTAGTCCAATATCTTCAATTGCTGTTACACCATCACCATCAGTTATTGGAATATCGCCCCAATAAGCTTTTATTCTGTTTGAATTATAGGGCGTTCTTGATCCAATTCCTCTAATTGTAATTCTATTGGTACTTAATGTTCCCTGTTGCATAAAAACACCGGGAATGGTATTAAGCTGTTCCGACAATACATATCCACTTCCGGATTGAATGGTTAATGAATCCATCTTTACGTATCCACCCGGCCATTCATGCACATTTTCAATTAACAGAGGAGCTCTCACTCTTACCTCTTTCATAATGATGCTTTCGGTTGTATCAATTACAGAAAGCTGAGCACTTAAAGTATTTACAACAAAAAATAACAGCGTAATTAATAATCCAATCCGAACGATCATTTAAATAAAGTATGATTTTAAGGTTTATTCTACAGGTACAAGTTTTAATATTTTACCAGGAGTTTCTATGGCCACATAAATATATCCATCAGGGCTCATTTCAACATTTCTTACCCTTCCAATGTTTTCCAGAAGATTTTCTTCGTGGACTACCTTATCTCCATCTAATACAACACGCTTAAGATATTCAAAACGCAAGGCTCCTGTAAGAATATTATTTTTCCACATTGGATATTTGTCTCCTTTTACAAAGGTCATTCCGCAAGGCGCAATAGAAGGAACCCAGTATGAAATCGGCTGTTCCATACCCACTTTTGCGGTATCATTGGTAAAAATGGTTCCATTGTAGTTAATACCAAAAGAAATAACCGGCCAGCCATAATTTTTACCTGCGGCTATTAAGTTTATTTCATCACCACCTTTGGGGCCATGCTCATCCGACCACATTCTTCCTGTTTCCGGATGCATACATAGTCCCTGTGGATTTCTATGTCCGTATGAGTAGATGGATGGCCGGGCCCCCTCTTTATTCACAAAGGGATTATCTTCTGGTATGGAGCCATCATCATTAATACGATGAATTTTACCGCAATCATTATCTAAATATTGTGGATTTCTATCCCGATCTCCCCTGTCTCCTACAGAAAAATACAGATATCCATCTCTGTCAAATTCAAGTTTACTTCCGTAATGATGTCGTTTATTTGATTCTGGATGTGCTTTGAATATCACCTCCTGATCCACCAACTGATTCCCGTTGAGCTTTGCTCTCATTATAGCTGTTGTAGCTAAATCTGAATTATTGGGATTGGGCGAAGAATAAGACATATAAATCCATCCATTGTTTTTATAGTCAGGGTGTAATTCCAAATCCAGCAATCCTCCCTGCCCTCTTGCTTTAACTGTTGGCACCCCGGAAATTCTTTGCAACTTTTGATCTGTTGTAAACCTTAATAAATCACCTCCTCTTTCCGAAATCAGCAAATCACCATTGGGTAAAAACTCAAGTCCCCATGGTACATCTAATCCATCTACAACTGTATCAACTTTAAACTTTTGGACTTCTGAAATTTCAATTCCATTTGCTGTGGTATGGCTATTTTCTACTAGAGGAACCATTTCATCAAGACTTAAAATATAATCAGTCAGCTGCCCAATCATATCATCACTCAAACCTTCATTAAAGGCAGGCATTCCATGAGCAACCCTTCCCAGTTTGATGCTATTAAAAACCTCATCTCGTTCCTTGCCAAAAAGCCATGTTCGATCTACAAATGAAGATTTTTTATCATTATGGCATCCCAAACAATAGTTTTTGTATTGCTCTTTCACATCTGATTGAACAACATGTTTATTTGTTTTATTTGAAGAGCATGATGTATTTATTGTAGAAATACACAAAAGTGATATTATCGAAAGCTGAATTACATGTTTTCTCATATGTCTAAATTTACTTTCAGTTTTAAAACGTAAGCATCAAACCAAAGTTTAAGTAGTATGCCTAACAGTAATCTACCATATTTACATTTGGATATATTACATTAAGTTATTCATACGAATCAAGTGTTGAATTTATCCTATTTAAAAGGCTGAATTAAAAATCTATGAAACTGAAGCCTTTTACATCTTTATTTTTAAGCCTTGATAGACATTATTCAATAATATATGGTTTGGTGAATTAAGTTAGTAAATGTTCTCTAGTCTTCAAAAAATAAATATTCGCCAAAAAACATTTTATATATCAGACTAATTTTCAAACAAATAATCAATATTTTATTTACGTAAGCACATATCTATAATAGTTATTATTAAAAAGACTTAATATAAATTAGACCATTCTACATATCTCTACACCATTATATGTACATTATTACATATATTTGACTGTTTTTTATTTTAATTAATATATTTTAACTTTAAGAAACAACAAACACCCAATAAACAATCTAAATCATCACCTATGAACAAGGTCATCGTTTATTCAATTGTTATTTCTGTCATCGTAATTCTGGGAGTGAACCTGCTCCATAAAACAGAACCTCTGAATTTTTCACAATACGAGCTTAAACAGAAATATGCAACAAAACCCACATCTTCCGTTGATCATAGTCAATTTGAAGTTTTACAGGAAGAGTTTAAAACACCCCAGGATGTAACTGAAGCATGTTTAACATGTCACAACAAACGACATGAGGAAATTATTCATTCGAGCCACTGGAACTGGGAAAGAGTTGCCTATGTTGAAGGAAAGGGTATTTCTAAGATTGGGAAAAAGAATGTGCTCAATAACTTTTGTATTGGCTCCAACTCAAACGAACAGGCTTGTGCCAAATGTCATATTGGATTTGGGATGACAAGTAATAAGTTTGACTTTAACAATGCCCGTAATGTGGACTGCATGGTTTGTCACGACAATAGTGAGGAATACATAAAAGGTGCTGCAATGGCAGGATATCCCGACCGTAGTGTAAACTTAACCAAAGTAGCACAAGGGGTTGGCAGACCATCAAAAATTAATTGCGGAAGTTGTCACTTTTACAGTGGTGGTGGTAACAACGTAAAACATGGTGATTTGGAAGATGCCCTTCTATCGTGCGACAGAAATACGGATGTGCATATGGCACAAAACGGTATTAATATGTCTTGTGTAGAATGTCACACTGCTGAAAAACACCAGATAAAAGGTAAATTATATTCCGTATCATCAACTGATGTGAATAGACTAAATTGTGAAGACTGTCATACCTCCCGCCCTCACCTTGATGATTTATTAAACAGACACTATTCAAGAATAGCCTGCCAAACATGCCATATTCCTACTTATGCAAAAGTTAATGCAACAAAGATGGCCTGGAAATGGTCTGAGGCTGGTAAACTGCTCAATGGAAAACCGTATCATATAGAAGATTCGCTGGGTAACCATACTTACTTATCAATAAAAGGGGCATTTGAATGGAAAACGAATGTTGAACCTGATTACGTATGGTTTAACGGTAGTGCCCAACATTATGTTGCTGGTGATAAAGTTGAGAGTGTTCCTGTACAGGTGAATAAATTATTGGGCAGTGTTAATGATCCACATTCAAAAATTTATCCTGTTAAGATTCACCGGGGAGATCAGATTTATGATCCTGAAACAAATATGCTGATTCAACCCAAATTATATTCACCAAACAAAGGCGATAGTGCTTTCTGGATGGACTTTGACTGGAACCTTGCTGCTGAAGCAGGTATGAAAAGAATGGGGTTGCCTTACAGTGGAAAATATGACTTTATAGAAACGGAAATGTACTGGCCTGTAAATCACATGGTAGCTCCTAAAGATCAATCTTTAGACTGTAATGCCTGCCATACAAGTGATAATGGAAGACTTGCCGGATTGAATGGATTTTACATTCCGGGAAGAGACAGTAACAGCTGGGTTGATTTATTTGGTAAGCTCATGTTCTGGGGTTCATTACTCGGCGTATTTATTCATGCTCTGGCTCGTTTTATCAATTCTTTACGTAAGAACGAAGTTGAATCTGAAGAGATTTCTATCTAATCTTAAATCAATACCCAAATAGATGGTTAGATTTTAGACAAAACATTAATTACAAGATACTAAATATCAAAACACAACAAATCTCATTATCTAATTTGAATATTGATAGGAGATAATATATTACAAAAACTCAATCATGTTTTGAAATAATAAAAACGCAAATACATTCGCTATGCAAAAAGTATATATATATAAGAAATTTGAAAGATTCTGGCATTGGAGTCAGGCGGCACTAATATTCTTTTTAGCGCTAACCGGATTTGAGATTCATGATTCCATACATCTTTTTGGCTTTGAAAAGGCTGTAGCTTTTCACCGTTCAGCATCCTACTTATTACTTGGCTTAATTGCATTTAGTATTTTCTGGCATTTTACTACAGGAGAATGGAAACAGTACATTCCAACATTTTCGAAGTTACAGGCCCAAATACATTATTATGCCATAGGAATGTTTAAGGGAGATCCGCACCCTACTATCAAAACCGTAAATAAAAAGTTAAATCCGTTACAAGCTGTGGTTTATCTGGGTTTTAAACTGGTTATGGCTCCTATGGTTATTTTCTCAGGTCTGTTATATATGTACTATAAGTCGTTTGATGCAAATGACAAAGTTGTTGAATTAGCTATTCCATTGGAATGGATTGCAGTGATTCATACGTTGGGAGCTTTTCTACTCATATCCTTTATTGTTGTTCATGTGTATATGACAACAACAGGACATAGCTTAACGGCAAATATTAAAGCGATGATAACAGGATGGGAAGAATTGGATGAGAATGAAGAAAAAGAAAGTGAAGATCTAAATACTAAAAACACTGAATCATGATAACAGAAAAACCAAAAAAATATATGAATCCTTACCTGGCCGGATTCTTTTTGGGCTTTGTGCTCTTATTAACGATTTATGTTACAGGTAGAGGATTAGGCGCCAGTGGAGCATTTAAAAGTATTGTAATACAATCTGTAGAAACAATTGCGCCAACTCATGCTGAAAATACAGTTTATTACGCTGATTATCAAAAATCGCATCCTGAAGGAGCGATGAAATCGTGGTTAGTATTTGAAGTATTAGGCGTAATCATTGGTGCCTTCTTATCTGGAGTTGCCTCAAACAGAGTTTCCTTAAAACTTGAAAAGGGCCCGGGAGTTAAAAACTCAACCAGAATAATTGGAGCCATTGTAGGTGGTGCCCTGTTTGGTTTTGGTAGTCAGTTAGGAAGAGGATGTACATCCGGTTCGGCCTTAAGCGGAATGGCAGTGATGTCGTTTGGTGGTATTATTACAATGCTGGCCATTTTTGGAGTAGCCTATATGGTAGCCTACTTTTTTAAAAATTTATGGATTAAAAAACAATAAATATGGGACCATTAGTACCTGATATTATAAGTAGCGAACTCAATTATATTATTGCATTAATTGTAGGAATTGGGTTTGGGTTTGCATTGGAACAAGCGGGTTTTGCTTCTACAAAAAAGTTAGTTGGCTTGTTTTACGGATATGACTTTACTGTATTACGTGTTTTCTTTACAGCCGGTATTACTGCTATGGTTGGTGTTGTGGTATTAAACCACTTAGGTCTGTTAGATATTAGCATTATTTATATTAACCCTACATTCTTATGGTCGGCCTTAATTGGAGGTGGAATTATGGGATTCGGATTTATCATTGGTGGTTTTTGTCCGGGAACCAGCGCATGTGCAGCAGCTACCGGCCGGGTAGATGGAATGGCATTTCTTTTAGGTAGTGTTATTGGCATCTTTGCCTTTGCTGAAGGCTACCCGCTTTGGAAAGATATATATACTGCAGAAAACTGGGGCCCTGTTTTAATGTACGACCAGTTAGGCATGTCGCGTGAGGGTTTTGGTTTGGTAATGATTTTGATTGCAGCAGGAGCTTTTGTTGCAACTACCATGATTGAAAACAAAATAAATGGGAAAGAAACCAAATGGTTTAAACCTGTTATTATTAAAAACAGCATTTTAGTTGCCACACCACTTCTTATCGTATTAATTGTAATTATTACACCTACCAAAAGAGAGGTGATGGATAAGAGAATTGATGAAAAAATTGCTGCAGGAGAATGCAATCCTAAAATTATGGAAGGTGATAAACTTGCTTATGAATTAATGAATCAGTATTACAAGTATAATGTTATTGATGTAAGATCCCCTGAAGAATTCCAAAAATTCCATATCCCAACTGCAATCAATATTCCTTTGGAAGAAATGCATAAATCAGGAAGTTTGGGTACCATCATACAAAATATTAAAACCAATGTATTTTATGGTGCTGATAGTATGCAATCGCAAAGAGCATGTATGGTTTCAAAGTATTTTGGAAAATCAGATAATTTTGCGCTTGAGTTAACAGCGGAAGAGTTTAACAAACAGTACTTCCTGATTACTGATATTGATCCGCATGGTACCAAACAGGAAGTTGACATTCAAAACTTTAGAATAGAAGCAGGAAAAAAAATGAAAGAAATTGGAGAGGCTGTTGCCAACATGGATAAACCTGTGATGAAAAAAGCTACCCGTGTAAGTGGTGGCTGCAGTTAACCCCCGTATAAAATTCAAAGGGTTTCTTTCTTTGTAGAGAAACCCTTTGATCTTATTTTAGAATTACTTTTTATGCTTAATCGCCACAAAAAAGTAAATTAAAAAACCCAACCCAATAAACAACAACTCAATACCAAAAGAAATCATTGAACGCTCTAGATGATAACCTTCTAACCCATAAATATTCCCAACTACATAAGCTACAATTAATCCCAGACCAGCCATAGTAGCTACCAATGCCCATTTTAAACTCTTCAAGGTCTGTGGCTCATCATCTACTTGTTGCACCGGTTGCAAAATATCAGCCTTTTCAATATGTCCACTTTTAACTATTCTACGCTTTAAAAGATAGTCTGTAAACATTTTTATAATAAAATAAAAGCCAGTGAATAATACTGCGGTTATAAATACTTCTTGCATAACAATTTATTTTTAATGATTATTTTACTATTTGTCGCCACACCAGAACAAAAGGTTGCAAACATTATTATTTATTTTTTCACCTGTTGCAAAATTATAGCATAGTGCTAAGGGCAAATAGCTCTTAATGCTTTTCTCTCAGCTTGTAGTACTAAAGTATATTGAAATGTTCATCGAAAAAATAACAGTAATTTTACTGTTACTTTTTGTGGTTGTAAATAATTGTGTGATAGCGATATATGATTTTGGGTGTCTGGGATTTTGATTTGTTTTACCCCCCATAATGCCTCAGAATTCCATTTTTTGCTAAAAATGGGGGTTTTGGATTCAACTTTTGGCCAAAAACGATGGTTTTAGATTCCATTTTTTTACTTTTCTTCGGTTCTCTTCGGTATGTCTTTGGTATTTGTTTGGTTTTCTTTGGTTGTTCTTTGGTATGTGGTTGGGTTGT
>NZ_JAPDPJ010000009.1 GCF_026013605.1 Plebeiibacterium sediminum
GTGTTTCAGATGTAAAATTCTTCTTGTTTAGGTTAACAAAAATTTTGCATGATTATTAATTATACAATTTAGACCCAACTTTTTTACATGATCCCCAATTACCCCAAATAAAACAAAGACAAAAGGCTTATAATAGGCAAAAATGAGTATTACTAAAGCCAAAACTGCCACAATAATATTTAACTGAAAAAACTTATGGGAGGAGAATTTAGCCAAAATGATTGCCCCTGCAAATGCGCCTAAAGTCCGCAGTGCAAAATATACACTAGGACCATAACCTGCTTGAATAGAATCCAATGAACATCTCTCCATTAAAATTTTAGGGGCTGCAGTGTTCATGCCAACATCAACTCCAACAACGAATACAATACCCAGAAATAATAGGAAAATAGTTTTATCCTTTAAAATTCCTAAAGCACTCCCAAAGGTACTCATCTTATTATGAATTGACTCTTCCTCAATTGGCGTAAACATTAACCACACAGTTGAGAATACCGTAATAACAGCATAAATTGGAAAAATATATTGCCAATTATTCAACTGTGTTGCGGCCAAAGCTGCAATAAATGGAGCACTAAAGGATGAAATAGCCTTAACAAATTGTCCGGCTGTTAAACTACTTGTTAATTTATCGCCCGCTACTACATTACTCAACAACGGATTTAAAGAAACCTGAAGTATTGTATTAGCTACTCCCAATAAAGCAAACGCCACTAACGACATAACAAACGAATATTCTATTAACGGAATAAACATTGCCACAACAGTAATAATATTACTTAGCAAAACGGTTTTCTTACGCCCTATTTTATTCATTAACATACCTGTTGGTATTGAAAAAATAAGAAACATGGAAAACAAAGCTACTGGAATGAGATTGGATAAAGTATCTCTAAAATCAGGACTATAAGCTCCCAAAAGATCTTCTTTAACATGCGAAGCTGTTATACCTACTACATCGCAAAATCCCATTACAAAAAAGCCAAACAGAACGGGTAATATTTGGGAAAGTGAATGATTTTTTTTCATGTGTTTAATATTTGTTTCACTTGGTCACATGGAACTCACCTATTTAGTCATCCTCGTGTGCGAGAACACCTTCTCATGGCTCGTTTCATCTGTATAAATTTAATTCTAAGAGTCGTATAGAATCCGCCATTTCAGCGATCCTCTTGTATAAGAATCCGTAATCACGACTCATTTCATACTATCAATCTGATGTAAAGCATAAGCATAAGCTCCCAACGAAATAGCTTTACTGGCACCCAGTTTCGAAACAACAATACCTGTTTTCTTTTCTGCCATATAAGGAACAGTCCTATGACTTCCGGGAATTTTTAATTCAACAATACCATCCTGAAGAAACAAATCCAATTGTTCTTTATCCATTAAATTATACACTTGAGCCTGTGATCTTGGAAACACTTCTCCATTTAATGTACTTATTGAATGATTCAACTCCTTTACCATTGCTGGTAAAATATATTCATATGCACCGCTTAAACCACCACCAATAACAACAATGCCATCTATTATTGTATTTGCCATAGCAATAGTATCCCCGGCCATCTCTCCCAATTCTTCAAAACTCTTTACTGCAGCTTCTCTATCGCCAGCTTTTAAACCCTGTGCAACCTTATAAATTTCTTCCGGAGTCAACTTTAAAGAATCTCCACTTAATTCTTTATAAACCCTTGTAACTGCCCTTTTACTAACACTCTCTTCTACAATACACTTGGGATACTTTTTATTCCTGAATACCCAGACATCTCCACCACAAGCATTATCGCCCAACACTAACTCCTGATTAACAACAGCACCTCCTCCAAAACCAGTTCCAAGCGTAACCCCTAATAAATTGTTATATCCTCTGGAACTGCCTTTTTCTTTAAGTAGCCTATTTATATCACTTAAAGCACCCGCCAAAGCCTCACCATAAGCAAATAAGCTTCCATCATTATTAATAAAGACAGGTATGTTAAATTCATTTTCAAGAAAAGGACCTAAAGGCACACCTCCTTTAAAAGACGGGAAGTTAGGCAAATCTCCTATTATTCCATTCGCATAATCAGCAGGTCCGGGAAATGCAAAGCTAAGGGCAACAGGTTTTTCTGGCAACTGCTGAATAACCTCTTCAAATCCATTTTTTATTACGTTCAAACACTGGTCCAAATTATCAGGAATGGCCGTTTTTCTTATCGGCCTAACGACCTCTTCATTTCCCTGAATGGCAGAAAATACAAAATTAGTACCTCCTGCATCAAGAGTTGCTACATATCTATGATCGGAATTGTATTTCATTAGATTATGCGTTTTTTCTTACAAATGCCTTAATTGTTCCTATCGTTTTTCCTTCACTTTCTCCATAGGGACGAATAATATAATCTCCCACACCGGCCGGAACGATAAAGGTTTCTGCATAATGTACAACAAAAGGCTCAAATGAACCAACCGGACTTTCAACAATAGCTTCACGTCCTTCTATTAAGTTTAACACATTTACTCCCCCATCCGTGTTATGATGTAGGGGTTTTGTAAACCAGTGCCGACGTGTTTCAATAAACTCTCTTTTGTGCAAGCCGGTACGCTCCTCAATCCAACCATCACCTTCAGCTAGTTTTGTTACCTGATTTACCAATTCATTTTTTGCAAAATAGGTATCTCGACTCCAATCAATTACCTTACTGGCATGCTTAATATTAATAGGTCTTGGTTTTCCATCAAGTCCCAATCGTCCCCAATCCCATAACTTAAACGTAAATATATAAGGTGTAGCACTAATTTCCAGTACCATGGCATCTTTTCCGGAACAATGTATGGT
This sequence comes from Plebeiibacterium sediminum, assembly GCF_026013605.1. Taxonomy (GTDB): domain Bacteria; phylum Bacteroidota; class Bacteroidia; order Bacteroidales; family Marinilabiliaceae; genus Saccharicrinis; species Saccharicrinis sediminus. The sequence continues at coordinate 2,822 of NZ_JAPDPJ010000009.1, forward strand.
TCCTCCCGGAATTAAGAAATGATCATGCTTTTTTGCCGGAAATGTATTAACAAACTTATCAGCATTGAATCCTTGATCCTCCTTTTGTGCTTCGTTTAATTCATGAATCATTTGTACCGGATCCACATCTTTTTTCAGTCCTAAATAGACTTCCGCATTATCTTTAGCATCTAAAATATAATAACTTTCATCCTGCGTATAATTCATGCCAAAATTTTGTTGAATATAGGTGGTATCAGGATGAACCTGCAAACTTAAATTCCCTCCACCCATAGTATCTAAGAAGTCGAAACGAATTGGAAACTCCTGACCAAATCTGGCTTCTACCTCATCACCCAGTAATTCCTTACTTTGAAAGAAAACTAAATCTACAGAAGGTATTTCCACCACCTCATTATTAAAACCAAGCAACAAACTATTCTCTTCAGGAACACAATCAAAACACCAGGCATGATTAGGCTTTCCTTCCGTTTCCAAATCACAAACCTCTTCCATCCAATGGCCTCCCCATGGTCCCGGATCAAAAAATGGCACCAATCTAAAAGGCTGTTGTACTGCCTTTTTTAGTCCCAATTTAACCTGATCCATCTTAACCAGCTTTGGATTATTTTGTTTATTAGTATCCAAAAGATAATCACATTTAAAAAACCATTCCTTTTTAAACTTATCACAAACACGCCAGTCAACGAAAAAACCTCTTTTATACTGCAAATTAAATGGCTCACAACAATTTTTCACTCCCAATCCATTGACTTCATTGCGTCGCATTCTTAATTGAATTTCCCAACGAGCCATATCTGCATATATTTTTACATCTGCATTCGGAACACAAAGAAATGCTCCCGGACCACAAACTATTACCGGATCATCATTAGTTTTACTTTGAAGATTAATCTGAGCATTCGTAAGCTTTTTCATATCAAAAAAATCAATCAGATCTAATCTGGTTATAAAACCAAATATGGCATCATCCGTAACGTCAGCCTTTGTTAATTGTAGAACCTCTTCGTATGATTTCAATAAAGTATGGGTATCCAAAAAAACACCTTCATTTTCTAAAGCATGCTTAAATTCTAAAAAATCTACACCCGGATAACATTCAATTGCAATAACATTGCCTTTTGTATTTCTTAATACTTGAATAATTTCAGCCCACCCACTAACAACTTCACCTTCAAGGTTAATTGTAGGTAACTTATCAAAATTTGATTTTATACTCATTTACTAGTTTTTTAAATGCGTTTAATTACAATTATATTCCTTTATTGAATTGCTTTATTTGGTGTGTTATTCATTTCAAGAATAAGCTTACCACCATTTACCACATTCGAAAAACCAATAAAAGGTTTTGAGATTGTTTGATTATTTAACTCTATAGCCTTTAAATATTTATTTTCTTTAGAGTTATTATGTGCTTCAATAACAAATGTTTTACCTAAATAATAATCTTTATTTAACTGTATTGTTACCTTATCAAACAAGGGGCTACCAACCTGAAATTGAGGATTTGGATCTGTCAATCCTTTTACATCAAATAATCCCATTGCAGACATCACATACCATGCACCCAATTGTCCCTGATCCTCATCCTGACCGTATCCATAACCATGAACTCCATCAGTACCATAAAACTCATCACAAATAGCCCTTACCCATTTTTGAGACAACCATGGCTTACCCGAAAAATTAAACAGCCATGAAATATGTAAATTTGGTTGATTACCATGATTATACAACGCCTGTAATCCAGAAAACGCATTAACAGTTTTACCTCCACCAAAAATATTTTCCTGAGAACGAATAAAAATACTATCTAAACGATTATTAAACTCATCTTCGCCAATCAGGGAAATAAGTTGTTTAGGTTGATGCGGAACGTAAAAAGTATATTGTATCGCATTTCCTTCCTGAAAACCTACCCAGGGAGCTCTTGGATCAAAATCTTCAATAAATTTACCATCCTTACCTCTCGGCCTGATCAAGTTTGTTTCCGGGTCGTACAAATTTTTCCAGGAATCAGACATCTTCATCAGACGCATATAATCAGCATCTTTACCTAAAGAATTGGCAAACTGCGCCACTGCATAACTCGAAAAAGAATACTCTAAAGTATGAGAGGCACTAAAGGGAGAACCTTCCGGAATAGTATTAAAACCTATATCACCAATGTACGACACATAACCATTTTGTACAAATGCGCCAACATCCATTTTACCTGCCCCTTCAATTCTATCTCGCCACTCAACTTCATTTTTTAATGCCGCCTCATAACCTTTTTCAATATCAAAATCCCTGATACCACAATTGTATGCCGATGCAATTGCCAAACTTGTGAAATTTGTACCTACTCCCGATACATATTTACTATTTGCAATACCATCTCCCAACCATCCTGTTTCATTATAAACCAATAACTGACTTTGTACCCAATCAGAATAATATTCAGGATAAGCAATAGACCACAACTGTGTTAAATTCCAAAAACCACCCCAAATAGCATCTGTATTATAGTAACTATGCACAGGTATTCCATCCTTATCTAAATTAATACTGCCTACATCTCCATTATTCATAGGATATGCTCCGTTAACATCATTAACTAACCCTCTGCCCAATAAAGCATGATATAAACCTGTATAAAACTTAACTTTATCTTTCTCATCACCACCTTCAGCAACAATTCGTCCCAAATATGTATTCCATGTATCAATAGCCTTGCTTTTAGCTTCAGCAAACCCCATACTTCCTGCTTCAGCTGCCAAATTAAGCTTTGCATTTTCGATAGATGTATAAGACTGACCTATTTTAACGGTAATTTCCTCTTGATTGCCAGTTGAATAATTTAGTACAGCACAAACACCCTTACCTTTTAATTCCTTGGTTGGCAACACATCTTTACTCCGGTAAAACACACCTGAGCCTTTAGCAGCCTTATCCACCTCCGCATAAAAAAACATTCTCACTTCGGCTTCCGGTTGATATTTTTTTACATACTCTGGCTTTGTAATCACATAACCCTCAATGCTTTTATCATCCACAATCTTCACAAAAGCATCAATTACTTTACCACTTTCCCCAAGCTGATTTCCTACATCAAAAATAATATTTGCCTCCTCCGTCTTTGGGAAAGTATATTTTTGAAATCCAACTCGTTTAGTCGCTGTTAATTCAGCCTTTACATTGTAATCTTTTAATAAAACAGAATAAAATCCCGAGGTAGCGTATTCATCTTTTTTATCGAACTGGGATCTATATCCTTTGGAAGGATCTTCTAAAGTTCCCGGGATTGTTTGAACAACACCAACCGTTGGTTGAATTAATAATCCTCCAACCTGAAACTCATGAAAACATGCAAATCCTTCTATTGATTGATGCCCATCTTCATATCCTACCGCTTCCCATCCTTGCTCATTTCCATAGGTTCCATTTGTAGAAGGACCTAATTTTGACATTCCAAATGGTACAGCTCCTGGCGTATAAAAAAACCACCTACTATGTGTACTCCCAATATTAGGCTTAACATAATCACTTAACATCGTAACTGATTTTACTGTCTTATTCTTATTGCAACCAACTGCAAACAACATAACGATTATGTAAAAAAATACATTCTTCATTTTAATAGTATTTGTTTCTATTTGTATTTCTAATTACTGTGATCCCAAGCAACAGTTTATTTCATGCATCAAAAAGAGTCATCTATCACTTTATATAAGAGATTTTATCATTGTGATAACATAAAACAACACTTCAAATGTAGTAACATATATAATACAAAACAAATCCAATCTCCATCTTCTGATTATTCCAAAGAATTAATCCCTTCATAAAATCACACAACTCAATGATCCCCAAAATAATCGAACACAATAAAACAACCCATAGTTTTTATAAAATCTAAATCATTATGTACCTACATATAGTAACTAAATCACTCTTTATACAATCAAGCCCTTTAATAAATATCCGGTAGCACACCTTTAAGCCAGTACTAATCCGAACAAATAGATAACAGCCTTATTCTAAGACAAAAAAAAGGCAGGATATTCACATTCTAACATCCTGCTTTTTATTAAGTTATATCAGTAATCTAACGATTAAATACAATCGAATATTTAAAAGAATCAGCTTTATATAGTCCAACATTATACTCAACCGGATTTCCATCAGCATCATATACTTTCCTTTCCCTTTTAAAAATAGGCACTCCCTCCGATACCTTGAGTTTTTTTACACAAATTGCACCTGCCGAAACAGCACTTATTTCCTCTTGTGAAGTCTTTACTGTAATTCCATAATCTTTTTCTAAAATTGAATATAATGGCTGACTAAAATTCTCATCTCCTGTCAATCCTATCTTAGGATTAAAATAAGATACAAATAAAACGAATGGACCTTCAACAACACCACCTCTTAGTCTTTCCAATCTTAAGATTTCAGAACCTTCTTCAACCCCAAAAAAGACTGCCAATTCCTTATTTGCTTTCTCCCAAGTAGTATGCATCTCATAATTTCTTACTTCTATACCCATGGCATGCATCTCCTGAGTAAAACTCATCCATTCTTGACCATATCCTGTAATTTTGCTTTTTGCAACCCTGGTTCCAACCTTCTTTTTTCGCGTTAGTAAACCTTCAAAAACCAATTTATTAATTGCCTGCCTCACAGTTGTTCTTGAAACTCCTAATTGCTGAGCCAACTCCAACTCTGCCGGCAAAATCGAGCCATCATCCTTATACTCCTTCCTTTCAATTAAACTTCGAAGATAATATTCAACCTGTTCGTGAAGTGGTACACTGTTTTTTCTATTAATCATCATACTAAGATTTACACAGATACATATAAAACAAATCATTCTTTATGTAGGTACAAATATACAAATACTAATTCTTTTACAAAAACTCATCTGATGAAACTCATAATCTTTTACTTTTCTGGTGCTGTTTACTTACAAACTTCTACATTTATAAAACCTCATTTTAGTAAACCACAATAATTCATTATGTTTACCAACTAAAATTTTAAAATCTAACCCATGAATAAGAAAGAAGATAACTTTATTGAAGAATCATTAATAAGTGATACACATTTAACGCTGCGACGAAATTTAGGGATTATTGGTATTGCCCTGGCTCCTCTTTTAATCTGCCTGAACCATTTTCAAATACTGCCTTCCATAAGTCATTATTACTATTCCGAATCGAATGTACTTTTTATTGGATTATTGTTTGCCTATGGTTTGTATCTGTTTTCGTACAGGGGATATAAAAAAGATAAAACTAAGCTCGACTTTATTAACGATAACTGGGTAACTAATTTTGCGGGGATCTTAATTATTATAGTAGCATTTATTCCTACAAAAGCCGACCTTCAGCTTATAAACACTTATCATCTTTTTAATCCCCCAAGAGGTCATAACAACAATATACTTAACACCATTCATTTAATATGTGCCACAGGATTTTTCCTGATCATGGCCTATTTATCTTATTTCCGATTTACCAGAACGGACAATTTGCACGAATCAGAAAAAGAAAGAATTACTAAAAAGAAAAGAAACCGTATGTATAGAATATGCGCCATTATGGTTCTTATATCGCTATTATTTATTTTAGTTTTTGAGTTTATGATAACACCTCCTTTTTCTCAATGCATTGTGCTTATTGGTGAAGCTGTTGCATTATTCTTTTTTGGACTGGCGTGGCTGGTTAAATCAAAATCTCTGGCAATTATAAAATTATAACAAGATCAATTTCCCTTATTACTCAAACACATCCTATAATTAATACTCCTTCCGATTTGTTTTTGGATAGGAGTATTTTTTTTCTGCATATACCTGATTACAAAAAAAACAAATATTACCCGTAGGAAATATTCGACATCTGTGTCTAACATTTAAATGATCACCAGAACGTAAGTATTATTTAAATATTAGGGTTATGAAAAAGATAAACAGAACGTTGATTATTGCAGGCTTAATGGCCTCACAACTAATTTTTGCCGCATCGTGCGATGAAAAAGAAATAATAGAAGAACAAGTTACAGAGCTTGCTTACAGCAGCAATGAAGAAATAAACATTGATGATTTATTAGCAAATTTTGTTGATACAGAACCATTAACTACAGCAGAAACAAAAATGCTTCAATTTATGAAAGAAGAAGAAAAACTGGCTCGCGATGTTTACTATGCCTTAAATGAAATATGGAATGCAAGAGTATTTACCAACATTTCAAAATCGGAAGAAAGACATATTGCTGCAGTGATGGGACTGGTAGAATACTACAATTTAGGAAGTACTGAAGTTTTAGCTCCGGGAGAATTCGAAAGTGAAGAATTTAAAGCCTTGTATGATCAGCTGGTTGAACAAGGCTCACAGTCTATTGAGGAAGCAATGAAAGTTGGTGCTCTCATTGAAGAATTGGATATCAAAGACCTGCAGGAAAAATTGGATGCCACCAGTAATGAAAATATTACAATGGTTTTTAACAATTTACTTCGCGGATCCCGAAACCACCTTAGAGCATTTAACCGTCAGCTGGTAAAATATGGCATTACTTATTCTCCTCAGTACATCTCTCAAGATCAGTACGATGAAATTATTAATGGACCAAATGAAACGGGTAACAGATAATATTACAACTCGTATTATCCCTCAAAATATATTGAACTACCATTTTGAGGGATATTTTTCACTTAACGTCTCCGAAAAATTCCACATACCAACATATAGCTAATAAAAATTATTACCCTCCTATCCCTTTGCACCATAACAAATCAATCCTTTATAGCCCAAATCACTTTTGCTGTCCTAACTAAACAAATGTTAAAATCGCTATTTAAGCAAAAGTATACTTAATTATATTTCAAGCTTATATTAACTATGCTCATACACTGGTAAACGTTATCCTGAAATATCAGTTATCTACAAAGTTGTGTATAGTTTATTTCAAACAATAACCTCCCCTATTATAGTTATTCATAGCATCTCCTACATAAAAGCCTACTTTTAATTCCCTATAAGTTGTGATTTCAAGACTTGGGTAAATACCTGATTTTTGCTCAAAAGTTTTAGACACATGACTATTTATAAGAAGTACCGAATACCAAACATACATTTTATCATTACTCTTACCCTTATTTTTGGGTGTGCACAATTAATAAGCGGACAAAAACCGCCGTGTACCATACGAGGAATTATATACGACAATGAAGGAAATACTTTACCTAATGCCAGTGCGTATATCAAGGAAACATTTAGAGGTGTAAGTTCAGATGCAAAAGGTAAATTCAGTCTGAGCGTAAATGAAGGAACACATACTTTATGTATTCAAATGCTTGGATTTAGACCATTGGAGCAATCGGTTACGGTTGGTAATAATGAAGAGAAGTTTCTCCAAATAAAACTAAAGCCTGATAATGTAAAACTGGATCATGTGAATGTTATTGGGCAATCGGTTGTAAAGCAAATTAACAAAACAGCCTACAATGTTGTAGCCATTGATGCCAAACAATTTCATAACAACACAACTGGTGTAGCACAGGTGTTAGATAAAATAGCAGGTGTAAAAATAAAAGAAGACGGAGGTGTTGGCTCCAATACCAATGTGTCTATCAACGGATTTACAGGTAATCATATTAAAATATTTATGGATGGCGTTCCTATGACTGGGAATGGTTCTACCATGCAGATCAATAAAATTCCCATCAATATGGCCGAGCGTATCGAAGTTTACAAAGGCGTAGTACCTATTGAATTAGGTGGTGATGCCTTAGGTGGTGCCATAAACATTGTTACCAGAAAATCAGATATGAGCTATGTTGATGCTTCTTATTCTTATGGATCATTTAATACACATAAATCATATGTAAGCATAGGAAAAACTACCAAGGAAGGTTTCATAGGTCAACTGGATGTTTTTCAGAACTACTCAGATAACAACTACAAAGTTAAAACTCAGCTTCTGAACCTGGAAACCAATAGGTACTCATCAGAAGAAAGCTGGTTTCGCCGATTCCATGATCAATACCATAACGAAGGATTCATGGCTCGAGCCGGAGTAAAAGATAAAAGCTGGACCAGCCGTTTTATGGTTGAGGTGAACTATAATCAGGAATACAATCAGATTCAGAATGCCAACCTGATGAAAATTGCCTACGGAGGAAGAGAAAGCAAATCAAAGAGCATTATTCCTGCAGTTTATTATAAAAAGAAGGATCTGGGATTGGAAAACCTTGATTTGTCGTTTACCGGAAAATATAGTTTTGTACAAACCAATAATGTGGATACTGTAAGAGGACAATACAACTGGGCCGGCGACTTTAGATACAACAGCAATTTAGATAGCGAGTATCAAAGAACATTAGGCGAATTCAACAGTAAAACGGGTTCTTATGTTACTACCTTAAAATATACATTGCTAAACCAACACGCTTTTGTTTTAAACAATACAACAACCTCTTTTTCAAGAGAAAATACAGATTCCGAAGCAAACTCAGAGAACAGCAATGAATCTGACTTTATCAAACGTAGAAACATTAAAAACATTACCGGATTCAGCTACGAATATAAACCAAGTGATAAACTCAATGTATCTGTTTTTGGCAAATACTACTATGTAAATACCATTGGGCCAATGGATGCTGACAACTCTACTTCACGCACTAATTTTGTTGAAGTAGAAAAAGATTATAGCACTTCAGGATATGGTTTGGCCACCACTTTTCATCCTTTTAACAAGTGGCAAATCAAAACTTCGTACGAAAAAACAGTACGGGTTCCTTCGCAAACGGAGTTATTTGGAGATGAGATTTTAGAAACAGGGAACGCCAGTCTGAAACCTGAAAACAGTCATAACATCAACCTTAATTTTGGATACGAAACATCGGGCGAAAACATATCATTCAATGCCTATGCTGGCTTACTTTACCGATATACCTACAATTATATTCGAAGACTCATTGGGGAAAAGTATGGTGAAGGATATTACTTAAACCATGGAAAAGTGCGAACAAGTGGAGCTGAATTGGAGATTAACTTCTTTTACAAGAATCTATCTCTTAATTCGAACTTTACCTACCAGGATATCCGCAATATTGAAAAATATGATACGCCTTCGGACAGGGCTACAAACAATATAAGCATCAGATATAAAGACAGGATGCCGAATATGCCATATATGTTCTCTAATGTAGATCTAACCTACAGTCTGAAAAACTTTTTGCATGAGGGTAATCATCTGTTGCTTACCTATGGCTTTCAGTTCAAGTATGAGTTTTATAAAAGCTGGCCTAGTGAAGGCGGTGACATAACCATTCCTACTCAAACACCACACAATTTTCAGATTGGATATTCCATCAAAAATGGAAGGTATAATATAACATGCGAAGCCAAAAACTTTACTAACGAGTTATTACTGGATAATTATAGTCTGCAAAAACCCGGCAGAAGTTACTCAGTGAAATTAAGGTATTACCTACACAAATAATTGGCATCGACTCAAAAGTATTTAATAATTAAAAACTAATATAAAATGAATAAAAAACGATGGATAGAAACGGGCCTGTTATTTCTATTAATGATAGGAATGGCATCATGCGATGATAATAATGAAGTTGCTCCTTCTGTGGGATCATATTTTGTTTCCGTTTCGGGAGAGAGTTCAGATTATGTAATGCAAATAGAAAATTTGGAGGATGCAAACTATAGCATCAATCAAAACGTTTTTGAACTTGAATCGCAAATTCAAACATGGCTATATAACGATAATCCTTCCACAGTGATTGGATTGATATACAACCAGGCCAATCCGGGCGTGGGAGTTGCCATCCAAAATAATAATGAAAATATACCAGAGGTTGTTGGAGAGTTTCAGATAGGCTCTCGCTTTACTAACTATGGTTTCTTTGGCGATTATGCCATTACTTCAGTTGGAGGTCAGGCTCCTGTTGGCGAAGATGGAAATACGCTAACCTACGAAGATGGCTCTACACGCGATGATGGTATCAGTTTTAACTTTATCAATATTGCCGACGGATCCTTAAGTCTTACTACTAAAACCATGCAAACTCTCAACATTACAGGTAATGGCGAAAAAGCAACAAACTCAGGAATTGTAGATTTAGGTAATGGTGAGTTTCTAACTGCTTTGGTATGTTCACAGACCGGAGAGGTGATAGAAGGTGGATCAAGTTCAGGTATTGTTAATTATCCTGATAGTGTTTGGGTTGCAGCTATGGATGAAGACCTAAATGTAAAAAGAATTTATCGCGATGACAGAATCAGTTATGCTTCCGGAAGATATCGTTCTCGTTATTATAATATGATGTCAAAAGATGAAAATGATGATGTTTATGTTTTTTCAGGATCATATGAAAGTACTTCAACACGACCATGTGGAGCTTTACGAATAAATGATGGTGCTACAGATTTTGATCCTGATTACTATTTTAATATTGAAGAGCTTACAGACAATTATCACTTCAGAAGAATATGGTATATCAGCAGAGGTTACTTTTTAATGGTTTTCTATAACGACCTTGAAATCACCTCATCTTCACCTGCTACCCGCTTTGGTTTAGTAAACCTGTATGATAAAACATTTAGCTGGATTAACAATTTCCCTACTTACGATGAAATTGCCAGTTATGGAGAACCTTTAGTTCAAAACAACAACTTATACCTGCCGGTAAAATTAGAGGGGTATGATCCTGCAATTTATAAGATTGATCCTTCAACAGCTTCCGCTACAAGAGGTACTGAGATTGATGGAGCAACCAATATCAAAGCAATTTACCCACTGAGGGCTAATTAATTATATGTTTAATTGTGTTCGGGATGTTATAGATTTTATAACGTCCTGAACTTTTTTTGGATTAATACCATGAAGTACTTTTTACGACAAGTCCACCTATGGCTTTCCTTACCATTTGGATTGATGATCATATTATTATGCGCAACTGGAGCCATTTTAGTTTTTCAGACTGAGTGGCTTAAATTATTTACCCCCGATCACTATTATGTGGAAGAGGTATTGGACCATACAATTCCCTTGAATGAATTAATACCCGCAGTGGAGGATCAATTACCGGATTCCTTAACATTGGGTGCTGTTACCATAAGTGCAAATCCAAAAGAGAATTACACCTTTGATTTAGCTGGCCTTAGACATGCTTCGGTAATGGTTGATCCTTATTCAGGTAAAGTCCGCGATATATCTCTTCCGGGTCAGGGAGGATTTTTCTGGTCGGTATTCAGATTACATCGCTGGTTAATGATGCCTTTAAAACGAGACGAAATATCATGGGGTAAATTGATTGTTGGTATTTCCACCATTATGTTTTTAATTATTCTGATTACCGGCATCATCATTTGGATTCCGAAAAGTATAAAAATGCTGAAAAACCGATTAACAGTTAAATGGAATAAAGGCTCCTATAGGAGGTGGTACGATTTTCACTTAGCAAGTGGTATTTATGCTTCCATCTTTTTAATTGCGTTTTGCATCACCGGATTAACATGGTCTTTTGATTGGTACCGAGATGGAGTATTTAAACTTATGGGCGTTGAAGTAACCAGTAATAATCCTCATGCACAAGCTCATCAACCACAAAAAGCAAAAACGCAAACATCAGAGGGAACTAAAAGTAATCCTAATTCTAAAAGAAACAATCAAAAGCAACATGATGATACGCAACATACAGATGTGGATTTAGCAGTTGACAAATATGCAATATGGGATAAAGTAGTCAAATCACTAGCAAAAGAACACCCCGATTTTTCGCTTATTTCCGTAAATGACGAGATGGCTTTACTAGCTATTGATGGCGCTGAAAACACCCGATCTGCAGATAGGTATTTGTACGATCCGAAAACAGGTGATATCACCAATGTACAGTACAATAAGGATTTTCAGACCCGACGATCAAAAGTATTTAGCTGGATTTACAAAATACATGTTGGTAAGTGGGCTGGCTTCTTTTCTAAATTCCTATCGTTTATTGCTTGTATAATTGGTATTGCCTTAACTGTTACGGGTTATTATATGTATTTTAAAAAGAAGATGATACGAATTAAGTAATTTCATTTCACACTTATAATTCCAACGCACAAAACGTTACAATTTTATTATGATTGTAGGTTTTGTGCGTTTTTTGTATCATCTAATGGCTCCACTCAGCGTTTAAACACTGAGCTTAATGACTTCGGACTTTCAGCTCAAAATAGTATTTTCAAAAGCAACATTTTTTATTTAAAAATTGGCTGTTAAGATTAAACTTTTCGCTCAAGCCGCTGGGCTCTTCATTTTTGGCTTAGCCCAAAAACGAAGCCAAAAACCCAAGGCTACATCTGCCTCAATCATAAAACTACGGTCGTTTGACTGAAATCGTTTAAACTCGCTGCACTCAGACAAAAACGATTTTTAACCGTCAAACCATCCTTGTTTTATGGTTCACCAGCTGAGGCCGTACACACCATACTTACAACGAGGAAAATATGATATAAAATATTAAAATCTCACTTATAAAATATTGACTATGTGTGATGGCCGGTTCAAAAGGATTTTTAAAAGTAGACCTTAAATATTCACGCATTTATTTACTTTAATTACACAAATAAATCCTACCATCCATAACCAACTGATAAACGGCATATAACAAAATAGTAAACCCCTAAATAACAAGTATTATTTTACGCCTGAAAAAACAAAAACAATTTGCTTATACAAAATCTTTTCTACCTTTGCGGCCGATTACGGTAAATCTGTTTGATCAAATCAGATTGAAAGGGAATCAGGTGAAAATCCTGGACAGTACCCGCTGCTGTAAACTCCTAAAAAAGAAAAGACTCTTAAAGCCACTGTTTCAACAAAATGAAATGGGAAGGCGTCTTTTCCGGAGTAAGTCAGAAGACCTGCCATAGTCACAAGTATCGTAGCTTTCGGGAATAAAAGTGAAGAGACAGACAGGACATTCTAGATAATTCATCCATCTTCTCATCTATCCTTACTGCTACCATTAGTTTTAATGTATAATATATTATTTGAAAAGATGAATTATTTAAAACGTCTCCTTATCGGAGGCTTTGCAATGAGCTTAGCGGTAGTAAAATTACAAGCACAAGCCAGTGATACGCTGATTGTGTTAACTGAAATAAATATTACTGAAAATCGTTTATCCAATTTTAATGCAGGTAGCACTGTTTACCAGCCATCCAAGGATTTACTTGGAGAAAAATCAACATTAGGTTTAAATGAAGTGCTTGAGTTTTTATCTCCAATGAACATTGATGCCTACGGAACAGGTTCTGCTAGCATTAACGCCAGGGGAGCCGGAAGTAATCGTACTCCTATTTTATGGAATGGTTTTAATTTACAGAGCATTGCCAACGGAGCTACTGATATTTCTACTCTTCCTATGATTTTTGCTGATGACATAAAAATGGAAATGGGTGGAAACTCTGCTCTTTTTGGAAGTGGTGCTGTTGGTGGAGTTATTTATTTAGATAACAAGGCCAACTACAATACCGATAAAAACTCTTTTATAACTATTAGCGGAGGCAGCTTTGAGCGCTTTAACGGAGCATCAGGCATTCAGTTTGGCACTAAAAATTACAGTGGTGCTATTCGTACATTTTTTTCACAGGCTGATAATGATTTTCCGTTTACAGGAGAGTATACTTCTGGTGGCACAACAACTACTGTTGACCAGAATTTACCCAATGCCAATATGCATCAGTTTGGAGTCATGTCAAATAATCATTTCCGATTAAAAAACGGTCAAAACATCAGTGTTCATTTATGGTATCAGGATGTGGATAAACAAATTGCACCTACCGTAAGAGATTTGGCCAGAGGAAATACTTCGGATGCAGAACAACGTGATAAAGCTTTTCGTGGAGCTGCCGAATGGAAAGCCCCACTTAAAAACGGACTAGTAAGTGTTCGTACAGGACTGTTTTCAACTAAAACACACTACGAAAAACCATCAACATCAAGTCATACCAATACAACAGGACTGGCCTCAGTTAACGAAGCTGAGATGGATCTTAATTTAACCAACTGGTTAAAATGGAATCTGGGAGTTAATTATACTTATGAAGAAACAGAATCTTCTTCGTATGAAGGGGCTAACAACAGAAACAGATATGCTGTTTTTACTTCGTTTGGAATCAGCAATGCCTCAAGTGGTACATTTGTTAGTATAAACGGAAGAGGAGAAAAAGCGGGCGACAGTGATTTTACAGTAACAGAAAACATCGGAGTTACGCAACAAATTATTTCAGGTTTATCAGCTAAAGCCAAAGCCGGTACCAGTTATCGTATTCCAACATTTAACGATTTATACTGGTTTAGTGCTACTTCTATTGGTAATCCGGATTTACAGGCCGAAACAGGATTTAATTACGAGGCAGGATTACATTATCAGAAAACTTTTGCATCAACTAAACTGCAATTACAGGCAACCTGGTACAACAATAGTCTTGAAAAATGGATAAGCTGGGGACAAAGAGAAGATGGCATCTGGACGGTTTTTAATCAGGATAAAGCAGAAATCAAAGGTATTGAAGTACAGGCAGATCTTACTACCGATTTTAAAAAGGGTTCTGCAGGTATTAACATCAACTATACCAACCAGGATGCGATTGATCCTGATACTGATAATGAATTGGCTTATGTACCTAAATCAAAAGCAAATGCAGCTGTTTATGCTGAATACAGTAACATCCGTTTGATGTATGCACATAGTTTTGTGAATGAAAGATACACTACTGCGAGCAACTCAACTCAGATGCCTAAATACGATCTTGGAAACCTATCATTAGAGAAACAGTTTGAAGGTAAAATTGATGCCATCCTTTCTGTTAAGGTGAATAATATTTGGGATACGAATTACGAAACTCGTCAGTATTACCCAATGCCAGGACGAAATTTCATGATCGGTCTTCAAATAAGCTTAAACTAATTATTGCACATGATTTCATCTGCCAATTATAACTGGAAAGTAGCCATATCTCTGGTAGTTTTATTGCTACTTTCTTTTGTTGCCATATCCGTAGGACCAACAAAAATTACCATCACACAAATCTGGATGAGTGTGACTCAATCGCAGGATGTTGATTTTGGAATAACTCAAACATTATGGCAACTGCGATTACCCCGAATTGTAATGGCATTATTGGCAGGTATGGCTCTTTCTGCATCAGGAGGGGCCTTTCAATCTGTGTTTCGTAACCCAATGTCCGATCCTTATGTGTTGGGTATTTCATCGGGTGCTTCTGTTGGAGCCGCGATTGCCATTATTCTGGGATTAAACTCACAATTATTGGGAATTCCTTTCTTTGCCTTTTTAGGAGCCACATCGGCCTTGGCAATTGTTTACTGGTTAGCTTTCAGCTTAAAACAGTCGGAACAAAACACACTACTTTTAGCTGGTATTGCCATGAGTTTAATGCTGGGTGCCATTGTTTCATTGCTGTTAGTGATTAACCGTGAACAAATGGAGAGTATCTATTTTTGGATATTGGGAGGTTTTAATGCAGTAGGTTGGCAACAAATCTATATTGTTGGACCGGTTGTTATCTTATCCATATTGCTGCTTTTTAATTATTGCAAAGATATGAACCTGCTTTCCATGGGTAATGAAACAGCTCACTCTTTAGGTATTAATGTAAAACAAAAGGTGGCCATCATCTTATTAATCTCAGCTTTATCAGTATCTATAGTAGTTTCGTACAGCGGAGTGATTGGTTTTGTTGGATTGATTGTTCCGCATATGGTTCGTTTTGCCATTGGCGCTGATAACAGACGGCTACTTCCACTGGCTGCCATTTGGGGTGGAATATTTTTAATATTAGCCGACACCATTGCCCGAACGGTTATTCAACCCGGAGAATTACCTGTAGGAAGTATCACAGCATTGTTTGGTGCACCCTATTTCTTTTTCATCTTAATTAAAAAAAGCCGTCGCCATGTTTAAGATAAATAAAGAACTTCAAGAGCAATCCATTGTGATGGAGTTTGAAGAAATAAGCTTTAAGGTTGGACCTAAAAAGATACTGAAAGAGGTGTCGCACAACTTAAAAGAAGGATGCTTTTATAGCATAGCCGGATGCAATGGCTCGGGAAAAACAACATTATTACAAACCCTACTTCAAATAAAAAAGGCCTCATCGGGTAAAATATATTTACAGGATAAGGTTGAAAACAATGCACATTATTTCAGTTATGTTCCTCAAAACACTCAGCTGGAGTTTGACTTTACTGTTGAAGAGGTTGTAATGATGGGCAGATACCCTTACTACTCCGGAATTACTGGTCCGGGTAAAGAGGATAAGGAAAAAGTAAAACAGGCTCTGAAGCTTACAGATATAGAACATTTAAGTAAACGCCTGGTAACTACACTAAGCGGAGGTGAACGTCAGCGGGCTATCATTGCACGGGCACTAGCTCAGGATACTCCTATTATGTTTTTGGATGAACCTGTGTCGCAACTGGATATTTACCATCAACTGGAAGTACTAAATCTGCTTAGAGAAATTGTAGATACGCAAAATAAAACCATTGTAACTGTTTTGCATGATTTAAACCAGGTAAGTAAGTTTACCGACGAAGTAATGGTGATGGACAATGGAGAAATTGCTGCCTACGGACCCCCGCACGAGGTGCTGTCGCCATCATTATTAAAAGAAATATTCAGAGTAAATGCTGAATGGATATACACTGAAGACCATAAACCTCATCTGGTTTTTCATTATCACCACAACAAAAAATAAAAATTATGACACAAGGATTAGTAGTAGTAATCACCGGTAACGGAAAAGGCAAAACTACCTCTGCCCTGGGTATGCTTATGCGTACTTTAGGCCATGATAAAAAACCCTGCATGATTCAGTTTATAAAATCATCAACATCAGGATATGGTGAAATAACCATGATGAACCGCTTAGGAATAGAAAACTATCAAGGTGGAGCCGGATTTACCTGGGTTGCTACAAAAGACGATACTAAATCAACACTTTTATCGGCCTGGAAACTGGCTAAAGAAAAGATATTAAGTGATGGATACGATTTAATTGTTCTGGATGAAATTAACAATGCCCTTTCATTACCTAAAAAATTTGAAGAACCTGTTATTGCTTATCAAGAGGTATTGGAAGTAATCAGAGAAATGAGACAAAAATACCCTGAACGTCATTTGGTTTTAACAGGTCGCAATGCATTGCCTGAGATTATTGAAGAGGCTGATTTAGTTTCTGAAGTTAATGTAATTAAACATCCTTACCAGAAAGGGATTAAAGCTCAGGCTTGTATTGAGTTTTAAATTAGTCTTTGCGAGAAAACCGGAAAATCAGCAGTTTTCTTGCAGCTACTATTTAAGAATATACATCAGTTAAGTTCACAATAAGTCATCAAATATGAAACGAGCCATAAAAAATAGTTCTCTAATTATAATGATGTTGACCTTGTTCCTATCAGCATGTAATCAGAATGGAAACCAGAAAAAATCTGCCATTCATTTTGTCGACTCCAATGGAACTCAACTTGATTTAGATACAATACCACAACGTATCATATCATGCTCACCAGCCATTACCGAAGTGATGTTTGCATTGCATGATGATCACAGATTGGTTGGCAGAACGGATTATTGCAATTATCCTCCTGAAGTAGTGAATATATCTTCTATTGGCGGATTAAGAAATCCTTCTTTAGAAAAAATGCTTTCGCTAAAACCTGATTTGATATTGGCTTCAACTCATTTTAAAAATGAAACGGCCAAACAGATTGATCAACTGGGAATGCCTTTTGCCTGGCTCATGGATCAAAAATCGATTGAGGGAGCCGGTAGTTTAATTTTAAATATAGGTAAGCTTATTGGCAGTGAAGAAAAAGCAGATTCTCTTTGGAAATTTATTCAGGCCGATATGAAGCACACGGTTGATTTAATACCGAAATCGGTTAAAAAACCAACAGTTTATTATGTGGTTGGCTTTGGTAAAGGTGGTGACCATACTGCCGGAGGCAATACTTTTATTTCGGAACTGATTAATAAGGCCGGAGGTATTAATATTGCTCAGGATGTAAAAGGATGGAATTATAATCTGGAAACTCTGATGCAGAAAGATCCGGATATTATTATTCTTCCTCCAACGCTAAAGGAAAGTTTTTGTCAACATGAACATTATAAGGAATTAAAGGCCGTAAAAAACAAACATGTGTATGCCGTAAATCATCATATGGTACAGTTGAATGGTCCTCGTATCCATTTGGCGCTTCGTATGTTTGCTGAAATATTTTATCCTGATGTAGAATTTTAATAGAGAAGGATATTTGAGATAATTCATCAACCCCAGCGGGGTTAAACGTTTATAGTTATAGGGTATCAATAAAAAACGTCTCCATAGGAGTCGCACATCAAAACAATGATATGATAGGTGTGACTCCTATGGAGACAATTAATCTTGCGCCACAGAATACTATAAACATGTGATGCCTACGGCATCAATTAACAACACACAAAGGTGTTTCTTTCATACCGTTCAGCAAAGTGTCTCGCTTTGTTGTTTTATAACGACCTCAGGCCTTTTAAAGGAACTAAATATTTATATGATTCATATTTGGTGACTTACATAAACATTATAACATACACTGTACTTGTTTCAGACCTTCAGCCTGATATTTACATGATGACCATAACAAGGGGCGTTGCCACCTTGCTGTAATGTTACAGGCTTTCAGCCTGAGGAGTAATTTTCAAAAATAACTTTTCTTAATTCTGAAAAATAGGAGTTTTTTCGATCTAGCTGTTGGTCTCTTCATTTAACCAACAACTCAAATGGGTAATATACAAATTGAGCTGTCCTTACAGGACGCTGAGTTACATGATAAACAGTACCCCAGACTATGCCTGGGGCTGAAGTGAATTGAACTTTCAGTCCGAAGATCTGTATTGATGATGATTTGTAACTTTTGACTTCTGACTCCTAACTTCCGGCTTCCAGCTCTCTACCATTGATTCCAATGAAGATTATTTTCATCCCATTTATCTTTGGGTTGATCTTCGCCTGTTGGATAACCAATTGCTATTACATTCAACGGAATTTTATCATCAGGAAGGTTTAGAATTTTTTGTACTTCTATTTCTTTTTCCTGATCAGGATGTACTCCTGTCCACACAGCACCCAATCCTATACTTTCGGTGGCCAGTAAAATATTTTCGGTGGCAGCAGAACAATCCTGAATCCAATATGCCTTACGATAACCTTCTGCAGTTTTTGACAGATCACCACATACCACAATGGCTGCGGTTGCCTGCTTTAACATTTTTGCATACGGAAGCGATTCTGCTAATTGATCCAACACAGCTCTGTTGTTAATAGCAACAAAGGCCCATGGACGTTTATCTACTGCTGTAGGTGCTGCCATTCCGGCTTTAACCATAAGTGTTAACTGATCATTTGAAACCTTTTCAGATGTATAATGACGAACACTCTTCCTACTAAATATAGTTGCCAGGGTTTCGTTTGCTAACAGATCAGGTTTGTATGAAGGTTCTTTACCCTCTACCAAAGTTTTATATATATCAAAAGGCTTCGCCAATCGCTTGCCATATCCATAATAAAAACCTTCACCTAAAATTAATGGCTTTAGTTTTTCAACATTTACCTCATCATTATCATATAAAAGATCGGCATCTACTTTAGTATCTATTACCTTACCAATAAACTGTACATGCGATCCTAAATGAATGGTATCTGTTACCTGACACTCAATAACCACAGGAAATTCGCCTATATAAGGTGCATTTACATAATCGCCTTTAACAGGAGTTAACCCAAGCTTTTGAAACTTATCTTCATCTCTGCCTGAGATATTTCCAACATAATCGGTTTCTACCACAAATTTTTCAGAAGGAACATTCACTGTAAAGCATCCTGTTGCAAGAATATTTTCGTAAGTCTGGCGTGATTCCCGTATAGAAACTGCAATACTCAAAGGATCAGAACTGGCAATACCAGTCCAGGCTGCTGTCATAATATCAGGTTTACCATCTTTACTGTACGACCCTATAACCAATGCTGGTTTTGGCATGATATATCCTTTAACACCAACAGATTTTTTCAGATTTACAGAACGACTAGTATTTACGGTAGTATTTTGCAATTCTGTAGCAGGTGTATCCTGCGAAAAACTGTCGCTTGGTTGATGATATGAATCTCCTCCACCACGTTGGGTGATTTGAATTACCAATACTACAATAACAATGGCTAATACAATATTTAAAAGTGTGGATTTATTTTGCATGATTATACTTTTTCTTTGTTTTTAATGAAGGTACTGAGTTAAGTAAACATCCGGTTGGACAAAGCTGACACCACGGACGATTGAATACTAATGAAAGTATTACAATCAACAAACCTGCAATCAACATGATGTTAGATGCTACTGCAAATGAAAATGCCTTAAAAGGTTCCATATCTGATAATGGTAAAGTAAATCCCAGTAATAAACTCACCCAGATAAATGTAAGATAAACAGAACGCAAAGTTACTTTTGAAATTTTTAATTGAAAACCATGCTTTTTAAATGGTGATATCTTTGAAACCAATGCCTGTATGGCTCCCATTGGACATAAATAGGTGCAATAGTAGTTTTTATGCCCCAGTAACCCCATGGCAACAGCCAATATTAATACTAAAATCAGTTCCCAATTGCTTTGCCAGGGTAATCCTTTTACCAACCAATTATACAAAGTTTCGGTTGATAGCATTTGCTTTAACCACAAGCCAAATACCCCCAATACAGCAACTAAATAATACCAATAATATTTACGAAACCACTTTTTAAGCAACATGCTTAACGAAACCAATAAAAGGATAATGGTTAAAACCGGCTGTACAACTTGTTTAAAAGATAAGCTCTGACTTTGGTAATGAATGGCCAGATAATTTCCCATGGTTTTTTGAACCGTTTTAATAATGGCATTACTACTATAAGTAGCACCAGTGATGGCATCAACCGATTTTAATGCCGTAATAGTATCCACAGGCAAATCTGTCCAACTATTAAACAGGCCTTTTTGAGCAACATGATCAATATACTCAGGCGACTCTTCATTATTTAAAAGCTGTACTTCAGTAATTAAATTCTCCTTATTAAAATAAATCATTAAAGGAGTTTCGCCGGCATACCCCTGAAACTTTGCATCAAAATTTCTTGAATACAATGCTTTGGAAACAACATCGTTATTCTCATCAAGGATGCTAATGCTTTGATCAGAATTTTCTTTAAGCTTTGTCGCATTTGATATCACCTTTTGAATATCGCTTAAGGAATAGACGACATCTTCGTGGGGTTTAAGCCATTCAAATGTAGCCCCTCCCCTTATGGCTACGGCAACTAAAAGTAAAATAACAACAATAACATTGTAAATGCTGTTAATGGAAAGTTTTTTAAACATATAAGTTTGTTTGTATGTGATGTTTGTCAACGGGTGGGTAAACAAAGTTAATTTTTGGGAGAAATGAAACTTACTGATCTCAATTAACAACACATTAACAGGATAGTAATTCATAAAACAAGCACCCGTAAGATTTTATGCCTTATACATATGATGAACCCCAGTCAAGAATAGGTAGCAGTAATTTAGATACGTACTTTTGTCATTTCCCTGAGATGTTGGCAATGTACAAATGTTTGCAACAAATAGTAAAATACATCGGTTGATGCCGTTTGAAACCATTCGTAAGAGAAATCTTATTAAAAAAAAGAACACCCGTATGGTAAGACAATTTACACCATACTTACTAAACAAATAACTTTTAGGCGCTGTAAATAACTCTCCTCCTTTTGAAGTAGGAGTATGGTAAGGAACGAACCGGGAGGTGGTTTTGAACCCTTCTATCCTTCTACCATATTAACCATCATTGTAACAAAAAAAGCAATGCCTTATGAGCACTGCCTTATACTTTAACAAAACCCTGTTAGGTTTAATTTAATTTTCTCCTGTTGTATTAATATCGATATCCGAATTTTCATCATCCTCTACTTCCATTCCTGTAGATTTTTTTGATAATCTGGCACGAAGCATTTTATTATACTGATTGATTAAAGCATTAATCTGATCTATAGTTTTGGTATAAACCTCTGTCTTTTCAATCATTGCATATGCTTTTATAAAGCCAATTAGTTCATTGTATGCTTCAACAATAATATTGCGAAGTTCAACAACTTTAATGTTATTATCTTCGGCCGTCTCTTTTACCCTGTCTAAAAATCGGGTATTAAATAAAATATTGGCCTCTTTTAACTCACCTACCCAATCGGTTAAATTTACAGAAGCGATACGCTCTGGTTTCAATTCCCACTTAGCCAAAATATCTTCAATGGCATTGGTTTCGTATTGATAATTATATTTTACAATATCGCGGCCATATACATCAAGTTCTTTTTTGAGTTCAACGGCAGCGCTACAAACATCAGCATTAAAATGATTTGTATAAGTTTCAATAACATTGTAAATACTACTTAAGGCAATATCTCTTCGTCTGTCGAGCTGGGCTAGTTGTTCTGAATAGCTACTACCGGTATTTTTTTTATGAGTTAATTGTAATAGTGCCAGCGATTTGTTTAAAGCACTGTATTGTTCCTGTACTTTTAGTGTTTCAGGATTGTTTGATAATACAATTTCCTGCAGATTTTCAAAAAATTGTACAAACTCATTATTTCGTAAGTTTTTTAAATAAATATTTTTAATCATTACTTGCTCTGTTTAAGTGAGTTTTGTTAAAGTTTTGTAAATGTAACATTTCCCTCTAACGGTTATTGTGCTAACTCAATTTTTTCTTGAAAATAAATTCATTTCGTCAAATATTGTCTCTGGAAACCTTGCCGACTACAAGCAGCACATTTTCCAGAGTCTGGAAAGCTTGTCGACTGGAAGAAACACGTTTTCCAGAGTCTGGAAAGTTTGCCGACTGCACGCGGCAGGTTTTCCAGAGCGTGGAAAGCTTGTCGATTGTACGCGGCAGGTTTCCCAGAGTGTGGAAAGCTAGCCGATTGCAGGAAACAAGCTATTTTATGTAATAAAGGCAGCGTTTATTAGCAAATCCAACCCATCGAAAGCCCGGTATTTACAGGGATTCATAAGCTATTTACAATTAAAACTTATGAATAAGGAGTGCATTACACTTCGCTCTCTACCCTAATCACTACACGATCCTCTTTAATCAATAATCATTACATGTTTATCCATTATTCATAATTTTTTATTGATATAATGAAACCTTTGAAAATAAATAAAGTAAATTCGAATCAGTTATTTATAATAAATTAAATCTGGGATAGGTAAAAGCTGAAGGATAATAAGAGTAACTGATTATAACATCCATTTGAGTATATAAAGATAGCTATGATGATTTTTTATTCTGATGCGTTTATATTTTAGTTGATAATTTGAGGAAACCACCACGAAACAAGATAGAATTATGATACCAGATCGAGCAAAATTTAATTTAAAAATTTTTCAGATTGATAAGACTTACTATGAGTTTAAAGATAAGTCTTCACAGGAAATCATAGATATAATAAAGGATAATCATGAGAAAATGCTTCTTCATAAGTATGATAGCTTGGCATTAGCACAACCTCAAATTACGCACGAAATTGATAACAAATATGAATTTTGGTCATACTGCTATAACCAGCCTAAGGAAAAATATTACTGGAAACTTTTTTTACCTGAGAGTTTAACCGAAAACCAAAACTTTGAAGTAATTGAGTTTTCATTTGTTCTGTTTATCAACTATAAATCATCAATATATTGTGTGATAAGTGGTAGTGGAATGAGTGTTATAAAGAAATATATACATCCTAATTTTGGAATTGATGTT
Organism: Plebeiibacterium sediminum; assembly: GCF_026013605.1. Lineage (GTDB taxonomy): Bacteria > Bacteroidota > Bacteroidia > Bacteroidales > Marinilabiliaceae > Saccharicrinis > Saccharicrinis sediminus. The sequence goes on from NZ_JAPDPJ010000009.1 coordinate 26,713, forward strand.
TATCAAAGAATTGCCAAACCTCAAGAGGATGTTATAATTGACCTTGAAACTAGAGGAATTGCAAATAATATTTCTCATAAAAAGCAAATATTCAATTTTAATCAAACAATTGCAGAAACACTTGAGTATTCAGAAATCCCGAATAAAATTAAACTTCGAATTAGAAAAGACTTAAAAGAAAATGAGTTCAAGAAATTCGATTCTGAAGATTTGACTTTATTAGAAGTGGGGTCATATTTCTGTTTAAGAAAAAAGCTTGATTTTGATGAACTCAAAGAGTTAATAAACGATATACATGAGATAAGATTAAATAATAAACCAGTTCAACTTACCTTGTTTCTAAAAATTAATGATACTGAACTGGTAAGCAAATTAGATGAGAGTTTAAAAGAAATAATTGTTGATGACATATTGCTACATGATAGACCTGATAAATGGATTGCAAACCAAAGTGATATAATTGAGGTAGTGCATCCTTCAAAATTAGAAAGGTTTTATGAGTGCGATAGTTTTAACATCAGAGCAAAGTTTTCAAGGGGCAAGCATGATATTGAGGTTAAAGATAGGTCAAAGCTATATGAGGAATGTACAAGACATATATACAATAGTCTGGAGAAAGTAACAGATAGATTTGATGCAAAAGGGAAATTATACACTTTAAATATTTCTGGGCAAATAAATACATCAGAAGTTACTTACGCTAATTTCTTTTCTCATATCACTGCTGAAATTGATTACCTGTATAAAAAATATTTCAAAATAGATGGTCGTTGGTATTTGCTTGAAGACCATTTCTTGGAATTGATGAATAACGATGCAATAGAATATTACACAAAATATAAATTGGAAGAAGATATTTTATTAGCATGGCCTAATGACAAAGATGAAGACTTTTATAATAAGAGCCACAAATCTTTTGATAGTCATTTTGTTTTAGATAAAGTAATAAATGATAATATAGAATTATGCGACCTACTTGTACTAAAGGATGATAAAGTATTCTTTATACATGTTAAAAATGGATTTAATACTAAAATGAGAGATCTTTATATCCAAGTCATTCTTTCCGCAAAAAGATTATCGAATGATTTAAAAAACAATGACGGAAGTAACTATTTCAAAAAGACATTGCAAAAATATAACAGAGAGAATCCGCGTAAAAGAATTAACCATAAAGACTTAATTGAACGTTTACGAAAAGACCCAGCACAGATTAATTTTGTAATGGCATTTAATAATCATCACTATAAAGGCAAACCGATTCTAGAACGGATAGAGAAATGCAAGTCAAACATTGCTAAATATTCACTAGTTCAAGTAGTTAAGGAAATGCAACAATATAGTTTTGGAATTAAATTATTTGATATATCAGAAAAATAAACTATTACTAATTGTAACTAGCCACTAGGCAAAAAACCTAGTGGAGAAACTCTCTCTATCCTAATTATGAGTCGCACATACTTAGGCTTATAAATCCAATCCATTGTAAACCTTAGCAATAATATGATTCCAACATTAATCAACCAGACTGAATAGCTGGCTTAAATGATTTTTATAGTTATTCAGCAGTTGCTTAATATATTCAGGAGAACTGTTTTTTTCTATATCATGAAAGTGCATATTTTGTAATGGTTCCAAAGCTACAAAGGCATTCATTCTATGAAAGCCAAATAACACGCCATCATCCACACTACGTTGTTGAAAAAATTCACCTGGTAAAGTAAATGCTGTTTCGGGCGCATTCCATGATGTAGTTACCATATATTTTTTGCCATGCATTAACCCTCCGGTTCCATAATTAATAGCCGGATTATCGCTTTTTCTTCCATCACTTCGGTACATGCCTTTGCGGTGACCTTCGGTAAAAACCCTGTCAATATACTCTTTTAAAGGATAAGGCATTCCCATCCACCAAATTGGGAAGTGATAAATAATGGCATCTGCCCACAAAAAATTATCTACTTCCTCATCCGCATTATAAGCATCGTTAATATCTGTGTATTTAAATTCAAACCCATTGTCTTCGGTAAAAAAAGAAACATCAACATCAAACAATGCTTTATTTATATCGCCATTTGCATTTGCAATTTTCTTTCCTCCATATACTAAAAATATTTTCTTCATCTGTTTATTATTTTATCGGTCGCATCCTTTTATGTGAGAATCTTTTAAGTCGTAATCTGACAAGTAATGATGTTTCCTTATTAATATTGACAGATTCATCTGCCGTGATTAATAAACAGTCAACCAATAAAAAAGTTGCAAAGTGATGGTATGGCTCCATGAGATGATGCCGTTTGCAACCATTCGTAAGAGAAATTTTTATTAATCAAGAAGTGGTTATTTTGAAATATGGACCAAGTGCGATGGCCGGTTCAATTGGCCCGGGCCTGCGGTGGCGTGACGAAGACGAATGCGGGTGATATTGGGATGTGTGAAAGGAAAAATTCGGCAAGGAAGTGCGGTGAAGGATGAATTGAACTAGCGTTTTTAGTTCTTTTTGGGCAATGACAATTATTGTGATAAATGAGTGCAGAGTCAAGTTTACTTGAACTATGCCAGCAGAACAATAATCTTTTTAAAAAAAGAATGAAACAGGTATTGTTTAAAACGTAAATATTTGTCAGTTAAAGAATAAAAGTGCTGTAAATCAACTCTCCTCCTAATTTAGGAGGAGTACCCGAAGTATGAGGGGGAGGTGGTAAACAAAGTAAACCCGTCTGCTATGGCATTGTTATCTTCTCCAATTTTTTGCTTCGATACAATACTGATTTTGTTGTTAATAATGTCTTTATAAAATACATTGTTCCATTTTGTCATTGCCACAAAACGGAACCCAAAAGGTCTAGTCGAGGAGAATGCCATCGCTCTCTTCTCAATTCTTTATTATTATACAGATGTAAATGTTTTTCAAACATAAGGACAAGCCCCATCTGTTAATAATATAACAATTGAGAATTCACACCCACAATGGCCTTCTACTCCTCGACAGGCTCACCCGCAATCTTGACTTCAAATGACGTATTTATTGAATTTAAAAGTTCCGTCCTTAAGAAGCATATTAAAAACTGAGCTGTCCTTTCAGGACGTTGAGTTACATGATGAATAGTAACCCAGGGGATCCCTGGGCTGAAATGATTTGGGCCAGAAGTATTATTTCCGAAAGAAAATTTAATTACTATAAATAACTCCCCTACTTACAACGGAAGAATAGCCATAATAAAATGATGATTATTCATTAAAGAATAATTTCTGCTTATTTGTTCAAAACCTCTAAACAAACCGCATAAAGCCGTGTTTACTTTATTTAATAATTTGTATATTAACCGCACAACGGTTAATCTCAGACCAGGTATTTGTGGTCAGATTTATTTTATTACCATGCCGTTGTACCAAATTATTAAGTGTTACAATTAATAAAAACCAATTTTCTTTTTCTGTATGCAAAACACCACCAAAGATCTCAGTTTCTATACTTTTTTTACAAAGTATTCCTTAATGGAGGACTATGGATTTACGTCTGGTTTAATAAGCAGATTATATAAGAAAATTCTCCCCTCTATTCCTGAAGAAGATACTTTTGAGTTTTTTTTATTCAAAAACAAAAAAAATATAGAATACATATTCAGCAATCTTGATTTTAATATTACTGATGACAACCACATCTCTAAAGATTTAACATTAAGCATTAAAGCGTTATGCTCAAAAATATCGGCTTTTGGACTTGATAGCGATATCAACTATAAATTTAAACTCCTGAAATTAAACCATCGCTGTTTTGAAATCCTGCTTAATAAAATGAGCACTTTAGATTGTAGAGATGATCAAAAAGTCAGGTATTTAATTCATCTGTTAAACGAGATTGAAAACAATATCAATTCCCTAAGAATGTATAAAAACAAGATAGGGATTAGTCTGCATATGACTATTGTTACAAGAAGAATTCTGGAATATATTGAAAGAGTAAAAGAACTCATTGATTTAAGTTTAAATATTAATTCTCCAGAACATTGGAAAGCAATTATTACCAACCATCTTGCCTACAATAAGAAAAAATACAGCTTAAGAAGATTTATTGTCCGACATCTGGATTTATTGATATTTGAAGCTGTAGAACACACTTCGAACAGAGGAGATAAATACATTGCTGAAAATAATAAAGAATACTGGCGCTTTTTATACAAATCAATGTTAGGAGGTGCTCTTATTGCTCTTTTTGCCCTTTTTAAAATATACTTTGGGTCTAACTACGAATTTGATGCAATTGGAGATGCAATTATTTTTAGCTTGAATTACGCCATCTGTTTTATTCTGGTTAAACAATTAGGCGGTATCATTGCTACAAAACAACCAGCAATGACGGCTTCTACAATAGCCAAGCATATCGATAAAAACAATAACCTACAAATAGGCTCCAAAAAAGAAATTATCAAGATCATAAAAAAAGCTCTGGGTAGTCAGTTTATATCATTGGTCGGCAATTTTACTATGGCCATTATTTTTGCTTCTGTTATATACCTCATATTTGCACAATTTGGAATGCAAAAATCATTAGGCATAAAACCTGATTACCTGATGAAAGATATTATGCCAACATTTAGTCTTTTTGGATATGCTGCTACAGCTGGTGTTTTTCTGGCTTTATCTGGAATTATCTCCGGGTATGTTGATAATAAAGTAGTAGCCTCCAGAGCTGCACACCGCATTGTCAATACAAAACTATTTTTTAACAGTAAAAAAATGGCTGATTTTGTTATCCATAAAGGTGGATCTTTAATGGGGAATATTAGTCTGGGTTTTTTCCTTGGAAGCGCATTTCTTTTGAGCTACATATTTTCTTTTTCAATTGATATACGCCACATTGCCTTTAGCACCTCCTATCTAGGTTACTCATTAATGAGTCAGCCTTTTGAAACCATAATTATAATTAAAGCTCTGGTAGGAATATTAATTATTGGACTAACCAATCTTGTGGTTAGTTTTTCCATAACCTTGGTTTTGGCATTAAAATCAAGAGGTGCTACATTCCTGTTTATCCCTCAACTATTTATGTATTCAGTAAAAGATTTTTTTAGTAATCCTCTCGATTACTTTATTGTAAGAAATAATAATCACGAGAAGAAATAAGTTGAAATTTAAATAATGCTGACTTGGTTTATTTTAGTGTAACAAGTCTAGTTTAGCGTTCTCCTATACATTTTGAAAACAGGAAAAACACGTCTTTGAACTACAGGCGGATATTACACTACACATACCCCACAAAGCGATAAACAGTATATCCAACCCATTCTTTAAGGATGGTTTTCCATTTTTCGAGATATACAGTTGATGGATGAAAAATACCAGAAAAGTCAGAGCTTCCAAATTGATACATAAAGTCTGTTGAAAAAGGCGTTACTGAAATACCTTCTTTTTTAAAACAATCCATCGATCTTTTAATATGATAACCAGAGGTGACCAACAAAAAATTCCCATTCATAATACCTGCCGATTCCAATAACTTTGAGGTTTCAACAGCATTTTCGTGTGTATTCAATGAATTCCATTCAACCAAAGTACTATCTTCTGGTATATCAACCTTTTTCAGATAGCACTGCACCACCTCTCCTTCCTTAACCTCGCCACTTGACCCTCCTGAAAAAATAAATCGATCAGCTTTTCCCATTTTAAATAATTCAATGGCCTTAAATAATCTATCCGAACTACTATTCTCAAAGTTAATTTCTTCTTCCTGCTGGTTATATCCTGCAACGCCTCCTCCCAATACTATAATACCATCGTAATGTTGCACAGCGTTTACATCCTGATTATAATCCTCCCACCAACTACTCACACGATAGAATATATAAGGATTAGTAAATACAAACAACAATCCTACAGCAAATATTAAAACACCTTTTTTAAATGAAGACTTCTTTATAAACAAGGCTAGTATTATAAGAATCCCAATCCATAAAATTGGCGAAATGGCAAATGAAAATAATTTAGATATCGTAAAAAACATAGGCTTTACTTTATAATTGATCCATTCATCAATCAAAATAAAGACCACGAATTTTACTTTGCACCTATTTATCTATAATACAAAAGCTTATTTAAAAACTTCCTTTAATCACGCTATAATAACTTAGCCACACTATGTGGAATTACTCAACACTATGTAGAATTATTACATCATTTTATTTGAAGACAGGTCTGATATAAACGTTATCTCTGCCCCTTGCGGTTTAATTGTAATCTTTCTTCTTGTTGCTTTTATCTAATAAAAACATCATTTAATCATAATAATGTAACCTTTGAACTTAATTACTGTAAAGTCCAATCTGTTATTTCTAATGACAATGAATAATAATAAGTTTTAAAGATTTATGGAAGCCAAAGTTTTATTTATCGTTTTTATATCAATATTCACTATAACAGCAGTAATCACTTTACTAGGTATTACTAACTTAATAAAAGGAATTAGAGAAAAATATTTAACGCCTTTATTTACAGCTCTAATATTAGAAGTTGTTGCTGCAGTAGTTTTACTCTTCAAAAATCAGGATTTTTCAGATCATAATATCATTCCGGAAATCATTTATCAGGAGTGCTCTCTTAAACAGTCTGAATCAAGCGACAAGGATTGTTACAAAATCATACAAATGATTAATGATAGAAAAAAGTTAGATAGCTTGATATTTATAAAGGACCATGAAATTAAACTTTTAAAAACTAAAATTACAGAATTATCTCCCGATACACTAAAAGACTTTTATTACTACATCCAACAAATAGAAAGAATAAGGCTATCATCAAAAGGAATAATAAACTTAAAAAGTAATACAGAACAAACAGATGAGGCCATTGATATTATTGAACAAATTTTATTACTAAACGGAAGATTGACCAAAGATATAAACTCAAAAGAAGAAGTTATTGCAGCTTATGCTAAGTTTAAACAAGAAAATAATAGAGATAATAAATTATATAAAATATACCTACAGGATGTTCCTTTATTTGTAAAAGAATATTTGATTGAGAATTATGAACTGAAGTTTTATATTTCAAATCCAGACATACCAGCCTCACTTATTTCAAAAGTTGAAACCCCTAATAATTTAAATTAAAGCAAATATTAAATGCTATACTTCCGAGATTTCAAAATCCCTAGTCCAATAATATAAATTATTTAATAGATTAATACATCCTTAAACATTCTACAACAAACCTTACTTTCTTTTATAATACCTAACAATCTATTATTCGTTATTATTATTGAATATTTAGTTTATGGTTATACTTTTGCCGAAATATTAAAAAAGAGACTTTAATTAATAAATATAATATGATGAATATACCTGTTGGATTAAAAGCGGATAAAGAAATTAATGTTGAAACAAAAGATACTGCTAAAGTTTTAGGCTCGGGTGGACTGGATGTTTATGGAACTCCTGCAATGATTGCTCTTATGGAAAATGTAGCCATGACAATGATTGCTACTTATTTACCTGAAGGTGGTGATTCTGTTGGTATTAAAATGAATGCAGATCACATGAAAGCATCTCCTGTTGGGGCAAAAATCAAGTGTGAAGCTACTATTGCTGAAGTTGACGGAAGAAAAGTATCCTACGAGATTGTATGTACAGATGAAACAGGTGCTACAATTGGAAAAGCATCTCACGACAGATTTGTGGTTGATGTAGAACGCTTTTTAAGTAAGTTGTAAAAGCAATGTCCTCAAAATAAAATCCAGTCTTCAGCTTTCACGGTTGTTCACAAAAGTGATAGCTGAGGGCTTGATCTCTTAATCCTGCCTTCTCTGAATAAAATTTTCTGCATTTTATATTACATTAATTCCACATAAATACAGTTCAACCAAATCAGTAAATCTATAAATCCAACAAATAAACAAAACAAATATCTCTCCTATTCTCTCTCCTAAAACCATAAATCCAAAAACAAACTAAACTCCTGATTACATTCTTATTACCTACATATTAACACACTACTGCTTTACTAAAATTATACATAAATCCACCAATTTAGAATTATAACTCCCCCTGTTTTACATTTTTGTTAACAATCTTTGTACGGATGGAGAAAACCATCTTTTATAAATTAAATAGAGAGAAAGATAAATCGTAATATAAACAGATAAAATGACCTTGCTTAAGTAACAACTCAATTTGTTTAATTGAATATACCATCAAATTACAACACAAAAACAAATAAACAGAACGTTACATTCGATAAGCATAATAAATTAAAACTAATGAAACGAACATATAAATTTGATGATCCCAATTATAACACAAAAGGAGAATTCAATTTATTTGAAAGCTTCATACAGCCTTTGAAAATTAAATTATAAATATGAAACCACAAAAGTTAAGTGTACTTGAAAAAGTAGGTTATGGATCAGGAGATGCGGCAGTAAATGTTGTTATTTCTTCTATGTTTTTGATCATCACCTATTTTTATACCGATGTATTTAAAATTAAGCCTACTGATGTTGCGCTAATGTTCTTATTGGTAAGATTAATTGATGCAGTAAGCGACCCATTAATGGGGATTATTACCGATAAATATAAATCAAAAAAATATGGTCGTTTTCGTCCTTATTTCTTGTATTTGGCTATTCCTTTCGGAATTTCTGTATTCCTTACCTTTACAACACCGGGATTTGATTATACAGGTAAATTGATTTATGCATACGCTACTTACATCTTAGTTACCTTAATGTTTACTTCAGTTACTATTCCATATATTTCATTAATTGGTGTACTTACCAACGATCCAAAAGAACGCTTATCAGCAAGTGGGTATCGCTTATTCTTTGCCAAAGTTGCTGCATTTGGAGTATCTATTTTAGTTCCTATCATGGCTAAATCATTCGGAGCAGGAAACATTGCCCGTGGATATCAGTTAGCAATGGGTGTTATGGCACTAGGTGGTACGCTTTTATTTTTATTTTGCTTTGTTACCACTAAAGAGCGTATAGAACACATCGTAGAAACTACACCTTATCTTAAACAATTAAAATACTTATATAAAAACGGGCAATGGATGTTATTGCTAGGTTCATGTTTATCAGGAACTACCGGTTATGTTATTCGTGCATCAGTAGCCATTTATTATGCAAAATATTACCTGGGTGGTGATGAAGTGGTGCAATCTACATTTATGGGAACTGGTGTTGCTGCTGCTATTTTAGCCATGCCAGCCTCTACACTTATTACCAAACGTTTCTGTAAGGTGAAATTATTCTGGATGTCACAGTATGGCGTAGGAATACTTAGTGTTCTTATGTTTTTCCTAATAAAACCTCAGCCAGAAAGTATGATGTTCGCTTACGTAATGTATTTCATTCTTTCATTTGTTGTAGATGTTCATGCTCCTATATTCTGGACAGCGATTGCCGAAGCTGTAGATTATGGACAAGCAGAAACAGGCGTACGTGTATCTGGATTATCATTTGGAGGTATTTCATTTGCACAAAAAGCCGGAATGGGTATTGCCGGAGCAGTTGTTGGTTTATTACTTTCAGGATTTGGATATGTGGCTCCAACTGAGGAAATTCTTAATCCGGTTCAATCCGAAACAGCTCTTTTAGGATTATCTTTAATGCTAACCATTATTCCTGGAGTATTCCACGTAATCAATGGTATGTTGATTATGCGTTATAAGATTACGGATAAATATTACGAAACAATAAAAGCTAAAATTCATATTTAAGATGGCAACAGATAAAAACGCTCCTTTAGTAGAGCAACGTGCTGATCCTTTTGTATACAAACATACTGACGGTTACTATTATTTTACAGGTTCAGTACCTACTTATGATCGTATAGAACTACGCCGATCGAAAACCATTGAAGGATTAAAAGACGCTGAAACATTTGATGTTTGGTTTAAGCATGAAACCGGACCAATGAGCAGACACATTTGGGCTCCGGAAATTCACTTTTTAGATGGTAAATGGTATGTATATTTTGCTGCCAGTGAAGAGGAAGATATCTGGAAACTTCGCCCTTATGTTTTAGAATGTACAGGTGAGGATCCTTTGAAAGATGAATGGATTGAGTTGGGACAAATGCAAGCTGCTGATGGTGATGAAAAAACATTTATCGACTTTTCTTTAGATGCCACCATCTTTGAAAATAATGGCAAAAGATATTTTTGCTGGGCAGAAAAAACCGGAGGTCAGTTTGCTGCCTCAAACTTGTATTTAGCAGAAATGGAATCGCCTATTAAGCTAAAAACAGTGCAGTTTATGCTTACCACTCCTGATTACGATTGGGAAAGAGTTGATTTTTGGGTGAACGAAGGTCCTGCTGTTATTAAAAACAATGGAAAGATCTTTATTTCATTTTCAGCAAGTGCAACCGGAGCTTGTTACTGCATGGGATTGATGGAAGCGGATGAAGATGCTGATTTATTGGACCGAAACTCCTGGAAGAAATCGAGATATCCGATTTTAGAAACCGATTACGAAAAGAAAATATACGGACCGGGACATAACTGCTTTACTGTGGCTGAGGATGATAAAACACCTTTATGTATTTATCATGCCAGGGATTATGAAGAGGCTGTTGGTGATCCTTCTGTAGTTCCTGCTTCTGATAAAAGACCTCTGGACGAGATTGTTAAAGATCCTCTTTATGATCCAAACAGACACGCCAGAGTTATGGAAGTTAAATTTGATACAGACGGAAGACCGGTATTTGAATTTTAGTAAAAAGAATAAATGGTCATTCTTTTATAGAATGGATTTTATGAATAAGGAAAGGGCAAAGAGGGTGTTTCGATAGTTGAAACACCCTTTTTTCATTTCAAAAAATGGCTCGTCTTAGAATAGCATGACATTTAAAATTATCATTACAAATCAACATCACCGGAATAAAAGATCATTGCAAAAATGGTTATCAAATAGAAAATATTTCTGCAACCAGACATTATCTTATGATAGAAAAACCAACAAAATTAAATTTAATACTAGAAAAAGTATTGACAGAAATAAACAGTTATAAGAAGCAAGGTATAATTGTAAAAATCAAGTATTAGTTTATAATCCGATACCATTTATTTATTACATATCACTTTTTATTTATATTCTACAATTTTTGAATATTAATGTAGTATATTCAAATGTTAAATGCCGACTTAAATAATATTTCAATTTTATACTAATTAAAAATTCTACAAATGAAAAATTCAATCTTTAAATCCATTATCCTAATTGCATGCATAGTGTTTCCATGTGTTTTATTTGCCCAAAGCGAAAAAAATACCAGTAAACAACAACTAAATTTGCAAAAAAGAATTGATGGAAAGTGGCAAATGTGCAATGCCGATAGTACAATAAATATTATTAATGGAATGACATCATATAAAATTTATTCGAAGGGAAATTATTCCCACATCAAAGTTATTGAGGAATCAAACAGTATTGCACTCTCTATATGGGGAAATTACAGTTTAAATAATGATGTTTATGATGAATCACCAATGTATGTAACCCCAAATATAAGCTCAGTATCGGGCAACCATTTTCATTTTAAATTGAAGATTGATGGAGATTATTTGGTAATAAAGGGAATTAACAATGGGTTTAATGAACTTTGGAAAAGAGTTAATTAATAAGCATATTAACTGCACATTTAAAATAACTCTACAAGTCCGAAAACATATTCTTTACAGCCTCAACACACTTATTAAATCGTTCATCCCAATTACCTTGTATCAAGTGATAATTGATGCCATGTTTTTTAAGTGTGTTTTTATGATAGCTGTCTAATGTATTTCTGTCATCTTCCGTAAGACGCGTGCCATCCTGAACGTACGGAGCATCTTTGTCTAAGTATAAATACAAATCGCATTGGTTGGCTTGGGTAATCCATGATTCTACTATAAGCTCGCTATTGAAAAGATAATCAAAGAGGGTGTTTCAATAGTTGAAGCACCCTTTTTTACAACCCAATCCATAATTCACATCATTAACAACAACCCACTCCTTCTTTTCTATAAGCTCGTTTGGCAGCAGTTTGTGTTTTGGTACTCTCAGAAGTCACCTTCTTTGCCTTAACTTTTAACCTTCTGGCATACTGCATATCCAAAATCTTCTTCCAATCTGTAATATCTATAATCTTTAATTCCATGCATTTTAATTTGGAATCTCTTTCAGAAACTGAACCATTTATATGCGTAAAAAGTAAATCTACCTGAACAATTAAATCATCTCCAACATGATATGCTTCTTTTGCCTCATCTTGAATTTTTAAAGTAATATCACAAGCATTTACTAATGATACACTAGTAAGTATAATACCCAACAATATAATTAATCTTATTTTTATCATATCCCTATAATTTTTGAACCCTTACAGCAGGATTAAAGAGTCTCCAAACCCTTTTTACCCCTAAAAAATCACACTAAAATCAAATAATTTCATTTATTAGGAGGCAAATTACCGAAATATGAGTTTTTTGGATATTTTTACTAGATGAAGGAGAAAAATAAACCTTTGAAGTGGGAAAAATACAGAAAGTTAAAATGGAGTTATTTAGATTCAGAAGGGTATTATAAGTTTTTAAAGCAAAATGGAAATTTATATGAAGTGAGCTATCAAAGCAGTTAGTCAACAACTTTATATTTTTCTTACAATATGAAATGATTCAGTTGACAAACTGAATTTGTTTGCTATGAGCGTTTCATCTCACGAGGAGGCTTAACAACAATACGTCCTCTGCAAGCCGGACACATATAAATTTCACATCCGGTACAAGCAAAGCAATTGCTACAACATCTTCGTACTTCTAATTTTGAATACGTTTTATTGCACTTAGGGCAAACTACATTTTGACTTTTCTCCTCTCTATTCATCAATAAACAAAAATATATTTTTTATGTTATTTTTAGACAAGGTAGTTTACTTAAAAAAATCTAAAAATTGAACCAGATGCCTAAAAGAAAGAAGAGTATACTAAGAAAACTATTTAGAAACATGATGTTTTTTGGAGTATTAATGGGATTTGTATTTCCTGTGTATGCTCACTTTTTTGTTGAATGGAAAGATGGTTTATTTATCTACTTTTTAATTGGCTGCATCATGGCAGGAGTAATAGTAGGCATTGTATCGTTTTCTTTTGTTAAAACGATACTTATTAAGGAACTGCTTAAAGTTTCTACCATTGCCAAAAATGTAACCCAAAAGGATATTTCTGTGCACCTGAACCTGAACAGTGATGATGCTGTTGGCGAAATAGCCCATGGATTTAGTGAAATTATCAAATCACTTAACCTGTTTGTTTCTGAAACAAAAAAGATAACCAATAACGTCCAAAAGTTTAATGGCAAAAGTAAGGATCACTCAACCAACGAAATTTCTCATTTAGAAAATTCTATAACCGACATTAAAGCAGTATCCGACAAAATATCCTCTTTATCCAATACCATACAACAAGATATTTTAAGTATTCAAACAACGGTTTTAAGATCAGGTGAAACCTTACAAAACATTGATAAAAAGGTCAATGATTTTTCTGATAAGATGAACACCTTGATGTCTAAAACAGAAGAAATCAATTCCATCATAAATATTATTAGTAATGTGGCTCAACAAACCAATTTGCTTGCATTAAATGCATCTATTGAAGCTTCAAAAGCTGGTGAATTTGGAAAAAGTTTTGCTGTTGTGGCTAATGAAGTCCGACTACTTTCCGGAAATATTAATAACTCGGTAGCTGATATCATACACATTAGTCAATCCATCAACGAAAACTTAAATGATGCCAACCTGATTAATAAAGATATCATGAATCAATTTAAAAATAATCTAGTTGAAAACATTAAGTTCTCTGAAGTGGTAAATGGAGTTGAAAATCATACAAGTTCAAACATGTTGGAAAACGAAAACTTAATGCAATCCATCAATCAATTAAAGGATACTGTACTTGTTATGAATGCCTCCTTTGAATCATTTTATGATTCTGTATCTCATTTAAATTCATTTGTAAAAGACTATAAAACGATCAGTAAAAACTAAGTCTTATTCTCTTAAGAGCCCCCACTGAAAAATAAAAATACTATATTCATGACCTTAATTGATAATGCAACTACTCATAAATCATTAAGCCAGGTTTATTTAATGAATGAATTCATAACATGAAACGAGCCATGAGAAAAACTTCTCACACACGAGAATGACTATTTAGGCGAGTTCCATGTGACCAAATGAAACAACTTTATAAATTTGAGCATTCCTATTTATATAATTAGGATGATCAATTTTATGGTGTGTTTCATCTGACCAATGAAAATAAATTTAAATTTTATTCAGATATGAAAATAGTATTTTTAGTTATTGCAGTATTTAGTTCTATAATAACGTTTGCTCAAACACAAGAAGCGACAACCGCCGAAGGGAAAACTGTTATTTTATATAATGATGGCACCTGGGAGTATAAAACAGACGCTGTAGAAGATGTAAAAGTGGAACCTACTAGTATTTCAAACGATGTAAATGCAGAAGGCGAAATGACAGAAGTCTATTTTAGCACAAGTGATCGCTTAGACCGTTTCTTTAGTAATCCTAAGAACAAAATTAGAGGAAAGGCAAAGTGCTTTATAGTAAATGGCCAGTCTAAAATTGAATTTATGTGGGAAACTTACCTAGGTGACGGTAATCGCTATTTCGGTTATTTAAAGGAAGGAACCTTAGTTACTTTAAAACTTAAAGATAATAAAGAAGTTCAACTTACATTAGGAGAAAACATCAATACCGATGCCCGTGAAAAATACCATGTAACGATCTTTACAGGAACAGCAAATGTTACTAATGAACAAGTAGCGCTTTTAGTGCAATATCCAGTAGAAACTATTACGGTGGAATGGAAAAAGAAACCTGAAGAATACAAGGCAGAAAACACCAACTACTTTAGAAGTGAATTTGTTAAATTATTAAAATAGTTTTAATGGGCATTGAGCATTTAAATTTAACTGCTCAATGCCCATTAATTTTTATTAACTGATTGCACTCTTAATTTTTTCTTCCTTCGAAACCTCTCCTTCCGAAATATTAATTGCGGTTTCAATTAATGCCAAATGCGAATAAGCCTGAGGGAAATTACCTAACTGACGTTTGGTTTCAAAATCTAAATCTTCACTATATAATCCTAAATGATTGCTATATACCAATAGTTTTTCAAAACGCTCAATTGCAGCTTCCTTCTCTCCTATTTTATACAAGGCATTCACCAACCAGAAAGCACAAATTGTAAAAGCACTTTTGGGCAAACCAAAATCATCATGATTTGCATACCTATACATCAGACCTTCATGCTCTAATTCCTTTTGGATAGCATAAACTGTTGATCGGTATCTCTCATTCTTGCCATCAATATATCCGTAGCTTTCCATTAAAAGTACAGAGGCATCCAAATCTTCACTACCATATGCCTGAGTATAAGATTGCTTTTCTTCAGACCAGGCATTATTTTCAATATCCTCTCTGATCTTATCTTCTAACTGCTTCCATTTTTTCATGTAGGATTCCTGCTCCAGTAATGCAGCTATTTTCTGAGCTCTGTCAATAGCAACCCAACATAAAACCTTACTAAAGGTAAAATGCTTACTTTCACCACGAATCTCCCAAATACCCTTATCCGGTTTTTTCCAGTTACGCTCCACCATTTTAACCACATTACGAACAACGGTCCATAAGTCTTCACTAAAATCAAGCGTTGCTGAATACAAGCTAAAATGCTGATATATAGCATCCATCAAAATACCATAAATATCATTCTGCTTTTGCTTATAAGCTGCATTCCCAACTCTTACCGGTTTTGAATCAGCATATCCTGAAAAATGTGGAAGTTCATATTCCGACAATTTCTTTTCGCCGCTAATGCCATACATAATTTGCATCTTCTCATCTTTCTCAGGAAGAATATTGATGATGAAGTTTAAATAATTTTTGGCTACGGTTTTATGATTCACCTGATTCAGTATTTTAACTACCATAGAACCATCCCGTATCCAACAATAACGATAATCCCAATTACGAACTTCGCCAATTGTTTCGGGTAATGAAGTGGTTAAAGCAGCCAAAACAGCGCCTGTTTTTTGATAGCTTAGTAGTTTTAATGTTAAAGCACTTCTATTGATTTCATCATTGTACTTACTAAATGTAGTGGTTCTTTCCGACCAGTTTAACCAATACACTTTAGTTCGCTCCATCTGAAGTTTTACACGATGAATATCTTGTTTTAACAACTTCTGGTTGTAACTAACAAGAATAAACTTGCTAGAGGTTAAAGTAATCTCATTGCTTTCTGTAATATCCTTAAAGTCAAAATCAGAGTAAAGATAAAGAGAATCGTATGCTCCCTTTTTGGTTACCCCTTTAATAAACTTTGAGTGAACAGATAGCTCCGTTGGATGTAGCCCATACTCCAACTTTGGCTGATATTTTACTTTAAACACAGGAGCTCCACTTATTCTATTAAATACTCTTATCACATCAGGTGGAGCATACGCTGAACCTTGTGTTGTTTTATAACGAGGCATAAAGTCGATGACTTCAAATACACCTTCCTCACAAATAAACCGAGTACATAGAAGATTCGTTCTATCAATATATTCCTGTCCTATTGATAATAAATTTTTAGGTTCGATACTTAAAGCTCCCCCTTTGTTTTCATCCAGCAGTTTTGCAAAAACTGATGGTGCATCAAATTTTGGCAAACATAACCAATCGATACTTCCCTTTTCAGAAACTAATGCGGCAGATTTACAATTTCCGATAATCCCGTAATTCAGATTCTCCATATATTGAACTATATTAAAAATTATTGGTTAGTTTTGTAGTAACCTCAAAAAAAATAGTAATATTTCTAAAATTCAAATAAAAAACGCTATATCTATGCAAAAAATTCACATTGTTTCAAACAGACTCCCCTTTAGCATTAAAGAGGAGGGAGATGAAATCTCTCTCGAAGCTAGTGTTGGGGGCTTAGCCACAGGTATGAAATCCATTTATAAAGATTATGGAGGTACCTGGATTGGCTGGCCTGGAATAGATAGCGATACCATTTCTGATGCAAAGCAACAGAAAATCAATAATTTATTTAACAAAGAGAAATGCGCTTCTGTTCATTTAAACTCTGAAGAAATTCATTTGTTTTATGAAGGTTTTAGCAATCGCACTATCTGGCCATTATTTCACTATTTTACTCAGTATGCAGATTTCAACCAGGCTGACTGGGAAATCTACAAAGCTGTAAATCAAAAATTCGCAGACGCGGCAATTGAAACACTGGAAGATGGCGATGCTGTATGGGTACATGATTATCAATTATTATTAGTACCCGATATGATTAAGTCAAAGAAACCAAATGTTACTGTTGGTTTCTTTCTGCATATTCCATTTCCTTCCTATGAGGTATTCAGAATGTTGCCTTGGCGAAAAGAGATTATTCAGGGTATGCTTGGCGCTGACCTCATTGGTTTTCACACTTATGATTATGAACGTCACTTCTTCAGTTGTGTCAGACGATTGTTTGGTTATGAGATTTCATTTAACCAAATCCATATCGATGAACGAATCATAATAGCAGATTCGTTTCCAATGGGTATCGATTACGAGAAGTTTATGACTAATGCTCAAAATGTTAGTTTAAAATCCGTTAGTGAAAAATCCGAACTCCACAAAGAGTTAGATAAGTATTTTCTTTCATCTCCGGAACGTAAACTAATCTTATCTATTGACAGGTTAGATTATACCAAGGGAATACCTAACCGCCTTACTGCTTTTGCTCGGTTCCTGGAAAAATATCCTGAATTCAGACAAAAGGTAACGCTAATTATGCTCGCAGTTCCTTCCAGAGGACAGGTTGATCATTATCAACTCTTAAAGAAGGAAGTTGATGAGCTTGTAGGACAAATTAACGGTGCCTATGGTACCATTAACTACACTCCTATCTGGTACTTCTATCGTTCATTACCATTTAATAATCTGATAGAACTTTACAGTTCCTGTGATGTGGCATTAATTACTCCGGTACGTGATGGTATGAATCTGGTAGCCAAAGAATACGTTGCATCCAGAATAAACAACACTGGTGTTTTAATACTCAGTGAAATGGCTGGTGTTGCCAAAGAAATGGGTGAAGCTCTATTGATTAATCCTGTTGATGACGAGGATATGGCTGATAACATATATCAGGCATTAACCATGCCTATTGAAGAACAAAAAAGCAGAATGACTTATATGAAAGAACGCATTCAACGCTATGATGTTTTTAAATGGGCTAATGAATTTGTAAAGTCACTCAAAAAAGCAGAAAGTATTCAAAATGATTTTCTTGCCAAAAGAATTACTAAAAGCTTAGCTGAAAAATTAATCGACAAATACCATGATTCTAAAAAACGAGCAATTTTTCTTGATTATGACGGAACGCTGGCTCCTTTTAAAAAGAATCCTCAGGATGCAAAACCTGATGATGAATTACATGATATTATTAAAAATTTAACTTCTAACGAGCTAAATACGGTTACCATTATTAGTGGTAGAGATAGATATACGCTTGAAAAGTGGTTTGCCGGCCATAAGGTTAATTTAATTTGCGAACACGGAGTTTGGCTTAAAACAGTTAATGGTGATTGGGAAATGCTTACTACAGTTAATAACAACTGGATGCCTAATGTTCGTCCAATCATGGAACATTTTGTTGACCGTACACCTGGTAGTTTTATTGAAGAGAAAAATTATTCTTTAGTTTGGCATTATCGCAAAGCTGAACCTGACCAGGGAGAATTAAGAGCAAATGAACTTAAGGATGAATTAAATACCCACTTATCAAATCACAACCTTGAAATTATGGAAGGTAATAAAGTGATTGAAGTTAAAAGTGGTGGTATTAATAAAGGTGTTGCTGCCTTAAAATTCCTGAATAATGAACCTTATGATTACATTATGGCTATAGGTGATGACTGGACTGATGAATTTATGTTCCGCGAATTACCTGAAGATGCTATTACAATTAAGGTAGGAATGAAACACACTAAAGCAGCCTATAAAGTAGAATCTGTAGATGCTGTAAGAAGCTTATTGCAGAAAATGTAAATTCCCAGAAAACAAAAAAAATTACGAAACCGGATAGTAACTTATCCGGTTTTTTTTATGTCTGAAATGAAACAACGCACATAAAATAAAATCATTTCAATACTCCAACGGTAATTAGTTTTATATTTTATTACTATTATTGTTACATAAGCAACAACACAATCACATGACACACATATTTTCAGAACCTTACATCTTAAATAACAAACCTGAAGTAATTAAAAATAAGATCTTAAACATTCTTTTTATTATTTCAGCAATCGGACTCATTCCAATATCCTCAATAGCATATCTAAGATCTTCGTTGGGTATAGGTAACCTGATTTTATTAATAGGCGATATAGTTTTATTCTTTGTAATATTATTTCTCCTTTTTTCGAAGAAAATATCCTACACAACCAAAAGCCATATCCTTTTAATATCTGCATTATTAATTTCCATATCCAGCTTTTATGTTTCCGGAATTTATGCGGGAGGAAAATACATATTTGTAATAATAAGTGTTTTATCGGCCATATACTTAAGTAACAAATGGAGCATATTTTACACATCTATAATAGTAATATCATATGCCATCATTACGTATTTATACATTAATGGATATCATACAAATATATTAAGTAAGGAAAGCTTTGCCAATTCATGGGTTTCATGGGTCAACGAAGGAATCGTTCTTTTGTTTGTTATGATATGCTGTATGATCATCATTGAAATCTTACTTAATGGCTACAAAAAAGAAGTCATCAACCTAAGAACCAGCGAACAAATTCTTTTCCAAACTATTGAAAAAATGCCTGTTTCAGCTTTAATCATTAATGATAAACAACAAATTTTATATGGTAATACACAATTTACAGAACGAAGTGGTTTAAAATCTTATGTAGGTCAGAAAATCTCAAAGATAATAGAGCAAATATATGATGACCCCAAAGATATAGATGCAAACGTATACAAATTCGTTAAAAAGGTAGAAGAAGTATTTCAATCAGGAGAACATCCTCCTATGACAGAATTTAAATATTTCGATAAAAAAGGTAATCCTCGCTGGTCGGAAATACATTACAATTTAACAACTCCTAATATGCTAATTGTTATGTTTGTGGATATTACAGACAAAAAATTAAAACAAAGGGAAGTCATTGAAGCAATGGTTAATGCCGAGGAAAATGAAAAAAGCAGAATGGCTAAAGAATTACATGATGGTATTGGTCCTTTGATTTCTACAGCTAAAATATACGCACACAGTATAAAAGGAATTGATGATAAAGATAAGCAACAGGAACACGCTA
Organism: Plebeiibacterium sediminum; assembly: GCF_026013605.1. GTDB lineage: Bacteria > Bacteroidota > Bacteroidia > Bacteroidales > Marinilabiliaceae > Saccharicrinis > Saccharicrinis sediminus. The sequence goes on from NZ_JAPDPJ010000009.1 coordinate 47,108, forward strand.
AGCGTTTAATTGAATTACTGGATGAAACATTACACGAGGTTCGAAGTATTTCAAATAATATTAGCCCACATATTTTAAGAAATTACGGTTTAAAGGATGCTATACAATCATTTATTGATAAAATTCAGCCAGTTACTTCCATCCTATTTCATGTTGATATTAATGAAAAGATCAAATTTTCAAACACATTTGAATATACCATTTACCGAACAATAGTTGAAATGGTGAATAACTCACTCAAACATGCTAATGCAAAAAACATTTATATTATTTTTAAAAATTTTGAATCCTCTATTGAATTCATCTACAAAGATGATGGTGTTGGCTTTAATTTAAGCGAGGCAAAAGGTAAAGGATTTGGACTTTTAAATATGGAATCGAGAATGCTGACTCTTGGAGCTGAATACAATTTTCACACTGCTCCAGGTGAAGGTGTTAACGTGACAATTAATATACCATGTAATGACGCTAAAAATTGTATTAGTTGAAGATTTAGATTTAATCAGAGAAGGAATTACTGTTTTAATTAGTCAAATTAAAGATTTTGAAATTGTAAACATCTTTAAAAATGGGCAGGAATTTGTTGATCATCTGGATGAACTGGACTGTGATATTGTTATTACAGATATTGACATGCCCGTTTTGGATGGTATTTCGGCAACAAAAATTGCTACTGCCCGCAGACCCGAAATGAAGATTATTGCCTTGTCAATGTATAACGACACAAAATATTATTACGAGTTAATTACTGCAGGGGCTAAAGGTTTTGTTTTAAAACAATCCAGTGTTGAAGAACTTGAAAAAGCAATCCGGTTGGTTAATGAAGGAAAAAGTTTTTTCTCGGAGCAATTACTTTATAATGTAATTGTTAACATGCAAAATATAGAACAGACACTTGTAAAAGAAAAAACAGAACTGCTTAAACTAACAGAAAAGGAAATTGAATTGTTACAATTGATATGCAAAGGATTATCAAATAAAGAATTGGCAGAACAACTATTCTTAAGTGTAAAAACAATAGAAAGCAATAAAGCCAAACTAATGCGTAAAACTGGTGCCAAAAATAATGCAGCACTCATTATCTGGGCAATAAAAAATAGGGTTGTTGATATTTAAAACGTAATTCTATAAAAATACCAAACCTCCATTTTTCTATACCCCCCCACTTCTTCTATTCATATAGGGTTTTCCCTATTAAAAAAACAAAGTTATCCCCACGCTAAATTGGGTGATTACATCCACATGCGCATAAATCTAGCTTATATATTTGCTACATAGTTTTTGATCTCATTGTGAGCAATTAATTATTGGTAAATGAATGATACAGAAAAAATATCGGTCATTATTGTTGATGATAATCCCTCTGCCATTGAAGGTGTGAAATTACTGCTAAGTACTTATAACAAGTTTAAAGTAATCGCCACTTTTAACAATGGTGAAGAGTTATTGAATTACAATAATATCCATATCTGCAATATCATTTTAATGGACATAGAAATGCCTGTCATGGGAGGAATTGAAGCAGCAAAAAGAATAAGTTTTCTATATCCTGACACCAAAATGATTGCTATAACAATGTATCAACACCGACTATATCTGAGAGATATTTTGAGTGCAGGTTTTCATGGTTTTGTTAACAAAGGGAGAATGGCGGAAGATCTAAATGATACAATAAATAAAGTAAACTCAAACAAAAGACATTACCCCAAAGACTTAAATATTTAAAATAATAATTATGAGCGATTTAAGTATTGAGATTTTAAAAACCCTAGCTACCTTTCCTGTGGCATACGTAATTTTAAAACTGATTTTTAAAAAATCAGTAATGTTCCAGGTAAGTATGCTAACTGTATCGTTTACCCTCCTTGTAACTATTTTAAAGTCTCTTGAGTTTTATTATGGGATGATCTTTGATTTTATCATCACTCCAATAAACGTAGGTATTGGTACTTTACTTTTTATCTATATCAATAAATTATTGCGAAAACCTTTATCTAATGCTATAAATAAACTTGAGGAATTATCGAAAGGAAATTTAAATATTGAGTTACAGCATTCAGATTCTAAAAATGAGTTAGGTGTATTAGTTAATTCTGTTATTAACTTATCTACTAAACTTAAAAATATTATTTCTGAAATAGAAACCAGTGCCGAAAATGTATTAAGTGCCAGCCTTCAGTTAAGTGGAACAGCTGAGGATCTATCACAAGGATCAACAGAACAAGCCTCATCACTCGAAGAAATTTCTTCAACAATGGAAGAAATATCAGGAAACGTAGCCAACAACACTGAAAATGCTCAACAAACTGCCACAATTGCTAACAAATCATCAATGGGCATAAAAGAAGTATCAAGAGTTTCTGATGAAAGCTCAACTTCAGTTTATAATATCGCTGAAAAAATCAACGTTATCAATGACATTGCCATGCAAACCAACATACTAGCACTTAATGCCGCTGTTGAAGCCGCCAGAGCCGGTGAGTCAGGAAAAGGCTTTGCTGTAGTAGCTGCCGAAGTAAGAAAGCTGGCTGAAAACAGTAAAAAAGCGGCAGATGATATTGTACTAAAAGCGGATCATAGTAGAACACAAACAGAAATGGCTAATAGTTTATTAAATGAAATTAGTCCTGAGATCACAAGAACCTCTGACCTGGTCAATGAAATAACAGCTGCCAGCATGGAACAACACAACGGTGTCAATCAAGTAAACAACGCAATACAACAACTAAATTCGTTAACACAACAAAATGCTGCTGCAGCCGAAGAAATGGCTTCCAGTTCAGAAGAGCTAACAAACCAGGCCGAGGGACTTAAGAAATTAATTACCTTTTTTAAACTATAAGTGCGATTTGTTTTAGATTAGTTAAGTACAATGTGTATGAAATAAGTATTCCCATTCTTAATCATTAGAAGGATTGTCGTTTACCCATCCTATATCATGCAGTGACAATCTAAATATTATAAAAATTCCTATCACTATTTTTATAATAACTTATTTCATACCTTGTTGAGGATGCCGAAATTCGGCATCCTCTTTTTGTTTAAACCTAACAAAATCAGCCAACTAATCATAACAATACTACTTTTTAAACTTTTCCTTCAAATAGTCACTTTCTCTATTCAGCAAATTGTGTACTTCAATCTTACATTTTTCCACTTCAGTTTCTTCTTAATAATAATTGCCTAATACTCATCTAATTTTGTATTTGAAGAAGAATATAGTTGAAGAATTTATAATCAGAATTTACAATGAAAAAGATTAGCTTTTATATTCCAGCAATGGTTTTAGCTATTGGTCTACTATCATCTTGTGGTGATAATACGACTGAACACACAGAAAGTATCAGATATGTTAAAGCAACAGAAGTATTACCATCTCAAGGTAATGATGTTTTAATATACAATGGTGTTGTTAAAGAACGCAGAGATGTTACGCTCTCCTTTAAAGTGGGCGGTCCGGTTAACGAATTATTAGTCGATGTTGGTGATTATGTAACCAAGGGACAAGCTATTGCAAAAATTGATAAGCGTGATTATAACATACAACTTCAGGCAAGAGAAGCTCAATATACTCAAGCTAAAGGGGAATATGAACGCTATCAGGAACTGTATAAAAGAAAAAAATTACCTGAGAATACTCTGGACAAATTAAAAGCTGGATATTTAATGGCCAAAAGTCAGTATGAAGCCGCCGTTAATGCACTAGAAGATACTGAATTAAAAGCACCTTTCTCAGGATATGTAAATAAAAAATTCATTGAAAACTTTGAAACTGTTGGGCCAGGTGTGCCAATTATCCAATTACTGGATTTCTCAGATCTTGAAGTTGTAGTTAGCATTCCAGAAAATAACATCAATGAAATGAGTGAAGTGTATAAAATCACTTGTGATATCAGAAACGCTAACAAAACAAGCATTCCAGCTACTGTAAAATCAATTAGCAAAAAATCAGGAAGTGACAGAATGTTTGAAGCAAAAATTCTTCTTGAAGATAGCGATGCTAATCATGAAATCAAGCCTGGAATGGTTGCCAAAGTAAAAGTTCAAAAAAGCAATTCTGACAATAAAAATTTATTAGTTCCAATAGAGTCTGTATTTTCTAGTGGACAGAAAAAGTACGTATGGTTGATTGACAACAATAGTCACAAAGTAAAAAAGCAGGAAGTAAATGTTTCAGAAATTCAAGGAAATGGATTGGTTGAAATCTCAGCAGCTATAAACATTGGTGATATTGTTGTTACAGCAGGAATACATTCATTAGTTGAAAACCAGGAAGTGAAAGTTTTACCTAAAAAATCAGAAACAAACATCGGAGGTTTACTATGAATAAAGGAATGTTAGAAAAAGTTCTTGGGCAAAAGGCCTTTATTACTTCTCTACTCTTTGCTGTTATACTTGGCGGGTTACTTGCCTTTGATGGATTAGGAAAATTAGAAGATCCTGAGATTCCGGTTAAGTCAGCAGTAATTATGACACCATACCCGGGTGCTTCAGCCAGTGAGGTTGAACTTGAAGTTACTGATGTTTTAGAAAAAGCAGTTCAGAAACTGGCCAATATTGATTTCATTGAATCGCGTTCTATTGCGGGATTATCTGAAATTACAGTAAATATTGACCCGAATGTTCATACTGCTAAAATGCCTCAGTTATATGATCATTTAAGAAGAAAAATTCATGATATAAAAGGCGATTTGCCACAAAGTGCATCTGACCCTATAATTCTTGATGATTTTGGAGATGTATACGGAATATTTGTTTCTGTAAGTGCAGATGGTTATTCATACGAAGAATTAAATAACTATGTAGAATATATCAAAAGAGAATTATTACTTGTTGATAATATCAGACGAGTTGAAGTTTATGGCAAACAAACAGAAACCATTGATATTAAATTCTCTACTGAAAAATTCGCTCAGCTTGGACTAAACCCAATGCTTATTGTGCAAGCTTTAAACGACCAGGTTTCAACTGTTAACCCGGGAAATGTTGTAGTTGGAACTGAAAGAATCCGAATGGATTTGGGCGCCAAGTTTAAAAGCATTGATGACATAAAAAACTTATTGGTAAAGGTTCCTAATGGGGGATCTTTTTTATTGGGTGAAATAGCATCGGTAGAACGTTCGTTCTACACACCCAAACGAAATGATTTTAAATACAACGGACAAAATGCAATGGCTCTTGCTATCTCGATGGAAAGCAAAGTGAATGTTATTAAAGTTGGTGAGGTATTTGAAGAACGAATTGCTCAACTTAAAGAAAACTTACCTGTTGGAATTGAAATAAACAAAGTATTTTTTCAACCGGACAGAGTGAGTGAATCCATCAGAGGTTTTATGATTAACCTGATTGAATCTGTTGTCATTGTAATCATTGTATTACTTTTTGCAATGGGATTAAGATCTGGTTTATTAATATCCAGCGGATTGGTATTTACCATTTTAGCCACATTCATCGTAATGAAAGCTACAGGTATTGAACTTCAACGAATATCATTAGGAGCAATTATCGTTGCTATGGGTATGTTGGTTGACAACTCAATTGTTGTGGCAGATGGTATTCTGATCGACCTGAAAAAAGGAGTGGAGCGTAAAAAGGCATTTGTTAATACGGCACAAAAAACAGCCATGCCTTTACTTGGAGCAACAATTGTTGCCATCCTTGCATTTATGCCTTTAGGTTTTTCTCCTGGTGCTGCTGGTGAGTTCCTAAAATCATTATTTTACGTATTGGCTATTTCGCTGTTTTTGAGTTGGATCTTTGCTATGATTCAAACTCCTTTTATGGCCAATTGGTTTTACAGAGGAAAAGTTAAGAAAAGCAAAGGTGAAGATACCGAACTTTTTAACAATGGCTTATATCGTTGGTTCCGCAAGATTTTAAAGATGATGCTGTGGCACAAAACATTGTTTACTATTGCAACAGTATTTGTTTTAGTATTATCTATCTGGTCTTTTAAATTTATAAAACAAGAGTTCTTCCCTGCCCTTGATTACAATCAGTACATTATTGAATATTGGTTGCCTCAAGGTAGTGATATATACCAGGTTGAAAAAGATTTGGATGAAGTTCAGAAAGAACTGAGCACCTGGGATGATGTAAAAAAAGTGGTGACTTCGTTGGGTCAAACTCCTGCTCGTTACACCTTGTTACGTCCAATGACTACTTTAAATAGTAATTACGGTGAATTGATCATTGATGCAGTAGATTTTGATGCGGCGCAAAAATCAGCCATCGAAATTATTGATTACTTAAATAAAAATTTCCCTCAGGCCTTTGCCAGAGCCAGAACATATAGTCCAATTTTCGGAGACTACCTGATCGAAGCTAAGTTTACCGGACCGGATCCTGCTGTATTAAGAGAGTTGGCAGAAAAAGCTAAGGAAATTATGCGTGCCAATCCGATAACAGCTGTAACTACAGATAACTGGAAAAACCAGGAAAAAGTAATTCGCCCTGAGTATTCAGTTGAACAGGCTCGTTTGCAAGGAATTTCCAGAAGTGATGTGGCAAATTCTTTGGCTGTAGCTTCAAATGGTATGCCTGTAGGTGCCATTTATGAAGGATCTGATATGCTTCCGGTTATTTTAAAGATGGAAGAGCCGGTAGGTAATCATGTAGAAAATATTGAATCTGTTCCAGTGTGGAGTTCTCGCAGCATGACAAGTGTTCCATTGGGTCAGGTGATCGACTCTGTCAGAGTTAGCTGGGAAGATCAAACCATCAGACGATATGATGGATTAAGAGCCATTAAAGCTCAATGTGATCCAAAACCCGGACATACTGCTCCTGAATTATGGAGTCAGATTCATGAGCAAATTGAAGCTATAGATCTACCATATGGTTATGAATTAGAATGGTTGGGTGATCATAAGCATAGCGAAGATGCAAACAGAAGATTGTTTTCTCTTTTACCACTGGCACTGGGTTTAATGGTATTAATCATCATTTTATTATTCAACAACTTAAAACAACCTATAATTATTATGAGTGTTGTGCCAATGGCCATAATGGGAGTTGCTGTTGGTTACCATGTGATGCAGGCTAAATTTGGTTTTGTTGGTATTATTGGTACACTGGGACTAATTGGTATGATGATTAAAAATGCTATTGTTCTGTTGGATGAGATCAATGATGAAATTTCCAGGGGTATCGATCAGGTTAATGCAATTATTAATTCTGCTACCTCAAGAATGCGCCCGGTAATGATGGCCTCACTCACAACAATTTTAGGTATGGTTCCACTCCTTACGGATATTATGTTTAAAGGAATGGCTATCGCTGTTATGTTTGGATTACTTGTAGGATCAATTGTTACCCTTGTTGTAGTACCTGTTATGTACGCTATTTTATACAAGGTAGATACTAAAATTTTACATGATAAATAGTAAAGTAATGATCAATAATATAAAACCCATAATCATATTATTAATGGTGACTGCTTTTTGCAGTTCATCATTTTCTCAAAAAGCACTTAGTCTGCAAGAAACCAGGGATATTGCATTGGAGTTCAATAAGATACTAAAAATATCCTCACAACAAAAAATTGCTGCTGAATCGCAAAAAAAAGCGGCTTTCACAAACTATATGCCCAAGATTGAAGCTAACGGAACTGCCATGTACTTTCCTACCATGGAAAATATGGAAGTTCCCGCAATGACTTTACCTTCAGCCTCTGATCATACTGCGGCAAGTGATGCCTGGTTTCCTGGTTTAAACCTGGAAACAGAAAATCTTGCAGTTATTTCTGCTGGAGTAAACCTTGTTCAACCCATTTATGCCGGAGGTAAAATCAGGTTGGCAAACAAAATGACAAGTACTGGGGTTGAAATAGCCGAACAAGCATATCAGTTAAAAGAAGCTGAAGTTATTCTTCAAACCGACGAAGCGTACTGGAACCTATCTGCAATGAATGAGAAAGTAAAATTAGCTCAGAAATATGTTCTTATGCTCGATAGTCTTGAAGGCACTTTAAATGATTCTTATGAATTAGGCTTAGTTCCTAAAAGTGAAAAACTAAGAGTTACGGTAAATAAAAATGATGCAGAATTAAATTTACTAAGAGCCCGTAATGCCTATCGCATCATGCAAATGAACCTTTGCAGAATTATTGGTCTTCCATTAAATACTGAAATTGAGATAACAGAGCAATTAAACGACTCGCTTCAACTTCCGGATTTTATGGACGGAACCAGTCAGGCTATAGCTAACAGACAAGAACTGCAAATTTTAGATGGTCAAAAACGTATTTCTGAATACCAGAAAAAAATGACGAATGCTGATTTCATGCCTGAACTTGGAGCTCAGGTTGGATACCAACACTACAAAATCGGTGACTTACTGGATGAAGGAGACTTTACTGTAGCTGCTTCGCTAATTGTTCCTATTTTTCATTGGAACGAAAGAAAACACAAGTCTGCAGAAGCAAAAGCTAATTTAAACCAGGCCATGTTAGAATTGAGTAATACTCAAGATTTAATACAACTTGAAGTGCAACAAGTACAGATTCAATTGCAAGAAGGTTATCAGTATATTTTGTTATCACAAAAAAACAAACTCGAAGCAAAAGAAAGTCTGGAAGAAACTTCGGCTAGTTTTGAAGTTGGATTAAACACAACTACTGATTTATTGAATGCACAAGCAGCCTGGCAGGATGCTGTGGCTCAGGAAATCGAAGCCTTAACTCAATTTGAGGTATTAAAAACAAAATATAAAAAAGTGATAGGTTTATTATAAGATATAGAATGCTAAAATCTCGTTCCTAATTTTTAATTTCTTCAACAATTATGATTCTTGTTTAGGGACGAGATTTTCTTTAAAATCAACAATAAACTTAAGATACTGTTGTTATGATTTAAGATTTTTGTTTTACAGGTATAATTGTATTTTTGAACTATACCTATAAAGCAATGCAATGAGAGACTCTATGGTGAAGCGTTTGAATAAATTTGATGAAAAGTGTAAGCACTGGCGCAAACTTCATAAGGAGGATTCTTTAAAATTTAAGAAAAGAATTCTTTTTACTTTATTGCTGGGTTTTACCTTTCATTATACCATTTATAAAATTATCCTTTCCGGTGCAGAATACAGCATTGACGGTATTTTGTTTTCAATGGCTGTGTTTTTTATTTTTTCAGAATCCATATTCCTTTTTGATAAAATAATTGCCATTAAATTCCCCTGGCATACCTCCGTTAAAAAAAGAATTATCTCACTGTTTTTATTTGCTGTTGCCTTTTTCTTTATAGCACAGATATATATTCCTCAAATTGAAAAAAGTGTTGTAAAAAACATTATTGACGACCCTGAAAAATACAGACTCATCCTACTCGTAGGATTCTTATATCTAATTATTTATGTCATCTTAATCATTGCTCGTAATTTTCACGAAAGCCTTAATTTCTTTGTTTACGAAAATGAAAAATTAAAGCAAGATAAAATACTCAGTGATTACAAAGCTCTGCAGGATCAGCTTAATCCTCATTTTTTATTTAACAACCTTAGTACATTAATAGCTATTATTCATAACGATAAAAACAAGGCCATTGATTTTGCTGAAAATTTTACCGATGTTTATCGCTATGTGCTAACAAAAGAAGGACAAGTTGCTGTTACTGTTAACGATGAATTAGATTTCTTAAAATCATATACAACTTTACACCTAGCACGAATTGGAAGTGGCTTAAAAGTGGATATTGATGTCGATTCGGATTACAGAAATAAAAAGGTTCCCCATTTGAGTTTACAAATACTTGTTGAAAATGCAATAAAACACAATATCACTTCTAAAACAAAACCTTTGATTATCAGAATTGGTATTATTGAAGACAGACTTTATGTAGTTAACAACAAACAACTTAAAGAATCCACTTATTCAACAAAAACCGGACTCTCAAATCTGAGTAAACGGTTAAAGATATTAACTGATGAGGAATTAAAGATTATTGAAGATGATGATATTTACAGAGTTGAAATTCCTCTGATCAATTAACTATAAAATATTTACTATGGCTTTTAACGTTATTATTGTAGAAGATGAAATGCATAGTGCTCAGATGCTTGAGAGCATGGTAAATGAACTACGCCCCGAATGGAATGTTATCGACATTTTTGACAGTGTTGAAGATACTGTTAACTGGCTAAAAAACAACGAACAACCCAGCCTAATATTTTTAGACATACAACTTTCTGATGGTATAAGCTTTTCAATTTTTGATAAAGTTGAAGTAGATTGTGGAGTTATTTTTACCACTGCTTATGATGAATATGCAGTTAAGGCCTTTAAACTCAATAGTGTTGATTACATCTTAAAACCTATAAAAAAAGATCATCTCCTTACTGCAATTGAAAAGCTGGAAAGCATCATTAAAAAGTTTGAACCAAATCCATCTGAAATACCCGATTATAAAGATATTTTAAGTGGTTTAAAAAATGGAATCAATCCTTTTCGCAAGCGTTTCCTGGTTTCAAAAAGAGATGCCTTCTTCTCTATTCCGGTAACTGAAGTTGCCTACATTTATTTTGAATCCAAATTAACTTATGCTGTAACTTTTGACAATAAAGAGCACATTATCAACTTTACTTTGGATAAACTGGAAGAAGAGCTAGATCCATCAATGTTTATAAGAGCAAACAGACAGGCCATTGTTAACATGAATGCAATTCACTCATTGGAAAACTATTTTGGAGGTAAACTAATCGTAAAATTACTTCCTCAATTTGATGAAAAATTTGTGGTGAGCAGAGCTAAAGCATCCATATTTAAAAACTGGCTTGATAGTTAAAAAATAAGCGTATATTGCACCTGATATTTATAACCTCAATGTAAAGTTATGGCAAATCGTAGAGAATTAAAGAAAGATATTAATTATCTGGCTGCAGAGATTCTTAATCAGGCATATATGAAGCTTGCGCTTATGGAAAATGTAAGCGAAAATGACATTCAGCCAATCATGGTGGAAGCAATTGAAATGAGAAATGAGTTTGTTGCAAGAACAAATCATCCGGATGGGAAAGACAATAAAAAAATTGTTAAAGCTTACTACCAAACACTTCGCAAAAATTTAATGGCTAAAACCGTTGAATTATTGGACAGAATTCAGGCTTTAGGTTAATCAAAATCAATGGTTAATTGATAAGGAATTGGATCATCATCTTCATTAATAAGATTGGAAATTGATAATCCCATTAACCGTAATGGTTTTTCAACAACTGCATTATGCAATAAAGTGCTTGCCAATGAGGCAAGCATTTCTTTTTGATCGATATTATAAAGTAAGGTTTTACTATAGGTATGTTGCTTAAAGTCGTTAGACTTTACTTTTAATGTTAAGGTTCTTCCAAACTTATCGGTTTTAACCATTCTTTTCCACAAACCTTCAACCAGCCTTTCCAGTTCAACAATCCTTTCTTCATTGGTTTTAATATCCTGCGAAAAAGTATTTTCAATTCCTACAGATTTTCTGGTACGATTAGGTACAACAGGCCTTTCATCAATACCTCTGCAAATTGAATAAAAGAATTGCCCTGCCTTTCCAAAATTCTTAACCAATCCATTCAAACTCCAGGCCTGCAATTCTTTTCCTGTATAAATACCCAGCTGGTTCATTCTTCCTGCCGTCTTCTTCCCCACTCCGTAAAAATCTTTAACCTGCAACTGCTCTATAAAAGGCAAAACATCATCTGGTTTTATAACGAAAATACCATCTGGTTTATCCTGATCAGATGCAATCTTGGCTAAAAATTTATTTATGCTGATTCCTGCAGATGCAGTTAATTGGGTTTCTTCCTTTATCCTCCTTTTAATATCCTGTGCAATAAGAGTGGCTGAATTCAGATTCTTTTTATTTCTGGTAACATCAACAAATGCCTCATCAATACTTAATGGCTCTATCAAATCGCTATAATCATATAAAATATTCATTATCTGCGACGAAACAGACTTATAAACTTCATATCTGGAATTTTGAAAAATAAGATGCGGGCATTTTTTTAAAGCTAACTGGGATGACATTGCAGAACGAACACCATATTTTCGGGCTTCATAACTGGCTGCAGCAATTACTCCACGCTGCGATGAAGACCCTACAACAACAGGTTTTCCTTTTAATTCAGGAAAGTCGCGCTGTTCTACAGATGCAAAAAACGCATCCATATCAATATGTATAATCTTCCTTACAACCGGATCTACGTCACCAACCATTACTGTTTATGTTTCAAAAATAAACCCCAAAAATAGTAAGTAATTACTTAAATCCAGAATGATCATTTTTGCAAACTCAATCCAACATTAAAAAATAATTTATTGGGAGTAGCTGTAATTTCTTCTTTATTTCCCTTTTTATTTAAAGATGTCAATTCATTAAATACAGTTATTCCTCCTGCCATATTAAAATATAAAGCTTGAAATAATTGTACTTGCATCCTTGGACCAAAATTCACCTTTGAAAAACCAAACTTATCCATATTAATATTTGCAGCTAATTTATCATCAGCATTGTAATAATTCTCAAATAAGCGACCTTCAAATCCAATCTTATATCTTTTAAAACAATAATAAGCACTAAGTTGTAAAGGAAGTAATGCTGATAATTCGTGATGATATTTTTTGAATTGTAAGGTCAACAAAGGCAAATACATTTCGTACTTAAATCTTGTATTAAATGAAAAACCAATTCCATATTCAAAATAGGCATTATAACGTTTTGTTGCTATTGCTGATATGCCAAGCATTAAATCGTCGTTACCAATTGGCTCTTTAAAATCACTTGCTATCGCTGGAGACACTATTGCCAGCAAGCTCCAATGATTTTTTAAACCAGTAATTACTCCCAAATTATAAGTAAGGGACTTATATACATTATTATAATAGCTTTCGGGAATATTATTATTAGTAATGGAGTTAATATAAATATAATCCAGTCCACTATAAAAGTACGATCCTTCATTTTTTAGAGGTAGTGCAATTTGTATCGAAGCTCTTAATGCTTCCATTTTAACATCACTATTTAAATAAGAACTCTTTAAATCACTATTTGAATAATAATACTTATTAAGAGAGGCTATGGTAAATTTTGATAAGCGCGCGTATGAAACTGTATCATTTTGCTGTTGAGCATACTGATCGATACTTAACAACAAAAAAGAAATCAACATTAATATTGGAGGAGAAAATCTATATTTCAACATTAGGTCAATAGCATTAATAACTGTTAAAGTACTAAGTTTGATTTATTCCTTTCATGATACAATAATGTAAATGTATCCAAAAGAATTTACTTTTATCTAAAAATAGATGATATCAGGTATTAAAAAACACCATAATTTAAATTTGCATTAAAGGATTTTACAATAAAGATCGAAACTTTGAATTTAATCATCCTGAACATAAAATATATAAACATCTATCATTCATTCTATTAAACTTTCAAATCATTCTAAATATTTAAATTAAAAAAACTAATCATTAAAAAATCATAAACAGAGTTGAGAAATCATTTTATTTAGTAATTTTGCCAAAATTTTCTAATTCAATAAACCATCAACATATGTCATTTTTAGAAGATAGAATTGTATCAGACGGCTTAACATTCGACGATGTATTATTAATACCGGCGTATTCCCAAGTATTACCACGCGAGGTAAATCTGGCTTCAAAATTTACCAGAAATATTACAATTAATACACCTATCGTTTCAGCAGCCATGGATACGGTTACAGAAGAACGATTAGCAATTGCTATTGCCAGAGAAGGAGGTATTGGAGTAATACACAAAAACATGACCATTGAAGAACAAGCTAAAAAAGTTCAAGTGGTTAAGCGTGCTGAAAACGGGATGATTTTTGATCCTATCACCATTAAAAAAGATAAAAATGTTGGTGACGCATTAGCTATAATGAAGGAATACAAAATTGGGGGTATTCCTGTTGTAGATGATTATGGTTACTTAGTTGGTATTGTTACTAACAGAGATTTAAGATTTCAGGCAGATTTAACTCGTCACATTGAAGAGGTAATGACATCTGAAAACCTGATTACTACTAATCAAAAAACAGATTTAGTTTTAGCTGCTGAAATTCTACAAAAACATAAAATTGAAAAACTACCAGTTGTTGATAAAGACAATAAATTGGTTGGTCTTTTAACATATAAAGATATTACTAAAGCTAAAAACAAACCATTGGCATGTAAAGATGAAATGGGTAGATTAAGAGTTGCTGCAGGTGTTGGAGTAACATTTAATACTTTTGAAAGAATTGAAGCTTTGGTTAAAGCAGGTGTTGATGCTATTGTAATTGATACTGCTCACGGTCACAGTCACGGTGTTATTGAAACACTTAAGCAAACAAAAAAGAAATATCCTAATTTAGAAGTTGTTGTAGGTAATATCGCTACTGCTGAAGCTGCTAAAGACTTAATTGACGCTGGAGCTGACGCATTAAAAGTAGGTATCGGACCAGGTTCTATCTGTACAACTCGCATTATTGCAGGTGTTGGTATGCCTCAACTTTCAGCAATTTATGAAGTTTCTCAAGAAGCTTCTAAACATGGTGTTCCAGTTATTGCTGATGGTGGTATCAGATACTCAGGAGATATTGTTAAAGCTATTGCTGCCGGAGGTAGCTGTATTATGGCTGGTTCTCTATTTGCAGGAGTTGATGAATCTCCAGGTGAAACTGTAATTTACAACGGACGTAAATTCAAAACTTATCGTGGTATGGGATCTGTTGAAGCAATGCAACAAGGTTCAAAAGATCGTTACTTCCAGGATGTTGAAGATGATGTTAGCAAATTAGTTCCAGAAGGTATTTCTGCACGAGTTCCATATAAAGGAACACTTCACGAAGTAATCTATCAGTTAATTGGTGGATTAAGAGCTGGTATGGGATACTGTGGTGCTGACACTATTGAAAAATTACATGGCGCTAAATTTACCAGAATCACAAATGCCGGAGTTCAGGAAAATCACCCTCATGATGTTACAATTACAAGGGAAGCTCCTAACTACACCAGATAATTATTAAAATTACATATTTATAAAGCCCGTAAACTTTTGTTTTTCGGGCTTTTTTATTTTATTTAGCCACCTTAAAACATATCCAAACACAATAATAAATTCTTTTGCGTGTTAGATTAGTGACACTGGAATTAATAGTTTTATAATTAATAAAAAAATGACACGAATTAAATTTCTATTTTCATTTATTGCACTAATAATTACAAGCATTACTTTTTCGCAAAACACACATACATTAGTAACTATTGGAGATCAAAACTACAGTATCGAAGAGTTTGATTTTATCTACAACAAAAACAATAGCTATACTGAAGATCCCAAATCAAAAAAAGAATACGTGGATTTGTTCGTAAACTACAAACTTAAAGTTCACGAAGCAATTGCTCAGGGTTTGGACACAATGCCATCTTTTAAAACGGAATATAATTATTATAAAGATGAATTAGCCAAACCTTATTTATCGGATAAATCCATTACCGAAAATCTTAAAAAAGAAGCTTACGAAAGGCTTAATCAGGAAGTAAATGCAAGTCATATTTTAATCAGATTACCCAAATCGGCCACACCTGAGGATACCCTAAAAGCATATAATAAAATTAAAAGCATTCAGGAAAGAATTAAAAACGGCGAAGATTTTAATAAGCTGGCTCAGGAATTATCAGAAGATCCTTCGGCAAAAAAGAACATGGGGAAACTTGGTTTCTTTAGTGGCTTTATGATGGTTTACCCATTTGAAAATGCAGCGTACAACACTCCCGTAAATCAAGTATCAGATATTGTTAAAACATCTTTTGGATATCACCTGATTAAAGTTCATGATAAAAGAAAAGCAAGAGGTGAACTAAGAACTGCTCACATCATGTTGATGTTTCCTCCCAATGCATCAGCTGATGTAATAGAAGAAAAAAAGGCAAAAATTGATTCTATTTATCAATTGGTATTAAAAGGAGAAGATTTTGGATCACTAGCTCAAAACTTTTCAGAAGATCGAAAAAGTGCCACAAATAACGGAGAATTACCATGGTTCGGCAGCGGAAGAATGATTCCTGAATTTAGTGAGCCTGCATTTAAATTAGATACTGTTGGCGCAATTTCTGAAGTTATTCGAACTCCTTATGGATTTCATATTATTAAACTATTGGAAAAAAGAGGTACTAAAAGCTACGATGAAATGGAAGAAGAAATCACTCAAAAGATTTCAAGAGATGAACGAGCTTTTAAAGGCAAACAAAGTGTAATTAACCGATTAAAGAAGGAATATAACTACACTCAAAATGATTCTATTATAAACGCTATTAAAGAAAACGCAAAATTACCAAACATTTCTGATGCAGATTTCTTTGCCAGCTTAAAAGATCCTCAACTAACGATAGTATCGTTTGACTCAAAAGATATCTCGATTAAAGATCTGACTGAATATTTACAATCTAACAGACAATTTACAAAAAACAGAAAGGCAGCTATAATTGATCAATTGTTAGATACCTATTTAGAAGAGCAAATTCTGGATTTTGAAAAATCTCAGCTTGAAAATAAATACCCAGAGTATAGATTTCTTTTGAATGAATATCATGATGGTTTATTGATTTTTGAAATCTCACAAAAAGAAATCTGGAACAAAGCGAGTGCTGACACCACCGGAATCAAAAATTATTACAACAGTCACAAAGAAGATTACTTTGAGCCAGAAAAATTAGTTGGTAAAGCCTATTTCACTAAAGATAAATCTACTTTAAAATCAATCCAGGCTCAATTACAGGTAACTCCAAATATTACAACAGATTCATTAAAGCAGATTATTCCTGCGACAAACTTTAAATGCATAAACGGAACATTTAGCAAAGGAGAATATGCTGCGATTGACAAAAATATCTGGAACATAAAAAAATCAGAAGGAAAAATTGATACTGACTTCCCATATGTATTTGCAAGTGGCGAAACAGTACCTAAAAAATATAAACAACTAGAAGAAACAAAAGGGCAGGTTATTAGTGATTACCAAAACGAAATTGAAAAACAATGGATTGCCAGATTAAAAGAAAAATACAATCCAATCATTAATATTAAAGCGCTTAAATTCTCAAAAAACAATAAATAAAGAATGAGAACCTTATATTCTATTGGAATTTTAGCAAGTCTTGTATTTAACTCTTGTTCCAATATGCCATCTACAGAATCATCTCCTGCAGTTGCATCTGTCGATGGCAAGGTATTAACCGTTGCGGAGTTACAAAAGGCAATTCCTAAAAATGTAAGTAAGAATGACAGTCTTGCATTTACACAGAACTATATTTCCAGATGGGTAAAATCTTCATTATTACTCCGAAAAGCAGAGCTAAATTTATCTCCGGAGGAAAAAGATGTAAAACAAATACTGGAAGACTACAGAGCATCACTATTAATCCATAAGTACCAACAAAAGTTATTATTAGAAAAACATTCTCCTCTGATAACCAATAAAGAAATTGAGGATTATTACAATAAAATGAGTGAGAACTTCATTTTAAATGAAGATATCATTAAAGGTATTTTTATTAAACTACCTCTTAATGCTCCTAACTTAACTCAATTACAACAATGGTATAAGTCAGATAATCCGGAAGATATGGTGACTTTGGAAGAGTATTGCTATCAAAATGCAACTAATTTTGATATATTTCTGGATAAGTGGGTTACTGTAGATGCTATTTCAGGATTACTCCCTAAACCCATTCCCAACACCCCTAACTTTTTAAAATACAATAAATTTTACGAGGTTACAGATTCAACGTCACATTATTTAGTTTCATTCAGAGATTATCACAAAATCGATGAAATTGCTCCTTTACAATATGTTACAGATAAAATTAAAGCTATCTTATTAAACAAAAAACGTATTGAATTCATTCAAAACTTAGAAGAAGAATTATACCAGGAAGGATTAAAGCAAAAAGTTATAAAATTCTATTAAATTTGCGCAAAACGATTATATATGCATAAAACAATTTATACTCTGATTATTACGCTAACTGCGACATTTCTTTATACCAATATATCTTTGGCTCAAAAAAATGTAATTGATGAAGTTATTGCCGTTGTTGGTGATAATGCCATACTTAAATCTGACATTGAATACCAGTACCAACAAGCAATCATGCAAGGTATGTCGGCAAAAGGTGATCTTAAATGTCAACTTTTTGAACAACAACTTATTCAAAAATTAATGCTAAACCAGGCTGTTCTGGATAGTGTTGAGGTTAACGAAAACTCGGTAATCAATGAAGTTGACCGTAAAATGAATATGTTTATTGATCGCGCAGGTGGTAAAGATAAACTTGAAGAGTGGTTTAAAAAATCAATTATACAGATTAAAAAAGAACAAATGCAGGTTGTTCGTGATCAAATGATGACACAATCCATGCAACAAAATATTACTGAAGGAATTGAACCTACTCCTTCTCAGGTAAGAGCCTATTACAGAAAAACAGATCAGGATAGCTTACCAATGGTTCCTGTTCAGTACGAAATTCAGAAAATTGCTGTTTATCCTAAAATTGAACAAAAAGAAATTGATCGAGTAAAATCTCAACTTCGTGATTTCCAACGTCAGGTTGCAGAAGGCAGAGACTTTGCGACTTTAGCTGTTTTATATTCTGAAGACCCGGGTAGTGCAAGTAGAGGCGGTGATATGGGTTGGGCAACCCGTTCCACTTATGTTCCTGAATTTGCCAACGTAGCTTTTAATATGCAGGAAAAAAATAAGGTTTCTAAAATTGTACAAACAGAATTTGGATATCATATTATTCAATTACTTGACAAAAAAGGCGAAAGAATTCATGTTCGTCATATCCTTATTAAACCCAAAGTTTCTGCCGAAGCAAACAAAGCTGCAATAAGCAGATTAGATTCAATGAAGACTTTAATTGAAAGTGATAGTATTTCTTTTGATGAAGCTGCTTTCCATTGGTCTATGGATAAAGACACCAGAACAAACGGTGGTTTAATGGTGAACCAAAGAACCCAGTCTTCTCAATTTGAACTTGCTGAGCTTTCATCAATGCGTTTACCTCTTTTAGCTAAAGAATTACAAAAATTGGAAGAAGGTGAAATTTCTAAACCATTTGCCATCAAAGATGAAAAAGGACATGATGTTTATGTGATTATTAAGCAAAAAAGAAAGATCGCTCCTCACAAAGCTAATATGAGTAACGATTATCAGCTTATTCAAAACATTATGACTGAAAAAAAGAAAGCTGATGCCATTAATGAATGGATTAAGGAAAAACAACTTGATACTTACATCACAATTCGTGAAGAATGGGAAGGTTGTAATTTTGAGTATAAAAATTGGATAAAGTAGTTTTTTTAACTATTTTGTAGAGGCGTTTTTTGAAGAATGGAGGATGGTTTCTACAGGGATGAAATACACTTGTATTATTTGCGTTTTATTTATCAACTTTTCTTGTATTAGAGAGGCTTACAATATTACTGGCAAAGCCATCATTGTTGACAATGAAACGTTAAATCCTGTATCAGAATCCTCTGTTCAATCAGAATGCTTTTTCCAATTGAATATAGATGAAAGTTCAAGCGATTTTTCAAATTGCAAAACTGATAGTTTAGGCACTTTTGAATTAAATTTTTCTAAAGGGTACAAAGTTAGCATGGTTATTGATGCTGAGGAGTATGTGCAAAATACAATTGTTTTTAACCCTAGAAAAGAAGCTATGCCGGATACAATATACTTAAAAAGGAAAATTCGTTTTGAAACGTCTGCTGCAAATCTAAAAACTGAAGAGTTACAGGAAAATAACTTAAAGTAAACACGCTGGTTTATTAATTCAGTTTTTACAACTATTTTTGATCTCGTAAAATTTTCTTAACAGCAACTTATACAATAATGCGAACTTACAAAAGCATTTTTACAATATTCATATGCTTATTCTTTGGAAGCTTTTATATTACTGCTCAAAAGAAGATCAATGTTAAACATGCTGATTTCCTAAAAGGAAATAAGGTTGTTTATGGTGAAGACATTAATGTCTTGGTTGGTAATGTAAAATTTACTCACGAAACAGCTACCATGTTTTGTGACACTGCATTTCTTAACAAAAAAGAAAACAAACTTAAAGCTGTAGGAAATATTCACATCATTCAAAACGATACACTGCACTTATACGGCCGTCGCTTAAACTACGATGGCAATACCGGATTAGCTGAAGTCAGAGAAGATGTTAAATTGGTGAATAAGGACATTGTTTTAACAACTGACTATCTGGATTTTGATAGAAAAAACAACTTTGCTTATTACTTTAACAATGGTAAAATTGTTAACAAAGACAATACTTTAACTAGTAAATCCGGTTACTATTATCCGGATTCTGATATGGCATTTTACAAAGACAGTGTCGTTGTAAATAACCCAAAGTATACCATGTTTTCTGATACTTTAAAGTATCATACTATAACTAAAGTGGCCACTATTGAAGGTCCTACTTTTATTGTTAGTGAAAAAAATACCATTTATGCCGAATCAGGCTTCTACGACACTCAAAATGACGTTGCCTTACTAAAAGATAATGCATACGTTGATGGAGAGCAACTTTTAAAAGGTGATTCAATCCATTACGACCGTAAAAAAGGCATTGGGGAGGTATTTAACAGCATGGAACTTCACGATACCACCAACAATGTAATTATTACCGGCGACTACGGTTTTTACAATGAAATATCTCAGGATGCATTAACAACAAAGAATGCGGTATTGATGCAAATATATAATGCCGACACACTTTTTCTACATGCTGATACATTGGTTGCTGTTCCATTAGAAAATCCAAACGAAAAATTAATTAAAGCCTATAGAAAGGTTCAATATTATAGAAGCGATTTACAAGGTAGATGCGATTCAATGGTATTTGATTCAAGAGATACAACGAATACATTTTATCACGATCCTATTATGTGGTCATTAGGCAATCAACTAACATCTGATGAAATAAAAATGTACACCAAAGATGAAGTGCTGGATAAAGTTGATTTAATTGACCGTGCATTTATTATTTCAGAGGAAGACACTGGTCGTTATAACCAAATCAAAGGTTCATCAATGACTGGTTTTATTAAGAATAACGAAATATATAAAATTGATGTAAATGGCAATGCTCAATCCATTTACTACCCAATGGATAAAAAGGATGCTATCGGTGTTAACAAGGCAGAATGTAGCAATATGATTATCTATTTAAAGCAACGCATGGTTAGTAAAATTAACATGCAGGTTTCTCCTACCGGAAAAATGTCACCTATTCTACTTGTACCAGATGAAGAACTCAGATTAGCTGGTTTTTATTGGCTGGATATGTTTAGACCTAAACAAAAAGAAGATATTTTTAATTGGAAGGAATTACCTAAAATAGACCGTGGAGAGGACAAATCTGAATACAATTTAGATAACACTTACGAAGATTATAAGAATCAATAAATTCTAACTTTAAGAAATAAAAAAAGCTGTATTGAAAAATACAGCTTTTTTCTCCTTAGCCCTGGCTAGTACTAATATTCATCTTCGTTAAAGAAAAAATCATCCTTACTAGGATAATCAGGCCATATATCTTCAATACTTTCGTAAATATCTCCTTCATCCTCTATCTCCTGAAGATTTTCAATAACTTCCAATGGTGCTCCTGAACGAATCGCAAAATCGATCAATTCATCCTTTGAAGCAGGCCAGGGAGCATCCTCTAATTTTGATGCTAATTCTAGTGTCCAATACATACCCTGAAATTTTAACTGTTATAATTTGTTAATTACTTGTTTGTTATTTTTTGCGAATATAAAAAAAAACTAAACACTTACAACTCGGGAACCCAAGGAATTTCATTTGTATTAAAATGTTTTGACAAATGGCGTGATAATACGAATAAATAATCTGATAAACGATTAATATATCGAACAACCCATGTATTAACATCCATTGTTTCACCCATTTCTAAAATTCTTCTCTCTGCCCTTCTGCAAATTGTTCTTGAAATATGACAATAACTGACACATGGATCTCCTCCTGGTAATACGAAATATTTCAATGGAGGCAAAGCTTCTTCCATTTTATCCATCGCCTCTTCCAAGGTTTCAATTACCGAATCATCATATTGCATTTTATCTCTAAGATCAGCTACATTTGTATCTGTTGCCAGATATGCACCAACCTCAAATAGTCTGTTTTGAATTTCAATTAACTGATTTTTACTTTGCTCATCAATATCATAAGAGCGAATCATCCCAATAAAACTATTCAACTCATCAACGGTACCATAAGCTTCCAGTCTAACATCATTTTTAGGTACGCGGGTACCTCCTATTAAACTTGTTCTACCTCTATCTCCTGTTCTTGTATATACTACGCTTTTCGCCATTTACTCTATATTTTCATATTTCTTTATTGGTCAAGAAACATCTTTAATTCAAAAAAGTTCGGATTTATTTATGCAGTCTGTGTGGTTAAAACATCCTCATTTACCATATCCGACTCTATTTGTCCATCTTTTAATCTAATAATACGATGTGCATGTTGTGCAATATCCTCTTCATGAGTTACCAAAATAATGGTATTCCCCATTGCATGGATATTTTCAAATAAATTCATGATATCTACTGAAGTTTTTGAATCAAGGTTACCAGTAGGTTCATCTGCCAAAATAATTGAAGGATTATTGATTAGAGCTCTTGCTACAGCTACACGCTGTCTTTGTCCTCCGGATAATTCATTGGGCTTGTGCATGGCTCTGTTTTCCAGACCAACTTTTCTAATGGCCTCTTCTCCCCTTTTCAATCGATCTTGTTTTGATACCCCGGCATAAATCAATGGTAACATAGTATTTTCAATAGCTGAATACCTGGGTAACAGGTTAAAGGTTTGAAAAACAAAACCAATTTCTTTATTTCTAATTTCAGCTAAACGATCATCTGTTAAGTGACTCACATCGGTACCATTTAAAATATAAGTTCCTCCGGTTGGTGAATCTAAAGCTCCTATCACATTCATTAATGTGGATTTACCAGAACCTGAAGGCCCCATTATGGCTACATACTCTCCCTTTTTAATTTCTACATCAACACCTCTTAATGCTTTAACCACTTGAGTTCCTACCTGATAAAACTTTGTAATTCCCTTTATTTCAATTACATTTTCAGACATAGTTTACAAATTTGATTTAAACAAAGATAATTTTTTTAGGATGTTTTCATCCATTATACGAAAGTAATATTAGGGCCATTTTACAATATAATGTTGCTTCAGCACATCTTTATTAATAATAGCAATACCAAAACGAAATAAATCGAAGGATACAGAAACTTTATTATTGTCAATAATTTCATTCCACGCTTGCTCCATTCCTTTTGACCAGTGAATATCATCAAAAATAAATAAAGCTGAATCTGAGGCCTTTGCCAAACACATATTAAAATAACTTATCGTAGCATCATAACTATGGTTGCCATCAAAATACACCATATCCACCTGATCCATTTCACTCAGCAGCTTAGGCAATGCATTTTCAAAACTATCATTTAATAAACGAATGTTGGTAGCCTGAGCCTTTTTAAAAGTATTTTCAGCAACAGCTGCAATATTGGAACATCCTTCAACTGTAAAAACCGAGGCTCTAGAATTGGGCATTGCCAGATACAGTGTTCCTAATCCCAATGATGTTCCTAACTCAATAATATTTTGTGGCTTAAAACGTGCAATGAGCCTTGATATTAACTCACCTTGCATTCGAGGAGTTGCATTATACTTAACCAAACTACTAATTCGTCGAAGTTTATTCGAGAACTTTTTTGATCCGGCACCTAAATCATTAACATCAACTTTCCTTCTATCTTCAAGTAGGTCTTTTCTTATCTTATTAATGAGATCAAAATGATAATATGAATCATTCTCATAAAAGTCATGACGGACGATATCAAATGCAAAAGGAGGATGAATTCGATGCCCTTTTTTATACTTAGCTTTTCTACGATAATTTATATAAGCTTTTGCCTGGAACCAGTTCACTTTTTCTTTTTTATGCAAATATAGAAATTACAATGAATCTCATTTGAAATCAAGCAAATTACCTTAGTTAACAAGAACAATAAACGATCCATTGGAAAATTACAATATCTATTAATCAAACAACAAATACCTGTAGAACACTACATATCAATACTTATCATTATTATTTATATTAAAATAGCCAATATCTATTTGATTTATAATACAACTAATAACATCTTTGTAATACAAAATTAAATCAGAAACAATTAAATATATAGACTCATGAAAAATTTAATAGGATTAGACCAGGATAAAGTACAAGTACTAGCACAAAAATTAAACTTATTATTAGCTAACTATCAATTATTTTATCAGAACCTAAGAGGTTTTCACTGGAATATTAAGGGTAAAGATTTTTTTGAATTACATACAAAGTTTGAAGAGTATTACGATGATGCTGTTCTTAAAATAGATGAGATAGCAGAAAGGATTTTAACACTGGAAGCAGAGCCTTTGCACACATTTAGTGACTACCTGAATGCTTCTTCTGTTAAGGAAGCAAAGAGCGTTAACAATGGAGTTGATGCAATTAGTATTATCGTAGAAAACTTTTCTACATTAATTAAAATTGAACGAGAAATTTTATCACTAGCAAGCGATGCTGATGATGAAGGTACTGTTAGCTTAATGAGTGATTATATTTCAGAAACAGAAAAAACGCTATGGATGTTAAATTCTTATCTTAAATAAAATAATATATCCAATTGTCTTTGTTTGCCCGAATCAATTAAAACGATTCGGGCTTTTTTGGTTACAATAATAAAGTTATTTTTGTGCCTTTAAATTATTCAATATTAGTTAGTTTATGTAAACGATTATAATATCACCTAATTATATCTTTACTTATCTAGCTATCAAACAATTCACCAATTTACAATGAACACTGTATCAAACACATCTATTGGCACACCTTTGTCACCAACAGCTACTAAGGTAATTATGCTAGGTTCGGGAGAGTTAGGAAAAGAAGTAGTTATTGAATTTCAGCGCTATGGCATTGAAGTGATTGCTATTGATAAATACGAAAATGCACCGGCAATGCAGGTTGCCCACAAAAGCTATATTGTTTCAATGCTTGATGGAGCATCGCTTGCAAAGATTATTCGTGAAGAAAAACCTGATTATATCATACCTGAAGTCGAAGCTATAGCTACAGACACGTTAATTGAGCTTGAAAAAGAAGGCTTTAATGTGATTCCTACAGCAAATGCCACAAAGCTTACCATGAACCGTGAAGGCATCAGAACTTTAGCTGCTGAAGAATTAGGTTTAAAAACTTCGCCTTATAAATTTGCAGGAACAAAAGAAGAGTTTGTGGCTGCTATTAAAGAAGTTGGTTGCCCTTGTGTTGTTAAGCCAATTATGAGCTCGTCTGGTAAAGGACAAAGTGTTGTAAAAAGTGATGCAGACATTGATTATGCATGGAATTATGCTTTAGAAGGTGCCAGAGGAAACAGCGACAGAGTTATTGTTGAAGGATTTGTTGATTTTGATTACGAAATTACTCTACTAACAATCAGTCATGTTGATGGCGTTTCATTTTGTGCTCCTATTGGTCACCGCCAAGAAGGTGGTGATTATCAGGAATCGTGGCAACCTCAGGCCATGAGCCCAAAAGCACTAAAAGATGCTGAATACATTGCTGAAAAAGTTGTAAAAGCACTTGGTGGAAGAGGTTTATTTGGTGTTGAGTTCTTTATTAAAGGTGATACCGTTTACTTTAGCGAACTATCTCCTCGCCCACACGATACAGGTATGGTAACTATGATTTCGCAAGATCTGAGTGAATTTGCTTTACACGTTAGAGCGATTCTTGGATTACCAATTCCAAACATTGTTCAGCACGGTGCTGCAGCAAGTAGTGTAATTATGGTAAAAGGAGATTCTAAACAGGTTTCTTTTAGTGGCTTAGAACAAGCCTTAGCAGATCCTGATACGCAATTACGTTTATTCGGAAAACCTGAAGTTCAGGGAGAAAGACGAATGGGAGTTTGCCTGGCCAGAGCAAACACAGTTGAAGAAGCCAGAGAAAAGGCTAACAAAGCAAGCGCAGCAATTACTGTTAAGTTATAGTACCCAATAGATCGTTAGAATTTAGTTAGAGGCAATTTGACGCAACTGTTTACTAAAAAAGTGCATCATAAAAAAATAACACTATAATAAAGGTAAATATGAAAACCCTAAATTTATTTTTTGGATTCACATTTCTTTGTACACTTTTTATGGGGTGTACAAAAGATGAAAATGATAAGGAAAAAATTGTTGAAATAACAATTTATCCAGAGACAGGATATGGTGCAAGCATGATGAGTGACATTTGGACTCAACCATTACTTTTTTCCGACAATGATGAAAATCAAGTAAAATTATTAGTTGATATAATAACAGATGGTTTTGATTTTGACTATGAAAGAGGCTATGAGTATAAATTCAGAGCAAAAAAAGTATGGATGCAAGAACCTCCACAAGATGTATTTTCAATTAAATATGAGTTTATAGAACTTCTTTCAAAGGAGAGAGTAATTATAAATGATAGTGAAGAAAATATAAATCTTTTTGTGTCATCAAAAACAGTCAAGTTTACCCCTGACTATCCGTCTGAATACGTGGATGAAGAAAATATAACTCCAAAAATTTATGACGCATTAAACGTCAAAAACACAGATTCCGATAATTGGATGGCTTTAACTAAAATTGAAGGATTTAATTATGAAACGGGCTATGAGTATGTATTAAAAGTGAAGAAAATAACCCAAGCTGAACCTTATTCTGTTAAATATGTGCTTCTTGAAACCATTTCGAAAGAAAATAAAAATTAAAAAAATAAAAGCGCATAACAGCAAATGATAATTAAGGGCTGGTCTGAAATTATTGGGAGTTTTATATCCCGCATCAATTTTTGTATATACAGGAAAGATTGAAATCTGCATTCCAGCTCCGTAACTATGTTTTTAACGATATGAGACATTCGACCAATTTATACGGAGTTTAAATCAATAAAATTTTAACGAAGTATTAAGTATCCAATACATTACAATATTTAAAAAGTTCCAATAGCAATTATGCTACTGGAACTTTTTTTATTCTACACTACAAGACCCCCATCATTTAAATCACAAACAAAGGAAAAGCGTTTTTAATTACAGAAAATCAACAACTAACGTAAGCGAAATACACATGTTTTAAAGCGAAATTATTAAATTAGTGAGCGAAATAGGCAAATTAATAAGCGAAATACTATTTTAGTTAGCGAAACACTCATCGTAGTGAGCGAAATGCTCAACTTAGTTAGCGAAATACTCAATTTAGTAGACGAAAAGGATGAATTAGTGAGCGAAATACACAATTTTTACTAATTGATACATTTCGTTGCAAAAAAATTGGTTTCGCCTTGTACAATGACCATTTCGCTGTAACAATGAACCTTTTCGCTCACTTTTGAAGTAGTTTGCTATAAAAATCAAACAGTTCGCTCTAAAATTTATGGTTTCAGGATAGTATCTGATCATATTTACTAATGTTATATCCATTTAAATGAACAAATCTAAATTAACCGTACCTGATTTTATACTTCAGAGTTCAATCAGAATCAACAATTCTCTTAACGATGATAGTATTTTTAGCAAAGTTTCCGAATTCGGTTATAATGCTGAAAAAATTGAAACCGGAAAAGCACTACTGAACGAAGTCATTACTCTTTCGGCAAGTTGCAATAAGAAACACAACGATGTTACAATTGCATATATAAACAAGAAGAACGCCCGGAACGATGCACATCAATTCATATCAAAATATCGAAGTCTGGCTAAAATAGCATTCAAAAACAACACTTCAGCCAAAACATCATTACAATTATCAGGTATTTATCCTCTAAATTATTCAGGATGGCTTAACCAAAGCAAAAGTTTTTTAAGAAACATACTCGCCAATAATGAATGGCTAAGTATTATGGCCGGGTATGGAATAGATGCTGTAAAGCTTAATGATTGTTTACAAAAAATTGACAATGTAGATGCCTTACATCAGGCTATACTAAAAGCAAAAGGTGAAGCTCAAAATGCAACACTTCAACGCAATAAAAAAATAGATGAACTAGCAGATTGGATTAATGATTACGAAGCAGTGGCTAAAATTGCCTTAATGGAAACACCCCAATTACTCGAAAAAATAGGAATAATAGTAAAAAATTAAGTCAGAATATTTTTATACACACTTACTTTATTGACTTACCAATAAAAGGAATAAGTATTGATGAATAAATTTATATTGCAACATTACTTTCATTCTACTATTTTTGAACCTCTATTTTAGTGATGTCAGAATTAGCAACAAGAGATATAACGTATTTACCGGGTGTTGGTCCTAAAAAGGCCGACTTACTGCGAAATGAATTAAAAATTCAGTCGTATGAGGATTTGTTATACCATTTTCCATACAAATACATCGACCGCAGCAGAACTTATAAAATCAGAGAAATTAACAACACAGCTTCTCACATTCAGTTAAAAGGTAAAATTGTTGGTTTAAATACAGTAGGTGCAGGAAGAACACAAAGACTTGTAGCTAAATTTGCTGATGACTCAGGAGTTATTGAATTGGTTTGGTTTAAGTTTATCAAACAAATAAAAACAGGCTTAGATCCCAATGTTGAGTATATTATATTTGGTAAACCTTCTGAATTCAATCATACCTATAATATTGTACATCCAGAAATGGAAAAGGTAGATCCTAACAAACCTAAAATTGTTTCGGGATTACAGGCCTTTTACCATACTACAGAAAAGATGAAAAATAATTATTTAAGTTCAAAAGCCATCCAAAAGATGCAACAGAACATTTTTCTATCTTTTCAGGGATCTATATCCGAAACATTGCCTTCCTATAT
This sequence comes from Plebeiibacterium sediminum, assembly GCF_026013605.1. Classification (GTDB taxonomy): domain Bacteria; phylum Bacteroidota; class Bacteroidia; order Bacteroidales; family Marinilabiliaceae; genus Saccharicrinis; species Saccharicrinis sediminus. Next base: position 76,086 of record NZ_JAPDPJ010000009.1, read on the forward strand.
CATTCAGCAATATAAGTTAATGATATTGGATCAGGCACTGCGTACGGTTCATTTCCCAAGAAACAGTCAGGAGTTACAACAAGCTCAATTCAGGTTAAAATTCGAAGAGCTATTTTATATACAACTAAATATCCTTCGTTTAAAAACACAACGAACAAGAAGTATAAAAGGACATATATTTTCTACCGTAGGAGATTATTTTAATCATTTCTTTTTTCATAACCTTCCATTTGAACTCACCAATGCTCAAAAAAGAGTTATTAAAGAAATTAGAAATGATGTTGGTTCTGGCAGACAATTAAATCGTCTTTTGCAAGGTGATGTTGGTAGTGGAAAAACCATGGTTGCCTTAATGGTGATGTTAATTGCTTTAGATAATAATTACCAGGCTTGCCTGATGGCTCCAACTGAAATATTGGCTACTCAACACTTTGAATCCATCATGGAATTATTAAATGGTATGGATTTAAATGTGAAACTATTAACCGGCTCCACAAAAAAGAAGGAACGCGAAGTTATTCACTCAGGACTGCAGTCTGGTGAAATTCAAATATTAATAGGTACACATGCCCTACTCGAAGATGTAGTTCAATTTAAAAACCTGGGAATGGTTATTATTGATGAACAACACCGTTTTGGAGTGGCTCAACGTGCTAAACTGTGGAAGAAAAATGACATTCCACCTCATGTACTGGTTATGACAGCCACACCAATTCCACGTACTCTGGCTATGACAGTATATGGCGATTTGGATGTATCAGTTATTGATGAACTCCCACCAGGTAGAAAACCCATTGAAACCAAACACTATTTTCATAACCGCAGGAACAACCTGAATAAATTCATTAAAGCAGAGATAGAAAAAGGTCGTCAGATTTATGTGGTTTATCCTTTGATTGAGGAATCAGAAAAAATGGATTTTAAAAATCTGGCCGAAGGGTATGAATATATGCAAAGTGCTTTTCCTGAATACAAAACCACTATGGTTCATGGAAAGATGAAACCATCAGAAAAGGATGCTGCCATGCAGGAGTTTGCTTCTGGCAAGGCGCAAATTTTGGTTGCTACTACTGTTATAGAGGTTGGTGTTAATGTTCCCAATGCTTCGGTAATGATTATTGAAAGTGCAGAACGCTTTGGACTTTCGCAGTTACACCAGCTAAGAGGACGGGTTGGCAGAGGTGCCGAGCAAAGCTATTGTATTTTAATGACCGGCCACAAACTTGGTGAAGACACTAAGAAGCGAATGAACATTATGGTGGATTCGAATGATGGTTTTGAAATTGCCGAGGCTGACATGAAATTAAGAGGACCTGGTGATTTAGAAGGTACACAACAAAGTGGATTGCCTTTTGAGCTTAAAATAGCCAATATAACCAGAGACTCTCAACTGCTGCAACATGCACGTAATGTGGCAAATGCCATACTCGAAAAAGATGCAAATCTTGAAAGCCCGGAAAATCAGGTACTAAACCGCCAACTCACAAAGTTAGCGCGTCAAAAGATGAACTGGAGTATGATTAGTTAGTCATACGAATTAATACAGATTCATTTTTCTACTACATTATTATCTTTCCTTAACAAATATCTTTTTCTGCATTTAAATAATTGCACTATCTTTTGCTGCATAAGAACACATATTTAATATGATATTTGCAGCCGTACATATAGACCCATTATTTTCGAAATTTGTAATACTATCGTGTATCGTTATAGTAATTGGATTTTTATTAAGATTACTCAAACAACCCTATATGATAGCCTATATTATTGTAGGTATAATAGTTGGGCCTTATGGAGTTGGTTTTGTTAGTGACGAAGAACTGATATCCAATCTGGGATCATTAGGTTTGGTACTACTGTTATTTTTTATTGGTATGGAGATCCGGCTCCCTCAGCTCCTCAACAACTGGAAAGTGTCTATTATTGGTACATTGATGCAGGTATTTGCAAGTTTGTTAATCATTTGGTTGCTTAGTTTTTACTTTAACTGGAGTACGAGTCAGGTAGTTATGTTTGGTTTTGTGATTAGCTTAAGCAGTACAGCTGTAATTGTTAAAATACTTCAGGAAAGAGATGAAATCAATAGCAAGGCTGGTCAGTATGCTTTAGGGATTCTTATTGCACAGGACATACTGATTGTACCTATGTTGATACTCTTAGGCTATTTAGGTGGTCACAGACCCGATAAAAGCGAACTGATTAAGCAAATAATTGGTGGTATACTCATTATTGGCATGATCATTTTTTTAGTTAGAAAGAAAGAAATTAAACTTCCATTTCAAAAATACATTCAAAAAGATCATGAGATGCAGGTTTTTATTGCTTTTTCATTATGCTTTGGGTTTTCAACAATATCTGCCTTCTTTCAGTTATCTGCCGCACTGGGAGCATTTATAGCTGGCATTTTAATATCTGCCACAAGATCAACAGAATGGGTGCACAACAGCCTTTCTGCATTTAAAATTTTGTTTGTAGCACTGTTTTTTATATCAATAGGAATGATTATCGACCTAAACTTTTTAAAAGATAATCTATACACAATAGTTACTTTACTTATTGTAGTTTTTATTTTAAATAGTATCATTAATATTTCTATGATCCGGTTCTTCTGTAAGGATTGGAAAATTACTCTGTATGTAAGTGCACTCTTATCACAAATAGGAGAATTTAGTTTTATTTTGGCAGCTACCGGATATCAATCTGGTATTATTAAGGAATATTCCTACCAAATAACCATAAGTACAATCGCTCTCACCTTACTTTTTAGTCCATTATGGATTAATTTAACTAAAAAGGTAACAAATCAATTTCATGTGTTCGCACACAAAAATAAAACAGCCTAAATTAGAGCACTTTTAATTAAAGAAATATTTCTTTATAACAACCAAACTATCAACACATAACATGATTTATTTCACTTTTTTTAAGTTTTAGAATTTTTTTTTTGACTAACTTTTTAAAATTGCAATCTCTACTTTACACTATCCATCAAGGTTTTGCAATGTCCAAGTAGCAATTCTATTTATTTATACCAATTCCAAATAGAGAAATACACTTTCACATACTACCTTATTAATTACATTTGTCCAGAATTTTCCCTGAAAAATCATGTCGGAAGTAAGATTAGTAGAGCATACAGGATACGTTGAGGAAATCAACTCAAACCAGGTTAAAGTTCGCATTATCAGCGAATCAGCCTGTGCTTCATGTCACGCAAAAGGTGCATGCACCGCTGCAGATATGAAAGAAAAACTTGTTGATGTATACACTAACCAAAGCTCCCTTTATAAACCAGGTCAAAAAGTAACTATTCAAGGTGAAAAATCTCTAGGCTTGAAAGCTTCACTACTGGCTTATATATTCCCGTTTATTTTAGTATTTGTTGTTTTGTTCGTTAGTTACGGACTAACAAAAAGTGAAGGAATTGCAGGTATTACCTCGCTGATTATTCTTATTCCTTATTTCATTGTAATTAAATACATATCCCCTCAATTACAAAAAACCTTTACGTTTAAAATAAAAGAGTAGAATTAAATCATATAACATGAATGTAGTTATTATAACAGTTTTAACACTTGCTATTTTGGGTACTGTAGCTGCCCTCGTGCTCTATTTTGTAGCACAAAAATTTAAGGTGTTTGAAGACCCAAGAATTGATCAGGTGGAGGAAGTTTTACCTGCAGCTAACTGTGGAGGCTGTGGTTTCCCCGGCTGTAGAGCTTTTGCTGAAGCATTGGTAAAAAGCGATGACATATCGGATTTAAATTGTCCGGTGGGGGGCGCTGAAACCATGAAAACTGCAGCAGGAATTTTAGGTAAAGAAGTTGCTGCATCAGATCCAATGATTGCCGTTGTTAAATGTAACGGAACATGTGAAAACCGCCCAAGAACAAATAAATACGACGGAGCTACCTCTTGTGCTGTTGCGGCTTCCCTATATGGAGGAGAAACGGGTTGTAGTTACGGTTGTTTAGGTTGTGGTGATTGTGTTGAGGCTTGTACTTTTGATGCTATTCACATGGATGAAAAAACTGGTTTACCGGTGGTTAATGATAAATGTGTGGCTTGCGGAGCCTGTGTGGACGCTTGTCCTAAAAACATCATTGAACTTAGAAAAGCCGGTCCTAAAGGACGACGAGTTTTTGTATCATGCATTAACCAGGACAAAGGTGGAGTTGCTAAAAAAGCTTGTTCAGTAGCTTGTATTGGCTGTAAAAAATGTCAAAAAGAATGTCCTTTTGATGCCATTACTGTTGAAAATAACATCGCATACATTGATTACAACAAATGTAAACTTTGTCGCAAGTGTGTTGCCGTTTGCCCAACAGGAGCCATTCACGAGGTGAATTTCCCTCCTAAAAAGGCTAAGCCAGCTACAGAAAAACCAGCTGCGCCAGCAAAAACAGAAGCTACATCAAATGAAAACAAAACATCTTCGGATATAAAAAATAAGGAGGAATAAATCGTGCTTAAAACATTTTCGCTTGGAGGAATCCATCCTCCTGAAAACAAATTTTCGGCAGGTAAAAAAATTGAAGCATTGCCGATTCCTACGCAAGTAGCTATTCCTATTGCTCAACATATTGGTGCTCCTGCAAAACCTATTGTAAAAAAAGGGGATCAGGTTAAAGTTGGTACATTAATAGCAGAATCTGCTGGTTTTGTTTCAGCAAACATACACTCATCTGTTTCTGGAACAGTTGCAAAGATTGACGATATCGTTGATGCAAGCGGATATAAAAAACCTGCTATTATCATTGATGTAGAAGGAGACGAATGGGAAGAAACCATTAATAAATCAGCTGATTTAATTAAAGAAATATCTGCTGCTCCAGAAGAGATTATTAAAAAAATTGCAGCAGCTGGAATTGTTGGATTGGGTGGTGCTACTTTCCCATCGCATGTAAAATTATCTGTTCCTCCGGGAAAAACATGTGATGTATTAATTTTGAATGCTGTTGAGTGTGAACCTTATCTTACTGCCGATCATCAGTTAATGATGGAAAAAGGTGAAGAGATTATGGTTGGAACTCAAATTTTAATGAAGGCTTTAAATGTTGACAAAGCAATCATTGGAATTGAAAACAATAAAAAAGATGCCATTGCTCATTTAACAAAACTTGCAACTTCTTATCCCGGAATTACTATTGAACCACTTAAAGTTCAGTATCCACAAGGAGGTGAAAAGCAGTTAATTGATGCTTGTATCAAACGTCAGATTCCTTCAGGAAAACTTCCTATAGAAGTGGGAGCTGTTGTACAAAACGTTGGTACTACAGTAGCTGTATATGAAGCGGTACAGAAAAACAAACCTCTATTTGAAAGAGTAGTTACTGTTACTGGTAAATCAGTTTCTAAACCATCGAACTTCTTAACCAGAATAGGAACTTCAATCAATACTTTAATTGAGGCTGCTGGTGGATTACCTGAGGATACTGGTAAAATTGTTGGCGGTGGCCCTATGATGGGTAAAGCTTTAACAACAACTGAAATTCCGGTTACTAAAGGTAGCTCTGGTGTATTGATCATTAAAAATGAAGAGGCTAAACGTAAAAAAATGCAAAACTGCATTAAATGTGGCAAATGTATTTCAGCATGTGCAATGGGACTTGAGCCTTACTTATTAATGACTGTTTCTCAGAAAGGTGTATGGGATAGAGCTGAACAAGAAAAAATCATGGATTGTATTGAATGTGGTTCATGTAGTTATACTTGTCCATCTCAACGACCATTACTTGATTACATCCGTTTAGGAAAAGGAAAAGTAGGTCAGATTATGCGTAGCCGTACAAAATAATTTAAGTAAAAGAACTTAGACAAATAATAAGATATGAGCACATTAACTATTTCACCTTCACCGCACGTTCACAGTGGCGATAGCGTGAAAAAAAATATGTATGGAGTAGTAATTGCCATGATTCCGGCTTTACTTTTCTCTGTATACAACTTTGGAATTGGATCTCTGTCTGTAGTCATCACATCTGTTTTAGCTTGTGTTATTTTTGAATATGTTATTCAGAAATATTTGTTAAAAGGAGATGTAACCATAACAGATGGATCAGCTGTTATTACAGGATTACTATTAGCATTTAACTTACCATCATTTATTCCTATCTGGATTGTAATTATTGGTGCTTTAGTTGCCATAGGAATTGGTAAAATGTCATTTGGAGGCTTGGGAAATAACCCATTTAACCCGGCTTTAGTGGGTAGGGTATTCTTATTAATTTCATTTCCTGTACAAATGACTGCATGGGTTAAACCAGGAGCTTTCCCAATGTCGATAGCTGATATTACTTCAGGTGCAACACCTCTTGGAATTATGAAAGAAGGTTTAGCTACCGGAGCTACAACAGAACAGTTAATGCAGAAACTACCTAGTTATGCTGATATGTTTTGGGGATTCACTGGTGGTAGTGCCGGTGAAATGGCTGGAGCAGCAATCATCTTAGGTTTAGTTTTTATGTTAGTTCGTAAAATTATTACCTGGCATATTCCAGTTGCTGTTTTAGGTAGTGTTTATATTTTCTCAGCAATATTACACCTTGCAGATGCAGCTGTTTATGCGCCACCAACATTCCACTTATTATCAGGAGGAGTATTATTGGGTGCTGTGTTTATGGCAACCGATTATTCCAGCTCTCCAATGAGTAACAAAGGAGGTATTATTTTCGGAATAGGAATTGGAGTTTTAACTGTCATCATTAGAGTTTTCGGAGCATATCCTGAAGGTATTTCATTTGCAATTTTAATTATGAACGCCTTTGTTCCTTTAATTGACAGATATGTTAAACCTAAACGTTTTGGTGAAAAACCTGCAGTTGCAAAATAAGTGTAAATCATGGCAAAAACAGAATCAACATTAGTAAACATGGTACTTGCATTGCTTATTATTACAGCAATTGCAGGAGGAACGCTTGGAATGGTTTACAAAGTAACTAAAGAACCAATTGCTGTAGCTAAATTAGCAAAGCAAAAGAAAGCAATAGAACAAGTAGTTCCGGGATTTGATAATAACCCTACGGAAGAAGTGTATGAACTTGAATCAAAAGAGGGATATAAACTAAAAGTATTTCCATGTAAAAAGGGAGAAGAGCTTTTAGGTGTTGCGATTTCTTCTAAAACAGATAAAGGTTTTGCAGGAGAAATTAAAATTATGGTTGGTTTAAAACCAGATGGAACCATCATTAACTATTCTGTACTTGAGCATCAGGAAACACCTGGTTTAGGTTCTAAAATGAACGACTGGTTCAGAATGGATAAAGGAAACCAATCTATACTTGATAAAAATCCTTCGAACACTAAAATGGTGGTTTCTAAAGATGGTGGTGATATCGATGCCATTACTGCTGCTACAATTAGTTCAAGAGCTTTTTTAGATGCGATTATGGTTGCATACAATACATATACAGAACAAAACGACAGCAGCGATGCAACAAGCGGAGCAACTGTTAAGAAAGGAGGTCAATCATGAATCAGTGGAAGAATTTTTCTAAAGGTTTTTTTAAAGAAAATGCTGTTTTCACATTATTGTTGGGGATGTGTCCAACTTTAGGTGTAACATCATCTGCAATTAATGGACTCGGAATGGGATTAGCAACTACGTTTGTTCTTATTATGAGTAACCTTGTGGTTTCACTGGTTAAGGACTTGATCCCTGATAAAGTTCGTATTCCTTCATTCATCGTAATTATTGCATCTTTCGTAACTGTTGTTCAATTATTAATGCAAGCATACTTACCTGCTCTTTTTGAGTCATTGGGACTATTTATTCCATTGATCGTAGTAAACTGTATTGTACTTGGACGTGCAGAATCATTTGCATCTAAAAATGGTTTTGTTTCATCAATGATTGATGGTGCAGGTATGGGATTAGGTTTTGCCATGGCATTAACAATCCTTGGTAGCGTAAGAGAGTTTCTTGGTAGTGGTAAAATATTCGGAACAATTATTTATCCTGAACAATATGGAATGTTAGTTTTCGTATTGGCTCCGGGAGCTTTTATCGCATTGGGATATTTAATTGCAATTATTAACAAATTAAAAAAAGCCTAAGAAATGGAATACGTATTAATATTTATATCGGCCATATTTGTTAATAACATTGTATTGGCCCAGTTCCTTGGAATTTGCCCATTCCTTGGTGTATCAAAGAAGATTTCCACAGGTATTGGTATGACAGGTGCGGTTACTTTTGTAATGGTAATTGCCACTATTGTTACTTACTTGTTACAAAAATATGTACTTGATGCTTTTCATGTAGGATACCTGCAAACCATATCTTTTATTTTGGTTATTGCAGCATTAGTACAATTGGTTGAGATCATCCTTAAAAAGGTGAGTCCTCCACTTTATCAGGCACTTGGTGTATTTTTACCATTAATTACAACAAACTGTGCGATCCTTGGGGTTGCTATTATGACTATTCAAAAAAATCTTAACTTATTACAAGCTGTTGCTTTCTCAACTGCTACTGCAATTGGTTTTGGTTTGGCATTAATCATTTTTGCCGGTATTCGCGAGCAACTTGAATTGGTTGACCTTCCAAAGGGTATGAAAGGAACTCCAATAGCATTACTTGTTGCCGGAATCTTAGCGCTTGCGTTTATGGGTTTTGCAGGATTAGTGTAACATACGGACTTATTGAATTGAGATATTGCCCCTGTTAAAACAGGATATTTAAAAGCTGCATTAAATTAATGCAGCTTTTTTTGTGATTTTTTAGGTATAAAACGTAACTCACTCCATAATGCCTGTTAATTACCTCTTATTTTTTATTAGTTTTGCACTTTAATGACTTAACATTGAAAAATGGCAGAAAATAAGAATCAAGACCTTAAGAACTTAGGCGAATTTGGATTGATTGATCATCTTACAAAAGATATTGAAATTAAAAACGACAGCACTATTACCGGCGTTGGTGATGATGCTGCTGTACTTGATTATAACAACAAACAAACTGTTGTAACAACTGACTTATTACTTCAAGGTATTCACTTTGATTTAGTATATACCCCACTAAAACATCTTGGTTATAAAGCCGTAGTAGTTAACATCAGCGACATTTATGCGATGAACGCCACCCCGAAGCAAATAATTGTTTCAATTGGTATCAGTTCAAGGATGAGTCTGGAGGCTGTTGATCAGCTTTATGATGGTATAAAACTGGCTTGCGAAAAATACAATATTGATTTAGTTGGCGGAGATACAACCACATCTTTAACAGGATTAACTATCAGCATCACAGCTATTGGAGAAGCGAATAAAGATGATATTGTATATCGAAACGGAGCTAAACCTAATGATTTAATCTGTATTACAGGAGATTTAGGTGCTGCTTATATGGGATTACAACTTTTAGAGCGCGAAAAAAGAGTTCATGATAAGAATAATGCAGTTCAACCAGATTTATCCGGTTATGATTACATTCTTGAACGTCAGTTAAAACCTGAAGCCCGAAAAGACATTATTGAATTCCTGAAAGAAATTGATGTTAAACCTACATCAATGATCGACCTATCTGATGGCTTATCATCTGACATCATGCAGATCTGTAAAAATTCGAAAACAGGATGTAGAATTTACGAAAATAAAATTCCAATTGATCACGCTACCTCATTAATGGCAGAAGAGTTGAATATGAATCCAACGGTTGCTGCTCTAAATGGAGGAGAAGATTTTGAATTACTGTTTACGATTTCTCTTCAGGATTATGAAAAATTCTCAAAAGAAACAGAACTAAAAATCTACACTATTGGCCATATTACAGAAGAAAGTAAGGGTAAATATCTTGTAACAAACGGCGATCAGGAAATTGAGTTACAAGCGCAAGGCTGGAACAATGAGTAACTATCAATGAGCAATGAACAAACAAAACCTAAATTGCGAGTAAAAATATAGCATATAAAAAAGCTTTTGCATTTTCTGTATTGATTTACAGAATTTGTAAAAAACTAAAAGAAGACAATAAAGAATTTGATATATCAAGACAATTACTAAGAAGCGGAACTTCCATAGGTGCTAATCTAGCCGAATCAAATGGAGCTATTTCTAAGGCAGACTTCTCAAATAAAGTAAGTATTGCCTATAAAGAAGGATTAGAAACAAAATATTGGCTTGAACTAACAAAAGAAGTAGAACTAATAAATGAAGATGATTTTATTATAGCATATAACTCAGTAGACGAAATATGTAAAATTTTATTTAGCATCATTAAATCCACTAGAATAAATAATAATAATTGATCATTGGTCATTTTTAATTGAAAGAAATGTTTGAATATATAAAAGGTCACATCATAGAATCCAGTCCAGCACATTGCATTGTAGAAAACAATGGTTTAGGTTATTTTATCAATATTTCAGTAAATACCTTTACCAAACTACAAAATCAAAAAGAGATACAGTTATATTTATACGAACAAATCAGAGAAGATGCTCATAACCTGTATGGTTTTTACGAAACCTCAGAGCGAAACATTTTTGTTCATCTGATATCTGTAAGCGGAATTGGTGCCAATACAGCCAGAATGATGTTATCTTCTATGTCTCCGGGAGAAATTCATGAAGCCATATCTTCCGGCAACGTGAATCTATTAAAAGGTATCAAAGGAATTGGTGCCAAAACAGCCCAAAGAGTCATTGTTGATTTGGCTGATAAATTAGGAAAAGAGCCTGTAGACCAAAAAATATTTGCAGAACCAAACAATACAATAAAAGAAGAGTCGTTATCTGCTTTAGTAATGTTAGGATTTGCTAAGAACAACGCTCAAAAAGTTGTTGACAAAATTATATCTGCCGAACCAACTATTAAAGTTGAAGAGTTGATTAAAAAAGCGCTGAAAATGTTATAGGTATATTTTTATTATTGCAAAATCCAACCACCTAATAGTAACCATTAATAAAATCAAACTTGAGAAAAGTTTATAGATATATATTTAATAACCAATTATATTTAATACTGATCTTGCTTTTAGGGTTCAATTCCGTAAATGCAGGTAATGTACATCCTCCGTTGATACAGGAGCCAGACTCCTTGACTCAGGAAACCAGGTATCCCTCTATTTCCGGAGAATCAAACAATCCATTTATTAAACCGGAACAAAAAAGTGCCATACAGCTCCAAAATTCCGAGAATTTTAAATACACAACAAGTTACAATCCTCAAACAGGAGAAGTTTCCTTTTACAGAAAAATTGGAAATGTAAATGTCCGCTTACCATACACAATGACACTTGAAGAATATCTTGATGAAGATGTTCGTAAATCTATGTTGGCTTATTGGGAAGGACGTGCACGCACTGTTGATTCAAACGACAAGTTTTCAATATTTAATCCTTCTTTTAGTTTAGGAAGTGAATTAGATAATCTTTTAGGAGGAAACTTAATCAATATAAAACCACAAGGCAGAGCTGAATTAAAGATTGGTGTAAACCAAACAACCATAGATAATCCAACTCTTCAGGAAGATCTTCGAAAAACAACCACCTTTGATTTTGAAGAGAAAATTCAAATGAATATCCAGGGTAGCATTGGTGATAAATTAAAACTTGGCATTAACTACAACACGGAAGCTACCTTTGAGTTTGAAAATGAAATGAAGTTGGAGTATGAAGGTAAAGAAGACGATATTATTCAGTCTATTGAGGCAGGTAACGTTTCTTTATCTCTTCCGGGAACTTTGATTACTGGAAGCCAAAGTTTATTTGGTATAAAAACAGATCTTCAGTTTGGTAAATTAAGTGTAAGTGCAATTGCCTCTCAGCAAAAAGGTGAAACAACAGTTTTGGATGTTCAGGGAGGTGCTCAAAAACAGGAATTTGAAGTTGCCATTAATGAATACGATAAAAACAGACACTTCTTCTTATCAAACTTTTTTAGAGATTTATACAACGAAGCGCAGAGTTCATATCCATTAAGATCAAGAATCAGTATTCAAAAAATTGAAGTTTGGGTAACCAATACCGCCGGTAATTACGATGATGCCAGAGATATTATTGGTTTTATGGATATTGGTGAAAACAACAACAATATCTATAATACAAATCTTTGGTCGCAAACATCAACAGACAGAAACCCCGCTAACGGTACAAACAACCTGTACAATGAAATGAATACCACGTATTCTGCTATCAGAGATATCAATCAGGCTACACAAACTTTAAAAACTTTAAGCAACAGCGGATTTGTAAGCGGACAGGATTATGAAAAAATAGAAAACGCACGCTTACTATCTCCATCAGAATACTCATTAAATAGTCAACTTGGTTTTATCTCCTTAAACAGTTCATTAAATAGTGACGAGGTATTAGCCGTTGCATTTGAATATGATTATAATGGTCAAACCTACACGGTTGGTGAATTTACAAATTCAGGAAATGAGGCAAGTACATCTTTATACTTAAAGCTGTTAAAAAGTACCAACCTCTCTCCTTCTGTTAAGCCAACCTGGGATTTGATGATGAAAAACATTTATTCCATTGGTGCCTACCAGGTCAACAGAGAAGATTTTGAGTTTGATATCGCCTATGTGGATGACTCAACGGGTGCTTACATCAATTACCTGCCGGAAACAGACATCTTTGCAAATCAGGAAGACAGTATTCCACTGATATTGAGAATCATGAATCTGGACAGATTAAATGATATCCTTGATCCTATTCCTGATGGTGTTTTTGACTATATAACTAATCAAACCATATTACCTGAAAACGGTAGAATTATATTTCCGGTACTGGAACCCTTTGGTTCTCATTTAGAAGAAGTGATTAACAGCAGTACCGCAATATCTTCAAACCGAAAAAGTGAACTGGTAGATAAATATGTATATCAGGCATTATACGACTCTACCCAAACATCAGCAACACAAATATCCGAAAAAAACAAATTTTGGCTAAGAGGTACCTACAAATCAAGTACAAGTAGCGAAATTGCTTTAAATGCTCAAAATATTCCACAAGGATCAGTAATTGTGACAGCTGGAGGAATTAAACTGACAGAAAATATTGACTATACAGTAGACTATTCTTTTGGTACTGTGAAGATTATAAACCAGGGCTTACTTGAAAGTGGTACACCTATCAAAATTTCACTCGAAAGTCAAAGTTTATTTAATCTTCAAACAAAAACCTTATTAGGTACCCACTTAAATTATCAGTTTAACGAAAATTTTAACGTAGGTGCTACTATTGAGTATTTAAGAGAACAACCTCTAACACAAAAGGTTAATATCGGAGATGAGCCAATTGCTAACACCATTTACGGATTCAACACATCTTATTTCACCGAATCGCAATGGCTAACTAATGTATTAAATAAACTTCCTGGTTTACAAACAACAGAACCATCCAGCATTTCGTTTGAAGGTGAATTTGCTCAAATTTTACCTGGCCACCCTAATATCATCGGAGCTCAGGGACAAGCATACATTGATGATTTTGAGGGAACTGAAACATCCATTGATATGCGAAACTGGACTGCATGGAGTTTGGCCAGTCCGCCTCAGGGACAGGAGGAATTAATTCCTAATGCAGGTAAAATTAATGATATTTCATCAGGATATGACCGTGCAAAAATAGCCTGGTACAGTATTGACCCTTTATTTTTCAGAAATAACCAATACACACCAAATCATATTGCAAATGATTTAGATGAGCAATCAAATCATTATGTAAGAATCATTTACGAAAAAGAAATTTGGCCAGAGAAACAATCTGAGTATGGTCAGCCTACAAATATTTCGGTACTTAACTTAGCCTACTATCCACAAGAAAGAGGGCCTTATAACTATGATACCGATATCAATCAGGATGGAGAATTAAATACTCCTGAAAAAAGATGGGGTGGTATTCAACGCTCTATTGAAACAAATGATTTTGAAGCGGCAAACGTAGAGTTTATCGAATTCTGGGTTATGGACCCATTTATTTATAACGATGATCCAAATCGTGCCGGTGATTTATATTTTAACTTAGGTAATGTTTCTGAAGATGTTTTAAATGACTCTCGTAAGTTTTTTGAACAAGGCCTTCCTGGACCTGATGAAACTTCTGAAGTAGATCAGACTGTTTGGGGTAATATTCCTACTAAAACAAGTTTGGTAAGTGCTTTTAGTAATGAACCACAGGCTCGTTTAATGCAGGATATTGGTTTTGATGGTTTAAATGATGAACAAGAGCTTGCTTTTTATCAGGATTATATCAACTCCATTAACAACCTCTTAAATATGGGGCAATTAACCGATGAAGCCTATCAAAATATCATGAATGACCCTTCATCAGATAATTACCATTACTTCAGAGGAAGTGATTTTGATGGTGACAGAACAAATATTCTGGATAGATATAAAAACTTTAACGGTCCTGAAGGAAACTCAGTGCCATCTGAATATTCACCAGAAGGATACTCAACTGCCGCAACATCTATACCTGATCAGGAAGATATAAACGGGGATAACACTTTAAGTGAAACCGAAAGCTACTACCAGTACAGAGTCCGTTTAGATCCTCAGAACATGCATGTTGGTGAAAATTTTATTACGGATATAAGAACAGCAGATGTAGATTTAAAAAACAACACAAAAGAAGAGGTGAAATGGTATCAATTCAGAATACCAGTAGCAGCTCCAGACAAAACAATCGGTAATATCTCAGATTTTACATCCATTCGTTTTATGAGGATGTTTTTAAATGGATTTGCAGATACAACCGTACTTCGTTTTGCTAGTTTAGATTTAGTAAGAAGTGAATGGAGAAAATACGGAAATGATCTTCTTGAAAGAAATGAAACTTTAATTGAAAACGAAAATACAACATTTACAACCGGAGCTGTTAACATTGAAGAAAATGCTCAACGTACTCCTGTAAATTATGTACTTCCTCCGGGAATTGACAGAGTAATTGACCCTGCTAATCCTCAAATCAGACAATTAAATGAACAATCCATTACATTAAAAGTAGCGAATTTACCTAAAAACGACCGTCGTGCTATTTATAAAACCGTTAATCTAGATATACGTCAATATGGTAAATTAAGAATGGAAGTTCACGCCGAAGAGATGGATGAAGGCTCAATCGGAGATAATAAAGTAAGAGCCTTTATTCGATTAGGTAGCGATAGTAAAGACAACTACTACGAATACGAAGTTCCTCTTGAAATGACAGCACATGGTGGTGCCATGAGTGATGAAGAAGTATGGCCTGAGAATAACCAGTTTAATTTTGATTTGAGCCTGTTACAAACGGTTAAATTACAAAGAAATCAAAGTTCTACTTCATCAAGTGAGGTATATATGATTCAGGATGGCGATAACTGGGTTAAAATTAAGGGTAATCCAAACCTGGGTAACATTAAAACAATTTTACTCGGTGTTAGAAGTACCGTAGCAGAGAAACCTGTATCATTTGAAACCTGGTTTAATGAACTTCGCTTAACTGATTTTGAAGAAGAAGGTGGCTGGGCTGCAAATGCCAGAATGAACATAAAACTTTCTGATTTAGGTAATGTTTCGTTAGCCGGTAACACTTCAACTGTTGGTTTTGGTAGCGTGGATCAAAGTGTTACAGAAAGAAGTCAGGAAGATTTTTATCAATATGATATTGCAACGAATCTGGAACTTGGTAAATTCTTAGGAGCCAATTCCCGCCTGTCGGTTCCTTTTTATTATTCACAATCAAAAGAAGTTACAACTCCTGAATATTATCCTCTTGATCCGGATATTAAAATGGATGTTGTGCTTGATAATGCGAATACAAAATCGGAAAGAGATAGTATTAAAAATCTATCTCAGGATGTGGTAACAAGACAGAGTATCAACTTTACAAACGTGCGTCTTAAACCTAAAAAGGACAGTAAAAAAGCGAAGATCTATGATATCTCTAACTTATCAACGACTTACGCATACAACGAAACCAAGTCGCACGATGTAAATACTGAAAAGGCTATTGATAAGGACTTTAAAGCTGTTATTGCTTATAACTTTACCAACAGACCCAAAAATTACCAGCCTTTTAGTAAGAGTAAAGCATTAAAAGGTAAAGCTTTTAAAATTATTAAAGACTTTAACTTTTATCTAATGCCAACTCAGATATCGTACAGAACGGAAATGCTGAGGGATTATAAGCAAACTCAACTGCGTAATGTAAATAATCCGGATTATAAGATTCCTATTACTATTAGTAAGAATTTCAATTGGAACAGGTATTTTGATTTAAATTACAACTTAACTAAATCTCTTAAATTTGATTTTAGTTCTGCAACCAATGCCCGTATTGATGAACCGGAAGGAATTGTAGACCGAGATGCATACAAAACAGAATATGAACTTTGGAAAGATTCTGTTCTTACCAATATTTTAAATGGAGGTAGAACAACCAATTACCAGCACAATTTTAATGCAAACTATAATATCCCAATTAATAAGCTTCCTTATTTAAACTGGGTTAACTCAAACATCAGATATTCAGGAAAGTATTCATGGGAAATAGAACCACAATCTACTGATGATGATATTGAATGGGGTAATACAATCAGTAATGGTAACAACATACAGGGAACTGTTAATCTTACCATGAATACACTGTATAATCAATCTAAATATTTAAAAGGATTGTCGCGCAAATATTCCAATAACAAGGGGAATAAAAATCAGAAAAGGACAGTTCGTTATAATAAAGATGGTATTACACTAAAAAAAGGAGAATCCTATATTATAAACCACAAACTCAAAACTACTGATGTCAGAGTCAGGATGTTTGATAAAAATGGCAGAACAGCCAGGGGTAAAATAGTACAGATCAACGACTCCAAAACAGAATTTGTTCCGGAAGCTGACTATGATAATGCCAGAGTTATGGTGAGCGGTACTGTTGAAGATAAAACTACAGTATTAAATATGATTGTAGACCACTCTGCAATGGTATTAACCGGAGTTAAAAATGTAAGTTTAAGCTATACTGAATCAAATACAACTATACTTCCCGGATATCTTCCCGATTCCAGGTTTTTAGGAACATCAACCTACAATGGTTTTAATGCTCCTGGTTATGGTTTTATTTCAGGACTTCAGGACAGACGATTTGCACAAAAAGCAGCAGATAAAGGATGGATAACCATTGATACCATCAATAATCCATACATCATGACTGAAATGAAGGATCTGACGCTTAAAGCATCCATTCAACCAATTAATGGTTTAAGAATTGATCTGAATGCAAACAGAAGATATGCAAATAATATGCAGGAATACTATTATCAGGATGGTGGTTCTTTTAATGCGTACAACACTCGTGAAAGTGGGAGCTTTTCAATGACTTACAATATTATCCGCACTGCCTTTAAAGATGTGGGTAAAAGTGGTACGTTTGAATCAGAAACCTATAATAAGTTCTTACAAAACAGATCTAAAATAGCTGGCAGACTAGTGAATAAAAGATTAGCTGCAAATGCCAATTATATTTCAGATGCTATTGCAATGAATCCGGAAAATCAAAATCCGAATGGATATAGTTTAAATTCACAAGATGTGCTAATTCCAGCCTTTTTATCGGCATATAGCGGAACAGATCCGGATAATATCTTTACAACATTATTCCCGTCTGCTTTCTTAATGCATCCGAACTGGAGAATAACATACAATGGGCTTTCTAAAATTGACTTTTTCAAAAAGTATATTCGCTCATTTGACATTAGCCATACTTACAAATCAAATTATACATTAAGCTCGTATGCATCAAACTCTGATTATTATGAAGACTACTCAGGAATCAGTTGGATAAGAGATGTTCAGGAGAATTTCATCTCCCAATATCAGGTAAATGCAGTAACTATTACGGAGTCATTTCAACCTTTGATTGGTTTTAACATCACCTGGAACAATAGTTTAATCACTAAATTTGAGGTGGCTAAATCAAGAGGCTTGAGTCTTAGCTTAACAAGTAACCAGCTTGTAGAAAACTATGATGATAAATTTACGGTTGGTTTAGGGTATCGTTTTGATAAGATGGATATGATTCTTGGTAGTGGCAGAGGTGCTAAAAAAATGTCAAGTGATTTAAATTTAAGCCTTGATTTATCGATCAAAGATAATATGTCGCTTATTCGACAAATAGAAGACAATACAAGCCAATTAACTGCTGGAGGTAAAATTACAGCCATTAACTTTACTGCAGATTATGTATTAAGTGATAAATTTAGCATGCAGGTGTATTATGACAGAACTGTAAATAATCCGTACATTTCAACATCATACCCAACAACAACAAGTAACTTTGGAGTGAGCTTTAGTTTCTCGTTATCACAGTAAAGGTTTGTTAACCTGAGTTAAATCTTATCAGAAAAACATTAAAACCTATACATTTGTGCCCTTAAAAATAAACTTATGAGGCGCATTATTTCACATACATACTTTTTGGCTATTATTGCATGTTTACTTTGGTCAACTGCTTTTGCCGGAATAAAAATAGGACTGGAATATACAACTCCGCTTCAATTTGCAGGTATACGTTTTTTTCTGGCCGGGGTGTTTATTCTACCTTTAACCAAAAAATTATCATTAGTTTGGGATGCCATAAAAAAGTACCCACTTAAAATACTTCGAATTTCTGTTTTTCAAACTATTATACTTTATAGTCTGTTCTATTGGGGAGTAAGTAAAGTCCCCGGTGCTATAGCGGCAATTATTATAGGCTCACAACCATTATTTGCAGCCTTGGTTGCTCATTTTATGCAAAAAAATGACAGTTTAAGTTTTAAAAAATTAATAACAATATCCATGGGGATATTAGGTATTGTATTAATTGCCTATCATAAAGCATGGGGTTCAACCGGAAACATTGATCAGTTCTGGGGTATCATCATTTTGATATTTGCCAATATATCCAGTGGAATAGGAAATGTATTTGTTTCCAGACTAAAAGGTGTTGTTTCACCTGTTGTATTAAGTTCTTGGCAAATGGGGTTCGGTGGTTTTGTGATTTTTATTTTTTCTCTATTTATTGAGCCATTCAATGGATTCATACACCCTCTACCCTATTTTCTATCATTAGGTTGGTTAAGTTTTTTATCTGCTACAGCTTTTACAATCTGGTTCTTTCTTCTTCAGCGTCCGGAAGTATTGGTTTCAGACCTGAATATCTGGAAGTTCATCATACCAATATTTGGAGCCATACTAAGCTGGCTGATCATCCCGGGAGAAAAACCGGAATTAATACCCATACTAGGAATGCTCATTATTGGTACCTCATTAATATTTTATGGTTTAATCAATAGAAAAAAACAGAAATCTTAATCAGGCTTTATTTTTGAATTTATTAATGTAAAAACTAAATACTGTGCCCTCATTGTACGCTGACTTTACAATAATATCCCCACCAAATAAATCAACCAGGTTTCGTACAATACTTAATCCTAAGCCCATTCCTTCATATAGTTTTTTCTTGTCTTGAGCTTTTTGAAATGGTTCAAAAATTAATTTCTGGTCCTTTTCTTTAATTCCAATTCCGGTATCCTCAATAACAAATAATATTGGATTAAAGTCTGACTCATCTATTCCATTTAATGAAAACCCTGCTTCAATTAAGCTTTTCTTATCTGCAGATTTTACAGTAATCTTAACATGTCCCTCTGGAGTAAACTTAAAGGCATTTCTTAACAGATTGGATATAATTTGTTTTAACCTGTATCTGTCAATATAAATATCCAAATCGGAGTCTGAAAGTTGATAGGCCTGCATAAACTCTACATCCTCACTCTTTTTTTCAAACTTTAACTCATCTGTTACTTCCTGAATTAAATTTGGGATATTAGTATCCTGCCTGATTAATTCTATATTTCCCGTCTCAATTCTGGATATATCTATAATATCATTAATTAATGCCAACAGGGACTCACTACTTTGATTGATTACATTTAAAAAGTGTTTTTGCTGCTCTTCTTCAAACTCACCTGTCATTAATAAGTTAGAGAAACCAATAATTGCGTTCATTGGAGTTCTGATTTCATGAGAAAGGTTAGCTAAAAACGAAGTTTTTAACTTATCCGACTCTTCAGCTTTAAGTTTAGCCTGCTCCAAATCAGCAGTTCTTAACTCCACAATTTCTTCCAGGTAATTACGATGAATCTCTAATTCGGTTTTTTGATTATATATTTTATTTCTCGACTCCTCTAATTCCTGGTTTAATGCAGTTAATGCTTCAGTTTTTTCATTTACACGTTCAATAAGTAATGCCTTCTGACTCTTTTGCCATAAAGCCCTAACCCTTATTAGCGTTAAAATGATAGCTACGATCAATAAAACTAAAAATATCTGAAACAAGGTGGTATCAATCAACCTTGACTTAACATTAATAATTAATGTAGCCTCGGATTTACTTTCGACACCATCATTATTTATTCCCTTTACACGCAATACAAAGCTGCCTTTTTTCAGGTTTGAATAATTGAGTGTTTGAAAAGCATATCCATCCCTCCAGTCATCATCATAACCTTCAAGTTTCCATTTTAGTCTGTTATCATTACACTGGGAATAATTAATAACTGAAGCATACATGGTTAATTCAGAATCTCCATGAACAGTAATTGCGGAATCAACATCGTACCTTACATCTTCCAGAATTTCTGATCCATAAATAGTATTGTTATTATTTTCGGAATAAGAACTAATATGAATTTCAGGAACATAGGTGTTTTTATAAATTTTATCCGGATCAAACTCTATAAATCCATTTATTCCACCAAATAAAATATTGCCATCTTTAGTTTTGTAATAAGATCCATCATTAAACTCTGAACAATAAGTACCATCTCTTTTTGTATATAATTTTCTTGATCTGTCTTTCTGGTTTACTCTTAAAATCCCCTGGTTTGTGCTAATCCAAAAGTATCCATTATCATCACTTACAATACCATATACATAACTTTCCAATACATCCTCAGCCATATCAAATGACACTTTATTTGAAGCTTCATCAAACAATAGCATTCCACTTCCAAAGGTAGCAATCCAGACATTATCCATTGAGTCTACAGCTAAATCCAATATAATACATGGTTTATAAGTATCGGCCTGCAAGGCATTTATATCAATGTTTTTATAAGTTTCCTTATCTATATTAAACTTAATAAGTTCGCCACCTCTGCTACCAATCCATATGTTTTTATTATCGTTTGAAAATTGAAGTGATGTATACCTGTAACTGTTCACCTTTTCTGGTTCAGCTATTGGAAATACTTTATACGCTTCGGTATTTAAATCAAATTTAATAAGCCCCACTCGTGAAATCAACCATAAAATATGATCACCTTCAATATTGGCATAATCTGTAATAAAATTGATATCCTTGCATAAGTATCCATTACATTTAAAATCAATAAAATCATATGTATCCTTTATGATATCATGTTTTATTAAACCCGTAGTAGAAAGTATCCATAAATTAGATGAAGTATCTTCAAAAATTTTTAATATGTACTTTTTCCCAACAGCATCTACTTTAGAAAACTTCTCATTTTCTTTAGCTTTATAAAAAAAGCCTTCAAGACTATTAAACCAATAATTATCATGAGAATCTTTTGCTAATGCAAAAACCGAATTCACCTCATTATCAGTCAGTTTCTCAATGTCAAACTGCAAAAATTTTGATTTGTGATAATCATATTTTGCTAATCCATCTCTTGTTGCAATCCATAAAACAGAATTATCCTGACAAATCTTTAAATCTTTAATTATATCATTGGGAATTGAATTTTCGCCCTGGTGCTTATCATAATACACAGTACTATTATTGCTTTTATTGTAATAAATCAACCCATGATTTATTGTTCCCAACCAATATCCCTTATCGTCCTTTTGAAAACAAGAAAACCTTATCTCATGACCTGATTGGAATAATCGTTCCAACTTATTTTCTTTCCAATTAAATGAAAACAAAGCATTTCCTGAGATAAACTCCACTGTATTATGATCTAATTCTATGATATCAATAACGACTTTATCATCCCCGGAGGATTTATCTAAAAAACTACTTCCTTGAAAATAAAATGTATGAAGTAATTCACCTTGTAGATCAAATTGTAATAGACCTACAGAAGTACACATCCATATATATTCATCCCCTTTATTAATATTATATATTCTTTGGGGGAAATTATTTTCGTCTTTATAAACGTCTCCTAATCTTATAAAGGTATTTTGATCAGGATAAAAGTAATATGCCCCCTGAGATTGAGTTCCGACTATAAATTTTGTTGAATCTATCTGATATATAGTATTTACTGATACATATCCTTTTACATTTGAGGTATCAGTTTTGATGTAAAAATTAATGCTATCTTTTTTTGTTATATCAAATCGATTGATCCCACCTATTGAAGTACCTACCCAAATAACATTTTTATTTATGTCTTCAGCTATACAATTTATAGTATTGTCAGTTAATGAACTCAAGAAGGTATTATTTTTGCTGAAACTATCAAAAAAGACACCCTCCGTACGCACTAATCCATCAGAAGCGCCAACCCAGATGAATCCTTTACTATCCTCCATGATAGTATTGATACCTGAATGATAAAGTCCTTCGTAACGTCCATACGTTTCGAACCCACCATATAAGGATTGACTTTTTGCAAAAAAGAAATTTAACCCTAATACAAGTATAAAGATCAAATATTTAAACACACTCTTGGATCCCTCCATTATTCCTCAAATCTAATCTATAAATCTAGTTTTCCTTCATACCAATACATCAACTATATTCCTAAAACCTGAATAGCAACTCCCGACATAAAAACCATTATTCCTGCTATAAAATGGGTATACAGACCTAATTTCTTAGTCGGAATAAATTGAATTCCATAGCTTGAAACCAACACAACGCCCAACATGGTAACTATAGTTGTGATTCCAAACACAAGAGTAACCTGAAGCACTCCACTTAAACTATATTGTGCAGCAGGATACATTAATAACGGTATTAATACTTCACATGGACCAAGTACAAAAATAATAAACAGCACCCAAGGTGTTATACGCTTTGAATCTGTAGATTCATGTACATGAGAATGTGAATTTATATGGTTATGTGTATGATGATGTAATGTACCATCTGAATGAAAATGAGTATGCGAGTGCGACTTATTTTTTAAGGCTTTGCGTAATCCCCAAATTGCATAAACTAAACCAAATGCAATTAAAGCCCATGCTGCTATGCTTCCCCGGACTGACTCAACAAATTCCAATTTATCAAGACCTATGCCCATGAAAACACCAACAACACCAAGAACCAGTGATCCAATGATATGACCTATTCCGCAGACTAACGTCAAAAGTAATACCTTAGACAGATTCCATTTACGCGCCTTACCTATTAAAATAAATGGCAAATAATGGTCAGGGCCCAAAACCGTATGTATAAAACCGGCTCCGGCTGCAGTCATCATAAGTACTTGAACTTCGCTTGTCATCTGTAACTCCTAACACATTAACATTTATCACTAATAACACCTTGTAATCAGCTCTTTAATCTGTGTAAAACCTTATGATCTTTAGATATCAATTTCTACTATGGTTATTCCACTACCTCCATGTTGTATATGTTCATCTCTAAAACTTTTAACATGAGGCATTGTATTTAGCATTTCTCTCAGCATTTGCCTTAAAATACCATTTCCTTTACCATGTAATATTTTTACAGTTTCAACCTCACACATAACTGCGTCATCAATATGAGTTGTTACATTATGAATGGCTTCATCTGTTCTTTGACCTCTTACATCAATATCCGGTTTGAACACAAGTTTCTTTGTACGCACTTTTTCAGCTAAAGTTGCACCTAAACTAAGTTGATTTAAACTTCTTAAAGCTTGCTTTACTTGTTTATTACTAACCTTCTCTAATCTAGATACTTTAACGTTTGTCATCAAATGCCCAAATGCCACTAAGGCATTCTTGCCATTTACTTCCATTACCTCTCCGGGTAATGCTTGTCCCTCTAATCTTACTTTATCACCTTTTCTTATAATACCATCGTCCTTAACAACTTTAGGCTGAGATACAGTTTTTGATTTTTCAACACCTGACTTTTGTTCACTTTCAACAAATTCCTCTTCCTGAATTAAAGACTTCTCGCCCTTCTTCTTCTGGCGATTTTTAATTCGTTCAATCTCTTTTTCTATTTTTTTCTTCTGCTTATCGTCCTGTTTTTCCAGACGATCTTTGAATTTATTTAAAGATTCCCTGGCTTGTTTTGTTCGTTCCTTTTCTGCCTGATTTTCTTTAATCTCCCGAATAGTACGCTCAATCTTCTTATTGGCAGAAGCCATCAGCTCTTCAGCTTCTTTTCTGGCCTCCTCAATTATCTTGTTTCGTTCCTTTTTACTATTCTCCAGTTGCTCCAGATATTTCTCATAAACATCTTCCAACTGTTTATCTTTCCTTCTGATATTATCTCTCTTCTTCTCCCAGTACCTTTTATCACGGGCAATTTCTCTAAGGTGCTTATCAAAATTGATATGTTCCTCTCCAATTTGCTTTTTAGCCTCATCCAGTAAATCTTCTGGTAAACCAATTTTGCGTGCTATTTCAAAAGCAAAAGAACTACCTGGCTGACCGATAATCAGTTTAAACAAGGGTTTAATTTGATGCGTATCAAACTGCATGGCACCATTTTCAATACCATCCACACCTGATGCATAGTGTTTTAAGTTGGTATAGTGCGTTGTAATTACACCATTTAAACCTTGTTTATTAAACTCTTTTAAAACAGATTCAGCAATTGCACCTCCGAGTGCAGGCTCTGTACCTGTACCAAATTCATCAATCAATATTAATGTTTCAGGAGTTCCATTTTTAAGGAAATACTTCATATTCAAAAGGTGAGAACTATAAGTACTCAAATCATTTTCAATGGATTGCTGATCACCAATATCGATAAAAATATGTCGGTAAACGCCCATTGTACTTCGCGAATCCATTGGAACTAACATACCGCACTGAAACATATATTGCAATAAACCAACAGTTTGTAAACAAACAGATTTACCCCCGGCATTTGGTCCTGAAATTAGAACGATACGTTGTTCTTTATTTAACTGAATATCCAAAGGAACCACCTCCTTTCCTTCTGCTGAATTTTGCAAATAAAGCAAAGGATGTGTTGCTTCTTCCCAATTCACCTCAGGATGGTTAACCATCTTAGGTAAACAGGCGTTAATTTTCAGTGCAAATTTTGCTTTTGCCCTGATAAAATCCATAATTCCCAAAAACTCATAGGAAAAAATCAAATCATCAATATATGGTCTGATACTATCTGAAAATGCCAATAAAATTCTATTTACCTCTCTTCTCTCAGCATATTGTAACTCTCTGATTTCATTGTTGATCTCAACAATTTCTGTAGGTTCAATAAAAGAGGTTTTTCCTGTTGATGACTCATCATGGATAATACCGTTTAACTTTCGTTTATTTCCTGCTGGTACAGGTATTACCGCCCGGCCATCTCTAATGGCCACATTAGCATCTGCATCAACCAATCCTTCTTTACGTGCATTACTCAATATTGAAGCCATTCTGCGCGATACGCTCGATTGCTTTTTTACAATCTCATTGCGGATTCTGGCAAGTTCAGGTGATGCATTATCTTTAATCTTACCAAATTTATTTAAGATGCCATCTATACGTTCAAAAATATATGGATAAACCATCACCTTTGAAGCAATATCTCTTAAATATGGATAAGTATTTGACTCTTCTTTATTTTTAAAAAACCGAACAATATCTTTTACAGAGGTCAACGAACGTCGTAAATCAAACATTTCTCGTTCTTCTAAAAATAAACCTTCAACCCTTATGCGTTGTAGCGGACCTCTGACATCAATATAATAACTGGTTGGGAATGATGTTTCCTCAACACATATCTTCTTAAATTCATTGGTTTGATTCACCCAGCGTGTTATCACATCATGTAAAGTAACAAAGCGCATCTCATCAACACGCTCCTTCCCTAATGAACTCAAACACTGCTCTTTCACCAACTCTCTGATCTTTGTAAATCGGATCTTATCTTCAAAAAACTCTGGATATATCAATGTATTATCTTTTTACAAATTCTATATTTAATCTAATAACTATATGTCAACTGTACCGTATTATTAGTATACTAACAACAAAAACGCCGACAAAATGTGCACAAAATTAGTAAAATAATATCGCTTGTAATAAAGATTAACATATATCCGAAAATATCTTTTACTCAAATTATCAAAGTTTTACTTTACTTGTAAAATATTAATTACGTAACTTAAGAGCATAATACTTATTAAATGTTTACTCCAGAACCCCAAAAAATATTGATAGTTGATGATTCCCCGACAAACGTCCTTATTCTGATGGATTGTTTATCTGAATACAATTGCATCTCTGCTAATTCAGGAGAGGAAGCGCTCAGGATTGCTCAAGGAGAAGACAAGCCGGATTTAGTTTTGCTTGATATTATTATGGAAGGGATGGATGGTTATGATGTTTGTTCCATGCTAAAAACAAATTCCGAAACCAGTAGTATTCCTGTTATCTTTATTACCGGAGAAACTGATCCGCAAAGTTTAGTAAAGGGTTTTGGCGTTGGTGGTGTTGACTTTATTACAAAACCATTTAACGTTGATGAATTAAAAGTAAGAGTATCAACGCAATTGAAATATAAAAAATCGCTGGAGGATAATGCCCGATATTTAAAGTCTATTGAAGATATATATGATACGATTACAGATAGTATGTATTATGCCCAGCGAATTCAAAATGCCACGCTTCCTCACAAAACTTACCTTGATAATTTAATGGAGGATTATTTTGTGATTTACAAACCCAGAGATATTGTTAGCGGCGATTTTTATCTGGTAAATGAAGTGAATGATCAATTGTTATTAGTTGCTGCTGATTGCACTGGCCATGGCGTTCCCGGAGCGCTTATGAGCATGATGAGCATGGCTTTTATTAAAGAAATTATTGCTGTTGAAAAAGTTAATTCACCTGCACAAATATTAAATAAACTAAGAAAGACAATTATCTCAACATTCTATAGTCCGGGAACTGATGAAATATCAGATGGGTTGGATGCATCTTTGGTACTTATTGATAAAAAAAGCAATACAATGAAATTTGCAGGAGCCAACTTGCCCATATATCTTATAAGAAAACAAGAGTTGATTGAAATTAAAGGCAACAGAATGCCTGTTGGCTCTTATCCCCGACAAACACCATTTACCTGCCATGTAATTAATCTGCAACACAATGATTGCATTTACCTTTTTTCTGATGGGTTTGCTGATCAGTTTGGAGGAGCTCAAAACAGAAAAATGATGAATAGTCAGTTTAAGGAGGCTTTATTAAAATATCATAAGCAAAAAATGACGGATCAAAAAACCAACCTGCAACAGTTCTTTGACCAATGGAAAGGATACAACGAGCAGGTTGATGACATTTTACTTATGGGTTACAGATACCTTAATTCAGATAAATAAAGCTTTAAATGAAGTTTTTATTAAAGCTTTATGGTGTTAAGGTTTAAACCTTCTGTCTGAATTCCTCTGGTATATTTAACTGCAGGAAATCCAAAAACCATTACGTCTCCTACTTCATGATCAACAGGAATACCTAATCGTTCACGTAGTTCCAGGTCAATATCATTAATTACCCACTTTAACATTCCGTTCCACAAGGTGCCAACCCCATGTGTATTTGCCAATAACTCAAAATAGCTTAAGGCAATAACACAATCCTCTACAGGTGTTACCGATTTTTTGGGCGAAGATGTAATTAAAACATGAGGCGCATCTCTTAAAATAACATCAATCTTTTTACTAACCCATAAACGTTTTAAATCATTTAACATAGGCAGAAACGGATGTTTATGATTGTTTTCAAAGGCAGTATGGATTGAATCATATACCGCATCCCTGAATTTCTTTAAATCTGCTTTATTATCTATTACAGAAAACAAAACCTGGTTATTATTATGTCCTGTTGGTGCATTAGCTGCTCCTTGTAACAAGTCACTTATCAACTCCTTGCTAAGTTCTTCATTTTTAAACTTTCGAATAGAACGTCGTGTCTTAAACAAATTCAACATGGACGATGAAGAAGGCATACCTTCTTTAACTGAGGCACTCTGGTCGGGATTTTTTCCTAGAATAGACAATGCCCCTGTTGGACAAATCGCCATACAATGCTGACACTTTAAGCAGTTACCTTCTTTTCCTGCTTTAATTTCAGGAATTCCATTTTTTCCGTCAATGATTAATACCGGACAGTCCTGAGCACATAATCCACATTGTGTACACTTACTTTCATCTATTCTAAAATCCAACATATCACAAAATTCTTTTTCGTAAAAACAGGCGCAATGATACTAATTTATTATTGATTGACTTTAAAACTGGTTTATATTACATAACATACTATCAAACGATCAACCTGAAGATATGACTAAACCTTTTAATTATTAGATATACATTACAGAGAAAAATATAGAAAACTTAAAAGAAAAATAACCTGTGATGATCAAAGCTTTCATTTAAGTTCTGATGACATCAGAACTACTTTTATCATTACAATTAATAGTACAATAAAAAGAACCTGGTGTAACTCGTAGTTGAATCATGGTGAAAACAGCTGAGCTTAAAGCTCACTATTCATTCACTATTGGTTCACTATTCATTCACTTCTGACTCACTTATATGTGAATGAAAACTGAATCAATAGTGTCGATTTTATATATGAGTAATGTTATATAACCTGTTACCTTATAAAGGTGATATCGTGCTTTTATGGATCAGACATACTGAAAACATACCACTAACACATCAACATCTGATTAAGTAAGCGTGATAAAAACCTCCAGATTAAAGAATTAATAAAAGCTCCAGGGGTTCAACAAATCCACTATTTAAACATTCCTTAACAATAATAGTTTCAAATATTTAAGGCTTCTTCAGTAATAATGTCTATTTTTGCGCTCCTTTTAAATGATAGAAAAAAACATTTAATTAAATGATTACAGTTTCGAATTTAAGAATTCAATTTGGGAAAAGAACCCTATTTCAAGACGTAAATTTAAAGTTTACACAAGGTAACTGCTATGGTATTATTGGTGCCAACGGAGCAGGAAAGTCAACTTTTTTAAGAATTTTAAGTGGAGATCTTGATTCTACAGGAGGTTCAGTTACTTTCGGACCAGCAGAACGACTTTCTGTGCTTAAGCAGGATCACCACGAGTTTGATGAATTTACAGTTTTGGATACTGTAATGATGGGACATACCCTGTTATGGGATGTGATGAACGAAAAGAATGAGTTGTATGCTAAACCTGATTTTTCTGATGAAGACGGTGTTCGCGTTTCTGAATTAGAAGAAAAATTTGCTGAAATGGATGGCTGGAATGCAGAAAGTGATGCAGCCAACTTATTAAGTGGATTGGGTATTAAAGAGGATTTACATTACGTTCAAATGGGAACGCTTAGTGGTAAGCAAAAAGTAAAAATCCTTTTGGCAAGAGCTTTATTTGGAAAGCCTGACAACTTGTTATTAGATGAGCCTACCAACGACCTGGATTTAGATTCAGTAAGCTGGTTAGAAAACTACTTATCTAATTTTGAAAACACAGTTTTGGTTGTATCTCACGACCGTCACTTCCTGGATTCTATTTGTACACATACTGTTGACATTGATTTTGGTAAGGTTCAGTTATTTTCAGGTAACTACAGTTTCTGGTATGAATCAAGTCAGTTAGCACTTCGTCAGCAGCAACAACAAAACAAAAAAGCAGAAGAGAAAAAGAAAGAACTTCAGGAGTTTATTGCTCGTTTTAGCGCTAACGTTGCTAAAAGTAAGCAAACTACCAGTCGTAAAAAAATGCTTGAAAAACTTAATGTGGAAGAAATTCAACCTTCAACACGTAAGTATCCTGCAATTATTTTTACTCCTGATAGAGATCCGGGTAACACCATTCTTGAGGTTAGGGATTTAAGCGCCAGTATTGAAGGTGAAACACTGTTTAAAGATGTTTCTTTCAATGTTGAAAAAGACGATAAAATCGTTTTCCTTTCAAAAGATCCTCGTGCCATGACTGCTTTCTTTGAAATCATCAATGGACTTAAACAGCCTGATACCGGAGAATACAGATGGGGACAAACCATTACAACAGCTTATCTTCCGGTAGAAAACTCAACTTTCTTTGATAAAGATATGAGTATCTTCGATTGGCTTTGTCAGTTCTCTGACGATACAACAGAAGTATTTATCAGAGGTTATTTAGGTAAGATGCTTTTCTCAGGAGAAGAAATATACAAAAACTGTAAAGTTCTTTCCGGAGGAGAAAAAATGCGTTGTATGATAGCTCGTATGATGCTTAGAAATGCAAATACCATGATTCTGGATACTCCTACAAACCACTTGGATTTGGAATCTATTCAGGCATTCAATGAAAGATTAACTCAGTTTAAAGGTAATGTTCTTTTCTCAAGTCATGACCACGAATTTATTCAAACAGTAAGTAATCGTATTATCGAATTAACTCCTAGCGGAATTATTGATAAGCAAACTGAATACGATGATTATATTACAGATGAAGAGTTAATGAAGAGAAGAGATAGCATGTATAAGTAATACTTGCTCTAAAAATAAAATCAAATGCCAATCTATTTATTTAGGTTGGCATTTTTTATTTCTGGTTGAAAACTGCATAAATTTATATTTCAAAAAATAAACGATCCTGATATCAACACTTGATTAATTACTTATTTTTGCACCACTAATAATTTAACCTACACATAAGTGAACATTCAATTGCAACTTATAAATAAGATTATTTATACAAGTAATTTCTGCCATAGAACAGAATGTTCTCTACTTTCACTTTTCTTTTTAGTGATTTTTTCAGAACTGTAGTTTTTTAAGGTTTACTCAACTCACATCATTAGGAAGATATCTGAATCAGGTATCTCTCAACAAATCTTAAAAATAACATTCACAGTGTAACATGGGATTATTGTATTCTTTAAATACATTCAATACCCGAATTATGCCTATATCATATTCTGAAAATGACACCATATATTTTATATTTAAACGACGTTGTAAATAAAAACCATAAGCTGATTGAAAATTTTAAAGCTCCAGTAAACTGGATTAACAATGGTACTGTTTATTCACTTGAAGCTGAACGAAAAGAACTATTTGATTACCTTGAAAATTCAATAAACCATTCATATAAAAACAGTAAACCCTGGCATAAAAGCCTATCAAAAGGCTGTCAGTTATGTGCTGAAGGTTCATGGTCGTGTTTGTTTATTAATAATATATGTAATGCCACTTGTGTATTTTGCCCAACACAGCAGGATAATGATGAAACCCCGGCAACACAAGGATGTAGTTTTAATACCCCTGAGGAATTTGCTGACTATATCAACTATTTTAATTTTAAAGGAGTGAGTATTAGTGGTGGAGAACCTTTAAAAACATTTGAAAAAACAGTAGCCTATATTAAGGCTGTACGCAAACAATGCAACAAAGATATTTATGTTTGGTTATATACTAACGGCATATTAGGTACTCCTGAAATTTTTAAAACACTAAATGAAATAGGAGTTGATGAAGTAAGATTTAATTTAGGTGCCAGCAATTACAATATAAACCTGATAAAAAATGCCAGACCATACATTAAAAATATTACAGTTGAAATACCTGCAATACCGGAGGACTATAAAAAACTAACTCAACTTCTACCTCAGTTAATTGAGGAAGGAGTGACTAATTTAAATCTTCACCAATTGCGATTAACTCCATATAACATAGCTAAATTAGCTTCAAAACCATATACCTATACCCATGGCACACCTCCTACTGTTGTAGAATCGGAATTAACTGCCTTAAAGATTTTAAAATATGTATCAGAAAATCAATTGGCTATTGGAGTAAATTATTGTAACTATCATTATAAAAACAACTACCAAAAAGCAGGTTTCAGAAAGCATATATCATCTAAGTTTATTAAAGATGAATCTGAATTAACTGAATTGGGCTTCTTAAGAAAGATAACTACAGGTGGAGAAAACAATTCAATTGACCTAAATACATTGAAACTTGATCCGGAAACACATGGTAAAATAAATGTTTCCTATTCTTATTATTCATTGAGTGATACCAATGATCTAAAAAGTGAGACGGAAACATTCAATATCAACTCAAAAGCATATTATCTGAAGTCTAAAAATACAGTGAGCAACTTAGAAACAACAAGCAGATCTTTTCTTGAAAATATGAACAATAAAACCTGCAGAGATATAGCAGACACAGCTCTTTTTAAGATTTTCCAGAAAGAGATTATTGAGGATGAATTTCCGGAGTATTATTAACCTATATATTTAAAGAGGCTGTCTTAAAATGAGATGGCCTCTTTTTTTATTTGCCAAAAGATTTATTTTCTAACTCAATAACCTCTAAATCTTTTATTTCACCTTTATCCAAAACAAATCTAATGGCAGTTCGAACGGCATGAAAACCAGATAGGCCTGCTGCTCCCGGGTTTATATGTAATAAATTTAACTGATCATCGTAAATCACTTTAAGAATATGCGAATGTCCATCAATAAACAACTTTGGTGGATTCCTGAACAATTCATTTTTTACTCTCCGATCATATTTACCCGGATAACCACCTATGTGTGTAATCCAAACATCAACACCTTCGCAAACAAATCGTTCATGCTCATTTAAACACCTTCTAATAACCGCATCATCTATATTACCATACACTGCACGAGTTGGTTTAAAATCCTTCAACGCGTCCAGTACCTTTATATCTCCAATATCACCTGCATGCCATATTTCATCACATGCAGCAAATAATTCTTTAAACTTTGGATCAAAAAAAGAGTGTGTGTCCGATAAAAGACCAATTCGTTTCATTTCGCTATTTTTTATTGCCCGAAAATAGCTTAAATGTGAATATAGTTCAAAGTAAAAAGTAAAAAGTTGAATTAACGTCTTCTAAAAAACATCTCTTGCAGTAATGTGCACTCACAATTGATATAAACACTAGCGAATTCTTCATACCTTTGTTATTAGTACTAAAAATAGCATATTACAATGAAAAAATTAATATTAGTCCGACATTCAAAAACAGAACAATTATACGATTACAGTAAAAGTGATTTTGAGCGAAAACTTTTACCCCGTGGACAAAAAGATGCTGAGCTTATTGCCAATCAACTAAAAGCCAAAAACATTATTCCTGATTTATTTATCACCAGCAAAGCCAAAAGAGCAAAACAAACTGCCAAAGTTTTTGCTGAGCAATTAGGATATGACTCGAATAATATAGTAAAAGAGCAGTTTTTATATGATGGCTATACAACCGGTGAAATGCTTTCGTACATTGAAAAAATCGGTTCTCAACACGATTGCATCATTATTTTTGGGCACAATCCGGATATTGCAAGCTTTACCACCAGATTAGTGAGCGATGATTTATGGCACTTCCCCACCAGCTGCACTACTGTAATCAATTTTAATATTGACAACTGGAAAGATATTGAAGTTGGAGCCGGTAAAATGGAATTATACTTATACCCAAAGATGTTTAAATAAGAAAGCCTTATTTAATACTAAAAAAAGGTAAATACGGATTCTCAACTTGATCAAACTAACAATACTAAAAATCAGCTCGTATTGTTAGTTTATTAATCTCCTTTATCCCTGTTTCTTTCTTCCTTATCCGTCTTAGTCTATCACACCTGACCCTATCAATTCATCCTCTACATACCAGGAAGCAAACTGACCAGAAGTAATTCCCCTTTGAGGTTCATCAAACACCACGTACATGCCGTCTTTTCTTCTATGAATAACCCCTTGTTGTAATGGCTGACGATAACGAATTCGTATTTGAAGTCGACGTGATTCCCCAACCTGCATTTCTAAATCAGGACGAACCCAATGCAATTCATCTGCATTTACTTTCAATACCTGACGGTATAATCCAGGATGTTGTTTTCCCATACCCACATAAATCTGATTAAATGGAATATTGGTTCCAATGATAAACAATGGCTCCGGAAAACCTCCTATATTTAATCCTTTTCGCTGACCAATAGTATAGAAATGTGCTCCACCATGCTCTCCTACCCTTTTGCCATATTTAGGGTGAAATACATATGGCTGACAAAGTTCTTCTAAAACTTCATCTGTTGGATTTTCCTTGGCCTGATTCCAATTCCTGCTAAACAACTCACAATCTTTATCAATGATAAAAACTTTACCTTTTTTTGATTCGAGCTTCTGCTGTAGAAAAACAGGCAAGTCAACTTTACCCACAAAACAAATTCCCTGTGAATCTTTTTTATGAGCCGTTACTAAATTTAACTCATTAGCTATTCTGCGAACCTCCGGCTTCACTATATCTCCAATTGGGAATAAAGCTTTAGCCAACTGCTCCTGCGATAACTGACACAAAAAATAACTTTGATCTTTGTTACCATCACTACCTGCTAATAAACGATGATACTCTTTACCATCTTTAACAATGGTATCTTTTCTGCAGTAATGGCCTGTTGCAACATAATCAGCTCCCAGTTCAAATGCTTTATCCATAAAAACATCAAACTTAATTTCTCTGTTGCAAAGAACATCGGGATTAGGGGTTCTGCCTTTCTCATATTCGCTGAACATATAATCCACCACTCTGGCTCTGTATTGCTCACTTAAATCAACATAATGAAAAGGTATATCCAGTTTTTTTGCCACTGCCATAGCATCAAATTTATCCTCTAACCATGGACAGTCAGCCTCTAAAACACCTGTTGTATCATGCCAGTTTTTCATAAACAAGCCAATCACTTCATAGCCTTGTTCTTTTAAAACATAGGCTGCCACACTTGAATCAACTCCTCCTGATAATCCGATAACAACTTTCTTCTTTTGCATTCTGTTTTCTAAATAATTATAAGCAATAAAAATAGCGCACAAAGATACATTATTTTATGCATATAACACACCCCTAGATAAATACCTAAAAAACATACTATTATAAAATATTTTCATTCATCATAAATAAAAATCTATTTCATTAATAACATTATATCATCTTTTATCGTATAGTCATCATTAAATCAATTCTCAAAAACACCATCTAATAAATTAAAAATGAAAATATTTATCATCGCATTGTTTGCAACACTTATTCCTCTGAAGGCTATTTCTCAAAAAACATGGACTTCTAAAGATTCCGCAGCTGTTGCCAAACTAAACAAAACCATTACTCTGGCTGAAGCAAAAGTTGAAAAAGCACAGATTAAAGTAGACTATGCTGACTCCTTAATTCAAATTGGCACTTCCCAGTTAGAAGAAGGTAAAACACTACAAAAACAACTTAAGGCAGAAACAAAAACCTTAAGCAAACAATATGCAACAGATCGTAAGCAGTTTTTAAAAATTTCAAAGTCAAAAGACAAAGATGAAGCTACTGAAGCCAAAGCCGAACTTAAAAAGATTGATACTCAATACAAGATTGACTCCAAAGAGCTTTTAAACAAAACAAAAGCTAATGATAAACTACTTAGTACCGCAGATAAAAACCTTACTAAGGGGAAAAGTTATATTAAGGATTACGAAAGAACTTTAAAAGAAGCTCAAGCCAGTTTGGAATATTCTAAAGAAGAATTAGAATGGACGCTTGAAGATTTAAATGCAGTGGATGAGCCTAAAGACTCTAAAAAGAAGAAAAAGTAATAGACAATAAATAACTCGATAAAAAAAGCCAGCTTGTGCATCAATTACAAGCTGGCTTTTTTATTTTTAAATCTTTGAAATCAGAATAGTGCTATATTTTTATTAAAACAGCTTTAGCATCATCATTTTTTACAACTGATTCAATAAATTCTACAAAATCGTTATACTTTTCTTTAGTATAATGACCTTTCTTTAGTATAAACTCTCTTTCGTATATAATACTCTGTCCATCAACAGTTGCAGTACCATGATATTCACCAAATTCGGATAAAATATTTACCGGATCAGGAAGTGCCTCCATTTTATATCCTTCAGGAATTAAATATTTTACAGAATCATTTTCACTATAAGGTCTGGATATCATCACTGGAGAAACCCGATTACGCGAATAAGGTGGCGCACTGGTCATTTTATTCATGGTATTTAATGGAATAAATACTCTGTCTCCCATTTTACTTCCAAAACTTGGTAAAGCAATAGCTACCTCCTTCTCTAGCCATGGCTCACGTTCTTTAAACGGAGTAATTTTATAACTCTCCAATTCAAAATGAGGCAGGTCAATAGACTTTATTACTCTTTTT
The DNA here is from genome assembly GCF_026013605.1 of Plebeiibacterium sediminum. Taxonomy (GTDB): domain Bacteria; phylum Bacteroidota; class Bacteroidia; order Bacteroidales; family Marinilabiliaceae; genus Saccharicrinis; species Saccharicrinis sediminus. Next base: position 112,436 of record NZ_JAPDPJ010000009.1, read on the forward strand.
CTACGATCCGTTTCATCCAAAACAGTTAAGCCTAACATTTCGGCAAAATGAACCCCTTTATAAACAGACTTTGATTGAACCTTTGTTACATCATTAAAACTTATATCTACAGTTGTTTTGGTAAATACATTATCATCTTTAACTGAATAAGTTGGTGTTTTTATTAATTCACCTCCATTTTCTTTAATCATCAAAGCATATCTATCATCTGTAGAGCTCCCCAGGTAACCACATGGATAATAAGAATTTGTACACTCAAGCCAAACTGTATCATTGGGTAAATGAACACATGATACAATATGGTTAAAATAATTACTAACAAAATCTTTATTCGTAAATCGTTGATCACCGGCATAAATTAGTGTATAATAAGCTTCATATCCTAACCTATTTAACAGCGAAACCACATAATTAGAAAGCGCTTTACAATCACCATAAGATAAACGATCTACTGTTTCAGCAGAAAATGGCTGATATCCACCAATACCTTCCTGAATACTAACATATCTGTTTTTATCCTGAGAGTATTTATAAACCGTAGCTATCTTTTCATAGTCGCTCATTCCCTCAGTAAATAGGCTACGCACTTTATTTACGGTTTCTTCCGGAACATCATCTTTACCTTTGTTTAACTGCTTAATATATAAGCCAAAATTCTCCCAAGAATCAAACTTTCCTTCAAACCCATCCATTACAAAGGTGTTTGGAGCCACAATAACTGAAGGAACATATTCCTCCAGAAATGAACTTAACACCTCATTTTGAATGGCTTTATAATTACTTATAGTCCACGACCTGTGTAATTTTCCATCAATAACCTCCTCCTTTGCTTTTTCTGTAAGATTATTTTCTTTATAGTGATAAGAAAAATCTTCCGGAGCAATAATCTTATAATTCAATTGCTGTACTGAAGTATTAAAATCCTGTAAAGCAAACCAACCTTGTAAATAATAAGCTGAATTACATTTTCTTTGAAAAGTGTATTCAACAGTATAAGGATAAACAGCATATTTAGGATCTATTACCTTAACACGATCATCCTCGTACAATGAAAAACCTGACACAGAAGCATAATCTTTAATCTCATCCTGAGGTATAGACTTAACTTTATTACCTTCTGCATCATATACTGTTGCTGAAATACCTGATATAGACATAAACTTACTATATCCTTCCTGAAACAAAGCTTTGTCCTTTCCACTTTCCTTCAATACTGTAATGACATATTTTTCGTCATAAATCATTTTTGAAGGAGCAAATACTTCTACTGTAGTACTTTTTTCTCTGACAACAGCATCTGCATCTGCAGTTAATTCCTTAGGAATTTCGGATACAGGATACTTTGGTTCTTTTTTTGCCCAAATATTTATAGCGCAAAAAAATAAAACGATATAAATTTTATAACGAAGCTGCATCTGCATTCTTTTTAATAACTACTGGTTCGGCTTGTTTTTCAATCATTAACGCAAAAAGTTGTTTTAACAAAGCGTACTCTTCCGGTAAGAAAACGGTTTTATCAATGGTAAATTTATAGGTAACTGAAAGTCGGTTACCCATAACAGAATAAGCCACGAGTACAGCTCCGGCCTTTTCTGGCAAAACTATTCTGGCTGGTTTTGGAATCGTTTCAAAAACATAACCATCAGGAATTGTTAAGTTAGACAAAACTGTTTTTTCAGTTTTATAAGCAAAATCTACAGGATACTTACGCTCTTCTAATTTAAACGGATTATTTTCCTCTCTCTCAAATAAAAATGGATTGATCATAATCATATCCCCCACTTTTTGAGCCACATTACTTACTTTAACCTGATACGTTTCACGAACTTCTTTGTAAATAGAATCTACATTAGTTAAAGCAAATGATTTAATTCTTAATCCAGGATGCTCTGTTTCCATTGCTTCCAAAAACTCATTTTCACTGGCGTAGTTTTTGTACTTTTTACGGAAATCGTAGGCTGAATAGTCAAACTTAGCACATTGCATTGATCCTTCTGCTTCTAAATTCTCATTTAATTCCAGATTAAAAATTAACGTGGACTTGTCTTTTTTATCTGTTCGTAAATCTATCCATTTACCACTTTCATTGTTAATTAAGCGACCATTTTTATTCAAACATCTCAATGGTACCATATCCACAGGCATCAATTCCTCAGTAGCATCCAATAGGTATTCTTTATCTCCGATTTTGGCACGAACCAACATATAATTCAATTTCTCCAAACTTGGATAGAACTGATGAAGCATACCATTTTCCCGAGTACTAATAGCTAACGGTAAAGCAGGAATTTCAAGCTTTTGTAATAATTGATAAAGCATCATATTTATATCTGCAGAATTTCCTTTTTTATCTTTAAATACTCCACCTAAATGATCTTCAGTAGAAAACAATGATTCCACTTCATTCCACTTAATTTGCTTTATAGCTTCATATGCAGCAACCATTTTATCATATGGATCAGAATATTTATCTTCTATTTCCTTTTTAAGCGTATTTAAAGCACCCACGCCATTAGTTAATGCGCCTCCAAAATGAGTACTTGATCTTAATCTTTTATTTACAGCTTCCCACGATGTTGTAAATCCTCTATAAAAACCAGGGAAACTAACACTCAAAATATCAAATTCGAATTTTGCTATATAATTCTCTCTTGAATCCATATAAGGTTCTTGCTTAAACGCAGGAACACTATCCATGAAAAAAGTATTTGGTCCATCACTTTGTATTCCAATAAAACCACGGGCTCTTTTCCTGTATTCAATTTCGTTGGTTGGATCTAAATCCAGTTGACAATACTTAACAGGAATTTCTCTTTGAAATGCAAATTCCGAAGGTAATAGCTGTTGTGAAGTTTCAATATCATAAATACTACCTACTTTAATATTAGGCAGGGCTACTTTCATCCTGTAATAATCATCGGTAATTTTTAATTTAAAGATGGATTCGCTTTTTAATCGTTCTTCAACAATTTCGCCATTTTCCAGGTTAAAAACTTTTCCACGAACCTGCATATCTTCTTTCCCAGGAAAAGAAAACTCAGAAAGTGAAACACCTGCTTTTTTTAGAATTTTAACTCGGGTAACTGTAGTAAAGGAATAAGTATTTCCATTGAAGTAACCATATTTACAAAGAACAACTGCTGTAGCACTGGTATCTGGCTCATATACAGTCATCTTTAAATCTTCAATATCAACTTTACCAAATTTAATTGGAGCTTTGGCTGAGGCTTGGTGTATGATTGCCAATATGCAAATAGCAATCAGAGTTAGAGCTTTAGTCATTACGTAATGTACTTTTTAGGGTTAATAATCTTCAACAAAAGTCAGAGCTGTCCTAAACGTTTTCTAAATTAGTTAGTCATAATTTAAAAATCACGCATTGGGACAGATTTTTATCTTTTTTGAAAATCAATCCCCC